>NZ_JBTWEN010000007.1:0-282883 GCF_056958115.1 Agarivorans sp. D1326 | reverse complement strand
TCAGCCCTAGGCCTTGCCAACCCTGACGTAGCCTTGCTTCGCTTTAGCGCGCTGCGTGCCGTGTCAGTGGAGGTGCATTATAGGGATCGATTCCCGCGGCGCAAGCGTTTTTTGAAGAAACATTAGGATTTTTGTTTAAGTGGTTAAAGCTTGTGCAAATCCACACAAAAACTATAGATTTCGCTGATTATTTATCCAGTTTTGCGAACTGAGTAGCAAATTCATCTACCTTCGCCCAATCAGTTAACTCTAGGTCTTGGCTTTTGTCGGTGCTACCACCGGTCATTTTCATGATGAATTGAATAAGCAGCGCTTGCCACCAAGTGTACTTTGAATAAAGCAATGCACCCGCAAACACAGCTTGCAATTTAGGCATCCAAGCGGCATTAAGGTTTAGCTTCTTCATATATACACTTGTTTCGGGGGTGTTTTTTTCAGGCTTGCGGGCGGTAAGGCACACACCAAAGAACGCTACAGGTACATTAGCCAATTGGTTTTGGTACTCGGCTAACACCGAGTAAAGTTGCGGCCTGAATTTGCCATAACGAATGGATGCGCCAATGAGTACTTTGTCATAGGCCGTTAAATCTAGATTTTGTTGATTACTATCTATCTGTATGTAATCAGCCGCTACCTCACCTGCTTGCTGAAACACAATATGTTTAGCAATCTTTAAGGTTTGTCCTTCGCAGCTTGAATATAATACTAACAACTTCATGATTAACTTTTCCAAAACACTGGGGTAAATAGTACCAATAAGGTAAACACTTCTAGGCGGCCAAATAGCATAGCAATTAGCAATACCCATTTGCTGGCGTCGCTTATATCTGAATAGTGCACCGCTACTTGACCAAGCCCCGGACCAAGGTTGTTTAAACAAGCCACCACTGCTGAAAATGCCGATAGCTCATCCATACCTGACGCTATAAGCCCCAACATACAAATAACAAACACTAATGTATAGGCAGAGAAGAAGCCCCATACCGCTTCTAATACTCGGTCGGGCAAGGCTTTATTTGCCAACTTAATTTGATAAACCGCACGCGGGTGAACCAAGCGTTTTAGCTCTCGCATGCCCTGCAGACTTAAAAGAAATACCCGGATTACCTTTAAGCCGCCACCGGTCGAACCAGCGCAGCCACCAATAAAACTAGAAAATACTAACAATACAGGCAAAAACAACGGCCACTCAGAGAAACTGGTGGTAGTAAAACCAGCTGTCGTTGAGATGGACACAGATTGAATAAATGCTTGGTCTAGCGCAACCGTGGGTGAGCTATAGACTTGCTGGGCTAATAAAATAGCCACACAAATTAGAGTTAAGCTAATCTGGATAAAGAAAAACGCTCGGCATTCTGGGTCGAGAAAATAGTACTTAAAGGTTATGTTGCGACCATTTACCGCGGCAAAGTGTAAAGAGAAATTAATCCCGGAGATAATAAGAAACACCGCACAGATGGTATTAATGAGAGAGCTATCGAAGTGACCAAGGCTGGCGTCATAAGTAGAAAAGCCACCAATAGCAATGGTGGAAAAAGCGTGACAAATCGCATCAAACATCGACATGCCTGCCAACCAAAATGCCACCGTACAACTAATCGTGAGAAACAAATAGATGTACCAAAGCACCTTGGCGGTTTCGGCAATTCTGGGGGTCATCTTTTTGTCTTTAACTGGACCAGGAATTTCGGCGCGATATAACTGCATGCCCCCAACCCCAAGAATAGGCAATACTGCAACCGCTAATACAATGATGCCCATTCCACCCAACCATTGCAGCATTTGCCGGTAAAACAAAATACCTTTAGGCAGGTTTTCGATACCAACGATCACCGTGGCACCGGTTGTGGTTAAGCCAGAAAACGATTCGAAGAAGGAGTCGGTAACCGACATGTTAGGGTTTTCGGTAAGAATAAACGGCAGCGCACCTACGCTGCCCAGCACTGTCCAGAATAGAACAACAATGAGAAAGCCTTCTTTGGCTTTAAGCTCAGTCTTTTGATGCCGTTGTGGGAACCACAATAGAAAACCAGCGCTAACACACAGTGCAAAGGCGGCCATAAAGGCCTTACCAGCACCATCTTTATATACCGCAGCGACAATAGCCGGAACGATCATAGCGAGACTAAATAGCATTACTAGAAGTCCAACGATCCTAATAATCGCTCTGATCTGCATCCGTGTCGTATCTCTTTCTAAATAAAGTTAATGCTGCATATCTTGAAGTAAAGCGTTGCACAAGACAACTTAAGACAGCAGCTTCCCTACCTTAATCTGCCCACTTGAGAGGTTAATCAGCTGTTGTTTGAAAGCTGCATATTCACTAAGCGGTAAACTAACCTGCATCTGCGCTAGGCTAGAAAACTGAGTATCAAGCTTAACCGCACGATGGCGCTCGAGCATACTCTCTACTTGGGCTGTATAGGCATAATCAAATTCCAAGCTGCACTCTCCACAAGCTACCACTCGCTCAGATTCAACTAACTTTAATGCCTGCTGAACACCACCACCATAAGCTTTAACCAGACCACCAGTACCAAGTTTAATGCCACCTGAATAGCGAACAACCACCGCCAGAATTTGACCTAAGCCACTTCCCTGCAATTGGGCTAACATAGGTTTACCCGCCGTACCCGAGGGTTCGCCATCATCGCTAAAACCCAAACATTGGCTATCGTTAGGGTGACCAGCCACAAAAGCCCAACAATGATGACGCGCTTGTGGATGTAATTGTTTAATCTCTTCTAATTGTTGCTGTGCTTGTTGGCGATTAGCAACTGGAATAATCAAGCTAATAAAACGGCTACGTTTGATTAACTCTTCGCAGCTCACCGTTTGCTGCGGTTTAAAATAATCATTTACTGCTATTGCCAATTTTGCTCTCGCGTTAGGTTGTTACAAGCCAGCGCGGTAACCACAACATTGTCTTCTATACGAATACCGCCAAAGCGACGCATTTCATCAACCCTTGCCCAATTAATCAAGCGAGTATGCTCTGATTCGGCCAATTCGGTTAACAAGCTTTCGATAAAATATAAACCGGGCTCTATGGTAAGCACTTGGCGTGGTTCAATCATGCGAGTACAGCGCAAAAACGGATCACTGGCCGGTGCAGCTTGTACATCGCCGTCTTCATCTTGCATAAAACCACCAACGTCATGCACTTGCAATCCTAAGTGATGACCCAAACCATGTGGGAAAAAACAACGTGTAATGCCTTTTTCCACGGCGGCAGCGGCACTACAGTATACAAACTCAAAATCCACCAGCAGCTTGGCCAACTGTCGATGCGCTTTAAAATGCAGGTCGGTATAGCGATACCCGGGTTTTAAATCAGTAATCAAAGCCAGCTGCAGTTTGTCCATTTCAGCCACCAACTCAGCAAACAGCCCTTTACGGTAAGCATAGGTGCGGGTGATGTCTGCCGCGTACCCCCGATACTCAGCGCCAGCATCAATCAACATTGAATAATGCTGTTTCTCGGCAAGCTTACTAGCACTTAAAGCGGTGTAATGAAGAATCGCCGCATTTTGATTCATGCCAATTATGTTTGAATACGGAAGTGAGTATTCACTTTTCCCCAAGCTGGCTAAATAAGCTAAGTTAATTTCAAACTCTGATGCACCAGCGAAAAACAACTCTTTAGCGCTAAGGTGGGCTTTAACCGCTCGACGGTTTGCCTCATGAATGCATTCGAGCTCGTAGTCGGTTTTGTAAGCGCGGTAATAATGCAGGTAGTTAAGTACCGATTCTGGGTTTCGCTCCCCAATATCCAAAGCCTCGGCTAACTCTGGATGCTCGCCGATGTAGGCACAACGTTGTCGCTTAACTGGCAGGAAGGGCTCAATATCTTGCGGATTAGCCATCCGCTTAATCTCAAAACTATCTACCCAAAAGCCCTCTGGGTCACCTGCCGTTTTATGCCAATAGTCACTTGGCTGATGATAAATCAGTACCGGCTTGCTTGTACCATCAACCACCAACCAACAATGTGGATGCTCTGTAAGCGGCAGCCAATGTTTGAAATGCGGGTTAGTTTTAAAAGGATAATGCTGATCATCCAAAAAGGTTCGTAGAGGGTAACCGGAGTGAATGATTAAGGCGTCGAGCTCCTCACGCTCTAATACATCTGCAACCCGCTGCTGCAATTGTTCAATATGCTGAGAAAACAGTTGATGAATAGTTGGCATAGCACCCTCTCTACGACTATTAATTAGCTATTTAGTTATAGCGCATTTAATAAACATATAGTTGGATCTAGAGCAGTTAATTGATGATTTATTAAGGATATAAGCCAGCCACTCATAAGCGGTTTTGTGCGGCGAGCAACAAAATATCAAACAAGTGTTTTAAATGGGTGTTATATTTGCTTTAATGTTTGAGTAACAAATTGATTACAAGTTTATCTCTAACCCCTACACAAAACTGGTGCAATGCACACCAGCCACAAGGAGAGCAGAATGATATATCAAGGCGAGAACCTTAGTGTTCGTTATATTGCCGACGGTATCGCTGAACTAACATTCGATGCCAAGCAAGGAAGTGTAAATAAGCTAGATAAAAGCACTTTAGTATCGCTAAATGAAGCTATTAGCGCGTTGCAACAGCAAACAGAACTAAAAGGCTTATTGCTTAGTTCGGCAAAAGACGCCTTCATTGTTGGTGCTGATATCACCGAGTTTTTGGGTTTGTTTGCACTACCAGAAGAAGAGCTAGGCGCTTGGCTCACCAAAGCCAATGACATTTTTAACGCCCTAGAAGATCTGCCTGTACCTACGGTTTCCGCGATTAACGGTTACGCACTTGGTGGCGGCTGCGAATTTATCCTTTCTACAGATTTACGTATTGCCGAGCCTAGCGCACGTATAGGCTTACCCGAAACCCAACTAGGCATTATGCCTGGCTTTGGTGGCACAGTGAGATTACCCCGAGTAATTGGTGCCGATAACGCCATGGAATGGATTACTACCGGTAAAAACTACAAAGCAGCAGAAGCCCAAAAATTTGGCATGGTAGACGCTGTTGTCCCCGCAGAACGATTACATGATGCGGCCTTAGCCATGCTGCAAGATGCCATCAGTGAAAAAATTGATTGGCAGAATCGTCGCCAAGCTAAACTATCGCCCCTCGCATTAAACAAAATCGAAGCGATGATGAGCTTCAACTGCGCTAAAGGCATGGTTATCGCAAAAGCGGGCCCACACTACCCCGCTCCTATCACTGCAGTTAAAACCATGGAAAAGGCAGCAGTTTGCGGACGTAAAGAAGCTTTGGCCTTAGAAGGCAAATACTTTATTGGTTTGGCAAAATCAGATGTTGCTCAAGCCCTAGTTGGTATCTTCCTAAACGATCAACAACTAAAAGGCTTAGCTAAAAAGGCAGCTAAAAATGCCCAAGCCATTAATCAAGCCGCAGTATTGGGCGCAGGCATTATGGGTGGCGGTATCGCTTATCAAAGCGCTAGCCGCGGCGTACCTGCGGTAATGAAAGACATTAACCAAGCAGCACTAGAGCTTGGCATGAATGAAGCAACCAAGTTACTCAACAAACAGTTAGAGCGTGGTCGCATAGATGGTTTGAAAATGGGCAAAATCCTTTCAGCCATTAACCCAAGCTTAAATTATGAGTCTATCGCTAATAGCGACATCGTGGTTGAAGCAGTGGTTGAAAATCCAAAAATCAAAGCAGCTGTGTTGCAAGAGGTGGAACAGAAAGTCTCTGCCGACACCATTGTGGCCTCAAATACGTCCACTATTCCTATTTCGCTATTGGCTAAGAACCTAGCCCGCCCAGAAAAATTCTGTGGCATGCACTTCTTCAACCCAGTGCATCGTATGCCATTGGTTGAAGTTATTCGCGGTGAAAAAACCTCTCAAGAAACCATCGATAGCGTGGTGGCTTACGCTGCCAAAATGGGCAAAACCCCGGTGGTAGTTAATGACTGCCCAGGCTTTTTTGTAAACCGTGTATTGTTCCCTTACTTCTTTGGTTTTACTCGCCTACTTCAAGATGGTGCTGATTTTGTAAAAGTAGACAAAATCATGGAGAAGCAATTCGGTTGGCCAATGGGCCCAGCTTACCTGCTTGATGTGGTAGGTATTGATACCGGCCACCATGCTGGCGCAGTAATGGCTAACGGCTTCCCTGAGCGCATGAGCAAAACCGGCGAAGATGCGATTGATGTTATGTACCAAGCTGAACGCTTTGGCCAGAAAAATGGCTTAGGATTTTACGCCTATACCAAAGACCGCCGAGGTAAACCGAAGAAAGATGCCGATCCGGCCAGCTATGATTTGCTCACCAAAATTTGTAAAGAACGTTACGACTACAGCAGTGAGCAGATTATTGCCCGCATGATGATTCCAATGATTAACGAAGTGGTGCGCTGTTTAGAAGAAGGCATTATTCAAAGCCCTGCCGAAGCCGATATGGCACTGGTTTATGGCTTAGGCTTCCCTCCATTCCGAGGTGGTGTATTCCGCTACCTAGATACCATGGGGTTAGATAACTACGTAGCTCTTGCAGATCAATACGCTGAACTTGGTCCACTTTACCAAGTTACCGACGGCCTCCGCGCTAAAGCAGCGGCGGGCGAAACTTACTACGGCAAGCAAGGTTAATGGAGGAATATAAAATGAAAGAAGTAGTGATTGTAGATTGTATTCGTACTCCTATGGGCCGCTCTAAAAACGGGTGTTTTAGAAATGTACGTGCCGAAGACTTATCTGCTCAGCTAATGAAAGGCTTGGTAGAGCGTAACCCTAAGCTCGATCCCAATGACATTGAAGATGTTTACTGGGGTTGTGTGCAACAAACCTTAGAGCAAGGCTTTAACGTTGCGCGTAATGCCGCATTGTTAGCCGGCTTGCCGCATTCAACCGGAGCTGTCACCGTAAACCGTTTATGTGGTTCGTCGATGCAAGCCTTGCACGATGCCGCACGCGCCATTATGGCCGACCAAGGTGATGTATTCATCGTAGGTGGTGTTGAACACATGGGCCACGTGCCAATGAATCACGGGGTAGACTTTCACCCTGGCATGGCTAAATCAGTCGCAAAAGCAGCGGGCATGATGGGCTTAACCGCCGAATTGCTATCGCAAATGCACGGCATTAGCCGTGAAGCGATGGATGAATTTGGCGCCCGCTCACATCGCTTGGCTCACCAAGCGACGCTAGAAGGTCGCTTTGCCAGCGAAATATTCCCAGTTGAAGGCCACGATGCCGACGGTACCTTGAAGTTAATTGAAACAGACGAAGTGATTCGCCCAGAAACCACAGCAGAAGGATTGTCTCAACTACGTCCGGTATTTGACCCAGCTAACGGTAAAGTAACCGCGGGGACCTCTTCAGCATTGTCAGACGGCGCATCGGCCATGTTAGTGATGTCGGCAGAAAAAGCCGCTGAGCTTGGATTAACGGTTCGCGCCAAAGTACGCTCTATGGCCATTGCGGGCTGCGATCCGTCGATTATGGGTTACGGCCCAGTGCCAGCGACCCAAAAAGCACTTAAACGTGCCGGTCTAAAAGTTGAAGATATCGATTTATTCGAACTTAACGAAGCCTTTGCTGCACAGTCTCTACCTTGCGTTAAAGACTTAGGCTTGATGGACCAAGTAGACGATAAGGTAAACCTAAACGGTGGCGCCATTGCTTTAGGTCATCCTTTGGGCTGTTCTGGCACGCGAATCTCTACAACGCTAATCAACCTTATGGAAGCCAAAGACGCCAAACTGGGTGTTGCCACTATGTGTATTGGTTTAGGCCAAGGCATCGCGACAGTGTTTGAGCGACCATAAAGTGTAAAAAATAGCTGTGAATGGGAGCATTAAGCTCCCATTTTTTTTGCTTAAACAGAGCAAGCGTTTTTCCCAAGCCCGTTGTTTGTTATTCTTAGGCCATAAACTCTTCGAAAAACAGAATTGAGGCTCATGGTTATAGCTAAACAGTTATTGGTAGTGGATGATGACTTAGAAATTCGCAGCTTACTTGAACAATATTTAAGTAAGTCAGGTTTTGACGTGATTAGCGCCAACGACGGTGAAGAGATGGCAAAATTGCTAGAGAGCAACGACCCTGAGTTAATCATTCTTGATATTATGTTACCCGGCGACGACGGCTTCACCCTTTGCCAAAAAATTCGTCGTACCTCAAATGTGCCAATTATTATGCTTACTGCCAACTCCGACGAAATGGACCGTATTGTAGGTTTAGAGTTAGGCGCAGATGATTACATTGGTAAACCCTTTAACCCTCGTGAATTATTAGCACGTGTAAAAGCCTTGTTGCGCCGTTCTCAAGTTACCGCGAATGCGCAACAAAATACCCGCTACATTCGCTTTGGCCAATGGCGGCTAGATAGCCAAACTCAGCAGCTTGAACATGAAGACGGGGATAAGCTCGAACTATCAAGTAGTGACTACCGCCTGTTACAACTGTTTTTGCAGCACCCCAACGAAACCCTGGATCGCGATACCATTAGCGATGCCACCCGCGGCCGCGAAAGCTTGCCAATGGAGCGTGGTATAGATGTACAAATTTCTCGTTTGCGCCAGCGCCTCAAAGACGATGGCAGTAATACCCGCTTAATTAGAACTATTCGCGGTGTTGGTTATATGATGGTGACGCAAGTGAGCCATGAAGTTTAAGGCCTTCTTAAATAGAATAAAGCCCAACTCATTATTAGCGAGAATGCTACTGCTATTGCTATTAGCAATTGGCCTAGCGCAGGGTGCAAGTAGCTTTATTTGGTTTTACCAGTTGCGCCAATCCGAGTCTGATGGCTTACGTTCAACCTCCCAAAACTTAGCCTTGAGTTTGGCCTCTACGGTGACCTTTTTTGAGTCTTTACCTTCTGAATATCGCCACATTGTGCTTAATCAGTTGCGCAAAATGGGCGGCACCCGCTTCTTTGTTTCACTCAATCAAGAATACATTCACATTGACTCCATCCCCGATAGTCACCGTAAAAACATTGTGATTCAAACCGTGGGCGAAGTATTACATCGCGAGCTCAATCGCAGCCCAATGATTGATGTAGACTTTTCCATGCCCGACAAGCTGCATGTACTCAAAAACGATATATTACTTAAAGACTTACCTTCTTCTTGGGCATCACATACTCTGCAAGTTCAACCGCTTAATCCACCTATTTTAGTGACTCAAATCGAGCTAGAAAGTGGCGAGTGGATTTATTTAGCAGCATTGCTGCCCGCGCCCTACATGACCTTGCAAGACAACCTGTTACCGCAAGATCGCATCATGTTCATCGCCTTGATGACTTTTTTCTTGCTACTGTTCACCTTTATCTTAGTTCGCCGTCAAACTCGCCCACTGCGTCGTTTGGCTAAAGCGGCTTCACGTTTAACCATCGATTTATTTCAACCGCCATTGGTGGAAGAAGGCAGCGATGAAATTCGCAAAGCTACCCGCGCCTTTAATACTATGCAGGGTAAACTGAAGCGTTATATTGAAGACCGAGAATTATTATTTCGCTCTATTTCTCACGACTTAAAAACGCCGATTACCCGGCTACGCTTGCGCGCAGAATTACTTGACGATGAGAAAATAATTGATGCCTTTAACCGTGATTTAGACGAGTTAGAGATCATGGCAAAAGGTGCTCTGCAAACAGTTAAAGATACCGACATTCATGAAAACTTAAGTGATATCAATATAATGACTCACTTAAAACACTGCATTGAACCGTTCTTAGGCAAGGTAGTGGTATTTGGTGAAACCGACAATCCTTATCGCGGAAAACCGCTAGCGATAAAGCGCTGCATCAGCAACCTTGTAGAAAATGGCATTAAGTACGGCAACGATATTGAGATTTATTTGCTCGATGATGATGCCGAGCTTTGTTTGCTATTTGTTGACCATGGCCCTGGTATTCCGGAAGAGCGAATTAAAGAAGTATTTAACCCCTACGTACGATTAAGCAAAGACGATTCTGGCTCTGGTTTAGGCCTAGGTATTGCCCGCAATATTGCCCATGCTCATGGTGGTGACATCACCCTACAAAACCTCCCTCAAGGGGGTTTAGAAGTAAAACTCCAACTGCCTCACATTAAATAAGCCTTTTGTAACAACTTCGTTACAAAAGGTTACTTTGTTATCAAGCTGTTTCATCTAGTCTATTTAGTAGCCAATCAGCGCAGTAAGATTGGTGAAATAAGGAATGGAATTCACAAAAAAATAACAAAGGCATCAATATGCGTAAATTTGCAACTCTCGCCTCTACCCTGGCACTTACTAGCGCTATTAACCTTGCTTATGCAGGGGAAGTAGAAGTTCTTCACTGGTGGACTTCAGGTGGTGAAGCCAAATCTGTAGGCGTGCTAAAAGAAATGTTAGAAGCCCAAGGGCATTCTTGGAAAGACTTTGCCGTAGCTGGCGGCGGTGGTGAAAGTGCGATGACAGTACTAAAAACTCGCGCGATCTCTGGTAACCCACCAGCAGCAGCTCAAATCAAAGGTCACGACATTCAAGAATGGGCAGACCTTGGATTTTTAAGTAACCTGAATGACGTAGCTAAAGCCGAAGAATGGGACGATGCGGTTCCGGCTGTGGTTACCAATGTAATGAAGTTTAACGGCGACTACGTAGCCGTTCCGGTAAACGTGCACCGCGTAAACTGGTTATGGGCTAACCCAGCAGTATTTGAAAAAGCGGGCGCTAAAATCCCTACTACTATGAATGAGTTTTTTGTTTCTGCAGAAAAACTTAAAGCGGCTGGTATTATCCCATTAGCTCACGGTGGCCAAGCTTGGCAAGACGCCACAGTATTTGAAGCCGTGGCTTTAGACATCTTAGGTTCTGAAGACTACAACAAAGCGTTTGTGATGCACGACGATGCAGTGCTTAGCAGCGACAAAATGGTTGAAGTATTTACGGTATTCAAAAAAATGAGTAACTACATCGATAGCGACTCACCAGGCCGTGATTGGAACATTGCCACCAGCATGGTAATTAATGGCCAAGCCGGTATGCAAATTATGGGCGACTGGGCGAAAGGCGAATTTGTTGCTGCAGGCAAAGTACCAGGCAAAGACTTCGTTTGTTTACCAGCACCCGGTACCGACGGCCAATTTACCTTTAACATCGACAGCTTCGCCATGTTTGAACTAAGCAACGCCGATAATGTTAAAGCGCAAAAAGCCCTAGCTAAAACTATCCTTACTCCAGAATTCCAAGAAGTATTTAACTTAAACAAAGGTTCTATTCCAGTACGTACCGATATGGATATGAGCAAATTTGACAGTTGTGCCTTGGATTCAATGGCGACCTTTAAAGCCAGTAACCAATCGGGCGACCTAGTGCCAAGCATGGCGCATGGCCTAGCCACTACTGGTTACGTTCAAGGTGCCATTTACGATGTAGTGACTAACTTCTTTAATGATCCAGACGGTGACCCTAAAGAAGCGGTAACTAAGTTAGCGCGCGTAGTTAAAGCCGCTAAATAAGCCTTAAAACTCCGGCCACCCGGTCGGAGTTTACCTTTGCTATCCCCATGTTAGTTTGAACACGGAGTTCGAACGAGGCTGTACTATGTTTAATACTCTGCAAAAATGGTTGCCTAAAATCATTCTGTCGCCGTCGATATTTCTGGTTACAGTGTGTATTTATGGCTACGTAGCTTGGACTGGCTACTTATCGTTAACCCATTCTCGCTTTTTACCCAACTTTAAGTGGGCGGGTTTACTGCAATACCAAAAATTGATGGAAAATGACCGTTGGGTCACATCCTGCATTAACCTGCTGATTTTTGGTGTATTGTTTATCATTATCTCAATTATTTTAGGCACCTTGTTAGCGATATTTCTGGATCAGAATATTCGCCAAGAGGGAGCTATCCGCACGATTTATCTTTACCCGATGGCGCTGTCATTTATTGTGACAGGTACTGCCTGGAAGTGGATTTTAAACCCCGGTTTAGGTTTAGAAAAAATGATGCACGACTGGGGCTGGACCAGCTTTGAATTCAACTGGCTAGTGAGCAATGACATGTCGGTGTATACCCTAGTGATTGCAGCCGTTTGGCAATCCTCCGGCTTTGTAATGGCAATGTTTCTGGCTGGCCTGCGTGGCATCGACTCAAGCATTGTAAAAGCGGCGCAAATCGATGGCGCAAGCATGCCCACCATTTACTGGAAGATCATACTTCCTTGCCTACGCCCAGTGTTCTTTAGCGCGGTAATTATCACCTCACACATTGCAATTAAGAGCTTTGATTTAGTAACCGCATTAACCTCTGGTGGCCCAGGTTATTCCTCGGATCTACCGGCACTCTTTATGTATACCCACGCCTTTACTCGCGGACAAATGGGCTTAGGTGCGGCCAGCGCCATGATGATGTTAGGCGGCGTACTCGCGATACTCGTGCCGTATTTATACTCTGAACTGCGTAACCGGGAGCAATAATCATGACTAAATTTTCTCCGGGACGTTTGTTCATCTACTTCATCTTAATATTGTTTTGTGCCATTTATTTAATGCCACTACTGGTAATGCTATTAACCTCGTTTAAAACCCTACCGGATATTCGTGGCGGCAACCTGTTGTCGTTGCCAGAAGTATGGGTATTTGAAGCTTGGTTTAAAGCCTGGGGCAGCGCCTGTACCGGGGTAACCTGTGAGGGGGTGAAAGGCTACTTCTGGAACTCCTTTAAAATGGCCATTCCAGCAGTATTTATCTCTACCCTAATTGGCGCTTTAAACGGCTATGTCATTGCTCATTGGCGTTTTAAAGGTTCAAACTTGTTTTTTGCCTTAATGCTATTTGGCTGCTTTATTCCCTTCCAGGTAATTTTGCTCCCTATGGCAGCTACCTTAGGTAAATTTGGCTTAGCCAATACCACCACCGGTTTGGTATTTGTGCATGTGGTTTATGGCTTAGTATTTACTACCCTGTTCTTCCGTAACTTCTATGTATCGGTGCCAGGAGAGCTAGTAAAGGCAGCTAAGTTAGATGGCGCTGGCTTCTTCACCATCTTCTTCAAAATCATGCTGCCCATCTCCAAACCTATCATCATGGTTTGCATCATTTGGCAGTTTACCCAGATTTGGAACGACTTCTTATTTGGCGTGGTGTATTCGGGCTCAGACTCGCAGCCTATAACTGTGGCATTAAACAACTTAGTGAACACCAGTACTGGTGTTAAAGAATACAACGTAGACATGGCCGCCGCGATTATCGCCGCGTTACCTACCCTATTTGTTTATGTTGTAGCAGGAAAATATTTTGTGCGCGGCTTAACCGCTGGCTCAGTAAAAGGATAAAAATTAATGGCGACCTTAGATATAAAACAACTTTATAAGCGCTATGGTAAAAACGGTCCCAATACCCTAGAAGATATTAATATCTCCATTGAGTCGGGTGAGTTTTTAATCCTAGTTGGACCTTCAGGCTGTGGTAAATCTACTTTAATGAACATGATTGCCGGCTTAGAAGAAATTACCGCCGGAGACATTTGCATCGATGGCAAAGTAGTAAACAACGTAGACCCCAAAGACCGCGATATTGCGATGGTGTTCCAGTCTTACGCGCTTTACCCCAATATGACAGTGCGTGGCAATATTGAGTTTGCCTTAAAAATTCAAAAAATGGATAAACCAGAACGCGATAAAGAAATCACTCGTGTTGCCCAATTACTGCAAATTGAGCACCTGCTAGACAGAAAGCCTTCGCAGCTCTCGGGTGGTCAGCAACAACGGGTATCAATGGGCCGCGCCTTAGCGCGTCAACCCAAGATCTACCTGTTTGATGAGCCTTTAAGTAATCTAGATGCCAAGCTACGAGTTGAAATGCGTCATGAGATTAAAAAGCTACATCAGCGCTTGGGCACTACCATCGTTTATGTAACACACGATCAAATTGAAGCTATGACTTTAGCCGATCGCATCGCCGTGATGAAAGATGGCCAGCTACTACAATTGGGCTCACCAGCTGAGATTTATAACGACCCAGCAGACATGTTTGTTGCTGGCTTTATGGGCTCGCCAGCCATGAACTTTTTACACTGTAGTGTGGAACAAAGTGAGCATGGTTTAGTGGGCTCCTTAGTGTGTGACCAACAACAATCACACACTATTCCACTGCCAGAACACTTAGCAAAATACGCCGATAAATCGGTTGTGGTAGGCATTCGCCCAGAGCAGATTACCCATGTGAATCCTTACAAACAAGACAAGCCGTTAGTCACAACCTTAAACCTAAAACTGGGTGTTTTAGAACCTACTGGCCCCGATACCATTGCACTGGTGACATTAAACGACAAAGAAATTAGCTGTCGTTTAGATCCTGATAAGCCAGCGGTGATGGGCGAAAGCCTAGATTTGATGTTTGATATGTCGAGCGCAGTGTTTTTTGACCCTAATAGCGAACAGCGGATACGCTAAGTAATACACTAGGGTCTGTTGATCTTTGCTGATGGTTTTTGCATCAATTTATTAGCCATTTAGGCAAGGCAGTGAGTGTGCAGTTAAGTGCGCTTAATAATCACTCGCTAACACTGAGTAAATGGCTAAGAAATGCTGCCCGAAGGGTTCGGGTAAGCGGGCTTTACTCTTTGTTAAGCACTTCTTGCTTAGCCCACTAGGCTGCTAAGTGCTCGCCGCGATTAAAGCCCGCTTATCTCGAACAACATTTCAACACCAAAGATAAACAGACCCTAGCAACAAGAGGCTTCGGCCTCTTTTTGTTGGGTTTTCTGCGCCTTATCCATTGCCATATAGCTCACTCTCCACACAATGGTCAAAGTTGACAGCTGACACCTCGCTTTTAGCTGGTATACAATAGCGCTGTAGCACAAAGAGACCGCAGTAAAATGAGCAATAACATAGATTTCAATCAAGCCGATCACCAATTAGATGCCTTAGGTTTACGTTGTCCTGAACCTGTTATGATGGTTCGCAAAGCCATCCGTAACATTGATATTGGCGAAACCTTGTTAGTGCAAGCCGACGACCCATCAACCACTCGCGACATGGTCAGCTTTTGCGAGTTCATGGATCACACGTTAGTGGCTAAAAAAACTGACCAAACGCCCTTCCAGTATTTGATCAAGAAAGGCAGTTAGCTTAGTTTTTTCAAAAAAGTCTAATTTATCAGCAATTCCCCGCACAACAGCACTAGGGTCTGCCTGCTTGCTAGGGTATACTCCGTCAGTTATAAAACCGATTATTTTTCATACGCGCGACACTAATCATGCATAAATACGATATTAAAACCTTTCAAGGCCTTATTTTGGCCTTACAGGACTACTGGGCCCGCCAAGGCTGCGTAATTGTTCAACCTTTAGACATGGAAGTAGGTGCAGGCACCTTTCATCCGCAAACCTTTTTGCGCTCTATCGGTCCAGAACCGATGTCTAGTGCTTATGTACAACCATGTCGTCGCCCAACCGATGGCCGCTATGGTGAAAACCCTAACCGCTTGCAACACTACTACCAATTTCAGGTAGTGATGAAGCCATCACCAGACAACATTCAAGAGCTTTACCTAGGCTCTTTAGTTGAGCTTGGCATTAACCCAGAGGTTCACGATATACGTTTTGTTGAAGACAACTGGGAATCACCAACACTTGGTGCTTGGGGCCTAGGCTGGGAAATCTGGTTAAACGGTATGGAAATTACTCAGTTCACCTACTTCCAACAAGTTGGTGGCTTAGAATGTTCGCCAGTAACCGGTGAAATCACTTACGGTTTAGAACGCTTAGCCATGTACATTCAGGGCGTAGACAGTATCTATGACCTAGTGTGGACAGATGGCCCAATGGGCAAAGTGACCTATGGTGATGTATTCCATCAAAACGAAGTAGAGCAGTCTACTTACAACTTTGAACATGCCGACACCACGGCCTTATTCGCCCAATTTGATCAGTGTGAAAAAGATAGCCAAAAATTAATCGAAGCAGGCTTACCATTGCCAGCTTACGAACAGGTAATGAAAGCCTCACACGCCTTCAACCTACTTGATGCTCGCCATGCTATATCGGTAACCGAACGTCAGCGTTTCATCCTACGTGTCAGAACCCTTTCTAAAGCCGTAGCCGAAACGTATTACAGTGCTCGTGAAGAGCTTGGTTTCCCATTATGCAAAGACAAAAAGTAACGGAGGCAGCATGAGTAACGAAAACCTATTAGTAGAAATCGGCACCGAAGAGTTGCCACCTAAAGCCTTACGCGGCTTGGCTGAGTCTTTTAAAAGCAACGTACAGCAAAGCTTAGAAAAAGCCGGTTTTGAATTTACCAGTGTTGAATGGTATGCCGCTCCGCGTCGCCTAGCACTAAGCATTCAAAACTTAAGTGAGCAGACCCCAGATAAAGTTGTAGAAAAGCGCGGCCCTGCTATTAGCAGTGCTTTTGACGCCGACGGCAATGCCACTAAAGCCGCCGAAGGCTGGGCGCGCTCAAATGGTATTACTGTTGATCAAGCAGAGCGTTTAAAAACCGATAAAGGCGAATGGCTACTACACAAAGCTGAAATAAGTGGCCAAAGCATTTATCAATTATTTCCAGAAATTGTGGCTGACGGCTTAGCCAAACTGCCAATTCCAAAACCGATGCGCTGGGGGGCTAAAAGCACTCAGTTCATTCGCCCTGTTCATACCATCACCATGCTATACGGTGAGAAATTAGTTCAAGGCAATATTCTGGGTATCGAGTCAGCCCGTACCGTGCGCGGCCACCGCTTTATGGGTGAAGCCGAGTTCGAACTAAACCATGCTAACGACTACGTTAAACAGCTAGATCGCCGCGGCAAAGTGATTGTTGATTACCAACAACGTAAAGCCATTATTCGCGAGCAAATTGAAGCTGAAGCAGCCCGAGAAGGCGGCGTAGTGGAAATGGATGAAGCGTTACTTGAAGAAGTATGTTCTTTGGTTGAATGGCCAGTAGCCATGGTAGGTAGTTTCGAAGAGAAATTCTTGGAAGTTCCTGCTGAAGCACTGATTTATACCATGAAAGACAATCAGAAATACTTCCCGATTTTAGATACCAAGGGTAACTTATTACCACGTTTTATCTTTGTATCTAACATTGTTAGTAAAGACCCTCAGCAAGTTATCGAAGGTAACGAGAAAGTTGTTCGCCCTCGCCTTGCTGACGCCGAGTTCTTCTTTGAAACCGATAAAAAATCACGTTTAGACTCGCGCCTAGATAAGCTTGCCAATGTTGTATTCCAACAAAAATTAGGCAGCCTACTCGACAAAGCTAATCGTGTTTCAGAGCTAGCTGCACAAATTGCCGCAGAAATTGGTGGTGATAGCCAACACGCACAGCGCGCTGGTTTGCTATCAAAAGCTGACTTAAACAGTGAAATGGTACTTGAGTTCCCAGACATCCAAGGTGTTATGGGCATGTACTACGCCAAGTTTGATGGTGAACACGAAGACGTAGCCAATGCGCTTAACCAGCAATACTGGCCACGTTTTTCTGGCGATAAATTACCAGAATCTAAAGTTGCTTCTGCGGTAGCAATTGCCGATAAACTGGATACCTTGGTGGGTATTTTTGCTATTGGCCAGCTGCCTAAAGGCGATAAAGACCCGTTTGCTCTGCGCCGTGCCAGTTTAGGCATTATTCGCATCATTCAAGACAAAGGCTTTGAACTAGATTTAGATACGCTAATCAACAGCGCCCTGTTGCTATTGCCGCTTGAGTTAAACCAAGAGCAACAAGCTAAAGTACATGGCCAACTTATTGAGTTTGTCTATGCTCGCTTGCGCGCCATGTATCTTGAGCAGGGAATTGACGCCAGCGTCATCACTGCGGTACTAGAGCGTAAACCAACTAAGCCAGCAGACATTGAGCAACGCATTAAAGCGGTAAGCCACTTCCGCTCTTTAGAGCAAGCTCAAGCCTTAGCGGCTGCGAATAAACGTGTATCAAACATTCTGGCTAAAAACCCAGATTTTGTTAAACCACAAATTGATAGCAGCTTGCTAAAAGAGCCACAAGAAAAGGCCTTAGCAGAAGCTATTTCAACTATGCAAAGCAGCTTAAAACCTTTGTTGGAAAACGGCGATTACCAAGCAGCATTAATAGAGCTAGCCACCTTACGTGAAGTAGTGGATAACTTTTTTGATAACGTGATGGTTATGAGCGATGAAGACGCGCTAAAAATTAACCGTTTAAGCCTATTAAACTCGCTACGAGAGCTGTTTTTAGAAATTGCTGACATCTCTGTGATTCAGTAGCCTAAAAGCCTACGCTGCACAATAAAAAAGCCGCGTCCAAGCAAGGGATGCGGCTTTTTTTGATCCACTTAACTTTTTTAATAAAATCAGCCTTTTCTTGAAATCCTTTTCAGCATAGTAGTGTGAGCTTGGCACGTTTTTTCGCGCCTAGCTTCGCTATAAATAAGCTCGAGTTCGGCTCATTACGTAATGTTTGTCTGTAAAGACAAAGGAAAGCTATAAAAATAGAAAGGAATTGGAAATGCTTAAAAATATCATGAAAGCAGGTGTGCTAGCGCTAATCACCGTAATTGCTGCAGGCTGTGCCTCTGGCGATTCAAACAGCAAACTAACTCGTGACGTATACCTACGTGGTGTATTCACATGGTGGGATGCTGATCCTCAGTTCAAACTTCAGCCTGTTGAAGGTAAAGAAAACGTATGGTTTGCTACTTCTGCTGCTGACGAGCCACTAATCGCTGACGGCCAACCTTACGAGTGGAAATTTGGTGATGCTGCATGGCAATGTGGTACTAACTTCGGTTTCCTATCTGGAGAAGCAGACATCAAACTTGGCGAGCGTCGTCAATCTAACAAATGTTCAGCATTTGATAACTTCAAGTTCACTCCAGAAGAAGATGGTGTTTACCGTTTCTTCCTAGACTGGACAGAAGAATTACCAGTTGTTTACATCGAAAAAGTAGAAATGTAAGCACAGCTTACTCTCTATATAAGCCCCTCTTTGGGGCTTTTTTTTTCGGTCAACAGCAATAACTATATGGATGTAAGCAATGCAACAAGTCATTAAACCTGCCCTGCTTGGTTGTTTAGTCAGCATGGCAATAGCTGGGTGTGCTTCAAACGAGGCAAACACTGGCGGAGCTGCTAGCAGCTCAAGCGAAGCACTTGCTCAAAGCGCACAATGCCTACAATGGGATGGTCAGCCCGTAACGGTAGATGTAAGTGAAAGTTTTGAAGAAGGCACCGCTGTTAAAGATTTTTATAGCGGTCAAATGAGTACCGTTTATCAAGGTAAGGTAACTTTTACCCCTTCACCTGAAAGTGGCGGCTTGTTACTACTAGAGTCTGTGGGTAAAAAAGCCGATGAATTTAGCTGGGATAGCGCCTCTGTATACTTTGTTATGACAGACCGCTTCTACAACGGCAACCCCGATAACGATAATAGTTATGGCCGTACTAAAGATGGCAAGAACGAAATCGGTACCTTCCATGGCGGCGACATTGCCGGCCTGAGCAAAAAGCTCGATTACATTGAAGATTTAGGCATCAACGCAATTTGGATTACTGCACCTTACGAGCAAATCCGTGGTTGGGTTGGCGGCGGTATGCGAGGTGACTTCAAACATTACGGTTACCACGGCTACTACGTGCAAGACTACACCGTAATGGACCAAAACATGGGTACAGCGGAAGAGTTTAAGCAGTTCGTAGATGATGCCCATGCTCGAGGCATTCGCGTGGTGATGGACATTGTGATGAACCACACCGGTTACGCAACCTTGAGCGACATGCAAGAGTTTGGTTTTGGTGCCACGCAAGAATACGACGTACCTATCGAAAATTACCTGGGTAAAAAGTGGACCGATTGGTCTCCAGGTAAAGGCGAAACCTGGCACAGCTTTAACGACTATATAGATTATGGTGATCGTAACGAATGGGTGAAATGGTGGGGTCCTGATTGGGTACGAACTGACATTTCTGGCTACCCTAACCCGGGCCCAAGTGACTTCGAGATGTCACTAGCTTACTTACCTGATTTTAAAACTGAATCAGATAAGGTTGTGGGTTTACCGCCTTTCTACAAAAATAAAGCAGATACCAAAGCGGTAGAAATTCCAGGAGCAACAGTTAGAGACTACTTGGTCACTTGGTTGTCAGACTGGGTACGTGAATATGGTATCGACGGTTTCCGTGCAGACACCGTTAAACACGTTGAGCCAGAAGCATGGCAAGCCTTGAAATTGGCTTCTAGTAAAGCCTTTGCCGAATGGAAACAAAACAACCCTGATAAAGTACTTGATGACAATGACTTTTGGATGACCGGTGAGTTTTGGGGCCAAGGCTTGAATAACTCGCGCCTATTTGACGCCGGCTTTGATTCACTGATCGATTTCACTTACCAAACCGATCTAGCTAAAAAAGGCATGAACTGTTTGTCTAATATGCAAGATGGCTATCAACGCTACGCAGACGTGCTAGGAATGCGCGATGGCAAGGTTCTAAGCTACGTATCATCTCATGATACTAAATTGGCCTTTGGCACCATCAGCAAGGATCTGGAGCAGCAAAAACAACTTGGCTCAGCCTTCTTGTTAATGCCTACTGCGGTACAAGTTTACTACGGTGATGAAAGCGCTCGTGAAAAAGGACCTCGTAGCTCGGATAAACACCAAGCAACCCGCTCAGATATGAACTGGGATCAGTTAAACGATGAACAACGTTTAGCTGTTCATAATCACTGGCAAAAACTCCTTCAGTTCCGTAAGCGCCACCAAGCGGTGGGTAGTGGTGAGCACAAGCAATTAAATTCAGCTCCTTACGTATTTGAACGCCGTAAAGGCGATGATGCAGTGGTTGTTGTTTATGTAGGCCAGCAAGCTAAATAGACTCAACCTGCACTAAAATAAAAGCGGCTTACTTAAGCCGCTTTTTTATTGCCGAAGACCAGAGAAACTCAGCCGGAGTTTGTTCGGTAATGACAATTGCTATTCAAAAGCAAACTTTGTTAAGGTGACGCCTTAGCTTAAAAGGTGCGTTATGACATATTCAAATTTTGGCAACAAATTCACTCGCCATTCAGGCATTACTCAACTGATGGATGACCTTGATGAAGGGATCCGAGCGGGCGATGAAATGATAATGTTAGGCGGTGGTAATCCTGCGCAGATTCCCGAAATGAACACAATCTTTGAACAGCACCTTCAAACTGGCCTAAGTAATAAAAGCTTACTGGCTGCACTATGTAACTACGATGCGCCACAGGGCAACAAGAACTTCATTGCCAACCTGGCCGCATTTTTTAGAAATGAATTCCACTGGGGTATAAATGAAGAAAATATTGCACTCACGAACGGTAGTCAAAGCGCATTTTTCTTCCTTTTCAATTTGTTTGCAGGTAAAGGCAAGAATAATAAACGAGTATTGTTCCCGCTTGCTCCTGAATATATCGGCTATGAAGACAGCGGAATAGACGAAGACTTATTTATTGGTAATAAACCTAGCATCGAATATTTGGCTGATAGACAGTTTAAATATCACGTTGATTTTGAACACTTAACAATTGATGAAAGCGTTGGCCTCATTTGTGTGTCACGCCCCACCAATCCTACCGGCAATGTCATTACCAATGACGAAATCAGCAAGCTTTCGGCACTTGCCAAGCAGCATCAAGTACCACTATTGATTGATAATGCCTACGGACTGCCCTTTCCAAACCTAGTATTTACCGAGGGAGCTAGTCCATTCTGGGACAGCAATACTATTCTTTGCTTAAGTTTATCTAAGCTTGGTTTACCCGGAACACGCTGCGGCATTGTTATAGCCAAACCAGAAACTATCAAAGCAGTCTCTAATTTGTCAGGAATTATTAATTTGTCACCGGGCGGCGTTGGCCCTGCGCTAGCTAACGAGATGCTTAAAGACAACAGCTTGCTAGATGCTAGTAACCACGTAATAAAACCTTTCTACCAGCAGAAGTCACAGCAAGCGATTAGCTGGCTTCAAGCTGCTATACCTTCTAGCAAATTTCGAATACATAAATCTGAAGGTGCAATGTTCTTGTGGCTTTGGTTTGAAGATTTACCTATAAGCGACAAACAACTTTACCAGCAGTTAAAAGAAAATGGCTTACTCATAGTGCCAGGCAGTTACTTCTTCCCAGGTATCGACAAGGACTGGCGACATACCCAAGAATGTATTCGCCTTAACTTTGCTCAAAATGAAGAACAGGTTAAACGCGGTATTGAGATATTAGCTGATGTAGTAAACCCACTACTGGCAGATTAACTCACTAACAAAAAAAGGGCCTGCTGGCCCTTTTCATTCTCTATCACTAGCGTTTAGTTAAGCTGATTTAGCTTCTAAGCTTTCTACGTTTAACTTACCGTTAATAGGTATTTGCTTAGGTTTAAGCGCTTCAGGGATCTCCCGCTCTAGCTCAATAAACAACAAACCATTTTCTAAGTTAGCTGCTTTTACTTTTACATGGTCAGCAATTTGATATTTACGCTCAAAGCCGCGTTCTGCTATACCTTGATGTAAAAACTTAGCTTGGCTGTTTTTCTTCTGCTTGGTACCAGTAACGATTAATGCATTCTCTTGAGCAACAATTGATAGCTCATCTTCTGCAAACCCAGCAACAGCTAAAGTGATTCGGTAGTTATTTTCATCTACCGCTTCAATGTTGTAGGGAGGGTAACCGTTATTCTGAGTTTGAGCACTTTGGTTAGATGCAGCTTCAATAAAGTTAGCTAGACGATCAAAACCAATGGCTGTGCGATAAAGTGGTGAAAAGTCGTATTGATTACGCATAGTATATTATCCTCATAGAGCAATAAATTGTATTGGACCAGCACTATTGCTGCGCCCCTTTCTTAACAAAACCCACCTTTGTGGCATCCTGTTATTACTAGATGTGGGGATAAGATTTTTGGTTTCAAGAGCGGCAGATACAAAAAAGGCAATATTTTCATATTGCCTTTTTTTAGTGCTACTTTTTGAACTTGGAATTAAACGTCTAGGTTTTCCACATTCAATGCGTTGTCTTCAATAAAGTTACGACGCGGCTCAACTTGGTCACCCATTAAAGTAGTAAACAACTGGTCACAAGCAATCGCATCTTCAACAGTTACTTTCAACATACGACGCGTTTCTGGGTCCATAGTAGTTTCCCAAAGTTGGTCTGGATTCATTTCGCCCAAACCTTTATAACGTTGAATGTATAAACCACGACGCGACTCAGCCATTAGCCAGTTAAGCGCTTCTTCAAAACTAGTAACAGGCTTGGTCTTCTCACCACGCTTAACGTAGGCACCCTCTTCTATTAAGTTATTAAGATTATCGTATAAGCTACAGATATCTTTATAGTCATTAGAAGCAAAGAACTCAGGTTCGAACTTAAAGCTTACATCCACACCATGCTGACGTAGTGTAACAACAGGATAATAGATATCACGTTCGTCGTGTTTTTCTATTTCAACTGAGTAATAGTTACCACTAGGAAGCTCAGCATTAACCGGAGCAATAAGCTCTTCAGACCATTGCTCCAATGCTTCAGCATCTTTAAGTTCATCAACATTAAGCGCACGCTGGTAAACCATCTGGCTTAGTAATGATATTGGGTAACGACGTGCTAAGCGCTCGTTGTTTTTCCAAACACGACGATACTGAGTCACTAAACTTTCTAGCGCTTCACCGCCAATAGCAGGAGCCTCTGGGTTTACATATAAACCAGAATTATCTAATGCCAAGGTGGTTAGGTACTCAGTTAACGATTCTTCATCTTTTACATAGCGCTCTTGCTTGCCTTTCTTTACTTTATATAAAGGAGGCTGAGCAATGTAAATGTAGCCACGCTCAATAATTTCTGGCATTTGACGATAGAAGAAGGTCAATAGCAAAGTACGAATGTGCGAGCCATCGACATCAGCATCGGTCATGATAATGATGTTGTGATAACGCGTTTTATCTGGATCGTATTCGTCACGACCAATACCACAACCCATGGCAGTAATTAGCGTTGCCACTTCTTGAGAAGATAACATCTTATCAAAGCGGGCTTTTTCTACGTTTAAGATTTTACCTTTTAATGGAAGGATTGCTTGGTTCTTACGGTTACGCGCTTGTTTAGCACTACCACCCGCAGAGTCACCCTCCACTATGTATAGTTCAGATAAGGCGGGGTCTTTTTCCTGACAGTCGGCTAACTTACCAGGTAAACCAGCTAAATCTAATGCGCCTTTACGACGTGTCATATCACGAGCTTTACGTGCAGCTTCACGAGCACGAGCCGCATCAATAATTTTTTGCGTGATAATCTTAGCTTCTTGTGGGTTTTCTAATAAGTACTCACTTAGCTTTTCACCCATGGTTTGTTCAACCGCAGACTTCACTTCCGAAGACACTAACTTGTCTTTAGTTTGGCTAGAGAACTTTGGATCAGGTACCTTAACCGAGATAACCGCAGTTAGACCTTCACGAGCATCATCACCCGTGGCACTGCTTTTATCTTTCTTATTAACTTCTTTTTCCATGTAGCTATTAAGAGTACGAGTTAACGCAGCTCTAAAGCCAGCCAGGTGAGTACCACCATCACGCTGAGGAATGTTGTTGGTGAAACAATAGATGTTTTCTTGGAAACCGTCGTTCCACTGCATTGCCACTTCTACCGCAATACCGTCATCACGTTGGAAGTTAAAGCTAAATGCTTTATCGTGGATTGGTGTTTTGTTGGTATTTAGGAATGAAACAAAAGCCTGAATACCACCTTCATAACAGAAGTGGTCCTGCTTATCATCACGCTCATCTTTTAAGATGATAGACACACCTGAGTTCAAGAATGACAATTCGCGCAAACGTTTTGCAAGAATATCGTAATGGAACTTAGTGTCAGAGAAGATTTCATCACTAGGCCAAAAGCGTAACTCGGTACCAGTTTTATCAGTATCGCCAACAACCGCTAACGGCGCATCAGGTTCACCCAGGGTATAAAACTGCTCATAAACGTGCCCCTGACGCTTAACTGTTAGCTGCAGCTTAATAGACAAGGCGTTAACTACCGATACACCTACACCGTGCAAACCACCCGATACTTTATAAGAGTTATCGTCAAATTTACCACCAGCGTGGAGAACCGTCATGATTACTTCAGCTGCAGACACACCTTCTTCAGGGTGAATATCAACTGGAATACCACGACCATCATCGGATACAGATACCGATCCATCGTTGTGAATTGTCACTACAACATCAGAACAATGGCCAGCCAATGCTTCATCAATAGAGTTATCTACAACTTCGAAGACCATGTGATGTAAACCTGAGCCATCATCGGTATCGCCAATATACATCCCAGGACGTTTTCTTACTGCATCAAGGCCTTTTAGTACCTTAATACTCGATGAGCCATATTCATTTTCAGCCATGTTTTACTCTCGTTTTATAGTCGCTGATAACACCATGTTCCACGTGAAACATTGTGCATCCTTCTAAATCAAATCCATCTAGCATTTGCTCCTCAATCGCGGAAACAAACACTTGAGACCCATTGTGTTGTAAGCATTTAGCTAACAACTGTCGTTTAGACATATCTAGTTCTGCAGCAAAATCATCAATCAGGTAAACGGTTTTCTTCCCACTTTTTTGTTGAGCATGTTGCCCTTGTGCCAAAATTAAAGCGCACACAAACAGCTTTAACTGCCCTCTCGAAATTACGTCTACTGCATTTATGCCATCAAACTTAAACTTCAAATCTGCTTTGTGAGGTCCGTACTGGGTATAACCAATCAATCGGTCTCTCTCAAAGCTTTGCTTTAGCAATTCTTCTAAAGCAACTTTATCGTCCCATCCTTGATAAAATGCCATATCAAATTGGTACTCTGGCAAAAACTCTGTCACTAACTCAGCCAGCGTATCTGCAATACTCTCTACATACTTTTTGCGTTGTTCACTTACTACTAAAGCGAGTTCAACTAACTGCTTATCCCAAAACTGCAAATCTTGATATTGCCTTGTCTGTTTCAACAAAGCATTTCTTTGTTTCAATATTCGCTTGTAGTTTTGCCAAGCGGCGTGGAACTGATGTTCCACGTGAAACACTCCCCAATCCAAATAAGCGCGCCGATGTTTAGGACTACCATCAACCAAGCCATACCCTTCTGGATGAAGGATTTGCAAAGGCAATAATGAAGCAAGCACCGCTTGGCTTCTTACCGTCTCTTTGTTAATCCTTAAAGCAGTGTCTCCGCCTTTAAACTTTTGCAATCCAATTTTGTGCTCATCTAACTGAGCAAACACAACAAAACTGTCTTGCTGGTAAGTAATAACTTTACTAGGCCTATTACTTCTAAAAGAGCGTCCAAACCCTAAGTAGTAAATGGCTTCTAGTACACTTGTTTTACCGCTGCCATTTTGCCCCAAAATAACATTAAGCTTGGGGTTAGGACTTAGGTTGGCACTCTTTATATTTCTAAAATTTTGTAAACCTAAGCTTTGAATTTGCATTAGCTACAAGACATTACAAACGCATAGGCATTACAACGTACATTGCTTTGCCGGTTTGTTCAGCATCTTCAATCAAGGCGCTACTATTACTGTTGCTCATATTTATTCTGATTTGATCGCACTTAAGGGCATTCAATACATCCAAAACATAAACAACGTTGAATCCTATTTCTAAATCTTCGGCCTGATAATCTACGTCCAAGATTTCTTCTGCTTCTTCTTGCTCAGGGTTATTTGCAGTGATCTTTAAGCTTCCAGATTCTAGCTGTAAGCGTACACCACGAAATTTCTCGTTAGACAAAATAGCAGCACGAGAGAATGCCTGTTTAAGCTCATCTCTACCGGAAATTAATGCTTTATCACTATTAGCAGGAAGAACTCGGCGATAATCAGGGAAACGGCCATCAACCAATTTACTAGTGAAAGTAAAGCCTTGAACACTGGCTCGAATATTGTTGCTACCAATTTGCAATTCAACCAACTGATCTTCGTGCTCGAGCATTCGCGCTAGTTCAATCACACCTTTACGCGGAACAATAACCTGTTGCGCTTGCAAAGGTTGCTCAAAACGTTGTTCGGCTAAGGCTAAACGGTGACCGTCGGTGGCAATAGTTTTCAAACCTTTTTCGTCAGTCTCAAACAACATACCATTTAAGTAATAACGAACATCCTGACTAGCCATTGAGAACTGAGTACTATCAATCAGGTTCTTAAGTTGGCCTTGAGTCAGCTGAATTAGCTGCTGGCTTTGCCAATCTTCGATGTTTGGAAAATCGTTAGCAGGTAAGGTTGCTAGAGAAAAACGACTGCGCCCAGAGCGCAGTACCAAACGATTATCGTCGGCCTTACAGCTAATCTCACAACCATCTGGTAAACCACGACAAATATCTACAAACTTTTTAGCCGGTACAGTTACTCGCCCTTCGTTTACTGCACTCTCTAGCGGAAGTGTCGCAATAAGTTCTACTTCCATATCGGTGCCGGTAATCGACAACTGTTGGTTGCTTATATCTAGCAGAACATTCCCCAAAATAGGAATAGTTGGACGCCCACCCAGCGCAGCACTCACTTGCTGCAAAGGTTTAAGCAGTTGTTCTCGGTTAATACTAAATTGCATACCTAGTCACGCCTCTCCGATTATGACGATAATGTGCGGATTAAATTCTGATAATCTTCTTTAATGTCGTGGCTTTCTTCTTTAAGTTGAGAGATCTTACGACAAGCATGTAATACCGTTGTATGGTCGCGACCACCAAACGCATCACCAATTTCTGGCAAGCTGTGGTTAGTAAGCTCTTTTGCCAGGGCCATTGCTAATTGTCGCGGCCTAGCCACCGAACGAGAACGTCGTTTAGACAACAGATCAGCCACTTTAATTTTGTAATACTCGGCAACTGTTTTCTGAATATTATCAATAGTTACCAATTTCTCTTGCAGCGCTAACAAATCACGTAAGGCTTCACGAACAAAATCAATGGTGATTGCGCGTCCAGTGAAGTTGGCGTTAGCAATCACACGATTCAACGCCCCTTCTAGTTCACGAACATTAGAACGCAAACGTTTAGCGATAAAGAAAGCAACTTCGTCGGGCAAACGAATATTATTTTCGTTCGCCTTAGTCATTAAAATAGCTACGCGAGTTTCTAACTCAGGGGGTTCGATAGCAACCGTTAAGCCCCAACCAAATCGACTTTTTAAGCGATCTTCAACACCATCAATTTCTTTAGGGTAGCGGTCACTGGTTAAGATAATTTGCTGATTACCTTCCAACAAAGCATTAAAGGTATGAAAGAACTCTTCTTGTGAGCGTTCTTTATTAGCGAAAAACTGAATATCATCAATTAACAAAGCATCAACGCTACGGTAGTAACGTTTAAAATCTTCTATCGCATTGTTTTGTAAAGCTTTTACCATATCTTGAACAAATCGCTCAGAGTGCATGTACACCACCTTAGCATTCTTTTTGTTCTCGATAATGCCATTACCCACCGCATGTAAAAGGTGAGTCTTACCTAAACCGGTGCCGCCATATAAAAATAGCGGGTTATAAGCACCACCAGGATTATTGGCTACCTGAGTAGCAGCAGCGCGCGCGAGTTGGTTCGACTTACCTTCAACAAAGTTGTCGAACTGGTAAGTGGCATTAATATTGTTTCGATGATTGGCTTCTAGAGCGGATTTTACCGCTGGTTCTTTATCCCAGCTCTTACCGCTATCGTTATTACTCACTGGTGCAGCAGCGGCTCCAGCTTGCACGGGATCGGCTTTTACTGGATTAGATAAGGTTCGGCTAACAGGTTTACTGCCTACTTCAAACCGCAAACTCGGTTTATCACTTCCGCAAAACTCTTCGAGTAAAGCATTCACTCGGATCAAGTACTTATCTTTAACCCAATCCAATACAAAACGGTTTGGTGCATATAACACCAATAACTCTGCGTCTTGCTCAACTTGCAGTGGTCGGATCCACATACTAAATTCTGTTGCCGGCAATTCATCTTGTAAACGTACTAAGATTTGTTGCCAAAGAGACCCACTCACTCGCGACTCCGCGTTATCACCAAAAAGACCGTCTATTTTATAACGGAAGCCGCTTAAACTCTAGGTTTCTTATGAATTATTCACAAGCAGATAACAAATATGTGAATAAAATTCGCCGAGCCAGATAACAGCTTAGTTATTTGATATAACCACAGCGTATTTGTGTATTTACTGAGGCTGAACTAGAATTTTTACCCATACACAACTACAGATACAGAAGAATAGAAATGAAACTACTAAATAAATCACGATTGCTACTTGGTTTACTGCTAGTTAGCCTAAGTCCTTGGTCAGCATTTGCACAAGATACCGTTAAAGTAGGTATGTCTGGTCGTTATTTTCCTTTCACTTTTGTAAAACAAGATCAGCTACAAGGCTTTGAAGTTGATGTTTGGAATGAACTGGCCAAACGTAATGATTGGAAAGTTGAATTTGTAACCGCGAACTTCTCTGGCCTATTTGGCATGTTAGAGACAGGTCGTGTAGATACCATTTCTAACCAAATTACTATTACCGACGAACGTAAAGCTAAATACCTATTCTCTCACCCCTATGTGGTGGATGGCGCGCAAATTGTTGTACGTAAAGGCAATAGCGAGATTACTAGCATTGACGACTTAAAAGGTAAAAAGGTTGCAGTAAACCTAGGTTCTAACTTTGAGCAGCTATTAAGAAAACACGACACCGATAATCAAATTAACATAGCGACTTATGATACAGGCATCGAGCAAGATGTTGCATTGGGTCGTTCAGATGCATTTGTTATGGACCGTGTATCTTCGTTAGCACTTATCAAGAAATCTGGTCTACCCTTAGCGCTAGCGGGTCAGCCTTTCGAAACCATCGAGAATGCAATGCCATTCAAAAACAACGAAGCAGGCCAAGCATTACAAGCTAAAGTTAACGCTAGCTTAGAAGCTATGCAGCAAGATGGCAGCCTAAGCGCAATTTCTCAAAAATGGTTTGACGGAGACATCACCAAATAATGTCTACATTTGACTTCGGTTACATGTTAGAGCTGTTCCCAATACTGTTTAAGTATTTGGGAACCACCATGGAAATGGCTGCAGTTGCAGCCGTTTTTGCATTAGTGCTTGCACTAGTATTGGCTCTATTTCGTGTATTTAAATTGCCGCTGCTTAATCAATTTGCAGTGGTATTTATCTCATTCTTCCGCGGTACGCCGTTACTCGTACAACTGTTTATCTTGTATTACGGCTTACCTCAGGTATTCCCAATTCTGATTGGCTTAGATGCATTTAGCGCATCGGTTATCGGTTTGAGTTTGCACTTTTCTGCCTATAAAGCAGAAAGTATTAGAGCGGCCATTAACTCTATTGATAAAAGCCAGTGGGACGCTTGTTACGCCTTTGGTATGACTCGACTGCAAGCTTTACGCAGAGTAGTGCTACCACAAGCACTGCGCACCGCCCTGCCTTCTCTAATGAACTATCTTATCGATATGATTAAAAGCACCTCTTTGGCCTTTACCTTAGGTGTGGCAGAAATAATGGCTAAAGCGCAAATGGAAGCATCTAGTAGCTTTAAGTTCTTTGAAGCATTTTTAGCAGTAGCACTTATCTATTGGGCAGTTGTTGCAGTATTTACTCAGCTACAAAACCTTGCTGAACAGCGACTATCGAAGGCTTATTAACGATGATAAAAATCTCCAATTTAAGCAAGTCCTTCGATGGGCAAAATGTGCTTAACGGTATCGATTTAGAAGTGAAAGAGGGCGAAGTTGTAGCGATCATCGGCCCATCAGGAACCGGGAAATCTACTTTTCTACGTTGTATTAATTACTTAGAACAACCCGATACCGGCCTTATTAGCGTAGATAGTTTAACGGTAGATGCACAAAACCATCACCAAAAAGACGTGCTCGCGCTGCGCCGTAAACTATCTTTTGTTTTTCAAAATTACTCGCTATTTGCCAACTTAAACGCAGAGCAAAACATAGCCGAAGCGTTGATCACTGTTTGGAAGCAACCCAAAGATAAGGCCTTAACCGAGGCAAGAAAGATACTTAAAGATATTGGCCTAGCGGATAAAACCAAACACTATCCTAGCCAATTATCGGGTGGCCAACAGCAACGTATAGGTATTGGCCGTGCCATGGCTACTCACAGCCAAGCTATTTTGTTTGATGAACCTACATCAGCCTTAGATCCAGAATGGGTTGGCGAAGTGCTTGAACTCATCAAAAAGTTGGCGGAACGCAAACAAACATTAGTTATTGTTACTCATGAAATGGCCTTCGCCCGCGAAGTTGCCGACCGAGTGGTATTTATGAGCGATGGAACTATTGTTGAACAAGGTAGCCCAGAAGAACTGTTTAATCAGCCGAAAGATCCACGAACTCAACAGTTTATATCGCGTATCGTTAAGCGTAATCACGGCTAATTACATTGTTTAGTTGCACCTATATATAGGAGCACTATAATGCCGCCAAAGATCCAAAGGATCTTTTCCACAACAGTATTTAAGATTAAGCGATTTTTCGTTTGACTTAGAAGAGGTGAATGATTAGAATTTCGCCTCTTTTTTACCCGGTGCGCCTACCATTTTGGTTAATTGCACCGACTGTACAGTAAAAAACTAGCTAGCAAGAGTAATAAATATGAAACGTACTTTTCAACCAAGCGTACTAAAGCGCAAGCGTAGCCACGGTTTCCGCGCTCGCATGGCAACAAAAAACGGCCGCCAAGTTTTGGCACGTCGTCGCGCTAAAGGTCGCGCAAGTCTGTCTGCATAATTAAGTGCAAAGACATTCTTTTAGCAGGGAGTTACGTTTGTTAACTCCCATGCATTTCAAACATGTATTCTCCAACCCCGTTCGTGTGGGTACCCCCCAACTCACTATCCTTGCCAAAACCAATACTCTAGAACACCCTCGTCTAGGTTTAGCTGTTTCTAAAAAAAGCGTTAAACTAGCGGTAGGTCGTAATCGAATTAAACGTTTGGTAAGAGAAAGCTTTCGTCTACATCAGCACAAGTTGCCCGCAGTAGATATAGTGGTTATTTCCAAGAACGGTATTTCAGACTTAGATAATAAAGACCTGACCAAGCTTCTGGAGAAATCATGGCGAAGACTAACGCGCCGTTGCGAATAATCGCAATTATGCCAATCAAGGCTTATCAATACGTGATAAGTCCTTTGCTTGGTCCGCGCTGCCGGTTTACGCCAACATGTTCAGATTACGCGATTGAAGCAATTAATTTGCATGGTGTGTTAAAAGGTAGTTGGTTAGCAAGCCAACGTCTATTAAAATGCCATCCTCTACATCCTGGCGGACATGATCCGGTTCCAGGTTCCAAAAAAACCAATAGTGATTAACTAAAATTATGGAATCTCAACGCAATTTACTGATAATTGGGTTGCTGTTTGTAAGTTTTCTTATATATCAGCAATGGCAAAAAGACTACGGCCCACAGCCTGTAGTAACTACTGCTACCAATACTGTTACCGCAACTGGTACTACTGCAAATGGTGATGTGCCAGCCAGTGCTTCATCTCACGACGATTCAGACTTAACGCAGGCTACCGCTGCAGGTCAGTTAATCACGGTTACTACCGACGTTCTTAAGCTTAAAATTAGCGCTCAAGGCGGTGATGTAGTGAGTGCCGAACTATTGGCCTACCCAATAGAAGAAGACTCAACAGAACCATTTGTACTGTTGGAAGAAAATCCTAACTTTACCTATGTAGCCCAAAGCGGCTTAATTGGTCGTGATGGCCCAGATGCCAGCGCCAACGGCCGCCCAGTTTACCAAGTAACTAGCAACAGCTTTGAACTTGCTGATGGTAGCGATGAACTGGTTGTAGCCCTTAACTACCAAGACCAAAGCGGTAACGTATTTACTAAAAACTTTACCCTTACTCGTGGTAGCTACGACGTAAACGTAGACTTTCAAGTAAGCAACAAAAGTGACTCCGACCTAAGCCTGCAACTATACAGCCAGCTTAAGCAAACTGATAAAGAGCATAGCTCTAGCATGGTAATGCCGGTTTATCGTGGTGGTGCTTACTCTAGCGAATCAACTCGTTACTCAAAGTACAGCGTTAAAGACATCAAAAAATCTAACCTAAATGAAACCACTACTGGTGGTTGGGTTGCGATGATGCAGCACTACTTTGTAACCGCTTGGTTGCCAAACGAAGGCGATACCAACCAGCTATATTCAAACAGCGGTAACGGTTTTGTATTCATGGGTTACAAAGCACCTTTACAAACCATTGCGCCTAACGATACAGCTACCCTAACTAGCTCGTTATGGGTTGGCCCTAAACTGCAAAAGCAAATGGCTGAATCAGCAAAACACCTAGACCTAACCGTAGACTACGGCTGGTTATGGTTTATTGCCCAACCATTGTACAAACTACTAACCTTCTTCCACAGCATTGTAGGTAACTGGGGTGTAGCAATTATTCTTATCACCTTCACCGTAAAAGGTTTGTTGTACCCGCTAACTAAAGCGCAATACACCTCTATGGCGAAGATGCGCTTACTGCAACCTAAAATGGCTGCACTTCGTGAGAAGTACGGTGACGACCGTCAGAAAATGTCGCAAGGTATGATGGAGCTGTACAAGAAAGAGAAAGTAAACCCCTTAGGTGGTTGTTTCCCTATTTTGCTACAAATGCCTATCTTTATTGCATTGTACTGGTCGTTAATGGAAAGCGTAGAGTTACGTCATGCACCGTTCTTTGGTTGGATTACCGACCTATCGGTACAAGACCCATTCTACATTCTGCCTATTTTGATGGGTGTGAGCATGTTCTTCATTCAGAAGATGTCTCCAACCACTGTAGCCGACCCAATGCAGGCTAAAATTATGCAGTTTATGCCAGTAATCTTTACTGTATTCTTCTTATGGTTCCCAGCAGGTCTAGTACTTTACTGGTTGATGAGTAATGTGGTAACGCTGATTCAGCAAACCATCATCTACCGTAACCTTGAGAAAAAAGGATTGCATAAACGCTAAGCACAAAGTTTAGCAACAATGCTAAAATGCCATTCAGTGAAGGCTGAATGGCATTTTTTATTTTCAGCAGAAATGAGCAAAGAGAGTGAGCATGAATTCAACTGATACTATTGTGGCGCAAGCTACCGCCCCAGGTCGTGGTGGTGTAGGCATAATTAGAGTATCTGGCCCTTTAGCCCAGCAAGTAGCCGAAACGCTATTAGGCAAGTGCCCTGCTCCTCGCTATGCCGACTACTTACCGTTTAAAAGCCTTAGCGGAGACACGCTTGACCAAGGTATTGCACTGTACTTTAAAGGGCCAAATTCCTTTACCGGTGAGGATGTACTAGAACTACAAGGTCACGGCGGCCCGGTAGTAATAGACATGCTAATTCGCGAAATTTGCCAATTAGATGGTTTACGCATGGCTCGCCCAGGCGAGTTTAGTGAGCGCGCATTTCTAAACGACAAGCTCGATTTAGCCCAAGCAGAAGCGATTGCCGACCTTATTGAAGCCACCAGTGAACAAGCAGCCAAAAGTGCCTTACACTCGCTGCAGGGTGAGTTTTCAAACAAGATCCATAGCTTAGTGGAAAGTGTTACTCGCCTGCGTATTTACGTTGAAGCCGCAATTGATTTTCCCGAAGAAGAAATCGACTTTTTAAGCGACGGAAAAGTACAAGCCGATTTATACGCCATTATCGAAGAATTAGGCTTAGTACAAAGCCAAGCTCGCCAAGGCTCGTTACTACGAGAAGGCATGCGAGTAGTGATAGCTGGCCGCCCTAACGCCGGTAAATCAAGCCTACTTAACGCCCTAGCAGGTAAACAAGCCGCCATTGTTACCGACATAGCCGGAACCACTCGTGACGTATTACGCGAGCATATTCATATTGACGGTATGCCACTACACATCATCGATACCGCTGGTTTACGTGATGACGCAGACGTTGTAGAGCAAATAGGTATAGAGCGCGCCTGGGAAGAAATCAATAATGCTGATCGGGTATTGTTTATGGTGGATGGCACCACCACCGAGGAACTCGACCCACAAAAAATTTGGCCTGAATTTGTGGCAAAGCTACCCACCAATATGGGCATGACAGTAGTACGCAACAAAGCCGATGTTACCGGCGAAAGCTTAGACGTAGTAATGGATCACGGACATCCTGTTTATAAGATTTCAGCGAAAACCGAGCTAGGCCTAGCAGAGCTAAAAGACCACCTAAAACAATGCATGGGTTTTCAAGGCAATATGGAAGGTGGCTTTATGGCGCGTCGCCGCCACCTTAACGCCATCGAACTTGCAGCTGAACACTTAGACAATGGCAAAACCCAACTAGAAGTTTATCAAGCAGGTGAACTATTAGCCGAAGAATTGCGCTTAGTACAACAACACTTAAGCGAAATTACCGGTGAGTTCAGCTCCGACGATTTACTCAGCCGCATTTTCACCAGTTTCTGTATCGGAAAGTAAAGTGGGCAAATAACAATTAACTTGCTGAAATAATTAAAAGTAAGAGACTAGTTGAATGGCAATCTCAGAAGTATGGTTTTAAAGATAGTACAAAGCGCTCAGCCAGTTTTGTTAACTACTTTCAACAGCAACTTGATATCAAAGATCAAACCACCTCAAGACCCAATAATTCAATCTGCATGTAGGCGAGAGCCTGATGACGCTAAGGTTATGCTTGCCTCAGCCAAAATGAGCTGATATTTAGAGGCTGAGCATGTGTTCGCAATAAAAAATACGCGGCTAAGTCAGTTAGCCACGTATTGTCAAACTAAGGTGTATTATTTTGTAGTGAAGCTTAATAGCTCTTAACCTGCTCAATTAACCACGCGATGTCGTTAGCTGCAATCTCAAAGTCTTGACCTATTTTATAGGTGGAAAACTTAGCAATTGCCACGTTTGTTGCTTTATTAAAGGCGATGAATTGACCAAAAGAGCCCATGCCAATAGCAATGTCTTCATCAACGACATACCACTGGTTGCTGTAGAACTTAAGCATTGGCAGTGCACTGCCATAAGCACTGTTCTTAAATGCAGCTGTTTTTTCTGGATTAGAGGTAAATACGTCGTCAATATATGTTTGAGAGATGGCTTCTTTACCATTAACAATACCGTCAGCAGCCATAGCATGAGGCAACTTTACAAAGTCTCTTAAAGTGTAAGATTGACCACCGTCAGCTGAAACTTGTCCATGTAAGTTGGCAACAGTATTAGATATATACTCAAAGCCCAGTTTGTCATAGAAGGCCTTCATGCCTTCATAAGCATGTTTACCACTAAGTTCTGAGCCCATATTATCGAGCAACAGTGTGTTAGGGCTAACGTAATACCAATCGCCATCAGCTAATTCAGGATTACGAGTTAATGAATTTAAAAAGCTAATTTGTTCATACTGGGCATCTTTAAAATCCCAGCCTGTCGCAGAACCAGAGAGCACTACAGGGCTGTTTGGATCGCCAAAATCTTCCGCCCAATAGGTTGGAGTGCGCATATCAGAAACATCTCGAACCGTAATGTCTTTGTAAATAGAGTCTGCAAGTTCAGGAATGATTTGACTGACTGTTTTGTCCATTACAGGCAACAATTGATTGTGCCAGGTTGCAGAAGTATATGATTTACCTACAGAGTACACTGCGTGCTTGGTGGTTTTATACATGCCTTTAGCATAATACTCTTTAACAATGGTGCCGTCTTTCACAACAATGTAACCGTCAGTATTGGTACCTTCTAAGTGCAAGACTTCGTCATTATTGAGTGGCGTAATGCTCTCATTAAAAATTAACGGAGTTGACGAAGGTGCGAAGTTCCACGATACAACAGAAAACTCAGAGAAGTTACGATTAGCATAAACCGCTCCGCCTTCTGCATTTGGCGTAGCATCAGTAAGATCTGTTTTGTGTGGAGCTTCTGCTCCCATTTGGTCAGCATATTGCTGTTGATAAGGCAATTCGGCTGCTTGTACAGAAAGGCCTAAAGTAGACATAAGGATTAATGTAATAGGTAGTTTTTTCATGGTGATTCTCCAACGGGTCGTATTTTTGTTCAAAGGATTAATTCGTTGGGTCTAAGATAAACCTAAATTTATTTACCTCGTAGTTCGAATCATCCCATTTTTGGGACACTTAAGAAGGAAGAGTATTTTAGAGCGAATGAACGATTTATGTATATTGGTCGTTTTTCGATCTGACAGATAATTCAAATGACTACGTCTCGTTAAGTGAGAGAGCGGGCTGAATAAGACCTATATAAGCAACGAACATATTGCGCAATCAGCAAATTTATACTGATAGCTTTAGGCGGAAAGCTTATAGATTTTTCTAGATAGAAATTTATGAAAAAGGCACTCGTAATGAGTGCCTTTGTTTTCGGGATTAGGACGAAATCGGTTAATACTATTTGTCGAAACAAACCTCTGTGAAACCAGTTAGGTCTGGGCGATACGGTGCAACATACTGACAACCTGCGTTAATATCTGACACGTTCGACATTGAAGAAATGAAGTAGTTATCAGCAGTAGGTGCTAACAAAATAGGGCGCTGTGTTAGCAGGTCTTTAATTGAACCAGCGCTGCGTTCTAAATCGTATTTAGCATAGGCTGACGCAACTTCATACCGAGAGACCGTCTCTTTCATCGCTTTGTTGAATTCATAAAGATCCCCATCGTAAAGCACATCGGCTAATTCTTGTTCACGGTCACGAGGGTGATTGGTGTGAACAATGTAACCATCTTCTTGATCGAAGGTCTTGAAACCATTAGCGTGCCATTCGAAGGTTTTAAGTCCGCCTTTTTTATCTGCTAAGGTGGTAGATGCCGCACCAGCTATTTGGTATTTAGACATCATCACTTCAGCTTCATCAACACTCACATTGTGAGTGATGGCGGTGATGTACATTAAACCGATTGATATACCGTTTTCTAAAGCAACCGTTGAGAATGCGTCAATGGTATTGGTGTTAGATGCCATGTTGCGAGACATGCTCATAACCGGATGAAACGGAGACGGACCACTTGCAATCAACTCATCACTTTTCCAGGTTGCAGACTCACCAGACATGTTAAGGGGTAAATCCATGTTTTGACCCAATATGCCGTTAGTAAAACCAACAGCAGTACAGCCTTTTATTTTGTCGTCTTCACCATGACGAGTGAATTCTTTACCATCAAACAGTTGATCACCGACGCTTAGCATTGATTTAGAAAACAAAGCATCTTCAGCCCAGAACGCAAGCAGGATGTGTTCTACTGATGCGCCTGATGCGTCAGCAATACCTTCAATGAAAGCTTTCATGCGTGGAAAGTCTTCAATAAAGGCATTATTAACAGCTACTGCCTTTTTAATTTCTTCCGCGGTGAACTCTTCTTTAATTTCATCGTTGTAACGTTTGACGAAATCCTGATAGTAAGTGGCACCGAATGCGTCATTGTAACCCGCAACGATTTGTTGACCGCCTTTAAAGGTTAATCCATCAAACTCAATGACTGGTAATTCAGCTTGCACAATAACGTTGTTTGGTTCTGCTTGCGTACCTTGTAATACAACTTCGACACCATTTAGGCTTGTCACGGTGTTTACATCTGATGTTGCGAAGCTGGGAAGAGCGATTACAGCTGTTAGAGCTGCGGCTAAAAATGAAGTTTTCATGGTTTTTTCTCTATATCGTTATCTTTAACCAACACTTACCTGAGAGGAATCTAGCCATCCCAAAAAAGTGTTTCTAGTATTCTGGTTATGCTTACCCCGATAACAGGTGTGCAAATATCGGGGCTTTAAAAACGCTAATAATGTTTGGATTAAAAATAGTAGTTAGCTTGAAGCATAAACTTAGTATCTTCTTTAACTCGGCCTGTGCCTTCGTTATGGTCGATACGGAAACCAACAGAGAACAGGTCATTGATCATATAACCACCGCCAATTTCAGCAGAAGCAACCCAATCATTATGACGAGCGTTGTACTGAACACGAGGGTTAGCAGATAACCAGTGGCCATCGTCGAATGCGTACAGTAAGAACACACCAGGTTGGACGATAGTAGACTCTTCACGGGTCTTAGCGCCATTATCACTGGTGGAGTAACTGAACTGTCGACCAACATCTAGCATTGGGAAAATCATTACGTTGTCAGATACCTCGTAACGATAAAGAGCACCAACAAGAGCAGTATCGCTACCAGATTTGTCTGCATTGTGTGACCCCAAAAGAGTCGCTGATACACCAAAACCCTCATCAGTTACATGAAACATACGAGCTCGGTAATTCTGGTTGCCTTCGCGGCCTTTGTCATCACCTAGCGCTTTATCATTAAAGCCGTAATCAACTTGGTAGATATTGTTACCTTTGTTGACTTGTAGGTTTAACATCATCGAGTCAGCAGCGCGTGAAACTCCAACGGTAGAATATGCTGCTGTTGGGTCACCATAGTTAATGTCGTGTTCTTGTCTTTGCTCCTGTTCAGCTGCAAGTAACGAAGTGCTTAACAGGCTTGTTGCTAGTGTTGCGATGATGATTGAGTTTTTCATGATGTTTCCTCCAACTGGACGTATTTTTGTTTAAAGAACTTATTCAGTGAGGCCAAGATAAACTCAAATTTGTCTAACTCGTAGTTCGAATCATCCCATAATTGGGATAATAAAAGAGAAATGTTTAGTGTAGATAGAAATGATAAATGAGATGTTTATTAAGGTTGGAGCTGTAAATAGTGTAAGAGTGGCAGCAACAAAACAGAGAAGTAGCTAACTTGAATTTAGTGAATGTACTAAAAAAGTAGGGTTTTACAGCAGTACGAAACCTTTCTTTTACGAATGGCGAAAGAGCTAAAAAATAAGCTATTTGGTATAACCGAACCAACTCTTTAGTGTGCTAATAACTTGTTCGGTCACTTCAGGGTGTGGGTAATCCATCCGGTAGTACAACATCATAGGGAACGAAGGGATAATCTCTCTTTGGTTATAGCTAAGTGCTACCACTTCACCTGACTTACTCGCAGAATGCGTTATGTACTCAGGAAGTAATGCAACCCCTAAGTTCTTTTTTACTAATGACACTACTGTGCTCGCTTCACCGCATTCTATTGTATCTAAGCTATTGAAAAGTGCTCTCTCATCTTGCAGAGCTTTTTCATAAGGGGAAGACCATATGGCCGTTTGAGACATTAGCATGTCTAGTTGCACTTCAGGTTCTTGGCATAATGGATTATCGGGGTGAGCAATTAAACTGATATTTTCTTCGCCTACAACAACCCCGCCTATATTAGGATAAAAAGAGTCGGCAGCTGCGCCTAACGCAAAATCGACATCGTTACTGTCAATAGCCAACTGAACATGAACCATGTCAATATTTTTAAACGCAATTTGGAGAGTTGGCCAGGTAGCTTTAAGATCTTGAATAACTTCAGCAATGCCTTCACCGTCAATCAGCTCACTAAAACTAATCGTTAATTCAAGTGGAGAGCCGTCTCCGTGCATTGAATAGGCAAGGTCTTCCAATTTTCGCATGTAATCAATTGCAATTTTAGCCTTAGGTAACAGCGCCTCACCTTTTGGGCTTAATACTACGACAAGTCCGTTACTTTTCCTTTCGAACAATAAGTAGCCAAGATCATCTTCTAATTCGCATATCCAGCGACTGACAGAGGATGACGATTTTCCTATTTTTCGGGCAGCTTTACTAAATGCGCCGGTCTCTGCTGCAGCGATAAAGCACTCTAGAGTTTGAATCGATAACGATAACAATACTTGAACCTCATGTATGCGGCGCTGTTTATTTAAGTATTTGCAGCCTATTTAAGAATAATATACGCAATAGTATGGGGAGAAAAAACTGGTAGTCAAACAGCATTATGGCTAAGTGTAGAGTTCATACTGAATGCATACAGGGCTAAACAGTTAGTCATTTTAACGGTAAGATTTGAAAGACATATAGCGAACAAATAACTATATTCTATTAGGAAAGTACACTTGGGTTGAGAGCACATTTATCAATTTGGTCCCCAATCGGTCCCCCAAGTGTGCAACCACACCTGTGTTTATGGGCGTCTTCACTTTCTGTATCGGAAAATAGCTTAATAAGTAAGTGTTCACTATTACCAAGCTACCCTTAAAATATAGATAAACACCAACAACACCTGATAAACAGCAAGTAAATATAAAGCTATTATCAGGTTTTCGATTAACAGATAAACCCACTCTCAAACTAAGCTAAATCTACCTCACAGTTTCATCACTCTCCATCAATTATCGCTAAAAATATTGACTTAAATCAATTTTCAATTAAAGTTTCACTGTTTTCTGAAAGTTCAATAAAAGGATTTAGCGCGTGCAATTATCAGAGAAGAGCCAAGCTTTTGTTCTTCATTTTGGCGAAATGGGCAGCCGTTGGGGTTTTAACCGAACAGTTGGCCAAATATTGGCTTTGTTAGTGATTAATAAAGAGCCTTTGCACGCCGAACAAATTATGCAACAGCTGGGCATTAGCCGCGGCAACGTCAGCATGGGTTTAAAAGAATTACAGTCTTGGCGCTTAGTAAAGCTAAGCCACCAAGCAGGTCAGCGCCGAGAATTTTTTACTGCCGCCGGGTCCATTTGGGATATGGCGAGAACTGTATTTGAAGAACGCAGTAAGCGCGAAGTTGACCCAACCCTCTCTTTACTACGTTCTAATTTATTGGAAGAACCGGAAAACGAAGCAGACCAGTTTACTCAGAAAAAAATGGAAGAGATCCACGATCTCTTAGAGTTAATCACTCAATGGTCATACGCACTTAATACGATGAATCCAGACAAACTGCAGAGTTTAATGAAGATGGGCTCAGGTATTAGCAGAATTTTAGAGTTAAAAGACAAAATCGTTGGTAACAAGGGATCTGCCGCCAGCTAATGAGATTATCAACCTTAACGAGGCTTAACCATGCTTGATGCCCTAATGCTCTCAAGGATACAGTTTGCTGCCAATATCAGCTTTCACATCCTGTTTCCCACCATCACCATTGCGATGTGTTGGTTCCTAGTTTTTTTTAAAGTTCGCCACGATATGACCGGTAACCCAGTTTGGATGCGCGCCTATCGCTTTTGGGTAAAGGTGTTTGCGCTTTCCTTTGCGATTGGTGTTGTAAGCGGCATTACCATGTCATTCCAGTTTGGTACTAACTGGCCAGGCTTTATGGAGACTGTGGGTAATATTGCTGGTCCTCTGCTCGGTTACGAGGTGCTTACCGCCTTTTTCTTAGAAGCGACCTTCTTGGGCATTATGCTGTTTGGCATCAAACGTGTTCCAAACAAAGTACATACCCTAGCAACCATATTGGTAGCGATTGGTACCAGTTTGTCGGCATTTTGGATTCTAGCGCTAGACTCATGGATGCAAACCCCAACCGGTTTTGAAATGCGTGATGGTGTTGCTTATCCAACCGATTGGTTTGCAATTGTGTTTAATCCATCATTTCCTTATCGCTTAACCCATATGTTGTTAGCTTCTGGCCTAACTGCATCGTTTTTTATCGCCGGTATTTCAGCCTATCGAATTTTAAAAGGCGACGTTAAAAAAGCTCCGCGCCTTACCTTAAAAGTAAGCCTAATAGTGGCAGCGATACTAGCGCCAACTCAGGCTTTAGTGGGTGATTTTCATGGCTTAAATACTCTTGAGCACCAACCTGCAAAAATTGCCGCCATTGAAGGTATATGGGAAACCGAGAAAGGGGCTCCATTACTGTTATTTGCATTGCCAGATGAAGAAACTAAAACCAACAAATTTGCCATTGGCATTCCTAAGTTAGCGAGCTTAATTTTAACTCACGAGCTAGATGGTGAGCTTAAAGGCTTAAACGAATTTGAAAACGAGCACCCGCCAGTAGCACCTGTTTTTTGGAGTTTCCGGGTAATGGTGGGCTTGGGTCTACTTATGTTAGCCCTAAGTTGGTTTGGCTCTTACCACATGGTGCGTAAAGGCAAAATGCCAAATTGGATGCTAAAAGTATTAGTAGGTACTACCTTCTCGGGTTGGGTAGCCACCCTTGCCGGCTGGTATGTAACAGAAATAGGCCGCCAACCCTGGTTAGTAACCGGAGTACTAAGAACCGAAGATGCTGTAACCAGCCTACCCGCTTCAAACGTGGCATTTTCGTTAGCGCTGTATCTAATCGTTTATAGCTTCTTGTTAGTTGCCTACATTCACACGGTTTTCTTAATGGCACGTAAAGCGGTTAAAGAAGAAGAGTTTGAAACCAACGAACCCAAACCCGACGGCAACTTAACCAATGTTAATCAGCCACAAGACAACGTTGAAGGGAGTGCTAAAGCATGATGGACGCCTACTGGTTACCGGTTATTTTTATCGGCTTAATGGGACTTTCGGTTCTTGTTTACGCAATCTTAGATGGCTACGACTTAGGTGTGGGTATTTTGCTGCCAATGGGCGAAGCCGACGAAGCACAGCGCGATACTATGATTGCCTCTATTGGTCCGTTTTGGGATGCCAACGAAACTTGGTTAGTACTGGCAGTTGGCATCATGCTAATTGCCTTTCCAGCAGCGCATAGCATTGTGCTCTACCACCTGTATATTCCGGTCGCAATTATGCTGATCGGACTTATTATGCGTGGCGTAGCTTTTGACTTTAGAGCCAAAGCAGCAGTTGACCATAAGTTAGCTTGGGACAGAACCTTTAAAGCAGGTTCTATACTCACCACCCTAGCTCAAGGTTACATGTTAGGTTTGTATGTAATGGGTTTTGAGGGTGGCATAAGCACCCATTTATTCGGTTTGCTCAGTGGCTTGGGTGTAACAGCTGCTTATAGCTATATTGGTGCAGCTTGGTTAGTAATGAAAACCGAAAACAGCTTACAGCAACGTGCTGTTGCTTGGACAAAATCCACTGGCCGTTTTTGTTTCATGGGGGTGATTGCGGTATCTATCGTTAACCCTTTAGTTAACCCTGGTGTATTTGATCGCTGGTTTGACTTCCCATTGGTCATGTTTGTATTGCTGATCCCAGCTTTGTGTTTTGCAGCATTTTTGTTTAACGACTTTTTGCTAGGGCGTTTACCTAAAGAAAACGATCGCCACTGCTGGGTACCATTTAGCTTAGTTATGCTGATATTTTTGCTATGTTTTAGCGCTTTGGGCTTTAGCTTCTTCCCCGATGTAGTACCTGGACAAATGGATATTTGGGAGGCGGCATCTGCGCCAGAATCACTGATAGTGATTTTAATTGGCGCCCTGATTGTTGTGCCGGTGATCCTCATGTACACCGCCTTTTCCTACTGGGTATTTAGAGGTAAAGCGACCTCGTTGAACTACCACTAAACATTACAGTTATACCAACTAAAAGAGCGCCTTTGGGCGCTCTTTTTTTTGTTCTCTTAAAACTTCATACTAACGCCAAGTTTTATCTGGCTATCATCTTTTAGCGGGCTGCTGTTGTAGCCACTGCTATCAAAGTTTTTCTGAGTATATTGAACATAAGGCTGGTAGCTTCCTAAATTGGTAAGAAACACCTTAGTTTCAAGTTCATTAATTTTCAGGTTATTATTTTTGTGCTCTGCATTTGCGTCTTTATGAATGTAGTTAAAAGACACACCAACAATATCACCGGCCCAACCAGCGGTTAAATCGGTTCGGTTAGTTTTTACATCGCCTAGTTCAGCTTTATTTATGCTGTTGTTATTTTGGGTACCTTCGTAACGGTAACGCGCAGCAACAAAAATACCATTATCAAAGTTATAACCACCTTTAAGAGCAAACTTACCGGTGTTGGCGTCGTTAGCGACATTACGTGTATATTCAACTCTTGGCTGAACATAAGCATTACCGAACTTGTAGGTATAATCTGCAGCAAAAGTAGCTTCGTGCAAACCTGACTCATGCTGATTTTCGCCATAAGGTCGCCCACCCAAACGGCTTTTTGCCTCAACATCAAAGCCAAACTGACCGTAATCAGTATCAAACTCATAACCGCCTTTTAGTATGCCTAGATGGGGGCCAGTACGGTTACTTTCTGCGGCAACTTCACCACGAATTGTATTAGCCGCTGCAAATTGACTAAACAGCGCAAGCGAAACGGTAGAAGCGACGATAATTTTTTTCATTTTGGAACCTTTCAGTAGATGATTACTAAAACATCCGTGCATCATTGAGTACCAGTTACATACTCGTAAAACAGTCCATCGCCGCTATGATGATGAGATGGCACTGCGCTAACAAATCAGAGTCTGTTAGCTTTTATTAACACAGAGGATCCCAAATGAATCTTCAAGCAATCCAAGCTTTTGTATTAAGTCATCAGTTGGGCAGTATTTCAGCCGCTGCCAAAAAGATGCAGAAAAACCGCGCCCAACTTAGTCAATGGATCAGTAACTTAGAAATAGATTGGAATGTTGAATTGTTTACCCGAAGCGGCCACAAGCCGGTGTTATCGGAACAAGGCTTAAAAATGCTTCCCTTGTGTGAGCAGTTACTAAGTGCAAAACAACACCTAAACGAACAGGTAGAGCAAATTGCCAACCTGGACTGTTTAAGGTTAAACCTTGGAGTAAGTGCTTATTTGCAAGATAGTTCTATAGCAAAGGTGCTTAGCCAATTTAACCAAGCCTACCCACAAGTAGATTTACATATTTACCAACGCCGCGATGAGCAGCTACTCAACTGGCAACAACAGCCATCATTAGATTTAGCCGTTTGTTTTTACCGGGACGCTTTTCCTAGCCAATTTACTGTAGAACCTTTGTGTGAAATGCCAGTAGTAGCAGTATGTTCACGAACTCACCAATTAGCGTCTGCAACGTCTACAACTCTTCAACAAGTACTAAGTCATACCTGGATAACCGTACTTTCTTCAACCAATACCGAGCTGTGGGATCCCGATACAGTACAAAGGCAAATTGCAGTAGAGCATCATTCGCTGGCTATTGAACTTTGTTTACGTGGTGTTGGCGTTTTTGTCGGCCAACAACAGCAGCTAAATCCTTATATTGAAACGGGTGAGCTAGTAGTCTTAGCCCATAACGATGCCATTGCCAATGAACAACTTGGCTTGATTTACAGCAAACAAACAACGGTTTCCCCAGCTCAACAGGCGCTAATTAATTTGTGTAAAGCAGAGTTTCGAAACAACCCCCATTAGCCATTTAGATAATTTGTGCACAACTCTTATTCACACACAACAAATGGGATCATCAGCTTAGATGGCGGGTAAAGCGAATTTTACTGAGGTTTCACGTGAAACTATCAACAACTAGATCACAATAAATTCGCAGCTAGTTAAACCCTATTAGATCACGTTACAATGTAGCCAAGACTCTACATTTAACAGGATCGTAAGTGGATATAGAAATCATTGTGGGATCAACCCTCGGTTCGGCTGAATACGTCGCAGATGAGTTAGAAGCGCTTTTAAAAGAACAGCATCAAGTAAAAATTCACTTAGATGCAGAGTTTGAAGAGCTAAATCAGCAAGCTTTTTGGCTTATTTGCAGTTCTACTCATGGCGCAGGAGATGTGCCAGACAATCTACAGCCATTTTTCCAACATTTACTCGAAAACCAACCGGATCTTTCTTCTGTTTCTTATAGCGTAGTGGCTATTGGTAGTAGCAGTTACGATACCTTTTGTGGAGCAGGTAAAGATCTCGACCAAACCTTAAGTAATTTGGGTGCCAAAAAGCTAAAAGAACGTTTAGAAATAGATGTTGATCTAGAACCAGTGCCTGAAGAACCAGCAGTTGCATGGTTAGAAAGCTGGAAAAATGAGCTAAATGTGAACTAAATACTGTGGATAACCCTAGGGAATAGCTATTAATTTAACATAGTTATTCCTATGGATAAGCTTATACCCATTTCCACCTGTGGATAAACAGCAAATTAGATCCCAGTTTTTCCCCTGCTTAGATCGCCCTTCATTAACAAGATCTGATCTTAATTAAGTTAATGATCATAAAGCTAAAAAATCACTTATCTACAGATCAGCAAGTTACTAATAGTAGATCTAATAAAAGATCTTTAAAAAAAGATCTTATATATATTTATAAGAGATCGAGTACAGATCTAATTCTGATCTAAGCATTCCCTTATCGCCACTTAACCAGTAAAATGTCGCACCCTTTTGGGATTAGGCTGGTTCGAGGTAATAACAAATGTTCTATAAACAACAATATGACGTGATAGTGATCGGTGGTGGTCATGCCGGTACTGAAGCAGCAGCTGCAGCTGCACGCATGGGTCAAAATACCTTGTTGCTTACTCATAACATTGAGACTTTAGGTCAAATGTCTTGTAACCCAGCCATTGGTGGTATTGGTAAAGGTCACTTAGTAAAAGAAATTGACGCCTTAGGTGGCTTAATGGCACAAGCTGCCGACCTTTCAGGGATCCAATTTAGAACCCTAAACTCATCTAAAGGCCCAGCAGTTCGTGCAACTCGCGCACAAGCAGATCGAGTACTTTATCGAGCCGCGATCCGTGAGCGTTTAGAAAACCAAGCCAACCTAACTATCTTTCAACAAGCCTGTGACGACTTGATCGTAGAAAATGATCAAGTGGTAGGGGTGGTTACTCAAATGGGCCTACAGTTACGTGCACGCAGCGTAGTGCTCACTGTGGGAACATTCCTTGGTGGCATGATCCACATTGGTTTAAATAACCATGCTGGTGGCCGAGCTGGTGATCCGCCGTCAATTGCTTTAGCTCAACGACTTCGAGAACTACCGCTACGAGTTGATCGCTTAAAAACCGGTACTCCACCTCGCATTGATGCGCGCAGTATCGATTTTAGCCAAATGCAGCCACAGCCTGGTGATACACCTACACCAGTATTTTCGTTTATTGGTAAACAAAGCGATCATCCACAACAGATCCCTTGTTATATCACTCATACCAACGAATCAACTCACGACATTATTCGTAATGGTTTAGACAGAAGCCCGATGTTTACCGGTGTGATTGAAGGTATTGGGCCGCGTTATTGCCCATCTATCGAAGATAAAGTAACTCGCTTCGCCGATAAAAACTCACATCAGATCTTTATTGAGCCTGAAGGCTTAACCACTCACGAAGTGTACCCAAATGGTATTTCTACCAGCTTACCTTTTGATGTTCAGGTTGAATTAGTTCACTCGATGAAAGGTTTAGAGAATGCCCACATAACCCGTCCTGGTTATGCCATTGAATATGACTTCTTTGATCCTCGTGATTTAAAACAAAGCCTTGAAAACAAATACTTAAAAGGTTTGTTCTTTGCTGGACAAATCAATGGCACTACCGGTTATGAAGAAGCCGGTGCCCAAGGTTTAATTGCTGGCTCTAATGCTGCACTTTACGCTCAAGGCAAAGATGCATGGGCACCTCGACGCGACCAAGCTTACATGGGCGTGTTGATCGACGATTTAGCGACTTTAGGCACTAAAGAACCTTACCGTATGTTCACTAGCCGTGCCGAATATCGCTTATTGTTACGTGAAGACAACGCCGATATGCGTTTAACTGAGCAAGGTCGTAAGCTTGGTTTAGTAGACGATCATCGTTGGCAGTTGTTTAATCAAAAAGTGGAAGCGGTTGAGTTAGAACGCCAACGCTTAAAAGACACTTGGGTTCATACCAGTTCTAAGCAATTGGATCAGCTAAACCCATTGTTGAAAAATCCAATTACCCGCGAGCATTCTTTAGAAGAGTTGATTCGCCGACCAGAGCTTAACTACCAACAATTGATGGAAATTGATGGCTTTGGACCTGGATTAGAACTACCAACCGCCGCTGAGCAAGTTGAAATCCAGATCAAATATGATGGCTATATTAAACGCCAATTAGAAGAAATTAAGAAAACCCAAAAGCATGAAAATACTTTGCTACCTTTAGATTTGGATTACTCTAAAATTAGCGGTCTATCGAATGAGGTAGTTGCAAAACTAACCAATGCCAGACCAGAAACCATAGGTAAAGCAGCACGTATTTCGGGAGTAACTCCAGCTGCGGTATCATTGCTATTGGTATATTTGAAAAAACACGACTTGGCACGCAAGTCAGCTTAGGATGATCGGGTGTTAAAATCTCGCTTACAGGGCTTATTGGCTCAAACGTCTCTGCAGCTTTCCGAGCTGCAAATCTCTCAACTGGTTAGTTTGGTTGAGCAGCTTGATAAATGGAATAAAGCTTATAACCTTACCTCGGTAAGAGATCCTATGGAGATGATGGTAAAACACATTCTCGATAGTTTAGTGGTAAGTCCTTACTTACAAGGTGAGCGTTTTATTGACGTTGGCACAGGGCCTGGATTACCTGGTCTTCCCTTGGCCATTATTAATCCTGATAAACAGTTTGTATTGCTTGATAGTTTGGGGAAACGAATTACTTTTATTCGCCAAGTTTGTCATTTACTCAAACTCGATAATGTTACCGCGGTGCAGAGCCGAGTAGAAAACTACCAACAAAACCTCGATTTTGATGGCGTAATAAGCAGAGCGTTCGCTTCTTTAGAGGATATGCTTAACTGGTGTTCTCACCTACCGGCAAATAATGGTAAATTCTATGCTTTAAAAGGCTTAGTGCCCGAACAAGAGCTAGAAAACCTGCCTGAAGGCTTAAAACTGCACAGTATCGAGAGTTTAACGGTTCCCGAACTTGAAGGTCAGCGACATCTAGTTATTATTGATAAAAATAACCCTTAGGCGAAAATATTGTGGGTAAAGTAATTGCGGTTGCCAACCAGAAAGGTGGCGTAGGAAAAACTACAACCAGCGTAAATTTAGCAGCGTCTATGGCGGCCACTAAACGCAAAGTATTGTTGATTGACCTAGACCCACAAGGTAATGCCACCATGGGCAGTGGTGTTGATAAATACGATGTTCCAAAAACAGCCTATGAGTTACTGATTGATGAAGAACCTATCGATCAAGTAACGGTAAAAGATACCAGCGGATTTTTTGATTTAATTGCAGCTAACTCAGATGTTACCGCTGCAGAAATTAAATTAATGGAATTTTTCGCGCGTGAAGTACGCTTACGTAATGCATTAGCGCCGGTGCGTGACTACTACGATTACATTTTTATAGATTGCCCGCCTTCGCTCAACATGCTTACCGTTAATGCAATGGCTGCTGCCGATAGTGTATTGGTGCCAATGCAATGTGAGTATTACGCCTTAGAAGGCTTAACAGCTTTAGTTGATACCATTAGTAAATTGGCTTCTGTGGTTAATCCTGATCTGCAAGTTGAAGGCATTTTGCGAACCATGTTTGATCCGCGAAATAGATTATCTTCGGATGTAAGTGATCAGCTTAAGCAGCATTTTGGTAAAAAAGTCTACCGAACTGTGATCCCAAGAAATGTGCGTTTAGCCGAAGCCCCTAGCTTTGGTAAACCAGCCATGTATTATGATAAAACGTCAAATGGTTCTAAGGCTTACCTTGCTTTAGCGGGTGAAATTATTCGCCGCCATGAAGAAGAAGCACAAGCGGTGGTCGTAGATTAATGAATACGGATAAAGACATGTCAGCGAGAAAACGTGGATTAGGTAAAGGATTAGATTTATTACTCAGTACCAGTAATAACGCTCGTCAACGTCAAGTTGAAGAGGACACTAAAGCCGATACTAATCAGCAAACCGTTGATGAAAACCGTGGTGAACTGCGTAAGCTACCTATCGAATGGTTACGCCCTGGTAAGTACCAACCTCGTAAAGACATGTCGGCTGAAGCACTTGAGGAACTGGCTCACTCGATAGAAGCACAAGGGGTTATTCAACCCATTGTGGTTCGAGAAGTGGGTGATAATCAATTTGAGATTATTGCCGGTGAGCGCCGTTGGCGCGCCTCGCAACAAATTCATCTGCACGATGTTCCTTGTTTGATTAAAAACGTGAGTGATGAAAACGCGGTTGCTATTGCGCTTATTGAGAATATTCAGCGTGAAGATCTTAATGCAATGGAAGAAGCGGTTGCCCTTGACCGCTTAATGAACGAATTTGAACTTACTCATCAGCAGGTCGCTGAAGCGGTAGGTAAATCTCGCACAACTGTAACCAACCTACTGCGTTTAAATAGCCTTGATAACGATGTGAAAATCTTATTAGAGCATGGCGATATCGAAATGGGCCATGCGCGTGCCTTGTTAGCTTTAAGTGGCGAAACTCAAGCCGAAACTGCACGTAATGTTGCAGCCAAAGGCTTAACTGTGCGTGATACCGAAAAGCTGGTTAAGGCAGTTTTAAACCCTAAAGCCCCTAAACAAGCCGCTAAAGTTGATCCAGATATTAACAGATTAGAGCAAAGAATAAGCGAACGCTTAGGTGCTGGTGTAAAAATTCAGCAAAACAAAAAAGGCCAAGGTAAGTTGGTTATAGACTATGCAAACTTGGATGAATTAGATGCTATTTTGGCGCTCTTCATCGATTCCGATGAAACACTTTAGTTTTTATAAACTATTCTTACCTACATTTCTTTGATCTTGATTACCTAACTTTCACCAAAAAATGACCAAAATCGCTGGTTTGTAACATAAAAATTAACAATAACCGCTATTTGTTTATGTAAGCTGTTACAAATTGGTGACTTCCGCTTTGCTTCTGATTGCAAAAGTGCGCGTTCAACGTATAATCATTAGGCTTTTTCGCAAGCCCTTTTTACCTACTTATAGGTAATGGGTTAAATGTAAAAACTAGTAGAGGTCGAGAATGTCTGGGTCTTTAACAACAGAAGTACGCCTTAAGGCGTTATATTTTGTTATCTTTCAGACAGGGTTTGTCGCACTGCTAACACTTAAAAGTGGTTTCTTTTTTGATAAAGAGACTGCCATTTCTGTGTTACTCGGAGGAATAATCTTTTTACTACCAAATGCGCTGTTTACTGCCATGGCATTTATGTTTGTGGGAGCTAGACATCGAAAATACGTAGTATTGAGCTTTTATCTCGGGGAAGTCGTAAAACTTTCTCTAACAGCCATTATGTTCATACTAGCCTTTGCCTTGCTAGATGTAGTGCCTTTAGCACTATTGCTAGGCTTTGTTTTTAGTACTTTGACACAATGGACTGCCTCTATTTTTCTTAGTAACAAAAATAGGATGATAAATGGCTGCTGAAGGTAACGTTTCAGGCTATATCCAGCACCACCTTACAAACGCTCAAATGTGTATGGCCGATGGCGGTCTGGCATTTAATTACGCTTGTAAGGATGCAGGGTTCTGGACTTGGCACATTGATTCACTCCTGTTTTCAGTTGGCTTGGGCGCTTTGTTCTTATTTCTTTTTTATAAGGCAGGGCAAAAAGCAACAACTGGCGTACCTGGCAAGTTTCAATGTTTTGTTGAAATGATGGTTGAGTTTGTTGATGGAGCCGTTCGTGACGCATTCCATCGCACCGACCGCGTTATTGCGCCAATTGGTCTAACCATCTTCGTGTGGATTTTCCTCATGAACTTGATGGATCTAGTCCCTGTTGACTTTATACCCCACGTCGCCGGACTTATGGGCGCTGAGTACTTTAAAATTGTACCTACTACTGATTTAAACATTACATTGGGCATGTCTATTGCCGTGTTTGGTTTAATCATTTTTTACAGTATTAAAGTAAAAGGATTGAAAGGGTTTACAAAAGAGCTAACGCTTAATCCTTTCAACCATTGGTCAATGATTCCATTCAACTTCTTGTTAGAATCGGTCACCTTATTGGCTAAACCTTTCTCACTCGCTTTGCGTCTGTTCGGTAACCTGTATGCAGGTGAATTGATCTTTATTCTTATTGCCGCACTTGTTCCTTTATGGGCTCAATGGACCTTATCTGTGCCATGGGCAATTTTCCATATTCTGGTCATTGTGCTTCAGGCGTTTATTTTCATGATGCTAACGATAGTTTATCTAGCTTTAGCCCATGAAGATCACTAATTAAGTTTAATAAAAACTGTTTTAACCTAATAAATACTATTTGGAGAAAATCATGGAAACTGTTGTTGGTTTAACTATTATCGCTGTTGCAATCATGCTGAGCATGGCCGCTCTTGGTACTGCTATCGGTTTTGCACTTTTAGGTGGTAAATTGTTAGAAGCATCAGCCCGTCAGCCTGAGCTAGCCCCTGCACTACAAACTAAAATGTTTATTATTGCTGGTCTACTAGATGCGATCTCAATGATTGCCGTGGGTATCGCGTTATTCTTCGTATTCGCTAACCCGTTCGTTGCCTTGTTAGGTTAATCCTTCGATTCCTAACAAATAGGAGGTGTCGTTGTGAATATCAATGCAACCATGTTTGGACAAGCGATATCGTTCGCGATTTTTTGTTGGTTCTGCGTTAAATACGTATGGCCACCATTAATCGATGCGATTGAAGCTCGTCAAAAGAAAATTGCGGATGGTTTAGCTGACGCTGAACGTGCCGGAAAGGATCTTCAATTAGCTCAAGCGAAAGCTTCAGAGCAAATGAAAGACGCCAAGTCCGAAGCTGCTGGTATTATCGAGCAAGCTAACAAGCGCAAAATTCAAATCATCGACGAAGCAAAAGAGCTGGCTAACATTGAGCGAGAAAAAATTCTTGCTCAAGGTAACGCAGAAGTTGAAGCTGAACGTAATCGTGCTCGTGAAGAGTTACGTGCACAAGTAGCTGCTTTAGCCATCGCTGGCGCTGAGAAAATTCTTGAGCGTTCAATCGACAAAGAAGCCAACAAGCAGATTGTTGATAAGCTAGTCGCTGAGCTGAAATAAGGGATAAAAGGTAGAGCTTATGGCTGATTTAACCACCATTGCTCGTCCCTACGCTAAAGCTGCGTTTGATTTTGCTGTTGAGCAAAAAGCCTTAGAACAGTGGACTGAGATGCTAGCATTTGTTGCCGAAGTGGCAGCCAATGAGCACGTTGCAGTTCAACTGAAAAGGGAGTCAGCAAATACTTTGGTTAATTTATTTACCACAGTATGTGCCGAACAGCTTAACGAGCATGGCCTTAACTTAATTAAGTTAATGGCTGAGAACGGACGTTTAAATGCGTTGCCTGCTGTGTTAGCTCTTTTCTTGGAGTATAAGGCCGAATTGGCTAAGGAAATAACCGCTGATGTTGTTTCCGCTACCGAGTTAGATGCCGCGCAGCAAGCGCAAATTAGTGCTTCCTTGGAACAGCGTTTAGCACGCAAAGTGAAGCTTAACTGTAGTGTTGACGCCTCACTAATGGCCGGTGTGATTATTCAAGCCGGTGATTTAGTGATTGATAGCTCTGTTAAAGGGCAATTGGCGAAACTTTCTGAAACACTGCAAGCGTAATTGGGGAATAGAGCATGCAACTGAATTCCACTGAAATAAGCGAACTGATCAAGCAACGTATTGAGCAGTTTGAAGTTGTCAGTGAAGCTCGTAACGAAGGTACTATCGTTTCTGTAAGTGACGGTATTCTTCGCATTAATGGTCTTGCTGATGTAATGCAAGGCGAGATGATTGAGCTTCCTGGTAACCGTTATGCTATCGCATTAAACCTAGAGCGTGATTCTGTAGGTGCGGTAGTAATGGGCCCTTATGCTGACTTAGCAGAGGGTGACAAAGTAAAAAGTTCTGGTCGTATTTTGGAAGTTCCAGTAGGTCGTGGCCTACTAGGACGTGTACTAAATACACTAGGTGAGCCAATTGATGGTAAAGGCGCAGTAGACAACGATGGCTTCTCGCCAATCGAAGTAATTGCACCTGGCGTAATGGAACGTAAATCGGTAGATAAACCTGTTCAAACAGGTATTAAAGCGATTGACTCAATGATTCCAATCGGCCGTGGTCAGCGTGAGTTGATTATTGGTGACCGTCAGATTGGTAAAACAGCTATCGCTGTTGACACCATCATTAACCAAAAAAGCTCTGGCATTAAATGTGTTTACGTAGCGATTGGCCAAAAAGCCTCTACTATCGCTAGCGTAGTACGTAAGCTAGAAGAATACGGCGCAATGGAGTACACCACCATTGTTGCAGCTTCTGCATCAGATTCAGCCGCACTACAATACCTAGCGCCTTACGCGGGTTGTACCATGGGTGAATACTTCCGTGACCGCGGTGAAGATGCACTAATCATCTATGATGATTTGTCTAAGCAAGCCGTAGCTTATCGTCAAATTTCTTTGCTACTACGTCGTCCGCCAGGCCGTGAAGCTTACCCTGGTGACGTATTCTACCTTCACTCTCGTCTACTAGAGCGTGCCTCTCAGGTAAACGAACAGTACGTAGAAGAGTTCACTAAAGGTGAAGTAAAAGGTAAATCAGGTTCATTAACTGCATTGCCTATTATTGAAACCCAAGCCGGTGACGTATCAGCATTCGTACCAACCAACGTAATTTCGATTACCGATGGTCAGATCTTCCTAACAGGCCAGTTGTTTAACTCTGGTACTCGTCCGGCGGTTGACCCAGGTATTTCGGTATCGCGTGTAGGTGGTGCAGCACAAACTAAGATTATTAAGAAACTGTCTGGTGGTATTCGTACTGCATTGGCACAGTTCCGCGAACTAGCAGCATTTGCTCAGTTTGCTTCTGACTTAGATGATGCAACACGTAAGCAGTTAGACCACGGTCAAAAAGTAACCGAGTTAATGAAGCAGAAGCAATTCAGCCCATTATCTGTTGCTGAACAAGCACTAGGTCTATACGCCGCTGAAAAAGGTTACTTAGCTGACGTAGAAATCGATAAGATTGTTGATTTTGAAGCAGCGTTGCTAGCTTACGCTAACAACGAGTACGCCGATCTATTAGCGACTATTAACGAAAAAGGCGATTACAACGACGAGATTGATGCATCGATTAAAGGCTTAATTGAAAGCTTTAAATCTACGCAATCTTGGTAATCAAACCTGACGAATAGGAGCAATAGATATGGCCGGCGCTAAAGAGATTAAAGGTAAGATTGGCAGTGTTAAAAACACCCAAAAGATTACCAAAGCGATGGAGATGGTTGCAGCAAGTAAAATGCGTCGTTCGCAAGACGCAATGGAAAGCAGCCGTCCCTACGCAGTAGCTATGCGCAAAGTAATTGGTCATATCGCGCTAGGTAAGCTCGAGTACAAGCATCCGTATGCTGTAGAACGAGAAGCCAAGCGTGTAGGTTATATCGTGGTATCTACTGACCGCGGTTTGTGTGGCGGCTTAAACATTAACTTGTTTAAGCAAGTCGTCACCGACATGCAGCAGTGGAAAGACAAAGGGGTTGAAACTGACCTTGCCGTTATTGGCGGTAAAGCAACAGCCTTCTTTAACAGCCACGGTGGTAATGTGGTAGCTCAAAACTCTGGCTTGGGCGATCACCCAACCGTTGAAGAGCTTATCGGTACCGTAAAAGTGATGTTAGAAGCCTACGATGAAGGCAAGCTAGATCGCATTTATGTGGTGTACAACAAGTTTGTAAATACCATGGTACAAGAACCAACGATTGACCAATTATTGCCGCTGCCTAAAGCAGATGATCCAGAAATTGCGTCTCGCAGCTGGGATTATTTATACGAGCCAAGTGCTGAAGAAATTCTCGACGGCCTACTAGTTCGTTATATCGAATCTCAAGTGTATCAAGGTGTGGTGGAAAACCTAGCCTGCGAACAAGCTGCACGAATGGTTGCAATGAAAGCGGCAACCGATAACGCGGGTAACCTGATTGATGAGCTTCAGTTGGTATACAACAAAGAGCGTCAAGCAGCGATTACTCAAGAATTGAGCGAAATTTCTGCGGGAGCTGCAGCCGTTTAAGGCAAGGCACTAAGCAATATATTTAGAGGAATCAACATGAGTAACGGTAACATCGTCCAAGTAATTGGCGCTGTTGTGGACGTTGAATTTCCACATGACAGTGTACCTAAGGTATACAATGCTCTAGAAGTTCAAGGCGAAGAGTTAGTTCTTGAAGTTCAACAGCAAATTGGTGGTGGCGTAGTTCGTTGTATCTGTATGGGTGCATCGGAAGGCGTACGTCGCGGCCTAGAAGTGGTTGATACTGGTGACGCGATTAAAGTGCCTGTGGGTGATGCCACCCTAGGTCGTATTATGAACGTACTAGGTCAAACTATTGACCACAAAGGTGAAATTGAAACGGAAGAGCGTTACAAAATTCACCGCTCTGCTCCAACTTATGAAGAGCAGGCTAACTCTAGCGAATTGCTAGAGACAGGCGTAAAAGTTATCGACTTGATTTGTCCATTCGCTAAGGGTGGTAAAATTGGTCTATTCGGTGGTGCCGGTGTAGGTAAAACCGTAAACATGATGGAGTTGATCAACAACATCGCTAAAGCTCACTCAGGTTTATCTGTGTTTGCTGGTGTTGGTGAGCGTACTCGTGAAGGTAATGACTTCTACTACGAGATGGAAGAAGCCGGGGTACTTGATAAAGTAGCCATGGTTTACGGTCAGATGAACGAGCCACCAGGAAACCGTCTACGCGTAGCGTTAACGGGTTTGACTATGGCTGAGAAGTTCCGTGACGAAGGTAAAGACGTATTGTTGTTCATCGACAACATTTACCGTTACACCTTGGCCGGTACCGAAGTATCTGCACTGTTAGGTCGTATGCCATCAGCGGTAGGTTACCAGCCTACGTTGGCTGAAGAAATGGGTGTTCTTCAAGAACGTATTACATCTACTAAGACTGGTTCGATTACTTCGATTCAGGCGGTATATGTACCTGCGGATGACTTGACTGACCCATCTCCTGCAACCACTTTCGCGCACTTAGACGCAACCGTTACGCTAAACCGTAGCATTGCAGCAATGGGTTTATACCCAGCGATTGACCCACTGGATTCAAACTCTCGTCAGTTAGATCCTCTTATCGTAGGTCAAGAGCACTATGAAGTTGCTCGCGGTGTGCAAGGCGTATTACAACGCTATAAAGAATTGAAAGATATTATTGCGATTCTAGGTATGGATGAATTGTCTGAAGAAGACAAGCAAACCGTAGCTCGTGCGCGTAAGATCGAGAAATTCTTAACTCAAGATTATCACGTAGCTGAAGTTTTCACTGGTAACCCAGGTAAACTTATCCCACTTAAAGATACTATCCGTAGCTTTAAAGGCCTATTGGCTGGCGATTACGATGATATTCCAGAGCAAGCGTTCTTGTATGCAGGCGATATTGATGACGTGCTTGAGCGCGCCAAAAATATGTAAGCTTCGCCAATTGGCGTAACAGGAGGCTGAAATGGCAGCGATGACAGTTCACTTGGATGTGGTGAGCGCAGAAGAGAAAATTTTCTCTGGCCGCGTTGAGCACTTACGAGTAACCGGTGAAGAGGGTGAGTTAGGAGTATTGCATGGCCATGCTCCACTACTAACCCCAATTAAGCCTGGTATGGTTCGCATGGTTAAACAGCATGGTCACGAAGAGGTGATTTACATCTCGGGTGGTTTCTTGGAAGTACAACCAGGAAATGTAACCGTGTTGGCAGATACCGCGATTCGAGGCAACGAGCTCGATAAAGCCAAGGCCCAACAAGCTAAACAAGCTGCAGAGGAAAGCATTAGCAATCCCAACAGCGATGTGGATTTTGCGAAAGCTCAAGTTGAACTTGCTAAAGCAATGGCTCAACTTCAAGTTATCGAAATCCTCGGAAAAAACGTCCGATAGATTTAGCTTGATAATAAAAAGGCGCTCCCAGAGCGCCTTTTTTGTCTGTGAAAAATGATGCTGACATCAACGAAACCTATTTTTATAGCCGTTACTATAGTTATAAATAGATTGGCTTCGTGCTAACAACTACTATATTTAGTGGGTTTGAACTTTGCTTCAAACTAACACTCATCAAGGGATGGATATGGCAACAATCTCGCCATTAAATCAAGCAAGCAAAGCCTTGCTCTCAGAGCGTATTCAAGGCCTTATTAAAGCCTTATCAGCAGGTATCTACGAACGTGAAGAAAGCTTTAAGTTATGCCTTTTGGCTGCTCTAGCCGGCGAAAGTGTATTTTTGCTAGGCCCACCTGGTATTGCCAAAAGCATGATTGCCAAACGTTTGGTAAAAGCCTTTAAAAGCCAAAGCTTCTTTGACTACCTAATGACTCGCTTCTCTACCCCAGAAGAAGTATTTGGCCCTTTATCTATTCAAGAGCTTAAAGATAATGGTAAGTACGTTCGTTTAACCGAAGGCTATTTGCCCACAGCGCATATTGTTTTTCTTGATGAGATCTGGAAAGCAGGTCCGGCTATTCTTAATACCCTACTCACGGTAGTGAATGAGCGCACTTTTCGAAATAGCTACGAAAACTTGCCTGTACCAATGCGCTTACTTATTTCTGCTTCAAATGAACTTCCCGAAGAAGATGGTGGCTTAGAAGCACTTTATGACCGTATGTTACTGCGGGTATTTGTAAATAGGATTCAGCAAAAAGACAATTTCAAAGCCCTGCTGCTTGATAATCAGAGCTTACAAGAGATCCCTGAACACCTTGTGATAAGTGACGAAGAGTATCAAACGTGGCAAGCGCAACTTGGCCAAGTCACCATGAGTGACGAAGTGTTTGAGAAAATGTACCTAATTAAAAACTTGGTTGAGCAAGGTTTGCCTCTGGCCGGTGAAGGCAGCATTGTTGGTGATCTCTATGTGTCGGACCGACGCTGGAAGAAGTCAGTGCACCTGTTGCAAACGAGTGCATTTTTTAATGGCCGCTCAGAGATTAATCCGCTCGACTTGCTGCTATTGCAAGACTGCCTCTGGCATAACCTAGAAGACCGCCAGTTTATTCAAACTTGTATTAAAGACTATGCCGTTAATCATGCATTCGATCAGCTTAAACTAAAAGAGCTTGCCGAAGGGGCCGAGCGTCATTATCAAGCCACCGTGGATGATATTTGCGAGCAGCTTACCCTACAGTTTTCTCATGATTCAGGCTTAAGAAAAGACCAATATAAATACGATTTTAGCAGTGCTAAACGTTACCCCAATAAACATGGTGGCGAGCTATTTAAGCTGGTAGTTTTGCAAAGCAATTTGTCGGTGAGTGAAAAAGACAAAGGTGAAACGCGTTGGGTCTATGTGGATGCAAATGAGTTCTCAAAGAAAATAAAAAACGGTAATTGTGAAATGCTCGGGCGGATCAACGAAGGTTCTGAATTATGTCAGCTACGCTTTGATATTGATATTAACCACCAGCTAGTAATTAAAGATTTAGCTAATCGACCTTTATTACTAGGCATAGCTACGCAACAAGGTCTCGATGACGATTTAGTGGCTAGCTGGCAACAGCAAATTGATGCGGTATTAACTAGTATTAAACAAGCAGAGTATGAGCTAAAACGCAGCCGGGCTCAGTTTCACGGTGCCTTGCCCCATAACTTTATATCTAATCAACTGCCAGAGTCGATAGAAGCAAGCTTAATGGAAGTAGACATGATGGTATCAGGGGTTGCTAGCTTGCTAGATAAACAGGCTTATAGAATGCGCAACATAAACGACTTTTTTAACTAGGTTAAAACATGTTAGATAGCCTGCAATTTGGTGTGATGTTAGCCGAGTCGGGACTGCTTGATGAAGCAGTTCGCGAGGTGATGATGCGTCCGCAACTGATGATGATTGCAGAGTCTAGCCCTGGTATTCAAAGTGCCATGAAAAGCCAAGTTAGCAAATGGAAAAGTCAAATTCGTGCTCAGCTTGGTCAAATAACCATTGAAGAAAAATTTGCCGAAGAAATAGCGCTATATCAGCGTTCTATTGAATTAGATAGTGCCGCGTTCAGCCAACAGTTAGATGACTTATTAATACAGTTAAGCGTTTGTTCTTCCTTTTATGGTAAGGCAAGTGAGTTGGCTGCTCATCCTCACCACCGTTATAGCCCAATGTTTCAAAGTTACTTTTGTAATCAGTGGTTTGAAAACATCGCCAAGGCACTTAATCAAGCTCAGTTAGATGAAATGAAGCAGCATAAGCAAGCCTTGCTGGCCGATCTTTATCAACGGGTTGAAACGCTGCAGGCCATGCCTGAAATGACCGAGTCGGGTGACTCAAATAAGTTAGGCCGGTTATGGGATATGGCGGCGGCAAAGTTGCGTAAAAGTGAAGTTAATTTGCTTAAGCAGTTTGCGGTGTTCCTTAAGTCGCAAAAAGGTCTACAAAAAATTGCCGAGCAATTAGGCAGAATGGCCGACCAAGTGAGTGACCCAAATGCTAGCAATGCACCGGTCGAAGAGCCTCAATTGGTTGAGGAGCAATTAGAGCAAGTTACCGACGATATAGTTGGAGTGCACGAAGGTGATGACTTAGCCAAACTCCTGCCTAATGAAACCATGTTCTTAGCCTACCCAGAATTAGAGGTTATTTTTTATAAGCACTTAGTTGACCACCAGCTAATGAACTATCAAATGCAGGGCAAGCAGCGCAAGTTGCGTAAGGTGAAAACCTACAAAAAAGCAGCTGACGAGACCATGCTGGATAAGGGCCCATTCATTTTAGCCATTGATAGCTCTGGCTCTATGCAAGGCTTCCCTGAGAAGTGTGCTAAAGCCCTAGCCTATGGCTTAATGCAAATAGCCTTAGCTGAGCAGCGTGACTGTTATGTAATTATGTTTTCAACAGAGCTCATCACTTACGAACTCACTAAAAAAGATGGCTTAAGAGAAGTTCTTAATTTTCTGTCTTACAGTTTTCATGGTGGCACCGATATGGCCGCAGCGCTCCAGCAAGCGGTTAAGCAAATGACAGAAGATAAATACCAAAATGCAGATTTAGTGGTATTGTCAGATTTTATTGCCCCTGCTCCACCTAATGATTTGTTAGATGCAATCAAGCAGTTAAAAGCGCAAAAAAATCGATTTCATGCGCTTAAATTATCTAGCTACGGAAACCCTGAATTAATGCAGGTGTTTGACCATCTGTGGGATTACACTCCTTCACCAATGAAGCGCTTGTTTAAACGATAATTCCAAAGCTGATGCGTTTCGCTTACACTTGTTTAAGTTATCGATAATCATTTTGGTTGATTGGGAAAATCAACCTGTAATAAGGAAACAAAATGAACTTCAGTGTTGTTATTTTGGCTGCCGGTAAAGGAACAAGGATGCGTTCAACTTTGCCGAAGGTACTTCATAAGTTAGCGGATAAACCAATGGTGCAGCACGTCATCGATACCGCTAAAACATTAAAGCCAGAAGCTATTCACCTTATTTATGGTCATGGCGGTGAATTGATTAAACAGCAAATTCAAGATCCAAGTCTAAACTGGGTAGAGCAAGCTGAGCAACTAGGTACTGGCCATGCTATGCAACAAGCTGCACCGCATTTTGCGCCTAATCAGCCGGTAGTTATGTTATACGGCGATACCCCCTTAATTAGTGAACAAACTATTCAGCGCTTAATTGAAGCCTTGCCAGAAAATGGCATTGGTTTACTCACCGTAGATCAAGAAGACCCAACTGGCTATGGACGAATTGTGCGTGAAAACGGCAGTGTAGCGGCGATTGTTGAGCACAAAGATGCAACACCTGAGCAGCTAGCGATTAAAGAAGTGAACACTGGCGTATTAGTGGCAAACAGTAATGACTTTAACCGTTGGTTGGCTAACTTAAGTAACGACAATGCTCAAGGCGAATACTACGTTACCGACATTATTGAAATGGCCACTAAAGAAGGCAACGTGGTACAAGCGGTTCAACCCGACTCTATTGTTGAAGTGCAAGGGGTTAATGACCGAGTTCAACTAAACGGTTTAGAGCGCGCTTACCAAAAAGCCCAAGCTGAACAGCTATTACGTGATGGCGTAAGTCTAGCCGATGCTAACCGCTTTGATTTACGTGGTGAGTTAAGCATTGGTAGCGACTGTTTCATCGATATCAACGTGATTATCAAGGGCAAAGTTACCGTTGGTAACAATGTGACTATCGAAGCTAACGCTATTTTGATTGATTGTGAGATTGGCGATAACGTCACCATTAAAGCTAACAGCATTATTGAACAAGCTAGCTTAGCGGCAGATGCTTCCGCTGGTCCATTTGCTCGCCTTCGCCCTGGAGCCAAGCTGGAGCAAGATGCTCATGTAGGTAACTTTGTAGAAATGAAGAAGTCTACTTTAGGTAAAGGCTCTAAAGCTGGCCACTTAACTTATCTAGGTGATACTACGGTAGGTGAAAAAGTGAATATTGGTGCTGGTACTATTACCTGTAATTACGATGGTGTTAATAAATTCCAAACTGTGATTGAAGACGGTGCCTTTATTGGTAGCGATACTCAGTTAGTTGCTCCAGTTACCGTGGGTAAGAATGCAACCGTAGGTGCTGGTTCTACAATTACTAGCGATGTGGAAGCTGAAGTATTGGCAATATCTAGAACCAAGCAGCGCAGTATTAAAGGTTGGCAACGTCCAGTTAAGAAATCTTAATTATTTGAATTGTTTATAAAAAGCGGCCTTTGGTCGCTTTTTTTGTTTTAGCGACTGTTTTCACATAAATCCCTACTTTTATTAGGTATAACTAGAGTTTTGCTTTAGGGACAGACCATGAACAAACAGTTTGAACACCCGCTGCCAAACAGCGAAGGTTATTTTGGCGAATATGGTGGAAGTTTTATTCCGCCAGAGCTTCAAACAGTAATGAATGATATTAATCAGGCTTACTTAGAAATTCGCCAAGATCCAGAGTTTGTAAAAGAGCTTACTCGTTTGTATCAAGACTATGTGGGTCGCCCTAGTCCAATTTTCCACGCCGAGCATTTATCGCAAACCTATGGCTGCGACATTTATTTAAAACGTGAAGACTTAAACCATACTGGCGCGCATAAAATTAATCACTGTTTAGGTGAAGTGCTACTGGCTAAAAAAATGGGTAAAACCAAAGTTATTGCCGAAACCGGCGCTGGTCAGCATGGGGTTGCTTTAGCAACCGCTGCTGCCTTGTTAGGGTTAGAGTGTGATATTCACATGGGTGAAGTAGATATTGCTAAAGAGCACCCTAACGTAGTGAGAATGCGTATTTTAGGTGCCAATGTTATCCCTGCTACTCACGGTAGAAAAACCTTAAAAGAAGCGGTGGATAGCGCTTTTCAAGCTTACATGGCCGATCCTCATAGCCAGCTTTATGCCATTGGCTCGGTGGTTGGTCCTCACCCCTTCCCGATGATGGTGCGAGACTTCCAATCAATTATTGGCATAGAAGCACGTGAGCAGTTCCAAGCAATGACCGGAGCTCTACCAGACAATTTAGTGGCTTGTGTTGGTGGTGGCTCTAACGCTATGGGGCTGTTTAGTGCCTTTTTAGAAGATGAAGCGGTAGCTATGCATGGTTGTGAACCTGCCGGTCGCAGTTTAGAAGAAGTGGGTGAACATGCAGCTACTTTAACCAAGGGTGAACCTGGCACTATGCATGGTTTTCATTCCTACATGCTTAAAGATGAGCAAGGAGAGCCTGAGCAAGTTTATTCAGTAGCTAGTGGATTAGACTACCCCTCCGTTGGGCCACAGCATGCCTACTTAAAAGACTTAGGCCGGGTTCAATATGGTGTAGTAAGCGATAAAGAAGCCATTGACGCTTTTTTTGAGCTCTCGCGTTTAGAAGGCATTATTCCAGCAATCGAATCTGCCCATGCTGTAGCTCACGCTATCAATTTGGCTAAGCAAGGTAATAAGGGTTCTATTCTGATTAACTTGTCTGGCCGAGGCGATAAAGACATCGACTTTGTGGTAGAAAAGTACGGTAAAGAATACGGAATAGAATCTCTGCTATAAGCAGTAAAACTTGGTAAACAAAAAGGCCACAAATGAAAACTTGTGGCCTTTTTTAGTTTGGGGAAAGCTAGTTTAGAATTTATACGCTACGTTGAGCATTGGCCCGCGGTAGTTATATTTTAAAGTTGTTTCATTCCATTCCGCTTCAACTAGGTAATAGTTATAACCTAGCTCAACATCCCAATCTTGGTTGATATGGTAAGAGATAGAGGCATTTAAATCGGCTAAGTAACCACTAGTATTGTCTATAGATATATAGAAAAATTGAGTATGTGCACCAATTGTCCAATCTTCCGATAAGTCGTAATCGGCCCATAGCCCTATATCAGGCAATGGAGCAGTGGTTGATTCATCTACTACTTCGCCGTTGGTATTGGCACTGTCACAAGTAATGGTTCCACTATTATCGACACAACCAGCTATCTCACCGCTAAAGCCCATTTCAATGAACATAACGTGTAAGCCTAAAGAACCCCCTATTTCAGCACGCTCTGTTTTATAGAAAGAGTAACCATAACCAGCGCGCAGAATGTCAATGTCCATGCGGGTATCAATAGATGCGCCTACCAGGATACCTTTATCAGGATTATTAGGAAGGGTATAACCAAAGGTTGATTTGGTAGTGGCTTGTCGATGTAAGCGACGCCAATCGGCATAGACATAGTGGCGTTCGTTAAACTTATAGCCGGCTTCGAAAAAAGGAAGAAACTGAGATTCTTCAAGGTTGAAGGTGTCTTCAAAATCCAGTTTTAGGTCACTACCATCAAATGCTTTTGTTGATATAGATGAATCGGTTTGCGCCCAAAAGCCGCCTGCTTTAATCACCCATTCACCGGCAAAACTGGTAGAGCTAAAGCTTGCAATTAGGGCAGCAAGAGGCAGCCACTGCTTGGTTTTCATATACTATCCTTGTATCGCAGTACTAAAACAGTGCTATAGATGCGCTGTTCTACAATTTATCACTTCATTGTGAGCTATTAGTTAGTATAAGCACTTAAATCTGATAGTAAAATATAAACAAGCCACTATTCTTAAGGGGCGGTTTGATTTATTTTAAACCGTTCAGTTAGTCTGCATGTACAGCTTATTTACTACTTTGTTGGTTGGAGAAAGTGATGTTAAAGGAATTAACGCGTTATTGTGGTGCTCTGGGCTTAGCAGCATTGTTAGTCTGCGCTCCAATAACTTCGGCTATGGCAGTCGATTCTGGGAGTGACCAAGCTACCTTGTTGTTGGATAAATACCAGCGCCAGCAACAGCGAATCGAAAAAATAAAAGCCAATATCGACCAAGTCTCAAGCATTGAACAGGCGGCTATCTCTCACCGTTTGTTAGAACGCCATTTACATGCTTTTGAAACCATCAATCAGCTGTCTCAGTATTTAATTGAGCAAAAGGCCTTAGGTTTGGCCGATGAGCAGGTGTTGGCAGAAGTTGAGCAAATTATTGCCCAAAATAACCAAGATTTAGTGAATGGTATCGAAAAGCAGCAGCTTGAGTTTAATAAGGCTTATGCCGAAGAAGAAGCAGATGGCATTAAAGCTTTCCAACTCTATATCGAACACCTTGCTAGCTCAGACCTTATCTATACTGCCATGGTGCAGCAAATATCAAATCAGCAAGCTTTAGGTTTTAGTGTTGATACTGAAAAAGAGTATTTGATTGACCGACTATATACCCGCGCCGAGTCTTTCTCTGGCATGGTGGGCTTAGTTGGTAAAAAGCGCGAAGAACTAGGTAAGCTAATTAAAATTACGCCAGACGATCAAAGCCTTAAAGACCAACTAGCGGTTGTTACCGAGCAGCTTGCCGTTGCCGGAGAAAGCTTTAAGTTAACCGTGGATTTGCTTACTCAGTTGGGCTTTAACGCGTCGTTCTACCAGCAAACCTTACTTAAGCTGGGTGGCCAAATTACTACCGATGTTCTGGATGTAAACATTTTAGGTGGCATAGCAAAACGTTGGTTAGAACGTTTATCTGAATACTTTGTAGAACACGGTGGCGAATGGATCTTCAAGCTATTTTTGCTGGTGGCTATTTACTACATTTTCCGTTCTCTATCGCGTTTGGTGCGTAAACTTATGACTAAGAGTTTGGATTCTTCCAAGCTAAATTTGTCGTCATTAATGAAAGACATGATTATCTCCTCGGTCGCACGAGTGGTCATCATTATAGGAATACTGTTTGCGCTCGCCCAAGTGGGAATTTCGCTGGCACCTATCCTGGCTGGTTTAGGTGTGGCCGGTTTCATTATCGGTTTTGCTTTACAAGATACTCTAGGTAACTTTGCTGCTGGTTTGATGATTCTTATCTATCGCCCTTACGATGTAGGCGATATGGTAGAAGTGGGCGGAGGGGTATTTGGTAAGGTGAAAAGCATGAACCTTGTGTCTACCACTATTCTTACCATCGATAACCAAACTTTGGTTATACCCAACAGCAAAATTTGGGGTGACGTTATTAAAAACGTTACTGCACAAAAGCTGCGTCGGGTGGACTTAGTATTTGGTATTGGTTACTCAGACGATATTGAAAAAGCTGAAGCAGTGCTAAATGAACTGCTAGAAAAACACCCAATGGTATTGCCTGAACCAGAGCCTACGGTGAAGTTGCATGTACTTAACGAATCTTCAGTTGATTTCATTGTTCGCCCTTGGGTTAAAACCGATGATTATTGGGACGTATATTGGGATATTACCCGTGAAGTGAAAATGCGCTTCGACCGCGACGGTATCTCAATTCCGTTCCCGCAGCGCGATGTGCATTTTTATCCTGCCACTAGCGAAGCAGCGCAAATCGAGAAATAGCTAGGGTCTGTTGATCTTTGCTGATGGTTTTGCAGCAATTTATTAGCCATTTAGGCAAGGCAGTGAGTGTGCAGTTAAGTGGGCTTAATAATCACTCGCTAAGGCTGAATAAATGGCTAAGAAATGCTGCCCGAAGGGTTTGGATAAGCGAACTTTACTCTTTGTTAAGCACTTCTTGCTTAGCCCACTAGGCTTCTAAGTGCTCGCCGCGATTAAAGCCCGCTTATCTCAAACAAAATTTCAACACCAAAGATCAACAGACCCTAAAACATTAACTACAAAATCAAAGGCTTGGTTTTTATTTCCAAGCCTTTGTTGTTTTTGATTCTGGCTACCGCCGCTGAATAACTGGAAAATTTGGCTAAAATAAGTAAAATAGCGCTTCATTTTTGAGCAGAGGTTGTTGCAGTTCGTGAGTCGTCAACGCGCCCTAGAAAAAATAGCTAAGTGTTTAGAGTTGGGTAACTCCTCAAATGTACATGAGGCCGCTCAAGCTATTCGTATGGCTCATCGGCTTATGCTTAAACATGGTCTAGAACAAGCTGATATTGAGCTTATTCAAATGGGTAAAACCTCAACCCAAACCCTGCTACCTGCCAATGTAAGTGAAAATATTTTGCGGATTATCCGCGGCATTAATAGCCGTTTTGGGGTTGAAGCCGTGTTGGTTAATCACAAAGGTTTGAAACGCGCAGAATTTGTTGGGCATGCTGACCGTGCGGTATTTGCGGCTTTTGCTTTTGACATCGTTTATCGCGAAATGAACCAGCAAGTAGGATCTTTTAGAAATAGCTTTGCCGGTTCGGGCACCGATAACGTAACAGTGGCACGCCGAGTTACCTCGTTCACCGCTGGTTGGTTAGAAGGTGCGCTAGAAAAACTGCCTGACCTGACTACTAATGGTCGTAATGAACATATGGACGACTATCTTGATGAGATGTTTGAAAAGTTAGACCGCGAAACCTTTAAAGCTAAAATTAAGGCTTCGATGGGGCAACTTACCCCAGACTTTCAAACCGGCATGAAAAAAGGCCGAAAACTGTCAGTTAATCGGCCTGTAGAAGGCGCTAGAGCGGCTTCTCTACTTCGCTAGAATACAATACTTAGCTTACCTTTAGGATCTTACTGGTATTGGTATGACCGGTTTGGTCGAATACGTCGCCGTGGGTCAATATAACCAAGTCGCCCTTGCTCAAGTAACCTTGTTCTTTCAGCTGTTCTATCGCAATTTTTGACACCTTAATAATATCTTCGCTGCTCTCATCAAAGTGAATTGGGTATACACCGCGATACAAAGCACAGCGGCTTAAGGTATTGGCATGACGAGACAACGAGAATATTGGTAAGCCACTACTTAAGCGAGACATTAACAGTGGTGTGCTGCCAGACTCGGTTAACGCAATAATAGCCTTCATGCCCTTCATGTGGTTGGCAGCAAACATGGTACTCATGGCTACCGTTTCAGAAATACTCTCGAAAGTATCGTTAATGCGGTATTTAGAAACGTTAATGCTGCGTTGTTTTTCTGCCCCTAAACATACGCTGGCCATAGCTTGTACTGTTTCTATAGGGTATTGGCCGGCGGCGGTTTCGCCAGAAAGCATCACAGCATCGGTACCATCTAGCACGGCGTTGGCTACATCCATAACCTCAGCGCGGGTTGGCATTGGTGCGCTAATCATCGATTCCATCATCTGAGTGGCGGTAATTACTGCTCGATTGTATTTTCGAGTGAGGCGAATAAGGGTTTTTTGTACACCCACTAATTCGGCATCGCCAATTTCTACCCCTAAATCACCACGTGCAACCATTACCGCATCAGACGCTTTAATAATATCGATCATCGCTTCTTCGGTGGCTACTGTTTCGGCGCGTTCTACCTTAGCAACCAATTTGGTGGCTAAACCTGCTTGTTGGGTAAGGCGACGAGCATAATGCATGTCTTCGCCACTATTAGGGAATGATACAGCGAGGTAGTCCACTTCAATTTTGGCCGCGGTTAAAATGTCGGCTTTATCTTTATCGGTAAGTGCAGCTGCAGATAAGCCACCGCCGAGTTTGTTTATGCCTTTGTTGTTAGATAAAACGCCGCCAATGGTAACTTCGGTAGTCACTTGGCTGTCTTTTACCGCCGTTACTTTAAGTTGAATACGGCCATCATCGAGCAATAAGATATCACCTGGTTCAACATCTTTAGGCAGGTGTTTGTAATCTAGGCCTACTTGTTTTTCATCGCCTAAACCTTTGTCTAGCTCACTATCTAAAATAAAGCTGTCGCCTACATTTAGGTTTACTTTGCCATCTTTAAAGGTGGAAACACGAATTTTGGGGCCTTGTAAGTCGCCCAGTATCGCAATGTGTAGTTTATGTTTGCTGGCTAACTCTCTCACTTTGGCTGCGCGTGCCAAATGATCTTCTGCGGTTCCATGAGAGAAGTTAAGGCGCACCATATTTGCACCACTCAATATCAGTTGTTCCAGTACATCGTCTCGGTCGGTGGCGGGGCCTAAAGTTGTGACTATTTTAGTACGTCTTAACATGTTGCTAATCCTTAAAAATTGATGAGATGTTTGCTTGAATTCGCTGATGCTGATTTAAGTATATGTAAACCAGCTTGTCCCTTGGTTTTTTTTTGTCTCTCAAGTACATTGCGCATTAGGGATATTATTTGCTGTGGGGTGACAGAATGAAACAGGCAATCTTGGCAGAAATGAAGGTTTTGCCAGAAATTGATCCAGAGTTTGAAGTTAAACGTCGAATCGACTTTATAAAAGCGCGTTTAAAACAAGCTGGTTTAAAAACACTAGTACTTGGTATTAGTGGCGGTGTTGATTCAACAACCACTGGTCGCTTAGCGCAGTTGGCAGTTGAACAGCTTAATAATGAGAGTGATAGTCAAGACTACCGCTTTATTGCTATGCGTTTACCTTTTGGTGAGCAAAAAGATGAAGCCGATGCGCAACTAGCTTTAGGGTTTATTAAACCCTCACATATTGTTACCACTAATATCAAAGCAGGTACCGAAGGCTTGCATACTAGTGCTAGCGAAAGTTTAGTGGCTGCTGGTTTAGATTTACCTGCCCAAGCTGCAGTAGATTTTGCCAAAGGCAATGTTAAAGCTCGTATGCGCATGATTGCCCAGTATGAAATAGCTGGCTTAAGTGGTGGTCTGGTTATTGGAACCGATCACTCAGCTGAAAACTTAACGGGCTTTTATACTAAGCATGGTGATGGTGCGTGTGATTTAGTGCCTATCTTTGGTTTAAACAAACGCCAAGTTCGTCAGGTTGCTGACTATTTAGGCGCGCCAGAGAAGCTGATTGGTAAAGCGCCAACGGCCGATCTTGAAGAAGACCGTCCGCAATTACCCGATGAAGTGGCATTAGGTGTTACTTATGACCAAATTGATGACTTCTTAGAAGGTAAGAAAGTAGCCGACGAAGTCGAGCAAAAACTTATTGGCATTTACCAACGTACCCAACATAAACGTCAGGCTATTCCTACCATTTACGACTAAGCCTGTAACAGTAACAAATTAAGCCGAAGTGATTAGGCTTCGGCTTTGTTTGATCTGCATCTTGTATTGCTGAGTCTACATGTTGTCTAATTGCAGCCGAATTTTTAGAGGAACTCGCTTTGGGCAACGCCATCATATTTAGTCTTGATCTATTTGGTACCGCTATATTTGCCATTTCTGGGGTATTGATAGCTAGTCGTCGCCGAATGGATTTGTTTGGTGCCTTGGTGCTTGCCTGTGTTACCGCCATTGGCGGCGGTACTATTCGCGATATGGCTTTAGGCGCTAGCCCGGTATTTTGGGTAGAGAACGGTTTGTATTTATGGGTAATTCTTGGAGCTAGTTTAGGCTCGGTATTATTGCTTAATAACTTTCCTACGCCTCCTCGCTGGTTACTGCCGGTAGCTGATGCTATAGGTATGGCGGTATTTATGGCGATTGGTGCTAACAAAGCCTATCAATATGGGTCGCCAATGATTGTAGCCGTTACCATGGGAGTGATTACCGCCTGTGGTGGAGGCATGATCCGTGATGTATTAGCCAATCAAGTCCCTTTAGTACTGCAACGTGAGGTGTATGCCACTGCTTGTATTGTTGGTGGACTGGTTTGGGTGGCTGCTTTATACCTACAGTTTTCGGATACTATTGCTACAAGTGCTTGTATTTTGACCGCTTTGCTCATTCGTTTAGTGGCCATTCGCTACCATTTATCCCTACCTAAGCTTGCTAAAAATCGTTAGTTAGCGATAAATGCCGATAGATGGTGTGAGATATCTCTTACAAGCTTGTGCGTTAAAAGCAGCTTTGCTTACAGTTGTTAAAAATAAATTTTCTTTTAAATTAATGGTTTAGTGTTTTTGTAAGAATTTGTAAGTAAAAAAATGAAAGTTTTTTGCTTACGCGGCTTTTTCTCAAACTTAGATTCCGTATAGTTGTTTGTGCACGGAGGCACTGACGTTTATCAGGATGAGAAACGTAGCAGGAGCTAAAAAGGAACAGCTACAGGAAGTAGCAAGGGACACCTCCTAGGAAGGAGACGTGCAACTGGTATGGATGACCGGTTATGCCATAGAAGGCTAAAGGACAGCTCAAAGGATTTGAGAAAAGGATAACTACAGGACGTAGTAACACAGTCAAAAAGGATTGCAGGGAGCAACTACCCGTTCACGGATTTGAGCGATATGACTACTAGGGGCGACACGAAAGTGTCGCCCCGACCTTTTTCTAAACCCAGCCAAGTGCTGGGTTTTTTATTGTCTGCACTTTTTCATCGATTTTAGATGAATAGTTAAGATTAAAAGTGTTTTATTAGTTTTTTATTCTTTTAAGGCGTATTTGTTTAGACTTATTGAGAATTTTAGCGTGCTGAATTTAGATGCTTGTTTGGCGATCGACCAAAGGCCGTGTGAGAGATCGACCATTCAAACAAGCCGATAAGTCTCTTTGTTTATGAGTGTGAAAAATATTTTTTATTTATTATTCAATGGTTTATTGTTTTTTACCTCTTAAGTAATAGTTTTATTTAGATGTTTTTGTTTCTGGCCTACTGGGCTTTAATTGGGATGAGCGTAAAGTATCAACCATCAGGACGAACCAAGATTCAGGAAGAATTAGGCAGGACGCCGAGGTATTTAGGACGCAGCGCTCAGGATGAGCAGGCTTATCAAGGTAGATGAGTTTGGATGTCAGCATAGGATTGCTAGAAAGCAAAATACCAAATAGCTTCAGGACGAAGTATAGGGATACCTCCAGGACGGAGAGAGCAAGTGTTTAGGATGAACGCTTATGCCATAGAAGGCTAAAGGACAGCCCAAAGGAACTGGGAAGAGGAAACGCTAAGGAATAGTGTGAAACAGTCAAAAAGGATTGCAGGGAGCAATTAACGTTCATGGAATAGAGCGATATGACTACTAAGAGGGCGACACGTATGTGTCGCCCTTTTTCTTTGCCTGCTATTTATTGTTAGGGTTTATTACCTATCTGCAGAGCTTTTAATGGATAACCTGTAATTGGTTGGATTTTTATATTATTAATCTCGATCTGGTAGTTTCTTTATCTGCTATTGCCTGTGTGAGAGATCCGCCCGAGCTGTAGCGGGTAATTTCACTTGTTTAATAAGCCATAACTAAACTAAGTTTATATATTTCAATGCCTTATGTTTTTTATCATGGTTTTTTGTAGCTAAAACCAAAATTATTTTATCTTGGCTACTGGGATTAAGGGCTCATCGGCGTAAAGTATCAACCATCAGGACGAGCCAAGGCTTAGGAAGAGTCGGGGCAAGATGCCAAGGTATTAGGAAGCATTGCTTAGGAAGAGCGCGTTTATCAAGGTAGATAAACTTTAGGATGTCAGCACAGGAGTGCTAGAAAGCAAAATACCTCAAACTTTCAGGATGAAGTTAAAGGATACCTCCAGGACGGAGAGAGCAAGTGTTTAGGATGAACATTTATGCCATAGAAGGCTAAAGGATAGCTCAAAGGAACTGGGAAGAGGAAACGCTAAGGATTAGTGTGCAACAGTCAAAAAGGATTGCAAGGAGCAATTACTGTTCACGGAAAAGAGCAATATGACTACTTAAAAAGGCGACACATTTGTGTCGCCTTTTTTCATTTTAGCGAAACTAAGATTGTGAATGTTGCCACCAGTTGTTTTTGCTCATCAACCAAATCAATATGATTAAGCTCGCTAAGCCGGCTAAGGTGTGAGCAATAATAATCGCTAAAAATATTACTTTGCTACTTCCCCACATTGCTCCGATGTAAATAGCTGGCAGCATAAAACCAAATAACCTAATTAGATTTATTGCCATTGCTAACAGCGGCTTAGCTAAGGCATTTAAGGTTTGAGCTAACAATAAGGGCACAGCCATCATGCCGTAGCAAAAAGGTACTAACTGTAAGTAATATTGGCTAAGTTCAGCCACTTCAGTATCGTGATTAAAGCTATAACTCACTAAAGGGGCCAAGGCGTACATTGCGATAGCCAGCAATAGTTGCCAAACCACCGCTAGCCTAATGGCATGATGAACTATTTGCTGAGCGCGTTGTGCTTTGCCGGCTCCTACGTTTTGTCCAACTAACATCGGAATCACCGAGTTAATCGCCATCACTCCAATAAACAATAGGGCTTCTACCCGTGTAGCAAAGCCATAGGCTGCTACGGTTGCCGTGCCAGCACTGGCCAAAATTACCAAAGTTATGGTGGTAGCTATGGGAGTAAGTAGCTGAGAAAACACCGCCGGAATGGCGATGCTAAGCAGCTTTTTCCAAGAGGTTAAAAGCTGTTGAATGGTGCAAACTTCAAAACGTAGTAGTTTTAATTTAAAACTAAGCAAATAAACAGCAACACTAAAGGTGAGTGCCCAAGCTGCAGCAGTGGCTAAAGCGGCTCCTTGCACTCCCATGGCAGGCACAGGCCCCCAGCCAAAAATAAAAATAGGGTCCAATATGCCATTTACGATACCAGCAACCAGCATCACTATACTGGGGGTTTTACTGTCGCCACTCGCTCTTATGGCACTATTGCCCACCATAGGTATCACTAATAGCGGAACCGAGAGATACCAAATTTGCATATATTGCTCAATATAGGGCATTACGGGTAATTCGGCGCCTAAGTGGCTGAAAAGAGGATAAATGCTGATATAACCCAAGCCTGCAATAGCAATAATTAGCAGTAGGCTAAACAATAAACTGTGGCTAGTGAGCTGGGCGGCTTGCTGATGTTGACGAGCCCCCAGTAGCCGTCCTACATGGGACGACAAGCCAATGCCTAAGCCCATAGCAACACTGGTGATGGCAAAGGTAATGGGAAAAGTAAAAGATACGCCAGCCAACGCATCGGTGCCGAGCATGGCAACAAAAAAGGTATCAACAAGGTTAAAAAAGATGATCGCAAAAATGCCAACTAAGGTTGGACTGGCCTTATTGATAATAAGCGGCGTGATGGGGGCATCAAGCAAATACTGGCGTTGTTGTTCCATTAACTTGCAGCTGAGAAATCGAGGCTCCAGTATACGTGGCTCAAAGGCTAAGCGAAAGAATCTGTATTAAGCCTTAAAAACTGCCAATGATTGTTTAAATTTTAATCATTATTGTTGTTTTTAAGAGCAGAAAACGGTAAATTGCGGCTTCCTTAATAGCGAGAGAAGTTATGTCTCAGTTTGACAGTATTCGCCCTTATCAAGATTCCGAAGTAAAAAGTACACTGCAACGCCTCATTAATGATCCCGAATTTATCACTACTTTAATTAAGTTTCGTTACCCTAAAGCCAGTGGTGTCTTTCTCTCGCTAACGTCTTTTGCCTTGCGCCAAGTGCTTAAATTTAAAGTAAGAAATGTAAAAAGTGTTTACGACTTTCAAATAATGGTAGAGCGCTATATGGCGCACATGATCAAAACTACGACTTCGCAACTAAGCTCTAGCGGATTAGACAGCCTAGATTTATCTAAGCCGCATTTGTTTATCTCAAATCATCGCGATATCGCGCTAGACCCTGCTTTTGTGAACTACTTGCTGCATATAAATGGTCAAGACACGGTACAAATTGCCATTGGTGACAATTTATTAAGTAAGCCTTGGGTATCTGACTTAATGCGTCTTAACCGCAGTTTTATTGTTAAGCGCTCAGCTTCTGCTAAACGTGAAAAGCTGGCTAACTTAAAAGAGTTATCTGCGTATATTCAACATACCCTAGCGAGCACTGGTGACCATATTTGGATTGCTCAGCGTGAGGGGCGCGCCAAAGATGGATTAGATCTGACTAATTCGGCACTTATTTCTATGCTGGCTTTAAACAAACCTAAGCAGCAAGAATTTGCCGATTACATTAAAGAGCTAAACATTGTTCCTGTGTCTATTTCTTATGAATTTGACCCTTGTGATGTGGCTAAAGCTAATGAGTTGGTGTCGCAAAACCAACATGGCGAATACCAAAAAGAAGAGCATGAAGACATTTACAGCATCTCTCGCGGTATTGTGGGCCAAAAAGGTCGAGTGCATGTGCATTTTGCAGAACCACTAGCTGGTGAATATGAAAATGCCAAAGACGTGGCAGAAGCTTTAGATAAAGCGATTATTGGCAATTACCAGCTTATGCCTACCAACTGGATTGCCCTTGGTGATGCTATTCCAGAAGAAATTCCTGCTAACGAATTGGCTGAAGCAAAGCGCTATTTTGAAGCGAAGACTCGCGATATTAGTGCAGAGGTCCGATCTCAGCTGTTCGAAATGTACGCAAACCCTATTCGTGCTAGACAGCAACTGTCTGAATAATAAGGTTAATAAATTGTTCATATAGCTTTGGCACTATAGGTGCATACCCCTAATTAGGTATCAAAATTTAGGGGTATGATATGTTCCGTACAAAAACTAGCCAAACTATTGCCAATGTATTGTCTGACCAAGAAAAATTAGAACAGCTATTGTCGTTGATGTTACCTGACGAAGTATCTGAGCTTGACCAACTTGGCGCACAGCATTGCCGCAGAAAACGCCAAGCTAGTGGGCGTTCGCACTCAATTTCGGCTAAATTTTAGTCATTATCTGTTAATAAACTTACTGTGTAATAAGCTGTTACTGATAAACTATAGCGAAAGAGCCAACTAATAGGCTTTTCATCTCAGTTAATAGCAAAAATAAGACAGCACAGTATATGGCCACAAAAACTCAAGCGGGTGTTTCATTTCCACTCGGCGCGACTTACCAAGGTAAGGGCGTTAATTTTAGTATTTTCTCTAAAAATGCTACGGGAGTTACCCTTCTATTATTTAAAGAAGTTAACTCTCGTAAGCCTTTTGCCGAGTTCCCTTTAGACCCAAATACCAACAAAACAGACCATTACTGGCATATTTTTGTTGAAGACTTAGAAGTAGGAACGCTCTACGGCTTTCAAGTAGACGGTCCTTGGCAACCAGAGCGTGGTTTGCGCTTTGACTCAAGTAAAGTTCTGCTCGACCCTTACGCCAGAATCACCCATTTCCCAGATAACTATTTACGTCAGGTAGCGTCACGCCATGGTCATGTAAATACTAACCAATGTATTAAAGGTGCAGTGGTGGATTTGCGTGGTTTTGATTGGCAGGGCACTCAGCCTATTAAACGCTCATTGCAAGATACCGTTATTTACGAAATGCATGTAGCGGGTTTTACCAAGCACCCGTCTTCGGGTGTAGCGGAGCATAAACGCGGTACTTACGCTGGCGTTATCGAAAAAATTCCTTATCTAAAAGAGCTGGGCATTACCGCAATTGAATTAATGCCGGTGCAGCAGTTTGACTTACAAGACGCGCCGCTGGGTAAGCAGAATTATTGGGGTTATAGCCCAATTAACTTCTTCTCTCCGCATACGGCTTACAGCTCGGACAAAAGTGTCTGTGGCGCCTTTAACGAATTTAGAACCATGGTGCGTGAGCTGCATAAAGCCGGCATTGAGGTGATATTGGATGTGGTGTTTAACCATACAGCCGAAGGCGGACACGATGGCCCAACGCTCAGCATGAAGGGTTTGCAAAACGATACCTACTACATGCTAGAAAACGAAAAGCGTTGGTACAGTAACTACTCGGGTTGTGGCAATACTTGTAATGCTAACCACTCGGTAATGCGCCGCATGATCCGTGATGCACTGCGTTTTTGGGTAAACGAAATGCATGTAGATGGTTTCCGCTTTGATTTAGCCTCGGTACTGGCGCGTGACTCTAAGGGTCATGTAATGAAAGAGCCACCACTGCTTTGGTCGATTGATTCAGATCCTTCTTTAGCTGGCACTAAAATCATTGCCGAAGCTTGGGATGCCGCTGGTCTTTACCAAGTAGGTGAGTTTGTTGGTGACCGCTGGAACGAATGGAACGGCAAGTTCCGCGATGATGTGCGTTCTTTCTTTAGAGGGGATTCCGGTGTAACGGGTAAGTTTGCTTCGCGCTTATTGGGTAGCCCAGACATTTACTACAAAGAAAACCACTCGCCGCAACGCTCGGTTAACCTAGTCACTGCGCATGATGGATTCACCTTAAACGATCTAGTGAGCTACAACGACAAGCACAACCTAGAAAATGGTGAAAACAACCGTGATGGTGATAACCACAACATCAGTTATAACCACGGTGTAGAGGGGCCAACCCTAAACCCCAAAATCAACGATCTGCGTGAACAGCAAATGAAGAACTTCTTCGCTACTTTGTTGCTCTCTTTAGGTACGCCAATGATTACCATGGGCGATGAAGTAAAACGCACTCAAAACGGTAATAACAATGCTTACTGCCAAGATAACGAGTTATCCTGGTTTGACTGGAGCTTAGTGGACAAAAACCAAAACTTGCTGCGCTTTGTTCAAGAGATGATTAAGTTACGTCGTTATGACGATGTGCTTGAAGAGAAGATCCACTTGAGCCTGTCGGATGTGATTCATGATGCCAATATCGAATGGCATGGTGTGCATCAAGGTCAGCCCGATTGGTCTGAACATAGTCACTCTATTGCGGTTACTTTGTTAGATCCATACTCAAAAGACCGCTTATACATGGTGTTTAACTCCTACTGGGAAGAGTTAGAGTTTGAAGTACCTTGTATTGAAGGGCATTGGTTTAAGCTTGTTAATACCGCAGCCAAACCGCCAGAAGATGTTTATGACTTTAAAACAGCGCCCATGTTAGAAACGGGCTCGGTTAAAGTGGCTGCACGTTCGGTAATGGTATTTGTGGCGAACCCACAAATTGAAAAACGTAGCGAGAGAGTTTAACTCGCTGCCTTACTAGTTTGTGCAGGGCAATAAAACTTTGCCCATGAAGAATGGGTAGTGTGTGAATAGCTAAACACGCTACCCAACATTAATACCAATAATAGTACTCTTACACCCATCGAAAAAAACGCCATTGTGTTGCCCTCTTTGCCTCCATCCGTGTGACTTGTTTGCCATTATGATTTGCTAGTTTGAGGCTAGTATCTAACGAAAGTTTCATTATTTTAATAAGTTATGGACTTTTGTTTGATAAAAGTGAGCTAGGTTGGATTTTTATTCTTATGTTACAAAAAATGCTTTGTTCGTGAAAAGTCAATTTTATTGGCCGTTATAGGGATAATACAAGCTCTTAATTCACCCTGTTTCACCAATCTAGAAAGTAACTTTAGGCGCTATATGAACAAGCAATCTGGTTTTACTCTCATCGAATTAGTAATAGTAATTATCGTTTTGGGAATACTCTCTGTGGTAGCTGCACCAAAGTTCCTAAATCTTCAAAGCGATGCAAAAAAAGCGACCTTAGAGGGGGCTGCGGCTGCAGTAAAAACCTCTGCTGACTTGGTATTTAACCAAGCGGCTATTGATGGCCTAGAGCAAGAATCACGTGCAGAGGTAGAAACGAGCTTGGGTATTGTAGAAGTAAAAGATGGTTACCCAGAGGCGCACGGTGAAGACTACCTTGGTATGGAGTCGTTGATTGAAACTGACTTAGAAATGCAGTTTGTGAATGGCAGTTCGCGCTTGTATATCGGTTATGTCTCTGGCGATAAAGATGTTAATGATAGCGGATGTTTTGTTACTTACACTGAAGCGGGAGGAACCCTTAACCCTAGTGAGTCAAACTACCTGGTTAGTATTGACGACAGCGAGTGTTAAGCGCCGAATGAAGAACATGCATATTGAAAAATTAACAAAAACTATCAAAATGCGAACCATGGTCGTTCGAGCCATGTTTGCTTCTATCAGTTTGTTGTTGCTGGTTTCAGCCTCTTTAGAAGCAAAACCTTTTCTACTCGGTTAACTAGAACAAACCTAATTGCGCAGAGGTTATTTGCTCAAAATCCAAATCAATGAAGGGCAAAATAGCATCGGCAATCGGCTGTAGTTGTTTGTCTAAGTAATGTTGATAGTCGATTTGGCTAACTCGGTTAGTTAGCGGCTCAGGCCCATTTATGGTCATCCAATAGGCAATACTGCCTTTATTTTGATATTGCAGTGGCTTGCCTAGGGCTTGGTTATGTTCGTCGGCGAGCCGCGCTGCCCGCACCTGTGGCGGCACATTCTTCACGTACTCGGCTAACTTGCGGCGTAAACGCTTACGGTAAATAAGTTGCTGGTCGTACTCGCCAGCCATTAGCTTATCCACGGTATCGAGAACAAACTGGCGTGGGTCTTGGTCAGAAAATACTCGCTCAAGCAAACCGGTTTGAAATATCTTCGCCATCTCTGTCCAATCTGAACGTACTGTTTCTAAGCCTTTTATGACTAACTGCTTATCGTTGGTTAAACCTGCATAACGCTTTTTACTGCCGGTTTCAGAGCCGCGAATAGTTGGCATTAAAAAGCGAGAAAAATGAGTCTCAAACTCAATTTCTAGGTGACTATCTAACTGCATTTCTGAGGCTAGCTTGTGCTGCCAATATTGATTTATACCTTGCGCCAGTTGTTGGCCTATTTGTTTGGCTTGCTCTACGTTCAAATCTTGATTTAGCCACACAAAGGTAGAGTCGGTATCACCATAAATCACTTCATGGCCTTGCTCGCAGATCCACTCTGCTGTTTCTTGCATTAGCTGGTGGCCGCGCATAGTGATTGAGCTGGCTAAGCGGGGATCGTGAAAGCGACAACCAGTAGAGCCTAGCACTCCATAAAAGCTATTCATTAAAATTTTGATCGCCTGTGAGCGAGCGCTGTCATGATCGGCCTTGGCTTGATCGCGCTGCAGCCAAAGCTGATTAATGATCTCTGGTAAAAAATGTTTGTCGCGGCTAAATACTCCGCCTCTAAAGCCTTCAATGGCATTGTCGGGGCTCGCTAGCCCTTCAATTAAGCCCAGCGGATCAATTTTAAAGGTACGAATGATAGAGGGGTACAGGCTCTTAAAATCGAGTACTAGCACATTGTTATACAAGCCTGGTTTAGAGCTCATCACATAACCGCCGGGGCTATCGGCGATAAAGTCTCGGGTAAGATTTGGCGCTACATAGCCAGCTCGGTGCAATTTAGGCAAATACACATTGGTAAAGGCGGCCACCGAACCACCACTTCTATCCAGCATTAGGCCAGTAAGTTGGCTGCGCAAACATAGGTATTCAAGGATTTGCGTATGCCGGAAGATGTCTAACACTAACTTACAGTCTTCGAGGTTGTAGGCGGCAAGCTGGGGCTTGTTGTGGGCAAAGTTATGGTTAATTTCAGCCATACGATCATGCACTTCGTCTACCAATTTGCCGCGCTTAAGCAGTTGCTGGGCAACGTTTTCCAAGCTAAAACTATCGAAGTGGTAAGTGGCTGATTTTAGTGCGTCTATGCCGTCCACTACTACACGCCCAGGAATGCTAATAAATCCTGTTTGCTCGTTATCGCTACGCTCGCGCCAACGCGCCACTCCTTGTTGGCGGCCTAGCGCCAGTTTTATTCCATGCAAAGCGGCGCGTTTAACCAGCAACCTAAAATCAAAATTGATGACATTCCAACCAATTATGATGTCCGGGTCGAGTTTTTCTATTACTAGCTCAAGCTGTTTTAGTAAGGCGTACTCATTGGCCAGCCAGGTAATTGGCGTATCAGCGGCTTGTTCACTGCCAATCATAAGCACTTGCTGAAAGTGCTCACCGTATAATCCAATCGAGTAAAGTTGGCCTTTTTCACTGCATTCTATGTCTAGCGATAGCACCGACAGCTTAGGTGTATATTGGGCCGTTTTTATTTTGGCTTGTTGCCAAGCGGGGTAACGTGGATTACTCCCTTGGCTGCCAGCAAAAGCCATGCTGCCATAACAAAAACGTTCGGTAAGAAAACGTTCATGTAATTTTATATCGTGTTCAAAGCAGCTTAATCCGGCTTGCTGTAAGTTTTGTGCGGCGCGGTAATGCGCATCGATACTGGCAAAGTACAAGGCCGTAATCGGCTGATGCTGGAAGGTGTTTAACGCTAGGCCTTGGTGCTTAAGCAAGTGCTCGCCAACGGTTTCTAGCACGGTATCTAGTTCACTACTTAACACAAAAAATACCGGCTGCTGGTCACTGACCTCTAAACACACCGGGCCTTGGTTACTGGCTAACCAAAGCTGAATATAAGCCCGACCTTGACGATCGTAACTATTGGCGGTGAGTAAAAAACCTTGTCCTTGCCGCTGCTGGCTTGGCACTGTAAGCCCTCGGTACTGCATTATGCTTGGCAACTTAGCACAAAGCCGAGTGCCTTAGCTAATATCCACCAGCATCTTTATTTTGTTTAACTAAGCATTTGTGAATAGTGGTTTCTGCCAAGGTGCTAATAGACTGCGTAGCCATTTAGCTGCACAGTTAAGCTAAAGCCTTTTAGTGAGTGGTAAGCATGACAAGTCAATTTGAGCGAATGATGGCGGGTTTAAGTTTTAACCGTTGGGATAAAGACTTAGGCGAGCGCCGTTTAGCTACCCGGCAAATTACTCATAAGTTTAATCAAACCACACCAGAGCAAAACCAACAGCGCGAAGCGCTAGTGCGTGAGCTGTTTGTGAAGGTAGGCAAAAACATCGAGGTTTGCCCGCCACTCACCGTGGATTATGGCGACACAGTGTTTATCGGCGACGATGTATTTATTAATACCAACTTCACCTTGGTGAATTCGGGCAAAATTACTATTGGTGATCGGGTGATGATTGCACCAAACGTAAGTTTGTTTTCGATTAACCACGCCTTAGATCCTGAACTACGCAAAACCTATATTAATCAGCAAGGTGAGCGAGAAGTGATCGACTACCCAGCGCCCATCACTATTGGTGACGATGTATGGATCGGCGGTCATGCAGTAATTCTAGCTGGTGTAACGGTGGGCAATGGCTCGGTTATCGCCGCCGGTGCGGTAGTGAATAAAGATGTGCCAGCAGGCGTATTAGTGGGAGGCAACCCGGCTAAGGTGATTCGTGAGATACAAGCCGGGGAAACGGTGCGCCAAGCAAGAGTTTAGTGCTTACAGTGCTTTATTTTGTAGCTTACTTATTTATCGCAAAGATTAAAAAAAGCTGGCCTAGGCCAGCTTTTTACATTTAACGCAAAGGGTAAGCAGTAAGGCTTAGCTCCAAGCTTTAAAGGTATTAATTAAACCATTGGTTGAGCTGTCGTGGCTGCTTACTTCGCTGCCATCTTTTAGCTCTGGTAAAATTTGGTTAGCTAGCTGCTTACCTAGTTCTACGCCCCATTGGTCGAAGCTGAAGATGTTCCAGATAATGCCTTGTACAAAGATTTTGTGCTCGTACATAGCAACCATGGCACCCAATGAGCTAGGGGTGATTTTCTTAACCAAGATAGAGTTAGTTGGCTTGTTACCCGTGAATACTTTAAATGGTGCTAACTCAGCTACTTCTTCCGCTGATTTACCGGCTGCTACTAATTCTGCTTCTACGGTTTCGCGTGACTTACCAAAAGCCAAGGCTTCGGTTTGGGCGAAGAAGTTAGACATTAGTTTAGCGTGGTGATCCGATAATGGATTGTGGCTAGTGGCTGGTGCAATAAAGTCACATGGAATTAGCTTAGTACCTTGGTGAATCAGCTGGTAGAAGGCGTGTTGGCCGTTGGTACCTGGTTCGCCCCAAATAATTGGGCCAGTTTGGTAATCAACAGGGTTGCCGTTGCGGTCTACGTTTTTACCGTTAGACTCCATGTCACCTTGCTGGAAGTAAGCAGCAAAGCGGTGCATGTATTGGTCGTAAGGTAGAATAGATACGCTTTCTGCACCATAGAAGTTGTTGTACCAAATGCCTAACAAACCAAGAATAACCGGTAGGTTTTGCTCTAGCTCGGCTTCTGCGAAGTGTTTGTCCATAGCGTGTGCGCCATCTAACAACTCAATAAAGTTGTCGTAGCCAACTGTAAGGGCAATCGATAAACCAATCGCTGACCAAGAAGAGTAACGACCGCCTACCCAATCCCAAAATTCAAACATGTTGTCGGTATCAATACCAAACTCAGCAACAGATTTAGCGTTAGTAGATAATGCTGCGAAGTGTTTAGCTACGTGAGCTTGGTCGCCAGCTGCAGCTAGGAACCAATCGCGCGCGCTGTGGGCGTTAGTCATGGTTTCTTGGGTAGTGAAAGTTTTAGACGCTACTAAGAACAAGGTAGTTTCTGGGTCTACTTGTTTTAGGGTTTCGGCTATATGAGTGCCGTCTACGTTTGATACGAAGTAGGTAGTAATGTTTTCTACTTTGTATGCGCCTAGTGCTTCAGTAATCATTACTGGTCCTAGGTCTGAACCGCCAATACCAATGTTTACAATGCTTTCAATAGCTTTGCCGGTGTAACCTTTCCATTCGCCAGAATGTACTTTTTCACAGAAGCCTTTCATTTTTTCTAGCACAGCGTTTACTGCTGGCATTACGTCTTCGCCGTCTACCATTACTGGAGTATTGCTGCGATTACGTAGTGCGGTATGTAGTACCGAGCGGCCTTCTGTTTGGTTGATTTTCTCACCAGAGAACATGGCTTTAATTGCGCTATCTAGCTTGGTTTCTTTAGCTAGTGCAACTAACTGCTGCATGGTTTCTTCAGTGATTAAGTTTTTAGAGTAATCCAATAAGATTTGCTCGTTAAACTCTACCGAGAAGCGATTGAAACGGTCTGCGTCAGCGGCGAATAGCTCGCTAAGTTTAACCTCTTTTTGTGCTTCAAAATGCGCTTGTAACGCTTTCCAAGCCTGTGTAGTTGTTGGATTGATATTGTCCAGCATTGACCTTGTTCCTTAGATGCTTTACCTAGTTGACCGAGTTGCAAGTTTATTGACCAGTACTTGCGGGTAGCACTTTACCCTTTCTGGGAAAAAGGACGCAAGCAATCAGATCAATATTGTGCAAAAGCTTGCGACCTATTTTAGCTAAGTTTGACCATTTTGTATTAAAACTGCGCGCCGTGTTGGTGTTTATCCATTTTTTATCAAAGGGTTTTTCTGTTCTCGCTATTCAAGTTGTTGCTACAATGCCCACAAATTATTCGCCTCTCACCTGCAAGGGATCTGTTTTTGCGCAATGTGCAGTTACAAGTAAACACCGAAAACGCCCGTTATTTACTTAACAATGGGCGTTTAGTGGCGTTAATGACCTTTGCGTATAGCCTTATTTGGTGGTGTTTGTTTGCGCCTAGCCTTTCTTCAAGCCTGCATTTGCTGTGGCTATTTTGCATGTTGGCTTTATCGGCCGTGTTTTACTTTTTTGCGCGTATTCAAAGCGAAGTAATTGACGATTTTGTCCCGGCGCCGCAACTAACGCGTTATTTTAGTTTGGCTACCAGTTCTGGGGTGCTTTGGGCGGTAGGTATTCTGCTATTTATGCCGGTGTTACCTGCTTCCGAGCGTTTATTATTGGTGGTGCTGGTGGGCGCGTTGTTGTCGCTGGTGGTGGTGCCAAACTTACTAAGTATTCGTAGCTTTAACGGTTTTAGCATCCCATTGTTATTAGCGCTGTTGGTTTCTATGGTGGGGGCTAGCCGAACCGAGTGGGTGGCTTGTTTGGTATTACTGCTAAGCTGGGGAGTACTAAATATTGTGTTACGCCGCGCCGAAACCTTAGTTAAGGCTAATTTTTCCGAAGGTGCGCTAAATAGAGCCAAGGCTTTAGAGTTGGCCGACAGCCATGCTTTAATGCGCCATCAAAGTGAGCGAGATGCACTCACCGGCCTGTATAATCGGGCTATATTTGAGCAAACACTGGCTTTACATTGGCGTTTAAGCAGCCGGGCAAATACTTCCTTAAGTTTATTGCTGATCGATGTTGATTTCTTCAAGCCTTATAACGATCATTACGGTCATGTTGCAGGCGATCAATGTTTAAGCAAAGTTGCTAATTTGTTTACTCAAGCCTTGCAGCGTGAAGATGATATTGTTGCCCGCTATGGCGGCGAAGAGTTTGTAATGGTATTGCCCAACACCGATACCAAAGGCGCATTGCAAGTTGCTGCAAGAGTTAGAACACTAATGGCCGAGGCTAAATTGCGCCACGAGTATTCGACCGCAGCCAGTTATGTGACCGTGAGCATTGGTATTTCTTGTTTAATTCCAGTGGCTCAGCAAAGCACCAAAGAGATCGTAGATAAAGCCGATAAGGCACTATATAGAGCCAAGCAGTTAGGTAGAAACCAAGCTGTAGTGGCCGCCCGTGGAGAAGTATAATGAGTATGCAGTTGCATCGTATTGAAGAATTAATCGATTTACTCACACCGGTTTGGAAACAACAACCGGAGCTTAACTTAGTAGAAATTATCACTCAAATAGCCGACCAAGCAGGGAACAATAAACCCTTGAGTGAACTGACCGATGACGTGCTTATTTACCAACTTAAAATGCTTACAATTGGTAAAGACGAGATGATTCCTGGCATCGCAAAAGATTGCGAGGATGATTTTAAAACCGCCTTATTAAAAGCACGTGGCGTAAAAGTTTAATTTCTTAAGTGGCAATTGCGTCTGCAATTGCCGTTTTTGCTTAAGCAAAGGCATTAGTCACATCAGTGCCTGCCCTCATAAGGATTGAGTGATGAGTGAACGTATTCCTGTTAAAGACGTCAGCCCCAAACCTCGCGCGGCTAAAAAACGTGCTCCGGTAGATCGTTACAACCCCCAAGAACAAATTTATGTGCGTGAGCAAAAAGGTGTATTTCAACGCTTGCGTAAGTACATGGGCTGGTTTTTTATCGCGGCTTTTGTGATTGTGCCGTTTATTCCTTACGGCGATCGCCAAGCAATTTTGCTAGATATGGGTGCGCGTCAGTATCACTTTTTTAGCTTAACCCTGTGGCCGCAAGATTTATTGTTATTGGCTTGGTTCTTCATTATTGCTGCCTTTGCTTTGTTTTTTATTACCACCTTTTTAGGCCGAGTATGGTGTGGTTACTTGTGTCCGCAAACGGTGTGGACTTTTATCTTTATCTGGTTTGAAGAAAAGATTGAAGGCAGCGCCAATAAGCGTAAAAAGCTAGATAAATCGCCCTGGAGCTTTAACAAAATTTGGCGAAAAACAGCCAAACATAGCGCATGGATTGCGGTGTCGGTATTTACCGCTTTGTCGTTCGCCGCTTACTTTGTGCCCGTTAAACAGCTGTGGTGGGACTTCTTTACGCTAAATGCTAGCGGTGCGGTTAACTTCTCGGTGATTTTCTTTACCGTAGCAACTTATGCCAACGCAGGTTGGATGCGCACCATCGTATGTACTCACATGTGCCCCTATGCGCGTTTTCAATCGGCGATGTTTGATAAAGATACTTTTATTGTGGGTTATGATGTTGAAAGAGGCGAAAGCCGCGGCCCACGTAAGCGCAATGCCGACCACAAAGCCTTGGGTTTGGGTGATTGTGTAGATTGTGATCTGTGTGTGCAGGTCTGCCCTGCAGGCATTGATATTCGCGAAGGCTTGCAATACGAATGTATTAACTGTGGTGCTTGTATTGATGCCTGTGACCAAACCATGGAGCGCATGAACTACCCGAAAGGCTTGATTCGCTATACCACCGAGCATAACTTGGCGGGGCAAAAAACCGATGTACTGCGGCCTAAGCTGATTGGTTATGGGGTGGTGTTAAGCGCCATGCTGGTCGCTTTTGTTTTCACCTTGCTTAACGTGAAGCCGATGCAGTTAGATGTGTTGCGTGATCGTTCTTCTTTGTACAACGAAACCTCTGAAGGTTTGGTCGAAAATACCTACACATTAAAGGTGATTAACAAATCCTCTGAAGCGCGCGAGTTCCACTTAAGTGTGCGTGGTTTGGAAGAAGTAGAATGGATAGGCCAGCAAATTGTCACAGTAAAAGGTGGCGAAGTGTTTAGTTTGCCTATTTCACTGGCGAGCGACCCTTACTTGTTGCCTCGCTCGATCACCGATATTGAGTTTGTATTAGAAAGTGGCGATGACCAATTTATCCAAGCTAGTCGCTTTATTAGTGGCGGTTAACCGGGTGCTGGAGAATAAAGCTTGAAACTGGTTCTGGCGTGTTTTGCGTTGTTGTTAGTGCTGCCTTATTTGCTGGCAGCACTCGGTTCGGCAGCGCGTAAGCGCCAGTTAGGCACTATAGATAATCAAGATCCCCGCCAACAATCCCAATTGTTAAACAGCCTTGGCCAACGCATCTATGCTTCTCAACAAAATGCTTGGGAAGCCTTGGGTTTGTTTACGGGCAGTTTGCTAATAGCCCATCTTGCAGGGCTTGATTTTAGCCGTATTCAATATGCCGCTGTGTTATTTACCGCTACCCGCTTGTTGCACCCTTGGGTATACGTATTTGGCTTTGCTACCTTGCGTTCGTTGCTAATGCTGGTGGCTTGGTTAAGCTGTATTTATATTGTGGTTCAAGCCTTTTATCAGCTACCTGCTTAGCGCTGGCTAGGGAACTTGTTTTACTGCTACACTGCGCCGATAACCTCTTGTAAAACTGCCGAGCCATGAGCGCCTTTTTATTTGCCGATTTACACCCCGACACTATTCTTGATGCTATTGAATCTCAAGGTATTTTCCCTAGTAGTGGTTTGTTGGCTTTAAACTCTTACGAGAACCGGGTTTATCAATTTCAAGCCGAAGATGGGCTGCGTTATGTGGTGAAGTTTTATCGGCCAGAGCGTTGGAGCCAAGCCCAGATTCTCGAAGAACATCAATTTAGTTTATCGATGGCAGAAGTAGATGTGCCGATTGTGGCACCGCTAGTGCGAGATGGTCGCAGCTTGTTTGATTATCAAGGTTGGTTGTTTACCATTTTCCCTAGTGTTGGTGGGCGCGGTTTTGAGGTAGATAACCTCGACCAAATCGAGCGTGTTGGCCAATACCTAGGGCGCATGCACCAGAAAGTGGGCAGCAAACTGTTTGAGCACCGCTTATCGATTAATACCGAAGAGATGCTCGACCAGCCGTTGGAGTTATTACGTGATTGGCTACCCGAGGGCTTGGCACTGCCATTTTTTACCGTAGCTGAGCAAGTAGCCGAAGCGGCAAAGGCGGCCTATAAACCTAAAACCATTATTCGTTTACATGGTGATTGCCACCCTAGCAACATATTGTGGCGTGATGGTCCGATGCTGGTGGATTTAGATGACGCGCGTAATGGCCCTGCTGTGCAAGATCTATGGATGATGCTAGCCGGAGATGACAATGAGCGCCGCCTGCAATTAGAAGTTCTATTAGAAGGCTATGAGGCCTTTTGTGAATTTGATAGCAGTGAGCTGGCCTTAATTGAGCCGCTGCGCGCTATGCGAATGATTCACTACATGGGCTGGTTAGCAAGGCGCTGGCAAGATGCCGCCTTTCAACGCGCCTTCCCTTGGTTTAATTCGCAACGTTATTGGGAAGACCAAATACTCGCGCTTAAAGAGCAGCTTTCGGCTCTGCAGCAGGCGCCATTGTCATTAACTCCCGGTTATTGAGGTCTGTTATGAGTGTAGAAATTGAACGCAAGTTTCTGGTTAACAGCGATGCATTTGTTAAGCAAGCTAGCGAGCAAACCCGAATTGTACAGGCTTACTTAAACAGTGATAAACAACGCACGGTTCGAGTGCGTGTCCGCGGTAAGCAAGGTTTTCTTACCATTAAAGGCAAAAGTAATCAGTCGGGTTTAAGCCGCTATGAATGGGAGAAAGAAATTCCCCTGAGCGAAGCCGAACAGCTATTAGCGCTGTGTGAGCCTGGCGCCATTGATAAAGTTCGCTACTTAGTGCCTGTTGCACAACATGTATTTGAAGTGGATGTGTTTGCTGGAGATAACCTTGGCTTAATTGTTGCCGAAGTAGAGCTGAGCAGCGAGCAAGAAAGCTTTGCAAAGCCTGACTGGCTAGGGCAAGAGGTCACTGGCCAAGCTAAATACTATAACTCTCAACTTAGCTTAAATCCTTTCAAGAACTGGTGATAAACAGAGTGTTTGTTCACATTACTTCGGCTTATTTTCGATTTGTACTGGCATCCTGCGCCTAGCCGTATAGGATTGATATAAAAGGTGAATAACTTGTAACGAGGTTGTGAATGACAAACTTTGTCACCCCCGTTGATGCATTAATGCATTGGCAAAAGCAGGATCCGCAGCGCGTTTACCTACGTCAGCCTATTGATGGCGTATATCATGAGAAAACTTGGGCAGTAGTAGCGCGCGAAGCCGGCCAAATTGCTCAAGGCTTGTTGTCTCAAGGCCTAGAGCCAGGCGACAAAGTGGCCATTTTAGCTAAAAATAGTGCCGAATGGTTTATTGCCGATTTGGCAATCATGATGGCTGGCTGTGTAAGCATTCCTATTTATTCCACCGCGAGTGTGGATACCATCTCTTTTGTACTTCAACACAGCGAAGCTAAGCTGTTGTTTGTGGGTAAGTTAGACGAATGGGGTAAGCAAGCCTCGGCCGTACCTATCGGCCTAAAAACCGTTGCGATGCCCTATCCCACCATGCCTTGCCACATTCAATGGAGTGATTGGTTGAAGGAATTGCCGGTGATTGAGAAAAATCATCTGTGGGATGCAAAAGACATTATGACGATTATCTATACCTCGGGCAGTACCGGTGACCCTAAAGGCGCCGAGATTAGCTTTGAGGCATACCGGTATGCCTGTGAACAGCTCATTGATGTGCTGCAAGCTGGCAGTGAAGACCGGGTTATGTCGTACTTACCCTTGGCGCATATTACTGAGCGAGTTTACATTCAAGGCACCAGCATTTTTAGCGGTCAATTTAGTGTGTCGTTTGTTGAATCCTTAGATACTTTCCCTGATAACTTGCGCAGCGTACAGCCTACTTTGTTTATTTCAGTGCCTCGTTTGTGGGCGCGTTTCCAGCAAGGTGTATTTGAAAAACTGCCACCGAAAAAACTCAAGCTATTGTTATCTATTCCCTTGGTGTCTAGCTTAATTAAGCTCAAAATTAAAAAGGCTCTGGGTTTAAATAAGGCGCGAATTTTAGGTTGTGGCAGTGCTCCGGTAGCACCTTCATTATTGCACTGGTATCAAAGCATTGGCTTAAATATTTCTGAAGCCTGGGGCATGACCGAGAACCTAGCTTACGGCACCTTAAATGTACCTTTTCGAAGCGACAAAATTGGCACCATCGGAAAAGCGGGTCCTGGCGTAGAAATAAAAATCTCTGAGCAAGGAGAGATCCTTGCTAAGGGCGAGGGCATGATGCAGGGCTACTACAAACATGCTGATCTCACTAAGGAGTCAATTGTTGATGGCTGGCTGCATACAGGAGACAAGGGTGAAATAGATAATGATGGCTACGTTAAAATTATTGGCCGTTTAAAAGAAAGTTTTAAAACGGCGAAAGGAAAATATGTAGCCCCCGTTCCTATTGAACAGAGCTTGGCTGAAAATTCGATGGTTGAGCAGGTATGTGTGGTGGGCAGTGCCCTCACGCAGCCTTGTGCTTTGGTGGTGTTAGCGGCTGAAATGAAACAGCATTCGCAAGCGCAAATTGAAGCAAGCTTAAATCGCACCCTTAAAAAGGTGAATGAGCAGTTAGAAAGTCATGCCAAGTTGTCGCATGTGGTAGTGGTAAATGAGGATTGGAACGTAGATAACGCCCTGCTTACCCCTACTTTAAAAATTAGACGTAACCAAATTGAACAACATTATTCGGTATTAATTCATCAAGATGTAGATACCACTGTAATGTTTGAAATGGGATCTTGGTAAACGTAAATTTGTGTCAACAACATAGTCAACGATTGACCGAGCTGGTGCTAATCATTATGCTCGGTTTTTTATAAAGTTCACTGGAAGGAAATACCGAGTGATGAAAAAACTACTGATTGGTTTAATGGCAATGCTTACTTTGCCGATGGCAATAGCGGCTGACTTTAAAGAAGGCACGCATTACGATGTGATTAAGCAAACTGCTACCGCTAAACCAGAAGTTATCGAGTTTTTCTCGTACTACTGCCCGCACTGTTTTAAGTTTGAACCAGTAGCAGAGAGTATTAAAAAATCCCTACCAGAAGGCGTAGCGTTCAAAAAGAACCACGTAAGCTTTATTGGCGGCCAGATGGGTGAAGAAATGGTTCGCGCTTTTGCTGCAGCAGAAATGCTAGAAGTAGAGCCTGCAATTAGCAACGCTATCTTTGATTCTATCCATAACAAACGTCAAAACTTCACCAGCCGTGATGATCTTCGCAGCATCTTTGTTGCCAACGGTGTTGATGGTAAGAAATTTGATAGCGCAGCCAGCAGCTTTGTTGTGAACGGCATGGTTTCGCAAATGGAAAAGAACACCATGAACTATAAGATTCGCGGTGTGCCGGCCTTAGTTGTTAATGGTAAGTACCAAGTTAACACGGGCTCAGTAAAATCAATTGAAGAGCTAAATGAGTTAGTTAGCTACTTGGTTAACTTAAAGGGCTAGTCTCTTATACTGATAAAAAAGCAGCCTATTGGCTGCTTTTTTTGTTTTTATAAACCCAAATCCACTTGGTATTGTTGTTCGTAAGACGCCAATATCTTGCTTATTTTTCCGCTTTTTTGTAGTTGATTAAGGCTGGTTTGCAGTTTTTGTAAAGCGCCAGCATCGCTGTCTTTGTTACACGCGATGGCGCGTAGCGAACTATAAAAATCAAACCCCTGTTTTTGAATGCCTAAAGAATAATGGTAATGCACATAGGCAGAGGACAAGATATCGCTAGCCCAAGCTTGAGTACGTTGGCGTTGTAGCTTTTTAGCGCTGTTAAGGTTGGTTTTAGCCAAATCAACCTCAACTCCTAGGCTTTCTAAATACTCGCCAATCCCACTACCCAAATAGCTGCCTATTTTTAGCTGTTGTAGATCTGCAACGCTGCTTAAAGGTGTAATGCTTTGTTGCGGCTGGTAAATCGCATAGCGGCTAATATACATGGGGCTTATCCAGTTAAATGAGCTCTCTCTTGCTTGGCTGCGCTCTATTGCAAAAACGCAGTTATTGGGCGACTCGAGCGCCATCAAATAAGCGCGTTTTAATGGTAATAAGCGGATACTTATATCTAATTTGCTGTGTTTTTTTAGCAATTCATAAACTTCTATATTAACTCCTGCTAGCCCTCTTTGGTTTTGGATGACATAAGGTGGGTCTAAATAGGTATTAAACACCAGCTCAACCCCTTGCACTGGCAAGCTTAAGGCTAGGCTGGCACTTAAGCAGCTGGCTTTTAAGGTTGCCATTGTTTAATTAACTCTGAGTAGTTTAAGGTTTTTCCCGGCGGTTTTTCGTCTTCCAGCTTGGGTTTGGGAGAGCCGGGATGAGCCAGCCATAATGAGGCTTGTTGTGCCGAGATGAGCTTAGGGCTGCATGGGCCAGGGTTGTCTTTACCAATTTTAGCTAGTGCTAAATCCATGCTTTGTGCTAATTCTTTCATTATCTGGGGAACTGCTTCTCCATGGTCGCTAGCGCGGCCAATGTATTGCCACCACAGCGAAGATAAAGCTGGATAATTGGGCACATTTAGCCCGGTGGGCGTCCACTCGTTACGCGCATTGCTTTGGTAAAATTCTACCAAGCCGCCTAGCTCGGCTGAGCGCTCGCTAAATGGTTTCGACATCACATCGCTTTGGCGAATAGGGGTTAAACCCACCATGGTTTTACGCAGCGAAACCGTTTTGGCGACATTAAATTGAGCGTATAACCATGCCGCTTGTTGGCGCTTTAAAGGGGTAGATTTTACCAGTGTCCAAGCTCCCACATCTTGGTAGCCTGACTTCATGCCGGGTTGCCAGTATGCACCACGCGGTGAAGGTGCTACTCGCCATAAGGGTAAGCCATCTTTATCGGTAACGGCTAAGTCTGGTTGGCTTAAATCTGCAGTAAAGGCGGTATACCAAAAAATTTGTTGCGCTATGTGGCCTTTGGCTATTTCGGCCCCAGCTTGGCTAAAGGTCATCTTTTGTGCTTCTGGAGGGGCATAACGTTTTAACCAATCTACATACTTTTGAATAGCGTAGATGGCAGCGGGAGAGTCGAGAGCGCCGCCACGCCTCATGCTTGCGCCCACAGGACGACAGCCATGGCGACGTATGCCCCATTCATCCACAGGTACTCCGTTGGGTAAACCTACATCACCCATGCCTGCCATAGATAACCAAGCATCAGATATTCGCCAGCCTAGCGAAGGGTCACGTTTACCATAATCCATATGGCCATATACTTTTTGCCCATCTATTTCTTTTACGTGCTCGGTAAAAAATTCGGCGATGTCTTCATAGGCCGACCAGTTCACCGGCACAGCTAAGGGGTAGCCATAAATGGTTTGAAATTGCTGCTGTAGCTCGGGGCGCTTAAACCAGTCTTGGCGGTACCAATAAAGATTGGCGAATTGCTGGTCGGGGAGTTGCAACAAATCGCCGTAAGGACCGGTGGTAAAGGCTAAGCCAATAAAATCATCGATATCTAGGCTGGGTAAGGTGACGTCTTTTCCTTGGTGTTGCATAAATTGGCTTAAGTTAACGATGTTGCGAGAACGAAAGTGACCACCAATTAAATCACTGTCACTGACATAGATATCGTAATAGTTAATGCCCAAGTCCATTTGGCTTTGTAGCTTTTTTACTACGTCGTCTTCACCGCTGATCTCGTGGATAACTTTGATACCCGTGAGTTGGTAAAACAAGGGGGCAATAACGGTGGCTTCGTACCAGTGAGTATTAATGCGCTCTGAAATAGCGCGAATAGTAATGCCTTGATAGGGTTGAGCTGCTTGTTTAAACCAACGCAACTCTTCGATTTGTTGCTGTTGGCTTAGGCTAGACGGCTGAAATTCTTCTAGCCAAGGGCTAAAATCCTCTGCCCAGCAGCTGCCTACTAGCCAATAAAGCATCCAAAGCGATCGCCGCAACACCTTTCTCCGTTGTTTTTACTCCTATAAAAATAGCAGTAAAATCAGGCTGTCAGGATCTAGCCTTGGATATTGTGAACAGGATTAGTCTTTTAGTACGCTTTGTAGATATTGATCTTTAGTTTGCCAAGTATCATCGAGCCAAAGCTTAAAGTGGCGTTTAAATTGTTTATCTTGCAGGTAGTCGCCGCGTAACTCTTGGTTAATTGCTATGGTATCGATTTTCACCACTACCTTATCGAGCTTACCTGATAATAACGCCTTAAAAGGCGGAAGTGTTTCGGTGGTGCCGGGATAGGCCAAGGTTACATCAATAATCTGGTCAAATTGTTCGCCCAAAGCCGATAAGGTATAAGCAATACCCAGCGCTTTGGGGGGCAATAAGTGTTGATAGTTAGAGTGGGATTGTTGCTGCTTTTGTTGGGTAAAGCGGGTCCCCTCTACAAAGTTAATGACTGTTGTGGGGTTGGTTTTAAACTTCTCACAAGAGCGCTTGGTTGATTCTAAATCTTTACCGCGCTTTTCTGGATGTTTGAGCAAGTACTGGCGCGAGTATCTGCGCATAAAGGGCATGTCTAAAGCCCAGCAGGCTAGACCAACAAAAGGCACATACAAAAGCTGTTGTTTGAGAAAAAACTTAGGCATGGGAATACGTGAGCCAAACAACATGCACAGCAATACGATATCGGCCCAGCTTTGATGATTACAAATCATCAAGTACCAACTTTTTTTGCTGAGCTGGCTATTATCTTCAATCACAAACTCGGTGTTGTTTACTAAGCGAAATATGGCGCGATTCATTTCGCTCCAACACCACATTAAAAAGTTAGTTAGTTTACCCACCCAAGGATAAAGCCCTTTAGGTAACAACAGTTTAATGATGCCACAAACAATGATTAAAGAGCCCACCATGGCGGTATTTATAATGGCTAAACTGGCAGAAAGAATCATTAACAAGGGTGCTGGGGAAAAACGTAACATAGTGGTCGATATAGCTCTTTAAACAGCCAAGGGCTGGTAGTTATTGAGATTTAAATCAGCTTAAATTATGGTTGGCGCCATTCTAGCACTTTTTTTGATAAGCGAAACGCCGACCACTGTATAGTATCTGTCAGTTGGCTGCAGTTTAAGGCCGCAAGGGAGAATAAAATGAGCGAATTTAAGTTACATCCTCAACTAGAAAAGGATGGCATTTGGCTGGGTGATTTTGAGTTATCGCGGGTTCTGTTGATTAACGACAGCCAGTTTCCTTGGTTAGTACTGGTGCCAATGCAAAATGATATTGGTGATATATATCAATTAGATAGTTGCCAACAAGCGCAGTTTTGGCGAGAATCTAAGCGCTTAAGTGAAGCGGTAATGGCCCTTTATAAAGGTGATAAACTAAACTTGGCGGCCATTGGTAATATGGTGCCGCAGCTGCATGTGCATCATATTGTGCGTTTTCACAACGATGCTTTGTGGCCACAGCCTATATGGGGCAAGCTTCCTGCCAAACCTTATAGTGAGCAACAAAAACAACAACAAATAGCTCAGTTACAACAGGCTTTACAGCCACACTTTCAAGTTGTTGCTGAGTATTAAAACGGTAATTTAGTCGCAAATTTACAGTAGGAAAAACTATGGACGGTTTTTGGAAGTGGTTATTTATCATCGTGATGGTGATGCTAACCGTAAGGTGTGAAACTAACAGCTCACTCTACGAGGCCGAAGAAAACGGTATTCGATTTGAAGCGCCGCGTTTTTTAGTTACGCCAATTATTTGGTTTGATAAGCAGGTGGGCGAGTCGCCTGAATGGGGCTACAACTCTCCGTTTGCCGATGATTATGAGTTTAAGTTTGCTAAAGCCAGAGAAGAAGAGGCTATTCCAGAGGAATAGCCTGCTTAAACTGGTTCTAGTTGAAGCGGAGGTTTTTGAGGTGAATACTCAAGGCCTCTGCAACGCCAGATAAGTGGCTATGTACTTGTTTACCTTGCTCCGCCGCACCTGCGTTAGCCTCGCTGCCATCACGTAGAGTGAGTACATTTTGGTTAATCTCATCACTCGCTAAACGCTGTTGCTCGGTGGCCACTGCGGTTTGTTGGTTACGCTGTTCTAAATTGCCCACCATATTTTCAATTTTTTCAATTTGTAGAATATTTTGTTGAGCTTGCTCAGCCTGCTGCGCTAAACCTTCGGTAGTAGTAACAATTTCGGTTTCTACAGTGAGCGATACTTGCTGTAGTTGCGCAATGGTTTGCATAATCTCTTCAGTAGACTGCTGAGTACGTGAAGCTAAATTACGCACTTCATCTGCGACCACCGCAAAACCTCGACCTTGTTCGCCGGCTCGGGCGGCCTCAATGGCTGCGTTTAAGGCCAATAAGTTGGTCTGCTCAGAAATTGCGTTAATCACATCAATCACCGAGCCAATGTTTTGGCTGCAATCTCGTAGTTCTGCAACCGCAGGTTTTGCCGAGGCCATTTGCTCCGACAGTGCGCTTAAGCTTTTAACGGTGTTTAGCTGTTGCTTTAAGCTCGTGCCTGCTAGCTCCAAGGCTTGCTTAGAGGCTTCGGCCGTCTCTGCACTGTTGTTGGCTACTTCTTCTACCGTGCAGTTCATTTCGGTCATCGCTGAGGCTATTTGGTCTATTTCCGAGAACTGTCTTTGGGTATTACTGTGAGTAGTATGGGTGGCCGAAGCTAGGTCTTTGTTGGCATCTAATAGGCTATCACTCGAGTGTTTTACATCTTGCAGTAAACCTTGTGTTTGCAGACGTAGGCTTTCAAGCTGCTGGCCAATATTAGAGAATTCATTGCGCCCGCTCACCTTAATAGCTTGTTGGTAGTTACCTTTGGCTAGGCCTTTAATGGCACTATCTAACTCTTGCATTTGACCGGCCAAGCTGCGGCTAACTAGCCACGCCACTAAACCAAACAAGCCAAAGGCTAATGCTAAACGCAGCAAGGTGTAGAAATAGATGCTGTTAAGCTGGGTGTCTATTTGGTCGATATAAACGCCAGTTCCAATTATCCAATTCCAGCCCTTAACTTGTTTAACGTAAGACAGCTTGGCGTGCATGACTTGGGTTTGCGGGTGTAAAAAGTGGTATTGCACCGCGCCTTCGCCCTGTTGTTTTACGGTATCGCGCATGGCTTGCCAATGGGCTAAGCCTTTAGCATCGCGCACTTGAGTCATGTCTTTACCGATGCTGGTGGGGCGAATTGGGTGCATAAGTAATTTAAGATCTAAATCGTTTACCCAAAAGTACTCGTTACCTTGATAGCGTAGCTCGGCTAAGGCGGCTAAAGCCAGTTGTTGGGCTTGTTCGCGACCAAGATGTTGCTCTTGTTGTTGGTAGTGATTTACCAAGCTGGTAGCTAAGTCTAAGTTGCTAGCTAATTGGGTTTGGTAACCTTGATACAGCGTTTCTTTAATTTGCTGGGTATTGTTCCATGCTTGGATGGAAACCACTACTAATACCAATAGTGAGCTTAATAAGAAGAGCTGTGGAATTCGGATTTTATTGAACATAGTTTTACTTCTCTAATGGAATAAAACTATGTTCAGTTAATATTGAGGTTTTGGGTTTAATTAAGATCAATAATCATTCCGGAAAAAACTCAAAATTAAAGCAATTGCTCTAATTTTATCATTTATTCCTGATCTAGCTTATCCCAGGCTTCTTTGTTCATTTGCATTTTGGCCCACCATTCATCGTCGGCTATGATTTGCCCTTCTTCATCAATGTGGGGAATAGGCAAACCTTTGCGTTTACATGCTTTTGCAAAAATAGGGTGACCGCCTTCAAACATGATGCGATTTTGCTCGGTTTTATCAACCATGCTGGGCGCTTGATACATGCCTGCTATTTCTCGTTGGCGTTGTGCTTCATATAAGATTAATGCGCTAGCCACTGAAACGTTGAGTGATTGCACCATGCCCACCATGGGAATAATAATGTCTTGGTCGGCGAGAGAAAGCGCTTTATCAGAAATGCCATACTTCTCTTGCCCCATTAAGATGGCGGTAGGTTTGGTGTAGTCTATTTCACGAAAATCCACCGCGCTATCAGATAAGTTGGTGGCTAGAATTTGCATTCCGCTGGTGCGTAATGCCGCTACTGCATCTTCAATATTTTCGTGATTATGTACTTTTACCCAGTTTTGGCTGCCAGTAGCAGTACCACGACGGATCTCATCTTGATAGTTTTCCCACACCGCATGCACGTGGTCTACACCCACGGCATCGCAGGTACGCACAATGGCCGACAAGTTATGTGGTTTGTGCACGTTTTCCATGCACACGGTGAGGTCGGTTTGGCGAGCATCTAACATTGCACGAATGCGTTGATAGCGTTCTGGAGTCATGGCTTTCTCGTTATTTATTTCTTAATCGAACAACACGTAATACTTCTGGCATTACGCGAATTTTTCGCATGATATCGGCAAGATGAATACGGCTATGCGTGGTTACCAATAAGTCTACGGTGTAAACCCGGCCTTCTTTTTCTTCGGTAACAATATTCACGATGTTAGCGCCGGTTGAGGCAACCACACTGGTTAGGCTAGCAAGTATGCCTTGGTGGTTAACCATATCAATGCGCATTTCGGTTTTGTATTCAGCTTCTTCGGCGGCATCTTTAGACCAATCAACATTAATGTAGCGATCGGGTTCTTTTTGGTAGCCGCTAATATTTTTACAGGCTTCCATGTGCACCACTAAGCCTTTACCTTGGCTAATGTGGGCAACCACAGGGTCACCCGGTATTGGGCGACAACAGTTAGCGTAAGTAAGTAATAAGCCTTCGGCGCCTTGAATGGCAATCTTACCTTTGCCTTCTACATTGCTTAGTTCATCGGTATTACCTAATAAGCGGCGTGCCACCACAATGCTCATGGCATTGCCTAAGCCAATTTCGGCTAACAAGTCGTTGAGTGACTCGGCTTTTAAGTCTTTAAGAACTTGTTCTAAAGATTCGGGATTAATCTCGTCTAATTTAACGCTGCCTAAAGCATGATTAAGCAAGCGGCGGCCAAGGTTAACGGATTCTTCACGGCGCTGGTTTTTAAGTAGCTGGCGAATCTTTCCGCGTGCTTTACCGGTCACCACAAAGTTTAACCAAGCGGCATTAGGGCGAGCCCCCGGCGCAGTAATAATCTCTACGGTTTTACCATTGCTAAGTGCTTTACTCAGCGGGAAGGGGTGGCGGTTTACGCGCGCGCCTACACAGGCATGGCCTACATCGGTATGCACCGCGTAGGCGAAATCAACTGGAGTAGCACCAGCAGGGAGTTCAATGATTTTACCCTCTGGAGTAAACACATAAATTTCGTCGGGGAACAGATCAGTTTTTACGTTTTCGATAAATTCGAAAGAAGAGCCAGCGCTTTGCTGTAGCTCTAACAAACTTTGCATCCAGCGCTGAGCGCGAATTTGCGCGGTGGTGCCTGGGCTTTCACCGGCTTGTTTGTAAGACCAATGTGCTGCCACACCCTTGTCGGCCATTTGGTCCATGTGTTCGGTACGAATTTGCACTTCCACAGGAACGCCATGAGGGCCAACTAACGAAGTATGTAAGCTCTGGTATCCATTTGCTTTAGGAATGGCTACATAGTCTTTAAATCGGCCAGGACGAGGCTTGTAAAGGCTGTGGCTTAAACCTAGCACTCTATAACAGGTATCAAGGCTGTCTACGATGATGCGAAAGGCGTAAATATCCATTACTTCATGGAATTGCAGCTCTTTATTCACCATCTTTTTGTAGATGCTATAGAGATTTTTTTCGCGGCCGGTAACCGAAGCTTGAATGCCCGCTTCTTCTATGCGGCCTTGTAACTCTTGATGAATGCCGTTGATTAACTCTTTACGGTTACCACGGGCATTTTTTACCGACTCTTTAAGTACTCGATAACGCATTGGGTATAGGGCTTCAAAGCCAAGCTCTTCCAATTCGTTTTTAATGCTGTGAATACCCAAGCGGTTGGCAATTGGTGCGTAAATCTCCAAGGTTTCGCGGGCAATGCGGCGGCGCTTATCTGGGCGCAACGAACCTAGCGTGCGCATATTGTGGGTGCGGTCGGCCAGTTTAATAAGGATAACTCGGATGTCTTGCACCATCGCCATCATCATTTTGCGAAAATTTTCTACCTGGGCTTCTTTTTTGTCGCGAAACTTAATTTTATCTAGCTTGCTCACGCCTTCAACTAAGTCGGCGATTTCGGTGCCAAACTGTTCTTGAAGTTGTTCGTAAGTAACCGGAGTGTCTTCAATGGTATCGTGTAATACAGCGGCTACTAGAGTTTGATTATCTAGCTTGAGCTCGGCAAGAATGCGAGCAACAGCCAGTGGGTGAGTAATATATGGCTCACCGCTAGAGCGGAATTGTCCTTCATGGGCATCTTTACCCAAAATATAAGCATCACGTAATAGGTTTACGTGTTCTTCACTTAGGTAGCTAGAGGCGACTTCACGCAGGCTTTCGAATAAATACAAACATTACCTCATCAGCGGAGGAGCGCAGAAATAGATATGATTGAATTATGGGAGTTTTACCGTGCAGAGTAAACCCAGCACGGTAATTTTATAGACGGGGACGAATTAGATGCGCTTATCGGCGATAGCGGCAACGGCTGCCAATTCGGCTGCCTCACGTTCCTGACGTTCTTGACGGTCTTGAGCATCCATTGTTTCGGTGGTGATCAAACCTTCTTCAATTTCACGCAAAGCGATAACGGTTGGTTTATCGTTATCTTCTTCAACTAGAGGGTCTTTGCCTTCTACTGCGATCTGACGCGCGCGACGTGCGGCGATAAGGACAAGATCAAAGCGGTTGCCGACTTGTTCTACTGCATCTTCTACTGTTACTCGTGCCATGCACAGCTCCGTTGACTAAAAATGACGCAAGATCCTAGCCGATCTTATGAAGATTTACTAGGACTTAGCGAGATTATTTCGATAAAAGTTCATCTAACAAGTCGCGATGTTTCGCAGCTTGCTGACGGGTTTGTAATCTTTGCCCAGTAATAATGGCGGTAAGCTCACTTAAGGCTTCGTCAAAATTACTGTTAATGATTAGGTAATCGTACTCATTATAATGAGACATTTCACTTTCTGCTTCGTCCATGCGTTTCTTAATAACGTCGGGGCTATCTTGGCCACGCATGTGCAAACGGTTTTCTAATTCTTCGCGACTTGGCGGCAAAATAAATACCGATACCGCTTCTGGCATCATCTGTTTTACTTGGCGAGCGCCTTGCCAATCAATATCCAAAAATACATCAATGCCTTCGGCAAGGGTTTTTTCGATAGTGTAGCGAGAGGTGCCGTAAAAGTTGCCAAATACTTCGGCGTATTCAAAAAAGGCTTGTTCGCTAATGAGTTTTTTAAAGTCATCATGGCTAACAAAGTGATAGTGGTTACCATCAATTTCACCGGGGCGCGCTGCACGAGTGGTATGAGAAACCGATACTTGAGCTGGATATGCACGATGGCGTGAAAGGTACGCATTAATCATGCTTGATTTGCCAGCGCCGCTGGGCGCAGAGACGATGTATAAAGTGCCGGTGATTGCCATGTTGAATTCTAAGCGAATGTATAAAGGCGCCTAAGGTTACCATTTTGTGGCTTTTTTTAAAGAGTCAGCGCTTGGAATTTATCCCTGTAGTTTAGTTAATCTTGTTGTTTTTGCTCAACTTTGCAATTCAAGCCTGCAGTTTCATGGCAACAATCGTTTTTATTGCTACATTTAACTTATTGTATTGATTCATTTTTGTTTTTATTCAACAGGTTGCTTAGTCGTGGTTATCAACATTAAAGGTGAGTTCGTTTATGGCGGGTAAAATTGATAAAAAGACCTATGAAAAACGCTTAGAAGAATTGCAAACAGAGCTAGTTAAACTGCAGCAATGGGTGGTAGCAAAAGGTCTTAAAGTGGTAGTGATATTTGAGGGGCGCGATGCAGCCGGTAAAGGCGGCGTGATTAAACGGATTGCCGAAAAGCTAAACCCTCGGGTTTGCCGTATTGCCGCGCTGCCAGCACCCAATGAGCGAGAGAAAACCCAGTGGTACTTTCAGCGGTATGTGGCGCATTTGCCCGCTGCTGGAGAAATAGTTCTGTTTGACCGCTCTTGGTACAACCGGGCGGGTGTGGAAAAGGTGATGGGCTTTTGCAGTGATGAACAGCATCAGGATTTTTTACGCGCTTGTCCTGAGTTTGAAAAAATGTTGATTCGCTCAGGCACTATTCTGATTAAATATTGGTTTTCGGTGTCTGACGAAGAGCAAGAAAAGCGCTTTTTAGAACGCATTAATAACCCTCTCAAGCGCTGGAAGTTTAGCCCAATGGATTTAGAGTCACGCTCACGTTGGGTGGCTTATTCACAAGCCAAAGACGAAATGTTTGCTTACACCGATACCAAGCATTCGCCATGGTGGGTGGTTAATTCCGACAATAAAAAAGCGGCGCGGCTTAATTGCATTAGCCACTTTTTATCGCAGATCGATTATCAAGATCTTGAGCATGAAAAAATCATTTTACCGGACATTGATAAGAAAGATTATGTGCGCGTGCCGATTAACGAACAAAGTTTTGTGCCCGAGCAATATTAGCACCTAGAACTTTATCGCTATAATAGCGGGCTACTAAGTCCGCTATTAGGTTTGATATTGTGACAAATTGGCAAAGTCTGTTTGCTGAGCAACAGCAGCTTGAATATTACCCTCGTTTAATCGACAAGGTGGCTGAGCAACGTGCTGCTAAGGTGATTTACCCACCAGACGCTGAGGTATTTAGTGCCTTCGACAGTTGCCCTATGGATCAGCTTAAAGTGGTGATTCTTGGTCAAGACCCTTACCACGGTGAGGGCCAAGCCCACGGTTTAAGTTTTAGTGTGCCAGAAGGCGTTAAAATTCCACCATCGCTGCGCAATATCTACAAAGAACTTGCCACCGACATCGACGGCTTTGTGATTCCAGAGCATGGCAATTTAAGTGCTTGGGCCAAGCAAGGTGTGTTGTTACTAAATACAGTGCTTACCGTTGAGCAAGCAAAAGCTCATTCACATGCAAAATATGGCTGGGAAACCTTTACCGAGGCTGTCATTAGTCACATTAGCCAGCATTGTGATGGTGTGGTGTTCTTGTTGTGGGGCGCCCATGCGCAAAAGAAAGGCCAAGTGATTGATGCTAACAAACACCATTTGTTAAGTTCGGTACACCCCTCGCCTTTATCTGCCCATCGCGGCTTTTTTGGCTGCCGCCATTTTTCTAAAACTAACCAGCTGCTAGAACAGCAAGGAAAAGCCGCTATTGATTGGCAGCTTTAACTGGCGAGTTGGGTGCGATTGCGGCCTTTATCTTTAGCTAAATAAAGGGCGCTGTCGGCACGATTAAAGGCAACGTTAAAGGCTTCATTTTTATCGACTAGGGTTAAGCCTATGCTCATGCTCAACTTAATGTGTTGTTGCTTGCCTTCAAACGACAGCAAGAAATCTTGTTGGTGGATCAGTTTGCGCAAGCGCTCGGCAAAGTTATAAGCATCTATTTCATGCTGCTGTTCAGAAAGTAAAACAAACTCTTCACCGCCCCAGCGAGCAAATAAATCTTGGCTGCGAATCACCGAGCTTAATTGGCGAGCAAAAAAGCGCAGCACGGCATCACCGTTGTTGTGGCCATAGCTATCGTTAATATGTTTAAAGTGGTCGATATCAAAAACGAATAAGTAGTAGTTATTGTTGCTTATTGGTTTCTCTTCTAGAGCGTCTAATAGACCTCGGCGGTTAAGTACGCCGGTAAGTTGGTCGTTACTGGCGGTGTGTTTGAGTTCGTCTACATCTTTCTCAAGTGTATGAATAGACTGGGTTAAGTTCTTTTTCTGATGCAGCACATAGCGAATCAACTCGGCAGTAAAATAAACAAGCCACACGGCAATGATAGTGGCGTATAAGCTTTCGTTGCTGATCCACTTCCCTTCAGCTTCAACCTTATTCACTGTGATGGTGTATTCGCCATCGGACGAGGTGGAAGGAATATCAAAGGATATTTCTTTAACTTTAGAGAAGTCTAGAGTGAAGTCATCGCGTGATTGGTAATAACGATTTAGCCACCACGCGGGAATAGAGAATTGGTTAAATTGAGCTTTTGCTTCTTGCTCCGCCAGTTCCTGTTTCTCAAAGTAGGTAAACATAAATTTTGCATCAGACAGATCGTGGCCGCTGGTTGCTTCGGTGCTGCGCATAAAGAAGCGTAGTTCGCTAGAAGGTCCTTCGAAATCTGCGTCCACCACCAATTGTTTATAGTCACTTAAATCTATGTTTTCTAGGGAAGCGTATTTGTCTGAGGTACCCGCGTCAGTTGGCTTGTGGAACTTGATGCTTATTCCGCAATACTTTGCCGGTAAATGGCTGCTTTCTAGGTTACAGACAAACTTTTGGTTGCTGGTAAGCCAATACGCACTAGAGTTGCCGCCTTGTCCTTTATCGGAGTACAAATCCACTAGCATGTTTTCACTGGGGTAGATCTGAAGGCGCTTGGCAGGTATCCATTGGGCAGCCACAAGCACTAGCACGGTAAGGGCTAAAAGAAAATTGCGCAGCCAAGTCCAAGAAGATGAATATCGTTCCATTTATACCTGTGAAAGGTGAGTAAATACTTTTGTTTCTTGCTAAAAATATAGCCTGCTTGGAGACAAATAAATGTGAGCTATTTGGGCATCTTTACTTTTGTCTTATGTTTTTTTGCTAATTTTAGGCAGGAGCTTTGGTTGATTTGCTGTTCGGTGTATAACAAGCAAAAACTCAAGAGGTAGCAATGGCAAAAGCACAAGCACGAGCTCAACACATTATTGTGAGTTCAGAAAAAAAAGCCTTGGAAATACTAGAAAAGTTAAACAAAGGCTCTAGCTTTGAGGCGATGTCGTTACGTTTTTCGTCATGCCCTTCTGCTAAGCAAGGTGGCGATTTAGGCGAATTTGCCAAAGGTGATATGGTAAAAAGCTTTGATAAAGCAGTGTTCTCTGGACCCTTAAACGAAGTAATAGGGCCAGTTAAAACACAGTTTGGTTTTCATTTAATTAAAGTGAATGAGCGCTGGAGCTAAAACCTTGCAACAGCCCTATCAGCGCTTACTTTATAGTGCCTGAACACTTGAGCTTATTTGCTGGCCAAGATCTTCTAACTTAAATGTGCCCTTCTCGCTAAGGTTTACCGCTGGCCACAAGCTTCCAATGTCCAGTTTTACATCTACCTGATAATCTAGCTCAGGGTTTTTTAAGGCGACAAACGAGCTTAACAGGCGGAAGGTAGCAATTAAGTTGGCTTGGGCTGGCAAGGTAAAGTTGGCCTCGCCATAACCGGGCACTTCGGGTAAATCGCTGGTGGCTCCAGTGACGATTTCGTGGCCGTTGAGTGACAAGGTATATACCGCCCCAGCTAGGCTGAGCGCTTGTTTATTGGGGTTAACCACCCGTAAATTAATATCGAAGCTCGGTGTCATGCTGTCACCTGCTGTAGGCACTACCGATACCAAGTTTACTTTAGGTGGGTTGTTAGGAACCATGCTGCTACAGGCGATAAGCCATAAACTGGCAGACAGAATAAAGGTTTTAATAAGTGCTTGGCGCATGATGAGAAACCTAAGAGAAAGAAACTACAGCTAGTTAAGCACAATCTGTTTGGCTTTGCATTGTTATACCAATCGTACCAAGTAACTGCTCATTTTATCTGGTTAAAATACTCGATAACCGCGTTGGGATTTTTGATTGTAGAATAAGTGCTTATCGAAAAACTCTGCCTTTTTCTCGAGTATTTTTGCTGCGTTATTTCTGATCACTTAGTGTGGTTGGTATTAGAAAAATCAACAAGCCAGCAGAACGCTGGCTTGTGAAACGAATACTCTAAGTATTGCTTGGTTCTACGGCTTCTACCCAAAAGGTGCCTACTTCAGCGCGAATCACTTCTACTTCGCTACCTGCAGCAATGGTTTGCTCACTTTTTAAGGTCCAGCTAATGCCAGAGTGCTTATAGCTGCTTAAACCACGTTTATCGATGTCTTGTTCGCAAAAAAAACGGTGTCCATCAAAGTCGCTGCTTACTTGTTTGTTATCAGCACTATTTTGTAGCTTACGCATCGGCTTCCACAACACGCCGGCCAGTAAGCTGCTCATAACGGCATTGGCTAACAAAATACTATTCCAAGTTTCTGGTAGCACATTTAACCATACCAATGAGCCAGTAATGACTAAGGACAAGCCAATAAAAAACAAGATGAAGGTGGCAAAACCGATGATCACCACTTCAATGGCAAGCAAGATGATGCCGGAGGCAATCATTAACTGAGGAATGTGGTTAGCAAACAGTTCTGCCATAGGGCTAGCCTCTATTTAGGGTATTTAAAATGGTGGTGGCTTGAGCAACTAAAGAGCCTGCTTCAGTGCTGCTGTCGGGTAACAATACCACACTCGATTCTTTGGCAATGGCGTGTTTAGCTTCAATCGCTTTAGTCGCAAGATCTAGCTGAACCGCTTTTTGGCCTTCTGGTGTTGCGGCTGATTGACCAACCGTGGTTAAGGCTTGAGCTTGCGCATCGGCAACCGCAATAATCGCTTCTGCTTCACCTTCTGCACTTAGTACTTGCTCACGCTTTTCTGCTTCTGCTTGTAATACACGGGCTTGTTTTTCACCTTCAGCAATGTTGATTGCGGCAGCTTTTTCACCCTCAGACTCTAGGATTTTAGCGCGACGTTCACGTTCAGCGCGCATTTGCGATTCCATCGAATCCATAATTGAAGCCGGCGGAGTAATATCTTTAATTTCATAACGCAGCACTGCAACACCCCAAGAGGCAGAGGCTTCGTTAATTTGAGTAACAATTTTGGCATTAAGTGCATCACGCTCTTCGAAGGTTTTATCGAGCTCAATTTTACCAATCTCAGAACGCATAGTGGTTTGCGCTAATTGAGTTACCGCAAATACATAATCTTCTACGCCGTAAGTGGCTTTGTATGGGTCGAGTACTCGAAAGTACAACACGCCATCTACCGACAAAGAAATGTTGTCTTTGGTGATAGCTGCTTGGCTTGGTACGTCAAAGGCTTGTTCTTTTAAAGAGCGGCGCGCCGATACTTGATCAATCATAGGAATTAGGAAATTTAAGCCCGCTTCTTTGGTTGATTGGTATTTACCAAAGCGCTCAATAACCCAAGCCTCATTTTGTGGCACAAACTTGATGGAAGATTTAAGTACAAATAGCGCAAAAATCAACAGCGCAACTTGCACGGTGAGAAGATAATCAAAAATCATAGGCATAATACTTTCCTTACCAGTTAAAAACGAAGTTGTATCGCGAATATACCGTTACGCTGCGAAGCTTATATGTCACCCATATCTATTTGTTGGGGACGTTTTATTTAGCAGCAAGGTAATCATAAAAAGCCTTGAGAATACAGCGCTTTTTGACAGATAAGTGATTACCGTTGGGTCGGCTTACAGAAAACCTTATTAATCTGCTTTAGCCCTATTTAAATGCTGGCTTAAGGCTTGATCCCAATACGGGTTTAAGCCAAAACGTTGGGCTAAAAAATCTATCATTACTCGGCTACGGTGTGGCAAATAGCGGGTATTGGGGTAAACCGCCCAAGCGTGCAAAGCGGGTAATTTATACTCGGGCAGCACTATTTCTAGCTCTCCTTTTGCGATGGCTTGCCAAGCAATAAAACTTGGAGTGTGGGCAATGCCGTGCCCGGCAATGGCTAAGTCTTGTAAAAAATCACCATTGTTGGCGCTAATATGCGGTTGATAAGCCACTTGATGAACTTGCCCTTTATTATCACTTAGTTGCCAACTGGCAGCGCCGCGTAAGCTGTAATGCAGCACTTGGTGTTGGCTTAGTTGTTCAGGCTTGGTGGGACGGCCATGTTTGGCAAGGTAGGCTGGAGAGGCCACTAAGGCAAAATTGATAGGGGTGATTTTTTTTGCCTTAAGGCTGGAGTCTTTTAGCTCGGCAATGCGCAGTGCCAAATCGATGCCTTCGGCCACTAAATCATGTTGGCTGTCAGCCAGGCTTACTTTAAGTTTTAGTTGGGGATGTAGCTGCATAAATGCATCAAAAGCGCTGCTTAGGTGAGCCTGACCAAAGGATAAGGGCACTGCAATATGTAAGCTGCCAGTCAAGGTTTGCTCTTGGCAGCTAGCGTTTTGGTTTAGCTGATCAACCTCATCAATAATGCCTAGACTTCGTTGATAAAACTGTTGGCCAGCGTCGCTTAAACTGAGGCGACGCGTGGTGCGCTGCATTAGGCTGCTGCCTAGGCGTTTTTCTAAGGCACTTAAACGCCGGCTCACTACCGATTTAGCGACTCCTAACTGTTCAGCCGCACGGCTAATGCTGCCTGCCTCGACCACCCGCACAAAAATCTGCATTTCTTCGAGCTGTCCCATCGCCATATTCCATGTTCGTCAGTGATTATTGTTGCCATTATAGGAACAATTATTTGTCAAGCGCACGGTTTATCGTTCTTCATAACAACATTAATCTGTTGTTAAGCAAATGGCCTTGAGCCAAAAAACACATGGAGAACATGACAATGAATTTACTACAACAACTAAGCCAGCCTACAGCACGGGTATTTTTAGCGTTGATTTTTATTCTTTCTGGTTACGGAAAAATTGCAGCTTACGCTGGCACCCAAGGTTATATGGAAGCCATGGGAGTACCGGGTGCATTGTTACCTTTGGTTATTGCCTTAGAGCTGCTAGGGGGCTTGGCAATATTACTAGGCTGGAAAACTCGCCCAGTGGCGTTTTTGCTAGCAGGCTTTAGTTTGCTGTCGGGTTTGTTGTTTCACTTTAACCCTGGCGATCAAATGCAAATGATTATGCTGATGAAAAACATTGCCATAGCTGGTGGGTTCTTATTATTGGTTGCCCATGGTGGTGGCGCATATTCACTCGATAAACGCAGCGCATAGGAGCAAACATGACTAGCTTAAAACAGTTACAACAAGTGGTGGCTGGCCAAGCCACCAGCGATGGAGCAGGAGTAAAGCTCACCCGGATGTTAGGCAATAGTCAGCTACGTCATCTAGACCCATTCTTGATGTTAGATTGCTTTGAGTCAGACAAACCCGATGATTATTTAGCGGGTTTTCCGGAGCATCCGCATCGTGGTTTTCAAACGGTTACTTATATTCTTAATGGCCGGATGCGTCATAAAGACAATGCTGGCCACGAAAGCGTAATCGAAGCGGGTGGCGTGCAATGGATGAATGCTGGGCGCGGAGTGATTCACTCAGAAATGCCCGAGCAACAAGATGGCTTACTTAAAGGTTTTCAACTGTGGGTGAACTTAGCCGCAGAGCACAAAATGTCGGCGCCAGATTATCAAGAGCTGAGCGCCGAGCAAATACCATTGAGCCAAGATGAGCAAGGCAACGTAATAAGAGTAGTTGCCGGAGAGCTGGCTAACGGAACGGTTGGCGCGGTGCAAACTAGCCACACTGCAGCTAGCTTTTTAGATACTAGTTTGGTGGCAGGGGCAAAGGTTAATCTAGATTTACCTTCTCATCATCAAGGTTTTGTTTACGTGATTGAGGGGGAAGTAACGGTTGCCGATAACCCGCAGGCTATTACTGCTTATCACTTGGGCGTGCTTAGTGAAGGTGAACAACTGTTGTTACAAAGCCAGCATGCTAGCCGCGTATTAGTTGTAACGGGAGAGCCGCTTAACGAGCCGATTGCTTGGGGTGGCCCCTTTGTTATGAATACTCGAGAGCAAGTATTACAAGCATTTGACGATTTTCAGAATAATAAATTTTAGGAGCGCAACCGTGGGATTATTAGTTGATGGAAAATGGCAAGACAAGTGGTACGACACTAAACAAAGCAAAGGCCGTTTTGTGCGTAGCGAATCGCAGTTTCGTAATTGGGTAACTGCCGACGGTAGCGCCGGACCAAGCGGTAAAGCCGGGTTTAAAGCTGAATCTGGGCGCTATCACCTTTATGTTTCCCATGCTTGCCCTTGGGCCAACCGCACCATGATATTTCGCAAGCTTAAAGGCTTGGAAGAGATGATTGATTACTCGGTGGTGCATTGGTTTATGGGCGAACACGGTTGGACATTCGCGCCTGGCGAAGGTGTGGTTGCCGATCCGATTAACAGCGCCGAGCTGTTACATCAAGTGTATACCGCAGCTGATGCTAACTACTCTGGTCGAGTGACGGTGCCAATTTTATGGGACAAGCAACAGCAGACCATAGTGTCTAACGAGTCTGCCGACATCATCCGTATGTTCAATTCAGCCTTTGATGATCTTGGTGCCAAGCAAGGTGACTACTACCCAGAAGCGCTACGCGAAGAGATTGATGCTGTTAATCAGCGTATTTACGACACCGTTAACAATGGTGTGTATAAAGCGGGTTTTGCAACTAGCCAAGAAGCCTACGAAGAAGCCGTATTCCCCTTGTTTGAGAGCTTAGATTTTTTAGAGCAAACTTTGTCAAACAATCGCTATTTATTGGGCGAACAACTCACCGAGGCAGATTGGCGCTTATTCACCACCTTGATTCGTTTTGATGCGGTGTATGTGGGGCATTTTAAGTGCAACTTAAAGCGAATAGTTGATTACCCAAATATTGATGGCTACATGCGCGAGCTTTATCAAATTGAAGGGGTTGCAGATACCATTCATTTTGACCATATCAAGCGGCACTACTATGAAAGCCACAGTACGATTAACCCCACTGGAGTAGTGCCTGTTGGTCCTATCTTACAATTAGATAAGCCTCATAATCGTGGCTAAGTTGAGCAAGATCTAGTGAATAGTCAGTGCCTTAAAAGGGCATTGACTATACTTAGCCAAAGCGTTTACGAATGAGACAGTTGGTGAGCATTTTAGGTCGATTTTTCTGTGTGTTTTTGTTGCTGCTAGCGCCCGCTGGGGCTCTCGCCAAGCAAAAGATTCTGGTGATAGAAAGTTATCACCAAGAATATGCATGGGATAAAAGTTACATAGAAGGCTTAGAGTCGGTACTTGGCGAACATTATCAACTCACTTATTTTCAAATGGATACTAAGCGGCTTCCGGTTACCCGTCACCGCAGTCGTGGCGAGTTAGCTTGGCAGCGCTACTTAGATGTAAAACCCGATCTAGTTATTTTAGGTGACGATAATGCGCTAAAGTACCTCGGTTCGCGGTTTGCCAAAACCTTGGTGCCGGTGGTGTATTTAGGCATTAATAATAATCCTCGCCGTTATCACGTTCATCAGCGGCACAATATTACCGGTGTTTTAGAGCGACCCTTAATCAAGCGCTCAATCTCTAGCATTAAGCCGTTATTTCCGAATGACTTAAATCGCATGCTTATTCTGTTTGATGACGGCACCACCGCTAAAACGGTACTGCAGGAGATGTTTGGCGGCGATACGCAATTGCGAGTGTCTGGAGTTGATGTAGAGTTGCGATTAATTAGCCGTTGGGACACATGGCAGCAAGCGGTTATTACTGCAAAAGATGAAGGCTTTGATGCAATAGCCTTTGGCCTTTATCACACCTTGAGAGACGAGCGAAACAAATATGTAGATGCAAATGAAGTATTGAAGTGGTCGTCGCAGCATACACCGCTGCCTCCTTTCGGCTTTTGGGATTTTGCCGTGGGCAAAGATAAAACCATTGGCGGCTTAGTACTGTTTGGTTACGAGCAAGGACGCATTGCCGGCGAGTTGGCCCATACAATATTAACGACCGATGTAGAGCCACACACCCTTGGGCCTAAAACCGCTGAAAAAGGCCGGTATTTGTTTAGCCGCAGCGAGTTAGAGCGCCATCAAATGACCTTACCGAGAAAAATGGCCAATAAAGCCAACTTTGTTGAATAAGCCCGTTGCTTCACAATTAGTTTAGCTATTGGAATAAAAAATCAGAGATAGTTAACTCTGACCATTTGTTCAGTTTGCGTTAGTTGTTATTTGATATTATGTTTAATTTTTGTGCGTTATGTTAACGAGAGGCTAAGTGGTTAGCTTATCCATTGCTTGTTATGTGGTTTCAGTATTTACAAGCAAGATACTTTATCAATGTGAATACTCTTTACATCCATTGCTCAAATAGTAAAAAAGGAACTTAACTATGAGAAGACTCAGCACATTAGCTGTTTTATGTACTACTAGTTTGCTTTATGCCTGTGGTGGCTCAAGTGATTCTGGTACACCAGATCCTGCTCCTGCGCCCGGTCCAACCACCGCATTTTCTATTAGCGTAGATGCCCCACCCAGTTTAGTGACAGTAAGCACTGGCGGATTTAGTTTATTCTCTAAGGCCTATGCAGACAGTGTTGATAACTTAGAAAAAGACAACTTTGCGGTAGCGATTATTGATGCAGACGGCAATGTGATTGAAACGGTAGAGCTAGCCGATGACCAGTGGTCTAGAGAGCCTGATGGCACTTATGTGATTACTTTACCAGGTGGTGAGCGTTTAGATTGTGTTGTACTGATTGACCTTGATGGAACACCAGCCCTGCAGCTTAATCAGCCACTACCTAGCGATAACTTGTTTGCGCCAACTACTTCAGAGGAATTCCAAGTAGATTTAAGCTCAACAGCCGCCTACCGTGCAGTGGTGGAACAAATTGCCGCTGCCAGTACCTCTGCCTCCGACTGGGGGGAGTTTGCCTCGGCAGTGCCGTCTGGTGATGAGCTGGCCAGCAATGTAGACATTGCCCAACAATTAGTGGCCAGTGTGATTGAGGAAGTACGTGAAGAAATCAATCAAGCAATTATTGATTCTGGCAATGATTTTACGTTAGAAGACATTTTGGAAGACCCGGCGATTCTAGAGCTTGCCGATAATGTTGTTGATCGCATTGAAACTGAAACAGAAGCTGCCGACACCAATGTAGCCGAAGTGCTTCAACAAGGTGTGTGGTGGGTTTATGCTGAAAAGTTTGATGGCGACTTAGAGTTTGAGGCTGGTAAAGTAAGCTTTGACGGTTTAACTACTTCAGAGCAGATTTATCTATGGAATGTGAATAGTGATGAAGCGCTAGACTTAACTACGCCAGATGATAATTATTCAAACACTATCGACAATACAGATAGCAGCCAGTATGAAGTAGATCGCTGGATACTGGGTAGTGAAGGTTGGTTAGAAGACTTTGACATGCCTTTGTTCCGCAGCGCTACAGAGAGCGCAGCTGTTATAACTAACGCTGGCCTGCAATCTGATACTAGCCTAGACCGTGACATCTCCTTAAAGCAAATAGACCTAGCGGATAGCCCTATTCGAGCCTTTGCGGCAACTGAAGATGCTAGTGACTTACTGTTGTTAATTCCAAGTAATGCAACCTTCAGTGACGGTGCAACAGCTTACCTTGGCTCAGAAACTTTAACAGAAGATCGCTACCGCATTTTCAACTGGGGCTGTGATAATCAAGAAGACGAATTCTGTAACCGTATTTATCGCAATATGGGAGGCGGTGCAGAAGAAAGTGCTCCAACGGAGATCTCAGCGCTGTTTTCTGCAGAACCTGCTGAAGCCAATGATTATGGCATGCAAGGTGTGTGGATGACGCCTACCCAAGAGGGTAATACCAGTGTTTTAGCCGAGTTCGTACAGGATGAAGCTAATACCGTTAACTTCTATAAGATTTTCCATAACGATCAAACTACAGAAAAGCTCGCTTTTAGCACTACTTGGTCTTTGCAAACGGTTCACGGGCAAGAGTTAGTTAGAGTTAGCTTACCAATCGCCTTAGTTGCTTTTGGTGCTGATATTGATGACTTAGAGATTTTTTATACTGTAGCAGAGGGCTTGGTTCGTCGAGGTAATGTAGAAACAGCTGGAATGCCTAACTTTTATTTGTTTAATCAGCAAGCCATTGAAGAGATGGCGGCAGCGCTTGACCGAGACACTTGTGATGTTGAACAGATAGAAGAAACGTTTACCGAACAACAGTTTGGGAGCTTCTTTAATACTTGTGACTATATTTCGGCGCAACAAGTTTCCCCCATTTTATATGCTGGGCGTATCGTTCGGGTTAGAGGGAGCGATGGAACAACCCGAGCTTACGAGTTTAATCAAGATGGAACTGTCAATTTCTACAAGGCGGGTTTACTCAGTGGTGAGCTGAGTTACAGCATTACCGATCAAGATTTTATTAAGTTGAGTTACAGTGAAAACGACTACGATTTATTGGTGTTAGTAGAAACGTTTGACCAAGTGGATGAAGTGTCGGTAGCAGTATTTTCCAATGAAGCTGATATAGGCACCGAAGCATGGTATTACAAAGGCAAAGTGGTAGAGCGTAACGCAGGTGTTGAGTATTGTACCTCTGGTGATTCTGACTGGGATGATGAGAATGAAGTGCCGTTTGAAGGCACCGAAAAAGTGTTCAGCGACTACCTAGATGCAGTATCAGAGTGCATTGAAACGATTGGTGGTCGAAGTGCTAAATTTAGCGCAGACTCCTTAATGGGCAATGCCTTGGCAGCAACTGATGATGATGAAGAGTCTTACTATATCTTCGGAGATACAGAGAGTAGTAATGCCGGTTGGTACAATGGTGAACTTCGCGAACTGGTTGAAGAGTTTAGTGTACCAATGGAATGGCAGGTGAGTGAGGACGGAGAACTAAACTTACGCCTGAATGCTGAGGCTCTATTTGGCTTAACTGTAGAAGAAACCACTACCATCATTGCCACCGATGGAGTTGAAATGGCGCTTAAGATCTTTGCGCAACAAAGTACTTGGGCTGAAGACTTTCCATACATGAGTGAAGATGAAGGAGAAGTGTGGACCGATATACGGACACTTATTAGAGCCAGCGATGTACCTGCTTTACCATAAGGTAGCAGCTTGTTAATAAAAAACGGCCATAAAGGCCGTTTTTTATTGGTTTAGAAAAGGCAGCTTCCAGCGGCTTTGACTACGCTCAATAGATAACCTGAGCTCTGGATAACAAGCCGGTTTCTAGCGGCTACTTTTACTTATTTCGGTGTTGAAGCTACTTGCAATAGGCTAGCTATTGGCGCGCAGCTTCGCCTTGAACTAAGCAAAACTATCTCGCCAGAAACATTAAGCTAGATTAGGTACTAGGTTGCGGAGTAATCCTCACTTCCTTATCCCAAGTTCAGGTTAAATAAGCGGCTGGGGCGCTATCTACTTGCCGCCGGATAGCGTAGAATCCTGCTGGTTTTTCAGCCTGTTGGCTGTAGGTTTACTTTATTTGGGATCTATCCATGACTAATAACGATATTCTTCGTCGTCTTCGCTACTGTTTTAATTTTAACGATAACAAGATGATTGCCATTTTTGCGCAAGCTGAGTTAACAGTGAGCCGCGCAGAAGTGAGTGATTGGTTGAAAAAAGATGATGACGCCGCTTATCGCAATTTGAATGATAAAACCCTAGCGATTTTTCTTAACGGCTTAATTAACGAAAAACGCGGTAAGCGCGAAGGCCCGCAACCCGAGCCAGAAAAGCGCCTTAACAATAATCTCATTTTGATGAAGTTAAAGATCGCTTTAAACCTGAAAGCAGAAGATATGTTAGAGGTACTAGGGCTAACCGGTTTTCAGCTAAGCAAACATGAATTAAGTGCTTTTTTCCGCAAACCCGATCATAAGCATTACCGCCTGTGTAAAGATCAAATCATGCGTAACTTCTTACACGGTATGCAGCTTAAATACCGCGCTAATCCAGACGAAGCCCCTGATTTTGAGTGGGACGAAGAGTAGTCTTCAGATAAATAAAAAAGCCGAGCTTAGCTCGGCTTTTTTGTGAGTAAATATTGGCTTAGTAGTAAGTATCGCTTTCGCTATGAAACTGCTCATCATCGGGAAATAGGTCGTGGTAGGCGCGGGTATGCAAGTTGCCGGTATGCTGGTCGCGAACCAATGCGACATTGTTTCTTTCATCTAAGGTGTCTATTAGGGCTTCACCGTTGTCGTAAATACAACGCATGCCTACTTTGAAAATATGCTGGCTCATGGTGCTGACTCCTCGTTCAAAGGTTCAGCTTATATAACGTTGCCATAAGACGTTTCGATCGACCTATTGGTGATTTTTGCCAATAAAAAGGGCGAGCCTTGGCTCACCCTTTTTGGCATAGACAGTTTGTTTATGCGGTTTGTGCTTGATTTAGCTCGGTGTCTTGGTTAGCTAATTGTGGGTCGTCTCGGTCGGTTACGGTTAAGGTAACCAAAGCCGCTACTACCATAGATGCACCACCTAATACCAAGGCCATCATTGAGTCGCCACCAAAGAATTCGCGGGTGAAGTAACCTAAGATACCGGCCGCCAAAATTTGTGGAATAACAATAAAGAAGTTAAATACGCCCATAAAAAAGCCCATTTTTTTGCTAGGTAAAGAACCCGCTAAAATGGCGTAAGGCATACATAAAATACTCGCCCAGGCAAAACCAATACCTACCATGTTAAGCATTAACATTTTTGGATCGTTAATAAAGTACATGCCGGCTAAGCTTACGCCGCCCAAGGTTAAACATAGGGCGTGCACTACTTTTCGACTGCTGCGTGCAGCTAACCAAGGTAGCGCAAAGGCAGCCAAAGCACTAACACCGTTATACATGGCAAAACATAAGCCTACCCAGTCTGCACCTTCGTTATAAAGGGCTGAAGAGGTATCGGTGGCGCCGTAAACGCTGCTAGTTACCGCCGAGGTGGTGTAGATCCACATGGCAAATAGAGCAAACCATGAGAAGAACTGCACTACGGCTAATTGGCGCATGGTTGTAGGCATTTTCTTCACATCGGCCCAAACTTCGGCAAAGCCTTCGCGCGTTTCTTGATCTTGTTCTGGCTCTGCGCCTTCAAAGCGCTCCATTTCTTCTGGGCTGTATTCTTTGGTTTTGAGAACGGTCCATAAAACAGCACCAAAAAATACCACGGCACCAGCATAAAATGAGATTTTAACCGATGGCGGAATAACCCCTTCTGGGGCAGTGTTGGCAATGCCGAACCAGTTCGCCAGTACATACGGCATGGCAGAGGCAATTACTGAACCCACACCAATAAAGAAGGTTTGCACCGCAAAGCCTTGAGTGCGCTGTTCTGAAGGAAGGTTATCAGCAACTAAAGCGCGAAACGGTTCCATTGAAACGTTAATCGAGGCATCAAGTATCCACAACATGCCTGCTGCCATCCAAAGATAAGGCGAGTTAGGCATAATGATTAATGCGAGAGAAGACATGATCGCGCCAGCTAAAAAGTAGGGGCGACGACGACCTAAACCATTCCATGTTCTATCACTCATATAACCGATAATCGGTTGAATAAGTAATCCTGTTACTGGCGCAGCTAGCCACAAAATTGGGATTTGATCGATGCTAGCGCCTAGGGTTTCAAAGATTCGACTTACGTTGGCATTTTGTAAACCAAAGCCAAATTGAATACCTAGGAAACCGAAACTCATGTTCCAGATTTGCCAAAAGTGTAATTTTGGTTTGTTTGTATTCATGGACTTACCTAATGGTGAGAAGGGTTTTTATCTGGTCTAACCAGACGGTTCGAAAGTTGCCGAGATTGTGAATACAAAAGGTGATTTAATCCACAAAAATTAAGTGATCTGTGTCACGTTAATGGTTGAAAGTGTTTTCAAAATCACATTTTTAGGTGTTTTTAGCTAATTTTTATTGGCTTTTCGAATCAATATTCTGGGTTTGGGCTTCTACTTAGAGGCTTATCACGGCATTTGCTCGGTATCTGCTGTTTTCTTGCAAGCTGGCTCACAAAGCAACCACTCCTTTTTAGAATATTTACTCAAACTCTGTTTAGCTAATAAATGTTAATAAAATGTAACCGTTAAAGGTTTGGTAAATGCGAAACTCCCAACAACTAATCTCAGCTCCTAATAGCTTAATCGCGGCGAATGGAGAACTTAGCTTTGGTCACTTTAACGGTCCGGTTAGCCAGTTGGGTTTGGCAAATTTTGTATATACCAATGTGATGGACAAACCTGCGTCGTTTTGGGCAAAGCATTTTCATTACAAGCAGTTTCAGTTTGTGAGCATTAATTGCGATGAATACATTTTGGGCTTTGCCTTGGCAGATATTCGCTACCTGGGCAGTGGCTTTTGTTACGTGTTTCATATCCCTAGCCAAACCTTGCAAGAGCACACCTGGCTTAAGCCTTGTGGCATGGGTTACGGCACCCAGCCAAGCCCGGTAAATAGTTTGGCTTATCTAAAAGGTAAACATTCACTACAGATTCAAATAGTTGAGGGGCAATGGCACATCCGCGCCAACACACCGTTTTTAGAAGCCGAGTTAACAATAACTCCAGCCAATCAGCAACAATGCATGGCCATGTGCGGCCCTACTGGCTATTCCGGTTGGACTTATACCCAAAAGCAAAATGCTTTACCGGTGGCTGGCCATTTGTTGGTAAACGGTAAAACACAGAATTTAGCGACAGCTTTAGGCGCTTATGATTTCTCGGCGGGCTATATGCGCCGAGAAACCTCTTGGCGCTGGGCCAGCTTTTCTGCTCGTTTAAACCAGACCTGCATTGGCTTAAACCTCGCCGCAGGGGTAAACGAAACCGGCTGTAATGAAAATGCCTTATGGATTGATGGAGAGAAGCACTTGCTTGACCCGGTGCATTTTAGCTTTAAACGCAGCCTAGCAAGTGAAACTAGCAAGCCACATCAGCCTTGGCACATTTACTCAGCCGACGGTCGAGTAAATCTTAGGTTTACTCCCTTAAATTGCCGCCAAGAACGTTTAAACCTGTGGTTGCTTAAGAGCAACTTTCGGCAATATATGGGGCATTTTAGCGGCACACTAGTATGCCAACATGGCCAAACACACCAACTACAAGACGTATTAGGCTTAACCGAAGATCACTTTGCTCGTTGGTAGCGATATAAGGAAAGTAAATGGATTTTGCTATGTTAATCGCTCACCCCGAATACTTGTTAATGGCTTTAGCACCGCTGTTTTTGTTGTGTATGGGGCTAGAGTGGTATTGGGGAAATGTGCGGCAAAAGCTGCCATTGTCGGCTCAGTATCAGCCTAAAGAGTTGTTGTGTAATCTGGTGTTGGCGGGCATGCATCAACTCAGTGATATTTTAATGGGTTTGCTGGTTAGCCAAATATACTTAAGCCTGTTTGGCTGGCGGCTGTTCGATATAAATATGACAGCGCTAAGTTTTGTTGGCTTATTTATCGCTCAGGATTTTTGTTATTACTGGTTCCACCGCGCTAGCCATCGAGTACGTTGGATGTGGGCGGCCCATGTGGTTCACCATAGTTCCGAGAATATGAATTTTAGCACCGCCTTTCGCCAAAGCTTAATGTACCCACTAGCCGGAATGTGGCTATTTTGGTTACCGCTGGTAATTATTGGGTTTGCGCCGCATTGGGTAGTGTTTGTTGTACTGCTTAACTTGGGTTTACAGTTTTTTGTTCATACTCAAGCAGTTAAGAAGTTGGGCCCCTTGGAATGGATATTTAACACTCCATCTCATCACCGCGTACACCATGGGCGCAACCCGCAATATATAGATAAAAACTATGCGGGAGTTCTAATTATCTGGGACAGGCTGTTTGGCAGTTTTGAGCCAGAACTTGAAACCGTTGACTACGGCATTACACAGCCAGTGAACAGTTTTAACCCCATCGTAGTTACTTTTAGCGAGTGGCGCTGCATGTTTATCCAAGCCAGTGCGCCGGGCTTAAGCATCGCTCAACGCTGGCGTTTATTGTTTGCGCCACCGGCCAAACAAAGCAAAGAGTAATTTTTTAACAACTCGGCTTGATCTTAAGTTTCGCTTAACTATAATAAGTTTCGATTCGAAACTTAGCTAATGGCATTATGATCAAACGAAACACTCAGCAGCGCCGTCGCCTTATCTTAGATCGCCTCGCCGACCTCGGCGAAGTGAAGGTTGATGAACTTGCTCACGCTTTTGAAACCTCAGAAGTTACGATTCGAAAGGATTTAGCTAGTCTAGAAGCTAACGGCTTGTTACTAAGACGTTATGGCGGTGCAGTGCCTATTCCTAAAGAATTGATAAACGAACCGCACGACGAGCAAGTATCCAAGCAAAAACAGGCGATTGCCCAGTCTGCTGCAGGCTTAATTCGTGATCATAATCGAATAATTATCGACAGTGGCAGCACTACCGCTGCGCTACTGCCAGAGCTTTCAGAAAAAGAAGGTTTGGTGGTAATGACGAATTCTTTGAGCATTGCTGGCGCCTTACGAGAATTAGAAAACGAGCCGACACTTTTGATGACCGGTGGCACCTGGGACACTCATTCAGAAGCGTTTCAGGGCCAAGTGGCCGAGCAAGTATTACGTGCTTACGACTTCGACCAATTGTTTATTGGCGCAGATGGCATCGATGTAGCGCGAGGATCGACTACCTTTAATGAATTAGTCGGTTTAAGCCAAGTAATGGCCGAGGTCGCCCGCGAAGTCGTGGTACTGGCCGAGTCCAATAAAATTGGCAGAAAAATTCATAACCTAGAGTTGGCATGGTCGAAGATCTCAACTTTAGTAACAGACAATCAGCTAGAGCCTAGCGTGGCTGAGCAAATCCGTGCTCAGGGCGTTAATGTGGTAATAGCCCAATAACTTTATCGACAAGGAAATAACTATGTGTGGAATTGTAGGAGCGGTAGCTCAGCGTGATGTAGCAGATATTTTGGTTGAGGGACTACGCCGCCTAGAATACCGTGGTTACGACTCATCGGGTGTGGCAACTATCACTGCCGATGGCGAATTAAGTCGAGTGCGCCGCTTAGGTAAAGTGCAAGAACTCGCCGATGCCTTAGAAGGCAACCCTGTACTTGGCGGCACCGGTATTGCACATACCCGTTGGGCCACCCACGGTGAGCCTAGTGAGCGTAATGCTCACCCACATGTTTCATGTGAAACCATTGCTGTTGTGCACAATGGTATCATTGAAAATCACGCCGAGCTTCGTGAGCAGCTTATTGCCAAAGGTTACACCTTTGCCTCAGATACCGACACCGAAGTGATTGTTCACTTGGTTGAACACAAGATTAAACATCACCAAAGTTTGGTAGAAGCGGTGCAATCGGCAGTAGCCGAGTTAGAAGGTGCCTACGGCATGGTGATCGCCGATAAACGCGATCCAAGCCGTTTAGTGGTAGCACGCTCTGGCAGCCCACTGGTTATTGGTTACGGTGTTGGTGAAAACTTCATTGCATCTGACCAACTAGCATTACTACCGGTAACTCGCCGTTTTGCCTTCTTAGAAGAAGGTGACGTAGCCGAAGTTACTCGCCAAGGCGTAAGTATTTTTGATGAGAATGGCGAGCCGGTAGAGCGCGAAATTAGTGAGTCTACTGCATCACACGATGCCGGAGATAAAGGCCAATATCGCCACTACATGTTAAAAGAAACTTACGAGCAGCCAATTGCGATTCAACGTACTTTAGAAGGTCGCTTACAAGCAGGCAAAGTGCTAGACAGTGCTTTTGGTCCTAAAGCTGCTGAGATTCTACCTACCATTGAGCATGTGCAAATTATTGCTTGTGGTACTTCTTACAACTCAGGCATGGTAGCGCGCTACTGGTTTGAAGAATTGGCCGGTATTCCATGTAACGTAGAGATTGCCTCAGAGTTTCGTTATCGCAGGTCATTTACGCCTAAAAACAGCTTGCTGGTTACCCTTTCGCAAAGTGGTGAAACGGCCGATACGCTGGCAGCATTGCGCTTAGCTAAAGAACAAGGCTACACCTCTAGCTTAACCATTTGTAATGTTGATGGTTCATCTTTAGTGCGTGAATCAGACATGGCTTATTTGATGAAAGCCGGCACCGAAATTGGCGTTGCTTCAACCAAAGCCTTCACGGTTCAGCTTGCTGGATTATTAATGCTGGTAGCGGCGATTGGTCGTAACAAAGATGTATCAGCAGACTTGGAGGCGCGCATTGTGGGTGCACTGCAATCGCTACCGGCCAAAATTGAACAAGCATTAACGCTAGATGGTGCCATTGAAGAGCTAGCCGAAGATTTTGCCGACAAGCACCACAGTTTATTCCTTGGTCGCGGTACTCAATACCCAATTGCCATGGAAGGTGCGCTTAAGCTAAAAGAGATTTCTTACATTCACGCCGAAGCTTACGCCGCGGGCGAGTTAAAGCATGGCCCACTCGCGCTAATTGACGCAGAAATGCCAATTATTGTGGTGGCGCCTAACAACGAATTGTTAGAAAAGCTTAAATCAAACGTTGAAGAAGTTCGTGCTCGTGGCGGTATCTTGTATGTATTCGCCGATAAAGACGCGAAGTTTGAAAGCGACGAAACCATGCGCGTGATTAATGTTCCACATGTCGATGAGCTAATTGCACCTATCGTGTACACCTTGCCAATGCAGTTGTTGTCTTACCACGTAGCCCTGATTAAAGGCACCGACGTAGACCAACCTAGGAACTTAGCTAAATCGGTAACGGTTGAGTAAAGCTACTTAAACTGAGCTTAAAAAAGCCCCGCTATGTTAATGCTAGCAGGGCTTTTTTGTATGGGGTGAACAATCAAGTTTGAACGTTTCGAGCGAGTTAGCGTGGTTGTCATTAACGTGAGTAGTGGTTGATGCGTAATAAGGAATTTATGCCAAAAGTAACATTGAAAGGCTTCATCATCGTTCCTGAATCGGAGCTTGAAATCGTTAAAAGTGAGTTGGTAAATCACAAGCGCCTTAGCTTGGAAGAGCCTGGTTGTATTAGGTTTGATGTTACTGAAAGCTTGGAAAATCCACTTCGCTTTGATGTTTACGAAGAGTTTCGAGATAAGTCTGCATTTGAGCACCATCAAGCCAGAGTGAAAGCATCTCACTGGGGTAAAGTGACAGTAAATGTTGAACGGCATTATCAGATGGTAGAGTAGAAACGTAACCAAGTATTTAGGAGCGCCTGCGCAACGCGTGCCGGTTTCGCTTCGCCCAAAGTTTGAATAAAAGAGGTTAGAGTTATTATAAATAGCGCAAGCTGCTCTGGCTTATTATCCGCTCCTTTTCAAATGTCCATTCGTGCCTAAGGTAGGTAACTGGCCATGAAACTGTCGTTTTTTTTCAATCTTAACTCTGCCGTAATGACTAATATTTGTGGCATCCGAAAGCGAGACATTTCTTAGGAAATGGATTACGGCTTTCATGTATATCAGCAGACGTTAGGCAAAAACGATGTTAGAAATTAAACCAGTTGAAAACCAACAACAACTTAGCAAACTAAAGCAAGATTATTTTGCTCAATCAACGGCTCCGCTCGATGGTATGTGGCACTTTGGCTTTGCGCCTATGGCTGCTCATTTTGCGTTTTATGAGCATGAGGCATTAGTAGGCTACTGTTGCATTAATGGCGAAGGCTATATGCTGCAGTTCTATTTAGCACCAAACGCTAACAGCGATGCTAAAGAGCTATTTACCTTAATTGCGGAGCAAAATAGTGCAGTAATTGGTGAAGTAAAAGGCGCATTTGTGAGTACTGCAGAGCCTCAATACTTGTCGCTTTGCTTTGACAACTCGTCGGCATTTACCGTGAATGCGCTGATGTATCAGCAAGTGCAGCGAGGCACCATGAGTAATCAGAGCGCGCTTAAGCTCACATTGGCTCAGCCAGAGCAACTTGATCAGTTTGTTGAATTTGCAGCAAGCAATATTGGTGCTCCAGAGCAGTGGTTGAGCGGATACTTTGGCAACTTAATCAAGCGTAATGAGCTGTTTGGTTACTGGCTTGAAGGCGAATTACTGGCAACGGGTGAGTGTCGTTTGTTTGATGAATACCAAACTGATTACGCTGACTTAGGTATGATTGTTGCTCAATCTCAGCGTGGAAAAGGTATTGCTACCCAAGTACTTAGCAGCTTGGTTACGATTGCTAATGAGCGCGGTTTAAGCCCTATGTGCTCCACCGAACGTGTTAATACTGGGGCACAAAAAGCAATTAAACGGGCAGGCTTAACACCGCTAAACCGTATTATTCAAATTGAGTTTGACCAACAGTAAACCAACAAACCCTTGCAGGTAGTTAGTAAGGGTATTTGTGATATGTGGCTACCAAGCTTATATTGTTGTGAGCCCTTTAAAATAGGCGGAGAGCGGCATGATTCATTGGTTACAGCCACCACAGTCGTTAATTGTTGCTAAATATGTTGAATGCTATTGGTTAATCGAAAAAACGCCAGACTCTACTGCTTACCAGTATCCTAAACTGAATCCAGATCCTTCGGCGCATTTAATCATTTCCCCGCCGAGCCAAACGTATCATTACGATCTAAACCCAGGTATCGCTGTGGGTGAAGGCAGTCATTGCTTGTATCCACACCAACAAACCTTGGCGTTAGATCACTCAAAACCCTTTGTTCACCTTGGAGTAAAGTTTCATGTTGGTGCGCTATATAGTGCGCCTCATTTCACTGCTCATCCGCTGGCACTTGATAAGGTGGAGCCTGTTAAAGACTCAAGGTTGTTCAAACAGCTAGGTATAGATGAGAACGCATTGATTGAATTGGCGCGAGATAATGCAGAACGATGCGGTAAACACTTAGATTCTCTGCTTGAGTCATGGCTAGCAGGGAGCAATGAGGATCAGCACAGTAAAATTACCCGTAAAGCCCTGCAATATCTGGATAAAAGCGCAATTTCAGATCTAGGTGAGCAACTTTACTGCTCGCAGCGAACCTTGGAGAGAAGCTTTCAGCGGGTAACTGGGCTAACGCTTAAACAATGCCAATCGATGAATCGCTTGGAGGCGATGTTGGAGTATGTATACCAGCGTGAATCAGCAGAGCTAGATTGGGTAGATATCGCGTTTAGGTTTGGCTTTAGCGACCAACCTCATTTGATTCGACATCTCAAAAAGCAGTTAGGCTTTACGCCAAAAAACTATGAAAAAGAGCGTGGCTTAACCATTGATGTTTATGGTGGGGTGAGTTCTGCTGCTAGTTCTGAACAAAAGGAATAAATAATAAGGAACTGAGTTACTTTACATCGCTTGGTGAGGGAGCCAATTTTGTTGTATCCCAAGCTGCGTTTCCTTAGCCTAGTTTAATGGCTTGCAACACCTGCTTTATTAACCCTCAGGCTTTACCTAAACTCAATCTAACAGTTGTTCTCAATATGACGCTCTCGCCCTTTCTAAATATATATAATACAATTTAAGTCTTTGTTTTATAATAAATTGATCGCTTGTCTTAATTAGTATAGAGTTCCGCTCACTAATATTAAAAGTAATAATAATGAGAGCGCGTGGTGCAAAGGAACTTATCAAAAACAGGGATGTTAGTGGCGTTATTAGCTGTGTGTTTTCCACTTAGTGCAGCTAATTATTATGTTGCTACTAACGGCAACGACGCAAACGCAGGCACCTTGGCCAGCCCTTTTTTAACGCTTGCTAAAGCCGCTGAGCTGGCGCAAGCCGGTGACGTGGTAAACATTAGAGCAGGTAGTTACCACGAAGTATTACGCCCTAGCCATTCTGGCACTGCTGATCAGCCGATTGTATTTCAGCCTTATCAAGATGAGAAAGTGATTATTACCGCCATGGAAGCGGTGAATGGTTGGTCACTAGACGCTGAAAATATTTACGTTGCCGACGTAGGCTGGGATTTAGGCCAGTCTAATTTTGTTATGCAAGGCAACACTGCAATGGATTTGGCGCGTTGGCCAAATAATATTGATGGTGACCCTTTTACCCAAAACTCTTTAAGAAATACCGGTGGTAGCGGCAGCGATGTTGCCAATAACGCCTATCTAGATTACGCACCGGGCATCCCCGATGCGGATTGGTCGAAAGGCGGTTCGCTATATTTTTACGGAGATAAGCCGGGCTCTGGTTGGACAACGTGGCGCGCATTTATTACTAGTAGCACTCCTACCCAAGTGAGTTTTGAACTGGATAAAAACCCTACTTGGATCCGCACTTTTCATGCCCCTGACGACGGTGGCGACTTTTTTCTGCAGGGGATTAAACAAGCCTTAGATTACCAAAACGAATGGTACTTTGATGCTGATACTAAAAAGCTGTATGTGCAGCTACCCAATGGTGAAATGCCTAGCGAAAACCAAGTACAGATGCGTAAACGTGAACAAACCATCGATTTATCTGCGCGCAGTTACATTCATATTAAAAACTTGGCGGTGTTTGGTGGGTCTATCGAGATTACTAATGGCGCATCCAATAACCATATTTACGGTGTAACTAGTTTGTACGGTAACTATACCTTGGGTGTAGTTAGTGGATTTTCTTCGAATAATCAGAGCATTAATATCCGTAGCGATTGGGGAAAATATAACTCGCTAAACAATGTTATCGAAAAAAGTGAAATTGGTTTTGGTTCGGGCACTGGCATTTATGATTCGGCTGAAAATACCCAAATTATTAACTCTTACATTCATGATTTTAATTACTTGGGTAACTACGACGCGATTATTAATGCCCGTGGCGGTAACAATACTAAGGTACTTAACAATACCATTACTCGCGCTGGGCGCGATGCGATTCAAGCTTTTAATAACAATGCTGAGTATGCCTATAACGATGTGTCGCGCAGTAACTTGATTGCTGATGATTGTGGCTTGTTTTACACCGTGGGTGGCCCAAGCAACAGCGAAATTCACCATAACTGGCTGCATGATGCTTATTCATCGGGTAGTAAAAGCAAAGCGGCGGGTATTTATTTAGATAACGACGCGGCCGGTTTTGAGGTTCACCACAACGTAATTTGGAATACCGAGTGGTCGAATATTCAAATTAACTGGAATGGCACCGACATTAACATTTACAACAATACTTTATGGAACGGCAGTGCCACCATGGGCGCGTGGCATAAAGAGGGAACTGAGTTTTCTAATGTAAATGTATGGAATAACTTGTCGGATAAAAGCTCGTGGGAGCCGCAATCGGATAAACAAAATAACCTAACGGTGGCTGACTCGCCGTTTGAGGATTATGAAAATGGAGACTTTCGCCTTAAAGCTAACGCTAGCCCCATCGATGTGGGCAGGGTGATATCGGGCATTACCGACGATGTATTAGATGGTAAACCCGATGTAGGCGCTTATGAGCGTGGTGGCGACAATGCTAATTGGGTGGCCGGTATTGATTGGGATCGTAAGCTGGGCCCTACAGGTAATGGCTGTTACGGCCTGCCTGGAGAAGATTGCCTTGATCCCGAAGTGAGCCTGCCTTTAGTTAACTTTGTTGTTTCAAATGTTGAGCTTAACGAAGGCCAAGAAATAACGCTAAGGCTTAATCTATCTAAGGCCGCAGCCACCTATCCGGTAATGATTCCCTATCAACTAAGCGGCACTGCCGACAGTAACGATCATAACCTAAGCGCTGGTGATATCACGATTAATGCTGGAACCGAAGGTTTGTTAAAGGTGCAGGCTCTTGCCGATGCATTGCTTGAGGGTGATGAAACCTTGGTGATAACTTTGCAAGCACCTAGCAACGCACTGTTAGGTGAAAATAATACAGTTGTTGTAACCATTAAGGACCAAACTGTAGACCCAGACCCAGACCCAGACCCAGACCCAGACCCAGACCCAGACCCAGACCCAGACCCAGACCAGCCTAGCCAAGGTTCAGAAAGTGGTGGAGGCAGCAGTGGGTATGAGATGGTATTGTTGTTACTACTGGCGACATGGCGTTTGAGTAAACGGATTAATCAGCCATAGTTAAAAAGAGCTAAGCGAGCATGGCCTGCATGTTGTGTTGGTTAATTAGAGGTTGGCATTGTATGAAAAATTGGGCGTATCTCATCGCAACACTGCCATGCTATGTATTTGCTGCAGATGTGCATATCGATGTAGTGGGGGTAAGTTCGGCAGAAGGGCAAATAGTGCTTAGAGTATGGGACTCTAGTGAAAGCTACTTAAAGCAGCCTATTTTTAGTAAAACCGTGCCAGTAAAAAATGTGGCTAACGGTGAGTTACGCATTAGCGTGAGTGAGCCCCTTCCTGCCGAGTGTGCGATAAACGTTTATCATGATAAAAATGCTAACGGAGTTCTTGATACCAATTGGTTTGGCATTCCCAAAGAGCCGACTGGAATGAGTAACAACCCCAAGGGAAAATTTGGCCCACCAAGCTACCAAGAAGCTAAAATTAAACTAACTGGGCAAGAGCAGGTAATTCGAATTAAAATTGAAGAAATTTGAGCAATTGCTTATTGTTGGTTCATAGCGATTAGCAGATCGCCTCTTCACTAAATTGGGCTGCAGGATGCAGCTTCAACGCAACAAGGATAGTAATGAGAAATCCTCTAGGCTTTTGCCTTGGCATATTTGCCCTGTTTACCTTGGCTGCTTGTTCTAGCAAAACCGTGATTCCAAGTGGTGAGCGAGAGGCTGTGCGACAGCAAGTTGAGCAACAAGCCAAAACGGCTATTGAGCGCTTGGTGGCACTAAATCCCGACCTACAGCAAGAACTCGACCAAGCCGAAGGCTACTTCTCCTCTGAGCTATCTAGCTTTAAGGTGCCGGTGTTAGGCAAGTCCAGCGGCTTGGGTGCTCTTTACAACAAGCAAGACGACAGCATTACCTATATGGACGTGGAGCGCTACGATGTAGGCGTGGGCCTGGGTTTAAGCTCCTATTACATTATTGGCTTGTTCGAAGATCAGCAGAGTATAGACGCCTTTACTCAAGGTGGTTGGGGCACTGGCGTGTCGGCAGAATGGCGTTTGGGGGAAAGCGGCCAAACTTATGCTAGTACCATAGAAGTGAACCAACACAACATTCCAGCATATGTGGTGAACGATAGCGGAGCTAATGTTTCGGGCTCTGCGGTATTGGTGAATTTATCGCGTAATGAAGAACTTACCGATAGCGGCTTAAATAAAACCACTTTACCCATGCGCGATACTAAATCGCCTGGTAGCCAAACTGAGCACTCGCCACGAAAATGGGACCGAGTATTGCCATTTTATGGGCAGCGAGTGATTGATTTGGGCTACGATCTTCCCTTGCCTATTGGCATTAGTTTTATCTATGTTGATACCTATCAGCACATGGATCTCGATGAGTTAGAAGTGGGTGCTGGTGGCAGTGGTGCTAACGTACCCATCGATTTTGTCGCCTTTAGCGATAATGATAACCACACCCAAACGCCACAGATTAAAGTGGATGCTTGGATATTTCCTTTTATGAATGTGTTTGGCACCTTTGGCCGAATTACCGGCGAAGCCAATGTTAATTTTGCGCTAAACGGTGATGATTTACTGGAGCAGCTAGAAATAGACTGTTCCGGCATTATTAGCCACCCTGCTTGTCGCGTATTAGAAGGTAAAGAAACGGTGCCGTTTAATGTGAATGTAGACGTAGACGGCTATAGCTATAGTGTCGGTACGGTATTAGCCGGCGGTTGGCGCTCTTACTTTTTGGCAGTACCGCTTACCTTTACCTATGCCGATATGGACAGAACCAACAGCGACGGTATTGTGTTTAGCGCTGTGCCGCGGGCTGGCAAATTGTTCCAGTTTGAAGATGACCGCAGTTTAGCGGTATATGGCGGCGTAAGTTACCTAGATAGCGAATTACGCATCGACGGTAACCAGCCAATTCCCGGCACGGATCTCTCTATCGACTACAAAATTCGCCAAGAAAATACCGATAAATGGCAGGGTCTAGTGGGCGCTAACTTCAACTTTAATGCTTATTGGTCAGCCATGTTTGAATATGTAGGTTTTGGTGGCGATCGTCGCCAGTTTATTGCTGGTTTAAATCGTAGGTTTTAGTTCGCTTAGCTGAGCGCTTATGCTTGGCAGCGCTGAATTTGGTTGTACTTGATGAACAGCCACTTGTTCACATTGGTTAAACTGCATAAAAACGTTAAGTTCTTTGCTTAAGGCTTCGCTAAACTTGGCTATGTTTTTAAGGCTTGGTTCCAACACCAAGTTGTAAATGTGCAAGGTGCGAGTTTGGCGCTCGGCTTTGCAATCCATTCTTGCGACTAGTTGGCCTTCCCACAAAATAGGTAAACAAAAATAGCCGTATTGGCGCTTGGCTTTTGGCACATAGCATTCGATAAGATAATCGAAGTTAAACAGCTGCTGCAGACGTTTACGTTGAATTACCAGATTGTCGAAGGGCGACAAAATCTTTAGTTTGCTGCGAGCCAGCGGTTTGTTGAGTAAGCTTAAGCTGTTTTCTAGCGCGTAATAAATTTGCCCAGCAACCGCTACTTTAATGACCTCACCGTTTAATAACATGTCATTTAAGCAATGATTCAAGGGGCCTTTTAGGTTCTTAAGTAAATAGCTCATCTCGCTTACCAGACCAATGCCGTTAGCACTCAAGTAGCGCTGGATTAAGTGCCTGCAATATTCTTGCTGGCTAGGAATGCGGGTATCTGTGTTGCTTGGCAACACTTTATCGGTAAGTTGATAAACCTTATGAAAGTTATGGCGATAAGGCACCATTAAGTCGCCTTGCATAAACAAACATTCCAAGGCTTGTTTTGCCGGCTTACTTGCCCAATCAGCAGTCTTTTTTCCCTGATGTTCAAAGTCTTTGGCCATGAGTGGGCCTTCATCGGCAATTCGCTTTAACACCGCATCCATTAAGCCGTGGTTTTTTTGATACCAGTGCTTTTGTTGGCCATTGGCAAAAGCCTGTTTACGTAGCAAGCTAAAGCGATAATCGCGCATCGGCAAATACGCCGCTGCATGTGACAAGTATTCAAATACCTGGTGCTTACGCATTAGGGTATCGAGATGACTTAACTGATAGCGAGGGTTACGGCACCATAAAGTATGGTGATGAGCGCGCTGAATGACCGATATAGTGTCTATTTGCACGTAACCTAGCTGCTCTATCGCCGCTAGGCTGGACTCAAGCGCCGAGCCTTTGGTGTTAGCAGATGGCAAGCGCTGAGAGTGTAAAACCAGTTTTCTGGCTTGTTGTAGTGAGAGCTTTTCGGTCATGGGCAACGCTTAAGTGGTAACAATAGCAACAGCTTAGCCTGCCTTACGTTGCTAAGCTATGGCAAACCAAGCGCTAGCCTTGGTTTATTTTAGCTGAATGTAGCTGCTTATTTGCTTGTCTTCTATCCAGTTTTTGGTGGTTTCGTTGAAAGACAAAAAATGCGCTGAGTTTAGGTGATCGTCAAAGGCTTGTTGGTGTTGGTAAACCTCGTAGAGATAAACCTGATTGGTGTTCTCTGTTGATTGGCACACATCAAACTGCAAGCAGCCCGGTTCTTGTTTCAAAGAGGTAGCTGCATTGGCCAGCATCTCTGGCAAGAACTTGTCTAAATATGCTGGTTTAATTGAGAACAGCACAGTGATCACGTACATGGTTGATCTCCAGATGGTTGATTTATAACTTACCCTTGTAGGCGTTTTGTAAGTACTCGACTTGCTGTTGGCTTAAGTAATTGACTTGCTGTTGGCCCAGCAAGAGTTGTAGTTTGCAGCTTTCTTCGAGCTCTTCCATAGCATACATCGCTTTTTCTGGGCTATCGGCGGCTACTATTGGTCCGTGATTGGCCATTAATACGCCACGGTAATTAGCTGCTTGCTGCTTCAGGGCATCCACCAAATCGATGCTGCCCGGCGGATGATAATCAACCATAGCAATTGCTCCTAAACGCATTCGCAAATAAGGAGTAAGCGCAGGGATTGCGTCACTTTTGTTTAAGCCTTTTAAGCAGGACACTGCCGTAGCGTAAGAGCTGTGCAAGTGCAGCACGCAGCGCATGGCGGACTGCTGTTGATAAAAACATTGATGCAGCAAAAACTCCTTAGATGCTGGCTTGCCACTCACTAAATCTCCTTTGGCATCCAAAACCGATAAGTCGTCGTATTCAAGAAAGCCAAAACATGAATTAGTAGGGGTGACAACAAAACCGTGGTCTAGGGCAATGCTCATATTGGCGGAGGCGCCGCCAGTAAGCCCGCGTTGAAAAATCGACAATCCAAACTTAATAATGCAACGTTTGGCTTGGTCCAGTTGCTGGGCTTGGTTCATGCTTGCGCTCCCAATTGTTGAATTAAGCTCACAGCTTGGTTAAAGAAGTGTTTGTCGCCAAAGTTGCCAGACTTTAAGGCAAGGCTAATAGCACGCTGATCGTTAGACTGCATAACTGGAACGCCCGGGCAAATGGATGGCCCTATGTTAAAACTGCTTATGTTTAAGGCGCCCACCACTGCGCCAGAGGTCTCGCCGCCTGCTACCACAATATTGCTGGCTTTAGATTGCACCGCCGTTTGCGCTAGTAGGTTCTCAATTTTCTCGGCAATGTTTTGCTGGCCCAGTAACTGTTGAGTTTGGCTTACTTGTTCTGGTGCTTGCGAGGAGTAAACCAATACTGCTGGAGCCTGTTGCTGGCGTATCCAGTCCAATATGTGCTTTAGCTTAAGTTCACCTTTGGCCAGCTTCACGGGATCAACACAAAATTGCGGTAAAGCGTTGGCCTCGGCAATTTGTTCTCGAGTTGCCTTGGAGCATGAGCCTGCAATTATCAGCACCGGTTGAAGTAAGGGTTTTACCGCGCACTGATGTTGCTGGGAAAGCGAGTGTCCTCGCGCTGTTAATAGCTGCGCCATGTATTCAGCTAAGCCAGAACCGCCAGTTAGCAGCATTGCTGGTTGTTGGGCGATGAGTTGAGCTATTTGCGATAAATGTTGTTGATTGATGCAGTCACAAATTAAGTAACGTGCCTGTTGCTGGCTTGGGTTTAGTTGCTTTGCATTTAAATCATCAATACTTAGGTGTTCAATGGCTTGCTGATAAGCAGTGGAAACTTGTGGCCTAAGTAGCTCGGCTACCCGCGAATCGCCCATTGGCGTGAGCGGGTGGTCTTTTAATGGGCTATCACTAAGCAATTGCTGATAAACAAACAAATGCCCCTGATAAACGGTTCTGCCATTCGCTGGTAAGGCTGGGCAAATAATGGCTTGAGCTAAGTTTAGTCGCGCTAACAGGGCATCGATGACTGGGCCAATGTTACCTTTTGCCGTGGAGTCAAAGGTGGAGCAATATTTGAAGTAGAAGTATTGGCAGCCCTGTTCAAGCAAAAAATCTAAGGCTTGCAGGCTTTGCTCGAGCGCTTGTTCCACCGCTACGGTGCGGGTTTTTAAGGCTAGCACAATCGCGTCACTATTAAGGGTTTGCTTGTGAATGCTGGCTAAGTTATTGATTTGAATGCAGCTCATGCCACCTTTCACTAAAAAGCTGGCCATGTCGGAGGCGCCGGTGAAGTCATCAGCAATAACGCCGAGTAGCGGTTTTGTTGCCATTGCTTAATCCCTTAAGTACAAAAACTAATCGCAGTATAGATTGATGAATAACTTAATGTATACATTAATTTGTGTAATAATCCCAAAATCAATAGAGAATTTGGCTCTAACTAATCACTTACTGGAAGAGTAAATCGATGTCTGTAACTACCAAACGCCAAGACCTACCGCTCGCTCAGGTGGCTTATCAAACCTTGCGCGAGTTAATTTTGAACAATGAGTTTAAAGTGGGAACTCAATACCTAGAAAAAGTATTGGTAGAGCGTTTGAATATTAGTCGAACCCCAGTGAGGGAAGCTTGCGTGCGCTTAGAGCGGGAAGGTTTAATTGAGATTCAGCCGCGCCATGGTATTCGGGTTAAGCCTATTTCACCTGATGATATGCGTGATATCTACGAAATTCTCACCGCTTTAGAGTCGCAAGCGATTGGCACCTTGGCGAGCAAGGGTCTAAGCGAGCAACAATTACAACGTTTAGAAAAAACTACTGCAAGAATGGCCGAGGCTCTGCAGCAGGATAACTTAGAAGCTTGGGCCGAAGCGGATGAAGAATTTCACCACACCCTATTGGATCTCACCGACAACCAACGGCTAAAAGATGTGGTATTACAGTTTTGGGGGCAGGCACACCGAGTACGCTTTGTTACCTTGCACCTGCGTGATACGCCACATGATTCAACCAAAGATCATAGTGAAGTGGTGCAGGCTATTCGCGAGCGCGACCCAATTAAAGCAGCCGATATTCATCGTGAGCATAGGATTAAAGGCGGCAAAGCCATGGTCGCCCTGTTAGAAAAACTGCGTTTAGCCAATATCTAAGCTGACTCACTGGGTTGCTCGTTATTCCAAGCCGCTTCTAGCGGCTTTTTTAATGGCTGCAGTAGCTGTGCTTCATTATTCGCTGGTCAAATATTTGTTAATTAAATGTTGACAAAGTAAATCATCGGTATACATTTATGTACAAATTAATGTATACATTGATTGTTGGCAGAAACTTCACTTGCCCAATTCACAAGGAGTGAATGCAGCTTATGAGCAAACAGATATTTGAAATCACTGTGTTTCCTGGCGATGGCATAGGTATAGAAATTACCCCTGCGTGCTTAACGTTGATTCAGGCGGCAATTGATAAAGTTGGTGGGCTAAAGCTTAACTTCACCAGCTTTGAAGCAGGTGCGAACTACTACCAACAGCACGGCATTGCACTTCCTGAGCAGGCCATGCAGCACGCCAAAAATTCTGACGCGACCTTGTTGGCGTGTATGGGAATGCCAAGTATTCGTTATCCCGATGGCCGCGAAATTGCTCCCCAGTTAGAACTGCGTGAAACCTTAGATTTATTTGCTGGCGTTCGCCCGGTAAAAACCTTGCCCGGTATTCCGCTGCCGTTGGAAGACGCCCGCGGTAAGCAGCTGGATTTTGTATTGATAAGAGAGAGTACCGAAGGCCTATTTGCGAGCCGAGAAAGCTTTAGCATTAACGGTAGTGGTTCGGAAGAGTTTGCCACAGACACCCAAAAAATTAGCCGTAAAGGTTGTGAGCGGCTATTTGAGTTTGCCTTCAGCTTAGCCAAGCAGCGCAAGCGTTTAGGTTACAAGGGCGAAGTGACTTGTGTCGATAAAGCCAATGTATTGGGCTCGTTTTATTACATGCGACAAATCTTTGATGAGGTTGCCGCCAATCACCCTAGTTTAACGGCTTCACATATCTATGTTGACGCTGCCGCTTTGCAGTTAGTGCGCCAGCCTTGGCAGTTTGATGTGATGGTTACCGAGAATATGTTTGGCGACATATTGTCGGATTTAGGCGCTGGGCTAATGGGTGGTATGGGCATGGCGCCATCGGCAGATATTGGCGAGCGACATGCGGTGTTTCAACCTTGTCACGGCAGCGCCCCAGACATTATCGGTCAAGGCAAAGCCAACCCCACTGCGATGTTTATGTCGGCAGCGATGATGCTGAATTGGCTGGGTTTGCAACACCAAAATAGCGATATTCAACAGGCTGGAAGGTTTATCGATAAGGCCATTGAGCTGGCCTATGCCAGCGAAGAAATTCTGCCATATGAGTTAGGCGGCAGCGATGGCACAGAAGCCATCACCAATAAAGTATTTAGTAGTTTGGCGTTACTTTAAGTTTATAAAAATAAAGAACTAATTCACGTTCAAATCTGCGTAGTAATCAGCCTTGAATGTCGATTAAGCAGAAACAATCTATGATTCTGAAGAGGGCATAACATGAAAGCTAATTATAAATCTAAAATCGCATTATTTGCGGCAAGCGCCACCTTAGTGCTGGCGAGTATCAGTCAGCCGGTTATGGCGGCAAAAACCTATCCGTCTCGCACCATTACAAATACCGTGGTGTGGGGTGCTGGCGGCGGCACCGACAGCATTAACAGAATGATTATGGCTGAAATGGCCAAAGCCTTGGATGTGAGCATTAAGGTGACGAATAAAACTGGCGGGGTGGCTGGTTCGATTGGCATGAGCAGTGTGTTTAGCAAGAAAGCTGATGGCTACAACCTAGTGGGCTTATCCGAGTCAAATGTTACCGCGGCGGTAAATGGAGGTTGGGATCAGCGCTTTAATGTGTGGTCGCCCTTTATTGTTGGCGGCTCACCTGATCTTATCTCGGTGAGTGCTAGCTCTCCTTACAATAGTCTGCAAGAGTTAATTGATGCAGCTAAGCAGCAACCAGGCTCTATAAAAGCGGGTGCTGGTGGCGCGGGTTCTATTCATCACCTTAATTTGTTAGCGCTAGAAAAAGGCACCGGTGCGGCATTTAAGTTTGTTCCTTACCCCGGCTCTGCTCCTTCGCAAACTGCTGCGGCTACTGGAGAAATCACCGTTGTGGTTACTTCTGCTGCAGAGCAAGTGGCATTATTGCGCGCCGGCCAATTACGCCCCTTAGCGATGTTGGTTGAGCAAGATTTTACCATTCCTGATGTAGGCACGATTCCTTCGGCATTTAGCAGTTATGCGAGCTTGTCTGACTACTTACCGATTAGCCAAGCCATTGGTTTTGCAGTGCGAGATGATGCGCCGGAAGAAGTAAAAGCTAAGTTAGGTGAAGCGTTTGAAGCGGCCATGGCCTCAGACACCGTCAAGCAATGGGCCGATAAAAACCTCTATTCGCTCAGTGGCGCACATGGCGCGCAGGCGAAAGATATTTTCTCTAAGCTTGAATCTAATTTCTCGTGGACCTTGTGGGAGTTAGGTTCGGCTAAGGTTGAACCCAGCCAATTTGGTATTCCTAAAATTTAAGTTTGTACTGGCTTTGCTCTCTTTCCCACGGGGAAGAGAGCACCAATAGTGACATTTAAGTATTTGACTATACTTGGTTTTCAATACTTTCTTAGGTATACCAAATGAATCGCAATAATCCTGAAGGTGCCACTCGTTTACGTCAAACTGACTTTAAGGTGTCGGTTGTATTATTGGCTCTGTGCGCCTATTTAGCTTGGGAAACCTTGTCTTTTCCTATGAGTGGTAGTTTCGGCGGCGTAGATAGCCGCTGGTATGTTTCGCCAGCCTTGTTCCCGTTTATTTTGCTCTTGGTGTTAAGCATTGCCAGTAGCATATTGCTGTTTAATGCGACTAAAAATGCGGGCCATGGTGAGTTTTTTAAGCTGAGCCGCTGGATTGGTGATAATCGCAAAGTGATAAATCGAGATCGCTGGTATGTGATTGCTGCACTGTCTCTTTATATCTACTTATACATTCCTTCATTAGATTTTTACTTAGCGACAGTAATGTTCTTGCTAAGCCTATGTTTGCGATTTTATGTGGACAACAACAAGCTCAAAAACGTGATTATTCAAGCCAACTTGGCCTTGAGTATATTTATATTGGCGATGCGTTGGATGTTTGCCCCGCAGTTTTATTGGTTGGCTATGGAAGCAACGGTTGATGAGCCACTAATACTTGCCTGTGATGTTGGCGCGATCATCGCGATTGTAGTGTGTTTACTGTTGCTATGGCTAAGCCCTGTGAATCAACAAAAACGTCATCACATTCTAATAACAGCGCTAGCTGTACCCTTGTTACTGGTGTTTTCTTTCAACTTTCTATTACAGGTGCCTATGCCGGTGGAATATGGCTCGGTCATCAAATTAATGGAATATATCTGGTATGAAATCTTAGCTTTGTAGCGGCCTCTGCAGGCTAAATAGGACAACAATAATGATGGACCAGTTTGCTCACTTTTTTGGGATTTTGTTTGAGCTTTGTACAAGGCCAAGTAACTTGTTGGTATTGTTTGGCTCAAGTTTGCTCGGCATTTTATTTGGCTCTATGCCAGGTTTAACTGCTACTTTGGGCGTGGCCTTACTGACAACACTTACCTACAACCTGGATACTAGCACGGCGCTTATATCGCTATTGGGCATGTATGTAGGGGCGATTTATGGTGGCTCGTACCCAGCGATTTTAATCAATATTCCAGGTACGCCTGCTGCTGCAGCAACCGCCATGGACGGTTATCCTTTAGCGCTAAAAGGTGATGGCGGGCGAGCCTTAGGTTTAACCACTACCGCTTCGCTAATTGGTACGGTAATTGGGCTTATTTGTTTGGTAGTGTTATCGCCACTTATCGCCAGTTTTGCCTTGCAATTTACCTCTTGGGAGTTCTTCTTACTGGCGTTATTTGGCATTGTAATTAGCGGCACCTTAACCAGCAGTGATTTGGTGGTTAAGGGTTGGATAGCCGGATTTATTGGCTTGTTTATGGCCACCATCGGCCGCGATACCCTGCAGTTTTATCCCCGTTATACCTTTGAGCAAAGCCAGCTAGATAGCGGCTTAGAGATTGTGCCAGTGTTAATTGGTGCTTTTGCTATACCGCAAATTATTAGGGTGCTAGCCGAGAAACAAACTCTGCGAAAAGCAGAAAAATTTGGTCGAATTTTGCCAGATTTCCGCACCATTGCGCGCAATATTAAACATATCGTTCGTTCCTCAATGATCGGTGTTGGCATTGGCTCGGTACCTGGTGTAGGTGAAGATATTGCTGGTTGGGTTTCGTATAGCACCGCAAAAAACACCTCCACTAAACAGCAACAAGAGGAGTTTGGCAAAGGCAGTGCAGCGGGTTTGGTTTCTTCTGAAACCGCTAACAATGCCAGCATTGGTGGGGCACTGATCCCATTGCTTACTCTGGGTATTCCGGGTAGCCCGCCTGCAGCGATGTTACTGGGCGCACTGCTGTTACATGGGGTGGTTCCTGGCCCTACTATTGAAGCGGAACATCCCGGATTTTTACTAGAAATCACCGCCATTATGGTGATGGCTTCGTTTGCTATGTGGGCAAACGGTATGCTGCTAGCTAAACAAGTGATAAAGATTTTAAGCATCCCTAGCCCACTGTTTATACCGGTTGTAGGGGTGTTATGTATTTTGGGCTCTTACGCCTTGGGTCTTAATTTGTTCAACCTGTATTTGATGTTACCGGTGGGCATTGTGGCTTTTGTGTTGAGCGAGAATAAGTTCCCCATTTCACCGCTTGTGATTGGCTTGGTGTTAGGTGGAATGGCTGATGAAAGCTTACGCCGTGCCTTGATGATCTCCGACGGTAGTTTTTTGCCAATGTTGCAACGGCCAGTATGTTTAATTTTGGTGTTGTTTATTTTGTATTTCTTGTTATCACAATTTGGCCCCGTAAAGCGTTGCACTCAGCGTTTGTTTAGCCGATTTAAACCAGCCGTGGGAGGCTAAACATGAGCTCTAAAAACCTTAAAGTTGTGGCGGTGGGCGCGGGTTACTTTAGCCAGTTTCATTATGAGGCTTGGCAGCGGGTAGTTGGTGCTGAGGTGGTGGGAAATTGCAATCGCCACATAGAGGCCGCAAATGAGATTGGCAAACGTTATGGCATTGCTCAGCAAAGCGACAACTTAGCGCAGCTTATTGAGCAAACTCAGCCCGATATTGTAGACATTATCACTCCGCCACATACTCACCTCCAACAGCTAGAAATTGTTTGTGAAGCTGGCGTAGATGCAATTATTCAAAAGCCTTTTGGCGAGTCTTTGGCGCAAGCTAAACAGCTCACCGCTATGGCGAAACAAGCCGGTATCAAGTTAATTGTGCACGAGAATTTTAGGTTTATGCCATGGTATCGAAAAATTAAACAGTTGCTTGATGACAAAGTGCTTGGGCGGCTACTCAATGTGCAATTTAATCTGCGCCCCGGCGATGGCCAAGGGCCGGAAGCTTACTTAGAGCGCCAACCTTACTTTCAGCAAATGGAAAAGTTTTTAGTGCACGAAACGGCGATTCACTTAGTAGATACTTTTCGTTACTTGTTTGGTGAAGTGGAAAACGTTTATGCCAGTTTGCGTAAGTGTAATCCGGTTATTGCAGGCGAAGACGCTGGCCTGATTGTGTTTGGTTTAGCAGGCCAGCTACAAGCAGTGTTTGATGGCAATCGCTTACTTGACCATAAGGCTGACAATAAGCGCACCACTATGGGAGAAATGCTGATCGAAGGTAGCCAAGCTAGCCTGCGCTTAGACGGTGATGCCAATATTTTTCTGCGCGACTTTGGCGACAATAACGAGCAACAAATTGATTACTCATGGCAAGCGAAAAATTTTGGTGGAGATTGTGTTTATAAGCTTATTGAGCATGTGGTGGCGCATTATCAGCGTGGAGCTGAGCTAGAGAATCTCGCTCAGCAGTATTTGCGAAATATCGAAATTGAGAATGCGATTTATCAATCTCATCAACAACAAAAGCGAGTGAGTATTTAATGTCGCAAATTAACCTATTTAACCAGCCCTTAGTTAAGCTGGGCCAGCAGCTTACTCGGCCAGAATGCGTATTGACCAATGCCTTTGACGATGTATTTGTCTCGGATTTTAGAGGGGGTGTAACTCGTATCGCGGCAAATGGTGAGCAAAGCTACTGGGGGGGAGAGCATCCAGAATTTGGCCCTTTGCAAACCAATGGCTTTGCCATGCTAGCCGACGGCAGCTTTCTTATTGCGCATTTAGGGGCCGAACAAGGCGGAGTATTTAAACTCACTAGAGACAATGCAATTTATGATTGGCTGCTGGAGGTGGATGGCGTGGCGCTGCCTCCCACTAATTTTGTTTATCTAGACCATCAAGGACGCATTTGGATTACCGTGAGCACTCGCACTCAACCTAGAGCAGATGCTTATCGTAAAAGCTGTGATGACGGTTTTATTGTGCTGGTAGATGAGCAAGGTGCTCGCATTGTTGCCGACGGTTTGGGCTACACCAATGAGCTTTGGGTAAACCCCGAAGGGACAGAGCTATATGTAAATGCAACCTTCTCTCGCGAGCTGATTAAGTATCAAATCGTAGATGACCAGCTGCTCCAAGCACAAGTCATTACCCAGTTCTCTGCCGCGACCTTTCCTGATGGATTAACCATGGATATTAGTGGCAACTTGTGGGTAACCAGCATTGTGAGTAATCGGGTGATTCGAGTTAGCCCAAATGGTGAGCAGCAAATATGGTTAGAAGATTCCGACGATGAGCACCTGAGGTGGGTTGAACAAGCCTTTCAGGATGATGTTATGGGAAGGCCACATTTAGATGGCAACCCGGCTAAGCTGCTTCGTAATATTTCATCTCTCGCGTTTGCCAAGGATGGCATTCTTTTAGGATGTTTATTGGGCAACAGCATCACTAAAATTAAAACAGATATTACAGGGATTAAACCTGCACATTGGCGTTTTAAGTAGCTTTTACTGGGCTAAAGCGACTAAATTACGGGTTTATTTCAAGCTGCTAAAAGCATCGCTTCGAGCTACAATTAACTGAGAGAGTATAACTAAGCTTCTGATAATTCAGGCGCTATGCTCAGTGTATTTGTAATATAGCAAGGACCGCTAAATGATTGACCAAGAACTCGCCCAACTTGAATCGGTATACCAAACCATTGTCGACTTTTTAGTGAGATACAGCTTCCAACTGGTGGGTGCAATTATCATTGTGCTACTGGGTTTATGGTTTGCCGGCAAAGTTGCTAAGTGGTTATTTAATACCCTAGAGCACAAAGGTTTAGACATCACCCTTGCCAACTTCATTGCCAATGTGGTGAAAGTGCTGTTAATTAGCATTACGGTGATCATTGCCTTAGGCAAACTGGGTATTAGCATTACCCCCTTTGTGGCCGCATTGGGTGCTATTTCTCTAGGTGCTGGCTTGGCGATTCAGGGCACTTTGTCTAATTATGGTGCGGGCTTAGCAATTATTCTCACGCGACCGTTTGTGCTTAAAAACACCATTACCGTAAAGGGCTACACCGGCATTGTTGAAGAAATTAATTTAGCTACCACGGTGCTAATTAATGAAGATAACGAGCGGGTGACCATTCCTAATCGCCATATTGTCGGCGAAATACTTAAAAATACCGAACAAAACAGCTTAGTTGAAGGCGAGGTAGCGATCGCTTATGGCAGCAATCCAGAGCAAGTTATTAGCCTAATCGAAGAGACCTTGGCAGCTATTGCCGAGGTTCAGCAAGCCCCTGCTACCAAGGTGGGCATTGATGCCTTTGCCGATAGTGGCATTAATATTAGTTATCGCTTTTGGGTGCCAACACCGTTATTTCATCAAACTAAGTTTGCCGCCAATCTGGCGGTGTTTAATGCCTTGCAACAAGCGGGTGTGCAAATACCTTTTCCACAACGCGAAGTACGTATGCTATCGGGTGAGTAATCTGCTAAGTGATTTAGTGCAAAGGAAAAAATACAGTAAATAGCCTAGAATAACTTACTAACTTAGTTCTCATTAAGCTCGTATGGCTCTATGATTAATTTTTGACAAGATGTTGACCATGCAACCAGCATCAAAAAATCAGGGATGATCAATGAACATGCGTGAAGTGATATGGATGTTAAGTAAAAGTAAGCTTTGGGCTTTGCTGATTGGGGGGCTAGCTAGTGCCTCAATTAGTGCCACCCCACAGTTACACTGGCAATCAAATAGCCAAGACTATTGGCAACTGTCTCGTTATCAAGATTTGCAATTTCAGCTGAGTTACCTGCCCTACTTTTCTAGGGTGAAAATGCAAACAGGACCGTTAATTATTAACGGAAACAACGGTGGCTTGTTAAATATTGACCAAGCCCTTCCTGCAAATTTAAACATCAATTATCAGGTGTGTGGTGAACAAGTTGAAACCGACAGTATTCGTCAAGCTGTTGTGTGTACCGTTAATGATGGTAGTCGTGGCAATGTTAACCCTGAGCGAGTAGGTACATCCACTCAAGGCCGTGATCTGTTGGCTATTCGCATGGGCAACCCTAATGGTACTCGAGTAATGGTGATTACTCAGCAACATGGTAATGAGCCGGCGGGCACCGAAGCAGCCCTGAGCATTGTTCGTTGGTTAAGCACCGGTTTTGGCCGCAAAACTAAAACCATCTTAGCTAACTTAGATCTGTTGGTTTTATTGCGTGCCAACCCTGATGGCGGCGAACCGGATCCAGATAATTGCAGTTTGAATCCTATTCCGGGAACGGTGATCGATAATGACTGTGCGCTAATTCGCCAAAATGTTGATCCCATGGCAGGCGGCGCCTTTGCCGAGAATTCAGAAGCAGACTTTGTGGGCATTGTCGGCCGAGGTTACGATTTAAACCGCTATCATCATGTGACTTTAGATAAACCCATTCGCCCGTTAGAAAGCCAAGCCATGGTTGCTGCAGCTTTAGCCTTTCAGCCGGAAGTTGTTCTTGATTTACACGGCGACTTACAAAAAACCGACTGCCAATTAGATTTCACCTCCATCAAACCTGCCCAAGTATTGGGGCAGTTACCCACTGTTAACTGCTTACATGGCCAAACCGCCAATAACTTTCGATTGTTAAGTCCCTTTGCTGATGCACTTCCGGGCTCACCGCAACAGTTTTTAGCGCAAAGCTTGGCGGTGAAAGTGATGAAAAAAATTGACCGGGTATTTGTCGGTTCAACCGGGCGCTTTTCTCAGGTTCAACTTGGCGCCGGAAATATTAGCAGCGGCGCGACAGCAAATTATCAACATATTGGAGCGGCGGCTGGTGGTTGGGAGACAGTAAATTTTGTACAAGATTTGCGTGCCGACGTTACAGCTGTGCACCTTGGCCAGCCGCAAATTGGTGTTAATCCAGGCCTACCAGACCCAAGCTTTTTGAGCAAACAAATCTGGATAAACCGAGTGGCCTTATTTGAAGCGCTCGCCACTTTAGCCAACTACAGCGATAATGCGCCAAGTGACAGTAGTGGGTTTTGTGATTACCCCTTAGCACAAGGCTTACAGGCAAGCTTACCGGTAGAATATTGGGGGGCTCAAGCCACCAATGGCGCCGTGCTAATACCCATAGAGCCCAGCATTGGCGTACCTTTGTACATTAGCGGCAACTGCCCCGATAATCCTTTGTAAGTTCATCATTTGTTTTAGCTTTAATGCTTGTTTTTCTTAAAGGCTTATCAAGTGCTGCTAGTTTAAATAGCGGCACTTTTTTAAACCATTGCCAATCACTCAATTGCGGTAAATCATCTTTCTGTGGGTTTATTTGTCTTATTTTTTGACATAACGCTAAATAACAGCATTTTTCCTTTTTGTATGCTTGTTAACTCATTTCTTATTTGTAGCATGTTGATGTTAATGGCCTTTTTTTAGGCTAAAAACTCTAATAAAAATTACTACTTACAATAGCAAGTTTTGGAAAGGACTCTAAATATGAAGTATGCCAAGTCGAAGTTGGCTTCGCTGATCGCTGTCTCGCTTTCGCTAACCGCGTGTGGTGGAGGTGGTGGAGGCGACTCAACCCCTATAAATGTAGCTCCCAATATTGGTGGTACGCCGCAAACGAGCATAGATGAGGGGGTAGCATTTACGTTTACTCCAACTGCCAGCGACGAAAACAACGATGAACTAACATTTTCGATTACCAACAAGCCTGCTTGGGCAAGCTTTGATGAAGCAACGGGTCAATTATCAGGAACACCCGCTCGGACAGATATTAGCGCCTATTCAGATATTGTTATTAGTGTAAGTGATGGCAGTGAAACTGTTTCTCTTGCGCCGTTTGAGCTTACGGTAAACCGGGTAATGGCTCTTAGCGGCAAAGTGATTGATGGTTATGTAGCTGGTGCGGTTGTTTTTCTTGACCTTAACCTAAATGGTCAACTTGACGAGGATGAGCCTAGCGCTATTAGTGATAATACCGGTGCATACACCTTAGCTTTAAAAGGCGCCGACATCAGCAGCTTAAAATCGGCACCTATTCGTGCATTGTTAGGCGAAGGGGCTACAGATTTAGATACCGGTGAAGATTTCTCTGAAAACCCAGTCGTGCTTTCTGCTCCTCCATTGGTTGATTTAGACGAAAGCATTGACCCAACAGGCGCTGCGATTTCCCCGTTTACCTCTTTGGTTGTTGATGAGTTAAAAGAGAGCCTAATTTTGTTAGCTAGCGGTTCTGTAACCAGCGAACAAATTGACCAGGAGCTAATGGCCGCAAAAACCAAGGTGATTGGTGACTTAGGCTTAGATGGTGGCGTTGATGTAATTTTAGGCGACTTCTTGGCTGATGATGTTGGTGAAGCGATTAAAGAAGTATTAGCGAAAGAGGCGATAGAGCGCACCACCGAACGCCAAGAAGCAGCTAAAAAAGAGCAAGAACTTAAACAAGATTTGGAAGATAACCAAACGGTAGAAGTTACCACTCAGCGAAGCAGTCGGAAAAACTGGATTACTGGGAAAGAAGATTACTTCCTAGTTGAACAAAGCAAAATTACTACCTTATTAGACGATGATACGAAAAAAGTAGAAGTTGAGTCCGTCAGTTACCTCACTGATGCTAACTATAAAAGGAAGCTAGATGAGGATCAGGAAGCACTGATTTATGAAAAAGAGTCTTGGACAGAAAACTATTTAGCTGATGGGGTTTATACCGCTCATTTTTATTGGGAAACCGATTTAAACCAAGACAACCTTCGAACTTTTAAAGGGCGAGTTTATCGAGTTGGAACCCATGATGAAGCTGGTCAGCTTTCATACCTAGCATATCATGATGAGTCTTCTTCAATTGACGAAGGTGGCTATGACGATGATGAAAGCTTTGATGATATAGATATTGAAGCAGCTGTTAATGCTGGAAACCTTTCTCAAATTGAATGGGTTCAAAGAGTTACACATTCTTCTGAGACCTTAGAAAGCGGTGAACAGGTAAAAACTAGAATCAGTGAATCTTTAGATAAAGAAGAGCTAGAGCCTTACTTTAGAAGAACCCAAGTGACCACCTCTTTTGCTGACGGCTCTGTTTCGAATGAGGAGCTGAGAGATTCTTCAGCAGATGGAACGATAAATGACTATACCAAAGAAACGCTAACGCCAAACGGTGAAAGAGAGTTCACTCAACGAGGTAGTGTTTATACTTGTTGCATCAATGGTGTATTTGAAGAGTATGCGCAATACCGTTGGGATAGAGGTGAGCTTACTAATTATTGGGAAGATTACCAAGAATCAAGCAAAGTAGTTGATGGCTTAAAGGTATCGGAAGGTTCTGGTGGGCGTTATGTATATAGCAATGACACCAGGATGGCTGAACTAGGTTCTGATGGCCAAGCTATTAAGTTTCAGGATTGGAAATATACGACAACAGATCTATCTGACACCCTAAGTTTAGAGTTTAACGAGTATCACCACTACGGCTTGGATAACTATTCATTTACTAAAGAAGAGCCTGGCCAAGCAGTTAAAGTTTGGGAGAAGGGTGATTCGGGTTTATGGCTTGGTCACGACTATCCAGAATGGAACTCTGCCGAAATAGAAGGTCTCGATAGTAAAATTAAAGCCGCCTTAGATAGTGGCTTATCTTACGCTGAAATTGATGAAAGTGTGGTTGTAGGCTTGAGTGCTTATAACGTACTGCGTTTTAGCGATAGTTTTGTTTACCAAGAAAATGGCGATGTAAGAACGTGGTTCTTAGTCAACCAGTTTGAAGGGGAGTGGGAGCTACAAGAGACAGGTTTAGAACAGCTACCGAACGGCTGGCGCTTTAACGTTGTCCCTGGTGGAATGATCGTTGAGCTGGATACCAGTGGTAACGATTATTCACGTAACAATTATACCTCAGTGCCGTTGGTTGATGCTGATGTTGATACGGGTTATTTCGAATCTCAAATGTATTGGGATCCGAATCAAACGTTTTATGGCTATTTAGATCAAGCAGAAGCTCAAGCTAAATTAGATGCGCTTATTGCTGAAGAGATCGCCAGAGAAGCTGCCATGCCGCGTGAGCAAGTGAGCGTGTTATTTACTCTTCCTAGCGAGCAAACCGCTGGCTTAAACCAAGCTGAATTAGAGGCGCTATATGCAAGCTATAGCCTGCGGGTTGAAAATACAGGCATATGTAATAGCTTAACCAAAGCTTATTCCGACAAAAGCGCTGTAGGTGAGACTATATCGCTTAGCTCGGTTGACGTGCAGGGCGCAGTGTTCAATGTTGATATTTATACGGAAGTGGGCGATGGCTGTTTTGAGTTTGATGTAGTAAAAGAAAACGGCTCGGTATTTGCTGTAAGTCCATTAACCTTTGAGCGTGATAAGTACGCCATAGCGGAAACTACCGTAGATAGTGAGGTTGTTGATTTTGTTGGCCGATATGTAAACCATGCAAGTTGTGATTTGGAGCCATTGGATGAATTGGGTCCGCTTCAACAGGAAGTGCACATACGAGGGACGTTTGATGGCGGTGAAGATGCCACTGCATTTCTTGATAGCCACAAACTGAACTATGTTGGTAACAATACTTATCAAGCTAAAGTCTTTGCTGATGTTTTTCAATATTTTGACTTTAAAATTTCTACATTAGATGAAAACCTAGAATTTACTTCGCTGTTTCATTCATCTGATTATCGTGGAGATGGCAGCCCTGAACAAACTGAGTTGCATTTACTAGCTTCTCCTGAAGGACTAAGTTCAATGTCTTTCGGCAACAGCGATATTCCGGGTGTTTATTTAGTCGCTATTGAACTAAATGCTAACTTGGACAAAGGAGCTATCTCAGTTTCAGCTTGTGAAGACGGTACGCTGTCAAATGTAGAAAGCACTACTGGCCCAATGTTGATGTCGGATACGGAGAACTTTGAAGAGTATTCGCATTATGTTTATAGCTCACCATGGCAGCTTACGGACTATTGGTCAGAGAATACCCTAGCCAAGAAAGTTGAAAATGGAGAAGTTGTTACAGAGCAAAGTGGTAGACGCTATGTTATTAACAGTAGCAAAGATGCTGCAGAACTAGATGCTTCAGGGGAGCGCATAGAGTTTAATAATTGGCAATCTACTGAGACTCAAATAAGCGAATCGCTATCCATCAACAGAACCATTTATCAACATTTTGCTTTGGATGACTATAGCTTCACCTTGTCGGCTGATAACGCTGGGCAATCGGTAAGAGTATGGGAGAAGGGCAACATTGGCATTTGGGTTGGTCACGATTACGGAGAGTGGAATAGTCAAGATGTAACAGACTTAGCTGGTAAAGTGAGAGCAGCCATGGATGAGGGTAAGTCTTATGCTGAGATTGATAGCTCGGTGATTCCAGCTTTAGATGCATATAATAATCTGCAGCTGAATGAGAGCCTTATTGTTGATGAATTTGGCCTAGAGCGAACGTGGTATCTAGTGAATGAGTTTGATAACCAAGGCTGGGAAGTTACCACTACTACCTTAACAAGCTTGCCAAATGGCTGGGAGTTTCATGCGAAAGCTGGCGTTTTATTCCTCAAGCAATCTGGTTTCCAAAATATCATTCCAATCACTGCTGCTGATTCGGATAACGGTTCTTTTGAAGCGAAAACGGGTTGGGATGCCGGAGATACTACTTTCTATGGTTTCTTAGATTCAGCCAGTGCCGACGCCAAGTTGTTGGAGTTAAGTCCTCCTTAGGTTTTAGGTTTCATATGACCCGTCCTGATATGGGTTGACACGTGATTGACAAAAGGCGCTCACCAGCGCCTTTTTTATTGGCAAACAGCATTGCGTTCATTGACGCTCATCCGCTTATGAGTCAGCTGTGTAAGCGCAGTACTGTGCAAATAATGGCTTTGCGGTGACTAAGAGGAAAACGCATTGGAGGTGGGTTGATATCATCAAAAAACAGCGCTTAAAAGAGCAAGCTTAGTTACTTGTACTAGCTCTTAACTTGCCGCAACTACCTTATTGCGGCCACTTTCTTTGGCTTGATATAAAGCTTCGTCGGCACGTTTTATCCATTGCTCTAAGAAGCCAGAGTTTATTTCGGCTACGCCAAAAGAGCTGGTTATGCGTGTTTCTTCGCTTAGGATGGTGTTTTCGATACTTTGGCGAAGGTGTTCAGCAAGTGCGCAGGCTCCTTTTAGCCGGGTATGGGTGCATACCACCAAAAACTCTTCACCGCCCCAGCGGGCTAAGTAATCGCCTTCTCTTATTTGCTGGCGCACCAAGTTTGCTAGATTAACCAGTACTTTGTCGCCTTCGTCGTGGCCGTATTGGTCATTGATTTTTTTGAAGTGGTCTATGTCGAATAAGACGATACTAGCAGGCATACCAATTTCAGCGTATTCGATAATGATGTCGCCAAAAATGCTGCTCAAACCGGCGCGATTAAAGCAGCTGGTAAGCGGGTCGGTTTTGGCCATAAATTCGTAGTTATCGCGCTCAATGCTCAGGTAGCTATTGATTTTATTTAGCTCTAGCGCGTGTTTATTTGATTGCTGGTGTTGCTCTTTTACCCCACGGGTCACACTGAAAAAAGCGTAAGTAATACTGACTAACCAGATCCCCAACAAGGCTAAATACAAATCTTTGGCTTGCAACCATTTGCCAGAAAACTGGACTGAATGGAGCGATAACTCGATATTTTTATCCAGAGTATTGTCACCAGTGAGCAAGCTAATGTAGGTGATCCTAGCATCTTGCTGCGAGTGTTGATTTTCACCCTGAGCAAACTGCCACCAAGAGGGCTGATATAAGCTATCTACATCTATGCTGTAACTCGCGCGCCCTTGCTTGGGCAAAATACTTTGTTGGTATAGGTGTAAATGTTTTGCATTGTGTTGAGTAAACACCTGTAGCCAAATGGAATCTGGTGCAGTGCTTTGAAAGGACAGGTTTAGTTGGATGTTTTCAAAGTTGGCCAGAGTGATGCCCGCTTGATTATTTTCCACTAACTTTAACTGCAAAGCACAGGCATCGGGTTGCTGGCTATTGGAGATATTGCAAAATAGCGTGGCTTTGTTTTGTTGGCGCAATAACAAGCCTTTGCCAACACGACCATCGGCGAGCTGAGTAGAAAGAGAGATGGGGGATTCTTCGTTTAGTGAGTAATTAAGGTGTCGCTCCATGCCAAGGTACTGCCAAAGCACCAATCCCAAAGAGATCAGAAATAGTACTGGGTAATAAATGTCGCGTTGTTGCTGATTCATAGTGTGCTTTAGCGTGGACAGAACAAAAACTTTACCTTGGTATTATTCACTAAATCCATGCTTTATAAAGGGTTGTACTACGCAATTATAAGAATATCTCTATTTGCAAATTCCATATACAGCACAAATTTAGGGTTTTAGTTCTCAAGATTTATACAACGCGACGCCAAAATGGGATTGTTATTTTGTTGAGTTTGCGCAATCAGCGTGGCTCTTTGGCATTCTTGAGCGGTAACTGGATGAAGCTTGTCCCAAGCTTGCATTAACTTGTGTTGACTGCTGCTCATGGTAAATCGGCTATAGGTGGCATCCATATATAAATAACTGCGTGCTATTGGCCCTCGCGCGGATTCCGGCGGCTGTACTTTACGCTTCTCTATACGCATATCGCAGCTACCAAAACTAGATTGCTGAGTACTTAACATAGTGAAGTTGTAATTAGAGCGCGCCGCATTTACCGCGCCAATAGCCGGATACAGGTTGTACATGTCGGCTTGCATTAAGCGGTATTCTGCATTGGTTTTTTCTGCACAGCGCCTGCCCTTGTAGGCTTTGCCTTTTGAGTTGACACATTTGGGGTGGCCTTCACGCCACTCAATAAAGTTGCGGCCAAAGTTCTCTGCTGGCACAACGTGCTCGGTCTCGTAACGTCTTAATCGATTAAGATATTTGCCTGTAGCAAAACCAGAATTAAGCGTAACATTTTTATTCTCATCAAACTTAGCTTCGCAATATAGTGTTTTACGGGTACTTGGCTCCGCGTATACCTGTTGCAATAAAAGCCGCTTGGCGGTGGTGAATGACTCAATGCTTTGATTGCCATTAGCAAACGCTAAAGAGGGTGAAGAAACGGCAAACAATAAGGCATAGCTAACTAGGCTAGATAGGGCTGTTTTTAAGTACATCTTAATCTTATAAATAACCACAAAAAACAGCCCAAAACTTAGCATGCAGCTAGGACGTACAGCTAACTATCAATAACTGTGTTCAGCTTTGTTTGATTGCTGGGGATTTATTGATAAAAAAAGTAAAAAAACTTACTTAGCTTTGAAAGCGTTTTCTATCAGGCACTGCCTAGCTTGGGCGTATTTGGCTGATTTTCTGGCTTTTTTGCAAAGTTTCAAAGGGCGCGCTAGGTCACAAAAATCTCATTCAGGCTGAACTATCTTTGTGCCGTTTTGCCCTTGTTAGGGCAGCTAATCTGCCAGAGCCCATTAAGTAGTAGGAAGACTTACTGGCAGCAAACCAAACACAACAAGGATATGTTGTAGATGATTTTATTCAGCGGGTGGACCAAGCATTCAGCAGTAGTGGCTGGATCGCTTCTCTTAACGGCGTGTTATAACGTTGGCGGAGAAGTAGAGGGCTTAAACGGCAAGTTAAGCCTACAGTTAAACGAGAAAAAACCATTGGCCATCACTCAAGATGGTCCTTTTGTATTTAAAACCAAATTACCAGCGGAGCAAGCCTTTACCGTTGCGGTTGTTGACGAGCCGATGACGCAATCTTGTACGGTTACCCCCGAACAAGACGTAATGGCCGAACAAGACTACATGCAGCTTGTTGTTGCCTGTGTCGACAAGCCTTGGGAGCCGCATTTTCCACCTGTTGCTAACCCCAACATTGACCTTACACCGCCAACTGAGTTAGCACTGGCTGGCCCAAATCAGCTGCGTTTGAACTATATTGACCCAGCAGCGGCCACTCGTGAAGATGCTGCTGCGGATTACGCCTCGTGGTCGCTTCATTTATGGAACAACGCTGCTTGTGATGCCATTGCTGAGTCGGCATTAAATGCCGAATGGGCCGATCAATCTCTGGTACCAGCAGGTTATGATCAATATGGTCCCTACTGGGAAGCGGACTTAAATAAAGAGTCTGGCTGTGCCAACGTGATTATTCGTGACGGCAGCCTCTCGAAGTTAATTGATGCCGATTTAGCTATTTCTATTGACCAGTTCACCGATCGCAGCGTGAGCGTTATTCAAGGCAATAGCCAGATATTTGATAGCCGAGAAGAGGCTTGGAGTACTAACCCTCCTGGTTTGGGCATTATTAATGCCTCGGCCCACTTGGTTGATGCAAATACCTTGGTGTGGTCAGACGCTATTGCTGCAGATTATGTACGTTTGTACTCATCTGCCGATGGTAGCTTTACGGTTAACAGTAATGGCACCGTAGATGGCGCATACCAAATGGTGATGCTAGAGCCGGGTCAAGTGAGTGATGAAGCGCAAGCCGCTTTCCCTCACCTAGACTTTAGCTCTGCTTATCAACTACCAGATGATGCAGACCTAAAGAGCTTGCTGAAAGGCGAAGTGGTCGCGATGGCACTTACCGCCGAAGGTTATGTGTATAAAACTACCGAGGTGCAGTTTGCTGGCGCGTTAGATAGCTTATATGCCGCAGCCGATGATGATGCTGTTCAGCTAGGCGTAAGCCCTAGTCAAAAAGGCTATCAATTCCAACTTTGGGCACCAACGGCTCAATCGGTAACTCTGCAAACTTACAACAAACGTAAAAAAGCCAAGCGTGCTTATCCCATGGAGTGGCAAGCTGACTTAGGTACCTGGTTGGTTGATACGCGAGTTAAACACGGCCAATATTATCGCTACGTGGTAGAGGTTTATCACCCAGCTTCTGGTGAAGTAGAAACGCTAGAGGTAACCGACCCCTACTCGCTAAGTTTGGCGACTAACTCTCTGTATTCGCAAGTTGTTGATTTAGAGCACCGTAAAACCAAGCCAGCCGGTTGGGATTCTCACGTAGTACCCGAGCTGCCGATGACTAACATGAGTATTTACGAAGCCCACGTACGTGACTTTAGTGCTCATGATCTATCAACTAGTGAAGAAAACCGTGGTAAGTACCTAGCCTTTACGGAGCTAGATTCTGCGCCAATGCAGCACCTTGCTGAGCTAAAACAAGCTGGCCTTACCCACCTTCACTTGTTGCCTGTTTTTGACATCGCCACCGTTGAAGAAGATGACGCTCGCCGTGTTGAAATTAGCGACACTGTAGGCAAGTTATGTAGCATTCAGCCAGACAATGCCTTGTGTGGCGTTGAATCTAATGGTGCAGTGATTGCTGACTTATTAGAAGCCTGTGACCCTAGCACCCAATGTGCCGACGACATTGTTGACTCATTACGCTGGTTAGACGGCTTTAACTGGGGTTACGACCCATTCCACTTTGGCGCACCTGAAGGCAGCTATGCCAGTAACCCAGATGGTTTTGCGCGAATTAAAGAATTCCGCGCCATGGTGCAGTCGGTGCACGAAATGGGTTTACGGGTAGCTATGGATGTGGTGTATAACCACACTAATGCCTCTGGCCTAAACGATAAATCGGTGCTTGATAAAGTGGTTCCTGGTTATTACCAGCGTCGCAATGCCATTACTGGTGCGGTAGAAACCTCTACCTGTTGTGACAATACTGCCACCGAACACGCCATGATGGCCAAGTTAATGAAAGACACTTTGGTTATTTGGACGCGTGATTACGGCATCGATGCCTTCCGCTTTGACCTCATGGGTCATCAGCCTTTAGCGACCATGGAAGAGTCGTTAGCGGCGGTTAAAGCGGCAGATCCAGACAACTACTTCTACGGTGAAGGTTGGAATTTTGGTGAAGTACAAAACGATGCTCGTTTTGTTCAAGCAACTCAGCTTAACTTAGCGGGAACCGGCATTGGGTCATTCTCAGATCGGATGCGCGACGTAGTTCGTGGCGGCAGCCCATTTGATAGCGCCGAAGCGATTCGCGGTTCTCAAGGTTTAGCCAATGGTTTGTTCCATGATCCCAATGAGCTAAATGCCAGTGATGATGCTACCAAGCTAGTATTGCTACAGCATACCGACATAGCACGGGTAGAGCTGGCAGGCTTGTTGTCTAGCTTTAAGCTAATCGATGCCAATGACCAAGTGGTTACAGGTAGTGAAGTTGACTATAACGGCCAACCAGCTGGTTACACAGCCTCTCCTTTAGAGGCTGTGTCTTACGTGTCTAAGCACGACAACCAAACACTGTGGGACATTAACCAATACAAATTGCCAAGTGGTATGAGCCCTAGCGATCGTGTGCGTGCGCAAAGCTTTGCTTTGAGCTTCCCGCTATTAGGCCAAGGCGTACCATTTATTCACATGGGCTCTGATGTTCTTCGTTCTAAATCTATGGAGCGAGACAGCTACGACTCGGGTGATTGGTACAACAAGGTAGATTTCACTGCTCAAGACAATAACTGGAATATGGGGCTTCCACGCTACGGCAAAGATGGTCTTGATGGTAATTACCCATTAATTGGCCAGATTATCGCAGACCCAAGTACCGACGTAGCGGCTGGTGATATTGCCCAAGCTAAAGCGGTATTCAACGAGTACCTAGCACTGCGTAACGCCACACCATTAATTGGTTTGGGCAGCGCCGATGCGATTAATACTCGTGTGGATTACCACAACACCGGTAGCGCGCAAACGCCGGGTCTAATTCTTATGTCGGTGAATGACGGTGCCGGCCTTGAAGATCTTGATGCTAACTACGACGCTATCTTAATCGCCTTTAACGCCGGCGCAGAAGTGCTTGGTTTTGATACTGGCATTGCTGGTTTAGAGCTACATCCTAGTCAGGTACAGTCTGTTGATGCTGTACTAGCCTCGGCAAGTGTTAACGGCACCGCGATTAACGTACCCGCCTACAGCACAGTAGTATTTGTTCTGCCGCAAGGTAATGAGCAAGGAGTGGGTATTCCGGTTACTGATAAGTACGACCCAGCCCAACCTACCTTTGGTGACACCGTGGTGTACCTGCGTGGAGGCATGAATGGCTGGTCTACCGACAATCCACTAGAGTACGTCTATGACGGTGAATACAGTGCATTAGCTGACTTAGTGGCGGGCAGCTACGAGTTCAAATTTGCCGATGCAGATTGGGGCGGGCAAGGGGTTAACTACGGTGGCTTTAGTGCTGTGGTTGCTCAAGGTTCGTTGCCAATTGTTACCGGTGCTGACAACCTAAGTGTGACCATTGCAGAAGATGGCCAATACTTGATTAGCTTTGCTGTAGACAAGGCTGACCCAAGCATCGCAACGGTAAGCATTACTTCCCAAGTTGAAGAAGCACCCTATGGCGATACCGCGGTATTACTGCGCGGTGACATGAATGGTTGGGACGAGAGCTTACCATTTAGCTACATTGGCAGTGGTATTTACAGTCAAACCGTTAATCTTGCTGCGGGTGATTATGGCTTTAAGTTAGCCAGTGCCGATTGGAGTACGGTTAACTTGGGCGGTGGTTTAGCTTTAGCGGCTGGTGGCGAAAGCGTAACCCTGCAGCCGGGTAGCAACGACAACCTAAGCTTGAGCATAGCTACAAGCTCAGATTATACCTTTACGCTTAATGCGTCTGATATTGCAGCACCTAGTCTATCGGTAAGTTTTGCAGATGTTGGCGCAGTGTGTAGCGAGCTAGCTACCGTGGCGGAAGACGGTCCACTTGCTGAAGCCTTAGCCATTCGTGGTGAAAACTCCGATTGGGCTTGGGACGCAGCCTACGCCTTTAGTCATAAAGGTAATGGTATTTATCAGGCGGTGGCTGACTTTAGCGGCACCTTCATGTTCAAGCTGGCCACCGACGATTGGGGCACCCAGTATTTTGTGGTGGAAGATGACAGCTTGATTGAGCTTGAAACCGATGTTGAGTACCTTGCAGTAAGTGGTGACGCAGGCTTAAGCAATAACAGCATTACTCTTAGTGAAGGTCGTTACGCCTTTAATCTAGATGTATCGGGTGACCAAGCCACTTTAAATGTGTGTGAAATTGGCACGGTTAAAACCGAGATCCCAGAGCCAGTAGTGGCCGATGGAAAAGCGGTAATTAGCTTTGTTGATGCCGAGTCGCCAGTGGCTGCCCCTGCAACTAAATACGCTAGCTGGTCACTGTACATTTGGAATGATGCCAGCTGTAGCGCAGCAGATCCAAGCATGACACTAGACTGGGCCGATCAAAGCATCGCACCCGCGGGTGTTGATGAATACGGCCCATACTGGGAAGTAGACTTAGCCACACTAGACGGTTGTTTCAACTACATCATTCGTGATGGCGCGTTAAACAAAGTTGTAGAGGCTGATTTACAACTCAACCTCACTAACTACCCTGAGCGTGCTGTTGCGGTTATTGCCGATGGTCGCGAATATGCTACTCGCCAACTAGCGTTCCAAGGTTATAGCGAAGAGCCAGAGTATGACTATCTTGCTTTCCAATGTGCTGTCGAAGACCAAGCTAAGTTCAACGACTTGCGGATTTACCAAGTAATGACCGAAGCCTTTATCGACGGTGACAGTAATGCAGATTATGGCACTGGTTATGGCAGCAGCCATCACAAAGGTGACTTGCAAGGCATTATCGACTCGCTAGATTACATTCAATCACTAGGTATGAATGCCGTTTGGCTCACGCCTGTGTTTGAGACAGTAGCGGTTGATGGCCAAGAGCACTGGATAGATCGCTTAGATGCAACGGGTTACTTTGCTACCAACTACTTCAATATCGACCCTAATTTTGGTGATATGCAGTTAGCTAAAACCTTGGTTGATGAAGCTCACGCCCGCGGCATGTATGTATTCTTCGATGGTGTATTTGGTCACTTTAAATCAAATGCTCAAGACTACGCATCGCCAAACGGCCTAGCAGTTACCGAAACAGGGCCTGCACAAGGTAGCCTTGGCCGCCGATCTGAGTATCCAGAAGATTTAGCCTTCTTTAAAGAAGTCGCCAAGTTCTGGATCGAAGAGCTAAAAATTGATGGCTGGCGCTTAGACCAAGCCTATCAAGTACCGGTAGGTGCGTGGGGCGAGATCCGCCAAGCGGTGGCTGAAGCTTCGCAAGGCGTAAGCTACCAGATGAATGGCGAAACCGTTAACCCACTGGGTTACATGGTTGCCGAAATCTGGTCAGGCGAAGACCAAATTGCCGAAACCGGCTACGGAACCAATGAGCAACACGGTTTATGTAGCGCCTTCGACTTCCCTGGTCGTTACCGCGTAGTGCAAAACTTTGCCGCTCAAGAAGATGGCTTCTTCTTTACCGATGCCTCTACACTTGCAGGTATATTTGATACCCATGCAGTATACCCAGAGCACGCCATCCCTAACTTAATGATTACCAACCACGATGTAGTTCGCTTTGGCGATTTACTGCAACGTGCTGGTATTGCCGAGCCTAGTGATGCCGAGTACTGGCAACGTCACAAAGCGGCTTACGCCTTCTTAGCTGCGTACACTGGCCCTATTACCTTGTATTACGGTGATGAGATTGGTGATGAAGTGGCTAATTTTGCAGAAAGGTTAGATTGTGCGAGTGACGGCGGCGTTGGAGCAATTGCAGGTTTGTGTGATGACCACGTATCTCGTTCTAGCGGTAAAGTGGAAGGATTAGCCAGCGAGCAAGGCGGTGAAGCTTTCACCGCTAATGCCCAACAAGCTGAGCTTCGCGACTATATCGCCGAACTTATGCAGCTTCGCGCTAATTATCCTGCGCTTAGCCAAGGTGAACGCCTGAGTGTGTTGAGCGTTGGCGAACTATACGCCGATATGAAGAGTCTAGGTGAACAGCAAGTTCTCTATATTGCTAACATGACCGCGACAACTCAATTGGCAGTATTGCCACCTGAGTACATGGGATTGGGTAATCACAATACTTTCCAAGATCTGCAAAGCAATGAGCAATACGCATTTGCTGCTGGAATTGTTGAGATAGAGCTAGCGCCATTTGAAGCTAAGTTCCTATTAGTGGGTGGCGAAGAGCCTGCTCAGCCTTACAGCGAAACCGTATATCTACGCGGAGATTTGAATGGCTGGGATACTAGCCTCGCCTTTGAATTTAAAGGTGCAGATACCTACGATGTTAGCGTGACCTTCCCTGCTGGAACCACTGAGTTCAAGTTAGCTGATGCTAATTGGGCAAATCTCAACTTTGGTGCGGGCGTAGATGGCGCTGAGCTAGAGGCTGCAAGCTTTAAAACACTTGCTTCTGGCGGTGGTAACCTAAGTATTACACTTGAAGAAGCCACTCCATTAGTGTTTATTTTACAAGCCGATGACCCTGCTAATCCGGTACTGATTGTAGAAGCTGATCTAGCTTATGCTCCTTACCAATATACACCGGTTTACCTGCGTGGTGATATGAATGGCTGGGCCGCAGGCCCAGATAGCCAAATGCTTTATCACGGTAGCGGTAAATACGAGATTACGGTGCAACTGGACGCGCAAACTTACTTGTTCAAGTTAGCCGATCCAGATTGGACTAGCATTAACCTCGGTGGTGGTACCGAGACTCTGGTAAACCCAGAGTTACCGCTGCAACTGTTCGACGGTGGAGCAAACTTAAGCTTTACCCCAGCAGCGGCAGGTAGCTATGACTTTGTGTTAGATGCCTCCGACCCAACGGCAATAAGCCTAACAGTGCGTTAGTGCTTAGCATGTAAAAACTAAAAAGCCGCTTTTAAGCGGCTTTTTTATTTGCAACAACTGCAGTGGTATCAGCGTCTGTGTTTAACCGTATATAAGCACTAAACACCGCATTTCCGTTTTCTAGAGAGCCAAATTTTACTCGGCGTCTTTATCTATTTCTTGCTCTGCGCTAGCGATGATATCGTCAAGGTCTGACGATTCTTCCACATCTGGCCTTTCTGGGCGATTGGCGGGTTTTGCCATAATCTCTAAGTAAAACGATGGCAATTGCTGCTGCTCGGCTTTATCCATACAAGCATTAATTTGCGAAACGTGGATCTCTTCTGCTTCTTCTTGAGTAGGCCCGTACTTACAATCAAAGGCCCAAAAATCGGCACCGGCAGGCAAGGTTTTGTTCTTCTCGCGGCGAATATATTTTTTAGCATCATACTTAGCGGCTTCAACAATGCGCGCCAATTTAAGCTTGGGGTGAGTAAGCGGATAAGTCTTTTTCATAATAATCCTAGAAAACTGCCGAAAGTAGCAAAGGGAGGCACACTGTAATGATTCTAGGCTATAGAGCAAGGTTTAATCGAGAAAGATTGGCAAAACATCGCAAACAAAGTATTGAACGTAACTGATGTATATAGCTTTAGAGCTAGCTAGTAACTCCTAGCGAATCAATAAATACTTTAGCTTCCTTTACACCCTCTTCAAGCGAGAATACCAAGCCGCATTCAAGCTCGTTGTTACCTTTAACCACTGAGTATTCGCAACCGCCGCGATATTGGTCAGCGTTATTCTCTATGAAAAAAGTGTATCCCTTATATGTATCTTCAAAGCTTAACTCTGGGTAGCTGTCTTCTATCATGCTCAATCCTCCGGTTTACTGTTGTTATTATCTAGCGAGCAAAAGGTGATAGTCCACCGACTATGAGTCACATGAGTACAGTGAATAGATATATGCTTATATTGCTATGCACTGCTCGATACTAGGAAGTGGCAATATAGTTACATTTTTTAAGGATTGCCTGGTATGATTGCCAAGCTTTTTTATTGGTAGCTGTGGAAAAATGAAAACAGGTGAAGTTCTTGTAATCGACCTATTCGCCGGGCCTGGTGGGCTTGGTGAGGGCATATCATCAGTTGTTGATGGAAATGGTAATAAGCCGTTTAAAATTGGTGTTTCTATTGAAAAAGAACCGTCAGCCCACAAGACCTTAACAACAAGAGCTTTCTACAGAAAAATTCAAGATCTTGAGAGTGGTCTAGCGAGTTATAACGCTTACTTAAACGGCGAGTTAACACGTGAAGAGCTTTTCGAGTTATTTCCACTACAAGCCAATGAAGCTCAACAAGAAACCTTATCCACTCCTCATGCTTTAGGTGAAGATAACCAAGAGATCCACTCTCGAATTAAACAATTAGTAGAAGCCCATGGCGACCGCCCTAAGGTAGTAATTGGTGGTCCGCCTTGCCAAGCATATTCTATGGCTGGTCGTTCCCGCAATGCTGGTATCAAAGGCTATAAGGCGGAAAAAGATCACCGTAATTTCTTATACAAAGAGTACTTAAAAGTACTCTCTATTGCTCAACCAGACGTTTTTATAATGGAAAACGTACGAGGCATATTGTCTACGAAAATTGATGGGGAAGTGATGTTTCCCCGTATTTTGAAAGACTTGCGAGCTCCGGGGCGAATCACAAAAATTGCTACCCCTAGGTATAAAGTTTTTTCCTTAGTGGTAGACACTGAAAACGTAAATAATCCTACATACGACGACCCTACGGACTTTTTAATTAAAGCTGAGAACTATGGTGTTCCTCAAGCTCGGCACCGCGTGATCTTGTTGGGTGTTCGTGCTGACGTTAAAGGAGCTCCAGGGACACTTGCGCGCAGAGAAAGGCAAACGACAGTAGAGCAAGTTTTATCTGATTTGCCTAAATTGAGAAGTGGTTTTTCTAAGCGAAAAGATGAAGTTCAAGAGTGGCAAAAAGCCGTTTCTAAAAATGGAACACTAATAAAAAGGTTGCTTAAAAAGCAATTTGAGCAAGCAAAATACTTAGATCTTAAACCGATTAAACAGTTACCCAGAAAAGCTACTCAGCCGATTAACCAACCAGAACTCATGCCTGACCATTTGATTCAGTGGTATCGCAACAATGAACCAACTTGCGTGCTTAACCATGAAACTCGCGGCCATATGGAAAGCGACTTGCTCCGTTATGCTTTTAGTGCAGCATTTACCGAATTAAGTGGAGGGATATCGCCCAAAGCACGAGATTTTCCTGCTGAGTTAGCACCAGCGCATGAAAACTGGACGTCAGGAACTCATGCAGATCGTTTTAGAACCCAAGCTGCGAATAAGTGCTCTACAACAGTAACCAGCCATATCTCAAAAGATGGCCACTACTTTATCCATTATGATCCTCAGCAGTGCAGAAGCTTAACTGTACGAGAAGCTGCACGACTACAGACATTTCCGGACAATTACATATTCGAAGGGAACAGAACACAACAATATGTACAGGTAGGGAATGCTGTACCACCGTACTTAGCTCAGCAGATCGGTATATTAGTGACGGGTTTATTGTCCTGAACTTTACTCTGTTCTAATTGTTTCCTTTACTTTTAAGTGAACTTATACATTTAACTATCAAGTTGCTAAATAATTCATTTAACTCTAATACGTTCAAAGCTTCTAATTGTTTTGTTTTTATTATGATGCTTAAATTTTTAGCGATTATTTTGGATAAATCATCTTTATTTGAAACATTAGGAATATGTTGAGATAAGGCATGCAGCCAACATATTCTTAACCTCAAGTTACTTCCAAATAAGCGCTCCATAACATCTTGAAAAATTTGTTGTTGGGACAATAGTACTCTCGTAAAAACAAACCTATCACTTACTTTATATACTGCTAATTCAGCGTCTTTCTCCCATGGTGCAACTGTCAAGTGAGCTGCCCACCAAAGCCTAGATATGGCATTTCTTCTCAATGCAGCCAAACCTCCCTTTCTACTATCAAACCAGTGCTCTAAAACATACCTGTCAGTTTTATTGTCGCTATTCCACCTGTATAAGCAATATTTCCAAAACTCTCTATGGGCTAATGTAGCCCAAAGCCTCATATCTGCGGCTTGTGTGGGATTTAGTTCTCCAATATATGAATATAATGCGATAGCATTATCTGCTTCATTATCAGTCTTTTTCTCATTAACGCTCAAACTTGGCGGCAAGTCTGTTATATTAATTTGGGTAACTAGTAACCGTCGATCATCTATTTCAAGTGCATTACTGTTTATAGAATATTTTTCTTCAATATACTCTTTATTTATAAGTTTTTGCTTTAGCTCGGTAATTAAGTCATTGGAAAAAATTTTTAATTTAGCCATTGTACTATTCCTTTAAGTTATCTAATACCGAATTGAGATTTTTAAACGTTCGCTCAATAGGGGAATCTAAAAGAAATTGTGCTGTTTCAAACGGCTTATCAATATCTAGTTTCTTTTCGGCAATGAGTGCTTGTAGTCTTGAAGACCACATAGAGTCATTATGTTTTTCTATTTCACGGATAGCTTCCGCGAGCACTGGAAATATTAGTGAACTATGAAGTACGCTATAAGCTCTATCTTTAATACCGGCATATCCATTCCAGTCTTGCTTGGATAACTCTACATATATTAAATCATCATCAAGAGTTATTTCGCATGGCCCTGATTGGAACTCTCCAGGCATAATACGGATAAATGAGGACATAGGGGCTTTAAGCGGATCAAACTGCTTATCTATTTGAACTTTAAAAGAAGGTCCAATAGCTAAAACACTTCTGTTTTCAACAAAAAACTGCTGGTTTCCATAGTCTTCATTCATGAATTTAGGCGAATAATTTTCAATATCTTTCATGGCTATTATAGATACATCTAGATTTACCTCGCCTTCAAGGTTAGAGCTATCAAAGATTTTTTCCCATGCTTGACTACTTACTATATCGATAACTCTGAAGTAAGTTCTTGAGCACATTATCCTGATGAGCCATGCAGCTTTACCATTTTTAATGAATTCAGATATATCTGGGTGTGTGATCTTTAATTCAGGTAGTTTTAAAATCAAACGGTTTTCGACGGCCTTACTATCTAAATCACAATCGATAATATCTGCATCGATGTCATCTCTATTTCCTAGGACTGGATATGGATATGAATAAATATTGCTAGCCAAAATTAACCTCCAACTGTTAAGCAAAGCTCTTCAGGTCCATCTAATACAACATTAACCACCTTTCTAACATCTGGTTCTAATGAAATCCCCTGAATTTTAGAACCTGAAATTTTAAAAGACTGACCTGAGTTTTCATCTTTTGCGCTTAACACATTAATTGAATAGCTGTTATCTTCACCAACAGCATTTAGGATTAGATCCCCATTTAGCGCTTTTTTCGATTTGATTATTAGCTTATATTCGTCGTTGCTTTTAAAGCTTCTAAACTCAATCTCGTTGATAGATAGGTTTTTTGGGGGCCTACCTTCTCCTTTTTCTCTTGTATTATCTGAACTGCTTGATTCACTTCCTACTATCTTTTCTCCACGTGAACCTATTCCAAACTTAGATTTCTTCTTTTTCTTCTTTTTCTTCTTTAAAGAGGTCGTATCTTCTACTCGTGCACCTGGTGGCTTCTGCTTCACAGTCTTGCTTGATATTATATCATTGAATGGTTTGGTTACTTTGGAGCCAGTTTCAATGTCCACTTGTTCATTGCTTGGGAAAATATTACCATCCTGATTTTCTTCTACATCTTCAATTTCAGCCGGTAAATAATTACCTAGAAATGGCACGTCTTCTTGGTCATTTAAGTCCATTCCTCTAATGTCTTTCAAAGTCTCTTTTACAAATTTATTTATATCGCTCAGTACTTTCTTAGCTTCTTTTTTTTGTTCATCTGACCAATTTCGAGTTTGTTCTTCACTCCACTTTTCATGAGTTGCATCTTCTAACTGAGCTAAGTACTTATTACCTAATTTATTGTCACAAATTAGGACTCCTGCAAACCCATTTAATAAACCACTGCCAAAGTGCTGAACAATAATTCGGGGGCTTCTCATCGTGGCCCACCTATTAGGCATATCTTGATTTTTAGCATCTCGATATACATAAAATTCAACTTTACCAATTTTAGGGATTATTTCCTCAAATGGTTTTCCGTTTACAGGGTTAGTCAGTGCTTTATGAAAATAGACAGTAGCACCAAGGCTTTTCATATGCTCACGTCTGCTGTTTTTACTAGAGTCTTCATCGGCGGCTAAAGAAATTTGTTTTTCCAAATTATTATGATCAATTCTTGTTGATATATGGCCATCATTTTTAATTTGTACAATTAATTGCTTATTTTGAATTGCAGCAAAAAAGTGCTCTAATATCGAATGCCGAATAGTCTCATTCCAATTTTCTTCGTGGTATCCCGATACCCATATATCAGTTCCAACTTTATCTCTTTGAAATTCCTTCGGAATATTAGAGTCATCACGACAAGCTTCCCAATCTTGTCCTTCATTTATAGGGGTGCACCACCAACCAATATTTTGGCTTTCTGCACCAGTTGATGGATCTGGAAATGTAGCCAAAATTGATTTACCAACAAAAACGTTACCTTCCTCAGTCTTCGATGAATAAAAAATAGTCCTTAATGGTGAGTGTGCAAACGGAGCCCTTTGTCCAATTCCATATGTTCCACCTACATTAGCCTGCTCAGAACTTGAACCTGATAAACGAATTAGTTTATAAAATGATTTTGTGTCATCAGAGTCGCTTCCGACTAATCCTGTGGTATTTTCATCACTTATCTTTAAGAAGTTTATAGTTGGTTGCTCTAAAATATCTAAACCTGTTTTAAAAAATGAAGCCTCATTAGCTGTTCCATTCTTTACATGCTTAGCGCACTGTTCAAAAATAGAAAATAGCTCATCTCTTCCTGGGAAAGAAGATGTAGATAGCTTTACTAGTTCAAATGTTGCAATAACAGGTTTTCCCGAGTCATCAGGGTTATCTCCCATATTTTGAGCTGTTTCTCTAGCAAGAGATTTCTTATGACTAAATTGGACTATTCCCCCATCATTAAGTCCTTTTCTCTCACCACCCCATAAAGGAGGAAAGTACCAGTTAGGCATATCTATAGTTCCTTATTAAAGCTTAAAAATTTCATCATCACTGCTACCTTTAGAATCAAATCTAGCTTTCATTTCTTCCAGCGACTTTTTTAGCGTCGAATAGATTTTTTTTACGTCTTGGTCACTATAATCATAGTTGCTCTTGTTAGAGAGATTACCAATCAACTTTATATCTTTTAATGTCTTAGACACTCTTTTTTCTGCAAGTTCAACGAACTTGGCTCTATCTTTTTCACGTGCCATTTGATTACCCTGCACTTTTATTGATTATATATTCCAAGAGTACATATTATATCTGTTTTTTGTCAACATTTTGGAAGTACATTTTTCATATATACGTAAAAATGTATCGTTTTTGGTTTGATCTAGTGGGTTGGAAGTGTCGTAATGGCTAGATTTTTTTAGTCACAGGGTTCGTAAATATGCAAAAAATCTCAACATATCGGCTTGTAATAAAGTACTTTAATTCATTTTTAAAGTAGCGGTATCTATCCATTATCCTAGCCTCTTCCAGATTCCTATAGAGCATTTAGCCCTAGTGCTTTCGGCTAGTGTCTGTGTTAATGCGATTAGGCTTCAAGGGGTGGAAGGATTTTGTACTATGAAGCATAAACGCTATAGAGTCATTTTTAAATCGCGAGTGCACTGTAAGTGCTTAACTTATTTGCCCTTTTTAGTTTTAAGAATATGATTACTCTGAATCTTGAGTTTGCTCTCTTGCCTGCTTCATAGAATCCAAGCGGCGGCCAAAGGCACTGCCTTCTTAACACAAGATAACCGCTTAACGATCTCACTTTGCGGCTTAGTTTTCTTACGCTTAACTGCAAGTCTTCTGTTTAAACCGTTTTTTGTTCATCGAAATGCGCCTATCGATATTGTCTTTCTAAATACATTTAAGCGATCTTCTGAACGCTTTTGTAAAACTTGCCTATTGTTAGATTTGCGAAGATGAGGTGCTGCTTGGCGGGGGACACTGATAAGAGCACGATATTTACTAAGTGTTAATTTGTTGGCCTAAATTCGTGCTGTTTTAAGCCAACAAGTTACAAAAGGTCGAGCTTGAGCTTTAAATTAGCAGTTACTCTAAGTTTTGGATCTGCTCGCGCATTTGCTCGATTAAAACCTTAAGCTCTACCGCAGCTTGGGTGATGTCGGCGTTAATCGATTTAGACGCTAGGGTATTCGCTTCGCGGTTAAACTCTTGCATCATAAAATCGAGGCGTCGGCCGCAGGCGCCGCCTTTTTTAAGGATTTTTTGCGTTTCACTTACGTGTGAATCTAGGCGGTCTAGCTCTTCAGCCACATCAATTTTTTGCGCTACCATAATCATTTCTTGCTCGATGCGCTGCGGGTCTAGCTCGTCAATCACATCGGCTAGGCGGGTTTTTAAGCGCTCGCGCTGCCATTGCATCACTGCTGGCATTTGCTCACGTACAAAGGCCACTTGCTCGGTAATTTTATCAAGGCGGGTGGTAATCATTACCGCGGTATTTGCCCCTTCGCTGGCGCGGCTTTCGATAAACGCCGTTAGCGCTTCTTGCCAGCCTGCGAGTAGCTCTTTGCTAATGGCGTCAGCGTCTTGCTCGGGAGTTTCCATTACGCCAGGCCAGCGCAGTATGTCTACTGGGTTAATTTGCCCGCCCGCTTGCTGCTGTACCCATTCGGCATTTTGAATAAGTTGCTCGGCTAAGGCTTTATTTAGCTGCAGTTCGCCACGGTTGGCTTGGTCGGCCTCGAAGCGCAGATTACATTCAACTTTACCGCGCTGTAGGGCCTTGCGGATTTTGTCACGCAGCACTGGCTCTAGGGAGCGAAACTGTTCTGGCATGCGCCAGTAAGTTTCTAGGTAACGTTGGTTTACGCTGCGAATTTCCCATGTTGCACTGCCCCAATCGCCTTTAAGTTGGTGGCGTGCGTAGCCTGTCATGCTGTGGATCATAGTTGAATGCCCTTAATAAATTTGCTCGATTATAGCGGCTATTGGGCGCTTAGTCAGTCTAGGCGTGACCAAGTGCGATAAAAGCCTATATAATAGCCGCGAATTTTAAATTACAGGGTTATTACCATGCGTCCGAACGGAAGAGCTGTTGAACAAATGCGTCCAATTACTATTACTCGAAACTACACGGCGCATGCCGAGGGTTCTGTTTTGGTCGAGTTTGGCGATACTAAAGTGCTATGTAATGCCTCGGTAGACGATGGTGTGCCACGTTTCTTAAAAGGTAAAGGCCAAGGTTGGATTACCGCTGAATACGGTATGTTACCGCGCTCTACCCATAGCCGTATGGGCCGCGAAGCTGCTCGTGGTAAGCAAAGTGGTCGTACTCAAGAAATCCAACGTTTAATTGGTCGCTCACTGCGCGCTGCGGTTGATTTAGAAGCGCTGGGCGAATACACCATTGTAGTGGATTGTGATGTTATTCAAGCCGATGGCGGCACGCGTACTGCGGCTATTACTGGTGCTTGCGTAGCCTTGCAAGATGCCATTTGGTGGATGATGGAGCAGAAGAAACTAAAAGTTAGCCCTCTTAAGCAGCTTATTGCTGCAGTATCGGTAGGTGTGGTTGATGGCAAAGTAGTGTGTGACCTTGAATACACCGAAGACAGCGTAGCCGAAACCGACATGAACGTTGTTATGTGTGAAGACGGCAACATGATTGAAGTGCAAGGCACTGCAGAGGGTGCACCGTTTAGCCACGAAGAATTATTAGAAATGCTGGCCTTTGCTAAAGAGGGTATTAGCCAAATTAACATTGCCCAGCGCGAAGCCCTAGCTAAGTAATTGAGAGAGAAAAATGAAAGCTTATCAACGAGAGTTTATTGAATTTGCTTTAGCCAAAGGCGTATTAAAGTTTGGCGAATTTACCTTAAAGTCTGGCCGAACTAGCCCGTACTTCTTTAATGCTGGTTTGTTTAACACAGGTCGCGATTTAAACCGTTTAGGCAAGTTTTACGCTGCGGCGCTACAAGACTCAAATATTGACTATGATTTGGTGTTTGGCCCTGCGTATAAAGGGATTCCTATTGCTACCACTACCGTGGTTGCTTTAGATGAGCACCACGGTAAAGATGTGCCTTACTGCTTTAACCGCAAAGAAGCCAAAACTCATGGCGAAGGCGGCAGTTTGGTTGGCTCTGAGTTGGCTGGCAAAGTGATGTTGGTGGATGACGTAATCACTGCTGGTACGGCGATTCGTGAATCTATGGACATTATTAATGTCCATAACGCTGAGTTAGCAGGCGTGCTTATTGCCTTAGATCGCCAAGAGAAAGGTAAAGGCGAGCTGTCGGCAATTCAAGAAGTTGAACGCGATTACAGCGCTACGGTTATTTCGATTGTTAAGTTGGCTGATTTAATCACCTACTTAGAAGAACAAGGCGATAATCAAACTGCACTAGAGGCAGTGAGCGCTTACCGTGAGAAGTACGGTATTGCTTAGCATTTATAATATCTAAACCTAAGGCGGCTTTGTTAAGTCGCTTTTTTGTACCTAAAATACGTTAATTGTCATTAGTGTATTGATGGTTTTGTTTTTAAAAGATAGAGTAGCGTGGCTTGGGGTTTAATACCCCACTAATTAGGATATTTGCATGTAATTCAGAGAACTAAGGAAGTCTCATGTCTGTTGAACTAAATGCCACAAAAACTCAAATCTCTCTGCTCGTGTCAAACGCCTTAACCGCGATTAAAAACCGTAACACCGACGCTCAATGGGAGCAAAAAGTGAAAGCGGTTGCTGATAAATTAGCGCATTTAAGTAAAACCATTAAATCATCTAAAAGTAATGTGCAGCACTTTGGCAACGCTCAACAAAAACAGGCTGCGCCGCAGCATCGTTTTAGCGCTAAGCAATCAACCAATAGCAAATTGGCTAATATGAATGGCTTAGAAGAGGCTGTGAACAGCGCTATGAAGAAGATTGCAAAACAGCTTAAAGATGAGTCGGTTAAATCTCCGTTTAAAGACAAAAAAGCTTATGAGTTGATGGATATGTTAGCCGGTGAGGTTAGCTCTTATGAACAGTTGTTAAACTCTTTAGAAAGTTTGGCTAAAAGCGCGTCTACTGCTGCAAATACCAGCAATACCATGGTGATTCAAAATAATACCACTTTGCTTAAAGCGCAGGGGGTAAGCGGGCCTAGCGTTCTTATGCTGGTGGCATTATCGCTGCGTGTTGTTGCGATGATGATAGCCTCCAAACAAAACTAGCCACTGACTTATTGGCTGCTTAAAGGCTGTTTAGTCTCTGCCTAAGCAGCCTTGGTTTTGCTAATCTCGTTCGCTCTCGCGCTCCGACATTCTTGCGCCCACTAAGCTTGCTACCAATATTGCCATGTAGAACTGGCCAAACACTGCTTCACTAAAAGTGAAAAAGCGGGAGATAGGCGTATTAGGGGTGATTTCGCCGTATCCTAGGGTGGTTAGCGTAACAAAGCTAAAGTAGATGAAGTCGGTCATTTGGGTGCTCCAATGCTCTTTAGGCACCCCGTTAAATGCGTCGTTTAACCAAAAGTTTAAAATGGTATATAAATGCGCCCAGCCTAGGCCTATCAACAAAAAGATACAGATTGCGCCAACAATTTTATTGCTATCTATGTGGCCGGTAAATAGCACCTGTTTCAAAGCTGTCCAGGTAGTTAATACCAAATAACAGAACACAATGGTGAGGTATAAACTCACTAAACCTTCTGCTTCAAACCAATAACTAAAAAAAGCCAGTACCGAGGTGGTGAATAAGAAGCCGATGCCCGTTACATACCATAAGCGCTTGCCTTTGGCCTGCCACACTCCAGCGGCTAGCACCAGTACCATGGCTATTTGTAAAAACCTAAAACCGTCTCCTTGCCAGAATTGATCTAAGCAAGCGGCGAGAAAGATATAACCCACCAAAGCAATGGTAAGAAAGTAGAAGTTGTTCTTTTCGCTCCAATCCATGAGCTTTTTCATGTAGCTAACCTAATTCAATGGTTTAGTTAATAATTTAGCAAATTTGCTGACGAACTGCTTACTTATTCTATTGCTGACAAAAGCTTGCGATAGCTCGCAACTATGCAGTTTATTGAGTGTTCATTTTGATGTAAATCAAGCCAAGATTGCTTAGCGAAAACAGATGAAAAGCTAGCTTCTACACTGTAATTATCACCAGTTACACGGGAGAGCAGATATGCGATTTAATCAACTAAAACTGCTGCTAGAACACTTTGTATCGTGCCGCGAAGCAATGATGGCCCTATATCGGCGCTTGGAGTTAAATAGCGATGCAGAGCGAGTGCGCATGTTACTGGCTTACCTGCAGCATCAAGAGCGAGAAAATGCCGAGCATTTACAGGATTTTATTAGCCAGGCCAAACCTGAGTTGTTAGAGACTTGGACCGACATTCGCGTGGAAAAAGATTTATTGGACTATATGGCTAAGCTGAGTCAACCAGCCGATATTAGCAGTGATGATGTAAGCAATTTGGCCTTGGAGCTTAGTGAGCAGTCTTTAAGCTTATTACGCTTAGCTAAAGATGAGTTAACCATGTTAGGGGCGAGGCAGTTTTTAGCTAACTTGATTGAACACCAAGAAAAACGCCAACAGCAAATGGTGCATGCCACTCATAGGTTAGATGATATTTAGCCAAATGTAGGGCACAAAAAAGCACAGCCTAGGCTGTGCTTTTTATTTGGTATAAAGCGGCGTATTAGCTGGCGACTTTATCCAAGTGAACATCCATTTGTGGGAATGGAATTTCGATGCCAGCATTATCTAGAGCCACTTTGATGTTTTCGTTTAGGTCAAAGTAAGCTCCCCAGTAATCGGCGCTATTTACCCATGGGCGAACGACTAGGTTCACTGAGCTGTCGGCCAATTCGCTTACACCAATAGTGATGTCTGGATCTTTTAATACACGAGAGTCTGCTTCACATACTTCGCGCAATATCGCTTTAGTTTTAGCTAAATCGGCGTTGTAGCTAACCCCAACCACCAAGTCTACACGGCGGGTAGGATGGGTAGAGTAGTTTACAATGTTACCGCCTAATACCGCGCCATTTGGTACAACAATTTGTTTGTTGTCAGGCGTTTTTAACACGGTGGTGAAGATTTGCACTGATGCTACCGAGCCCGCTGTACCCGCAATCTCTACAAAATCACCGGCTTTGAATGGGCGGAAACCAATAATAAGTACACCTGCTGCAAAGTTAGACAATGACCCTTGCAAGGCCAAACCAACAGCTAAACCAGCGGCACCAATAATGGCAACAAACGAAGCGGTTTGAATACCAATGCGTGATAGCGCAGCAATAATCACAAAGGCAATAATGATGTATTTCACCATTGAGCCAACAAAGTGACTAATGGTTGTATCTAATTTGCGAGCGTTCATTAGTTTTTCTACGCTTGACGCCATTACGCGCGCAACGATCATACCAACAAACAAAATGGCGATAGCAGCAGCAATGTTGATTGCGTATTGCATTAGCAGGTCTTGGTTGTTCTCAAACCAACTGGTACCTTCGGTAAATACGTCCATGTGTTAAGCCTTCTTATGGAGTGAAATTAGCTACAAATTTAGCAGCTTTTTTAATACAAACAAGTGTCTAGATTTTTTACAGAAAGGTTTAAGGCCTGCCGGGGGATTTAGCAGGCCTATTAAGCGCTTAGCTTTGCACTAGCTGCTGCTTTAAAAAGCCCCAGTGAGTGTCAAATTGGGCGGTAGGTTCTAGCTTAAATTCACTGCGCACGTATTGGCTAATACGTCCTTCGGTATAGGCCAGTAACAAGGTAGCTAGGCTGTTTTCTTCAATTAAGAAGCCTTGTCCTTCACGTAGCCTACGCTCGCGTAATACTTGTTTAAGTTGCACTTCAATTTTGTCGAACAAAATGCTGACTCTGGCGCGCAAACGCTCGTGCTCACCTTGTAAGGCATCACCAGTTAAAATGCGGCTTAAGCCTGGGTTGCGCTCGGCAAAACCCAGTAACAGCATGAGTATGTGCTGGCAGCGATTTAAGGTGTCTTTTTGTTCTTCCTGAATCAGATTAATGCGTGATAGCAAGGTTTCTTCGATAAACTCTATTAAGCCTTCAAACATCCTAGCTTTGCTGGGAAAGTGACGATACAAAGCAGCTTCTGATACGCCTACTTCTTTGGCTAGGCTTGCAGTGGTGATGCGTTGTCCGTGGCTGGTTTCTAACATGCGCGCTAGCGCCTGCAGAATTTGTTCGCGGCGATTGCTTTTTGGTTTTCCCGCCATGGTTATGGTAATCCTTTTTATTAGTCTATTAGCGTACTACTTGAGAACCGTTTACTTTGTACCGGAATGGCCAAATCCACCTTCACCACGCTGGCTAGCGGCAAAATCTTCTACTATCTCGAAGCTAGCTTGTACCACAGGCACAAATACTAACTGGGCGATGCGCTCGCCGGGTTCGATGGTAAAAGTAGTTTGTCCACGGTTCCAACAAGACACCATTAATTGTCCTTGGTAGTCGGAATCGATCAGTCCAACGAGGTTACCCAGAACAATGCCGTGCTTATGGCCAAGGCCAGAACGCGGTAAAATGGTGGCAGCAAGAGTAGGATCGGCAATATGAATCGCTAAGCCAGTAGGAATTAGCTCGGTTTGGCCGGGGGCTAATGTTATGGCTTGGTCTAAGCAGGCGCGTAAATCCATACCTGCTGAACCTGGTGTCGCGTATTCTGGCATTGGAAAAGTAGTGCCAATTCTTTGGTCTAGTATTTTTAGTGCTATTTGTTTCATTTTTTTGTTTTGATTATTGTGCAGCGTACTGCTTGGCAATTAATGCCATTAATTGTTGTGCCAATTCTGATTTATCAGCGAGGTCTAATTGCTGATGGCCAGTTGGCCAAAATACCGATAAGGCATTTTGCTCACTATTAAAGCCTTGTTCGGGCTTTGATACGTCGTTGGCGGCGATCATGTCTAGGTTTTTTCGCGCCATTTTGTCTTGTGCGTAATGTGCTACGTCTTGTGTTTCAGCAGCAAAGCCCACCGTAAAGGGTTTGTTAGCTAATCCAGCAATGGTGGCTACAATATCTGGATTTTTCACTAAACGTAACTGCATTTCGTCGCTGTCATCGGTTTTCTTGATTTTTTGTTCAGCAACATCGGCTACTCGGTAGTCGGCGACTGCTGCGCAAGCAATAAAAATATCACAACTAGCTACTTGCTTTAGTGTTGCGTCGAGCATTTGTTGGGCAGTATTTACCGCCACCTTATTAACGCCAGCTGGTGTATTTAAGTTCACCGGGCCTGAAACTACCGTAACCTTGGCGCCAAGTTGTTTGGCAGCAGCAGCTAAAGCAAAACCCATTTTACCGGAGCTGTGATTGCTTATATAACGCACCGGATCAATCGCTTCACGAGTTGGGCCTGCGGTAATCATCACATTTACGTCTTTTAGTAGCGCTGGGGCTTTGGGAGCAAAAAACTCTTTAATGTGAGTGAGCAGCTGAGCGGGCTCAAGCATCCTACCTGGGCCTACATCGCCACAGGCTTGTTCGCCTTGGGCTGGGCCCCATATATGTACTTGGCGTTGCTTAAGCTGGCTTAAATTAGCCTGAGTAGCAGCTGCTTGGTACATTTGTTGGTTCATTGCTGGCGCAATGGCAATGGGGGCGGCAGTTGCTAGCATCAATGTGCTTACTAATTCGTCGGCCAAACCATGGGTAAACTTAGCAATGCTATTGGCGGTAGCGGGCGCCATCACTACTAAGTCTGGCCATTTGGCGTAGGCGATGTGGCCCATGGATGCCTCTTGAGCAGGGTCGACTACCTCCAAGCCTACTGGTTCGCCAGATACTGCCTGTAGCGTTAAGGGAGTAATAAAGTGGGTGGCGTGGTTGGTCATTACCACTTTTACTTCTGCGCCTTGCTCTTTTAGACGACGCACCAACTCTGGCATTTTGTATGCCGCAATCCCGCCTGTAATCGCGAGTAGAATCTTCTTTCCCGTTAACATGCTGATACCGCTTCGATAATCTCAGTTTGATATCGGCAAGCCTATCACAAAACTTAAGATCTCCGCATACACAAGCCAGCAGTTTCGACTACGCTTGTTTTTATTGATTCATTCATTAGTTATTAGAATACATGGCAATTTGTGATTGGCCGGCCGAACAGCGGCCAAGAGAAAAGCTATTAAATAGTGGTGCCCAAAGTCTAAGTGATGCTGAATTACTGGCAATTTTTTTGCGGGTAGGATGTGCCGGACTAGATGCAGTGAGTTTAGCTCAGCATTTACTCGCTCAGTTTGGCTCCTTACGAGCAGTATTAGCTGCCGATCATCAGCAGTTTTGCGCAGAAAAAGGTTTGGGTAGTGCAAAATTTGCACAATTACATGCTTCAATTGAAATGAGTCGACGTTATTTGCTGGCCGATATTAGTGAAAATAGTGTGTTAGATAGCGCCGAATCGGCAAAAAACTACCTTTCTATGGAATTATCTCACCAACAACGTGAAGTATTTGCAATATTGCTATTGGATAATCAGCATCGAGTGGTACAATTCGCGCCGCTATTTTTCGGAACGATTGATGCCGCCAGTGTTTACCCACGGGTGGTGGTACAGCGAGTATTAGAAAAAAATGCTGCTGCAGTAATATTTGCCCATAATCACCCCTCGGGTGTGGCAGAGCCAAGTTTGGCTGATAAGCAAATTACTACCAAATTAATCAAGGCCTTAGCACTGATTGATGTGCGAGTTTTAGACCATGTTGTAGTCGGCTGTGGAGAGACTGTGTCTTTCGCCGAGCGCGGTTGGATCTGATCTTTGTTCAATTTTTAGTTGATCTAGGGTTCTATTTCCTGTATAAAATGCGGCCTTTCTGTCGTCCCGGGCGACGGCCTAACGGGGCATGAACAGATGCTCGAGCAGAAGTACATATTTGGAGAAGACTGACATGTCTAGAGTATGCCAAGTTACTGGTAAGAAACCAGCTGTTGGTAACAACGTATCACACGCAAAAAACCGCACTCGTCGTCGTTTTTTGCCTAACCTTCAATCTCACCGTTTTTGGGTTGAGACTGAGAAACGTTTTGTTAAATTACGCGTATCAACTAAAGGTATGCGCATCATCGACAAAAAAGGTATCGACGCTGTTTTAGCTGAGATGCGTGGTCGTGGTGAGAAGGTATAAGGAACTAAGAAATGGCTAAAGGTATTCGCGAAAAAATTCGTTTGAACTCATCAGCTGGCACTGGTCACTTCTACACCACTGATAAGAACAAACGTAACATGCCTGAAAAAATGGAGATCAAAAAATTTGATCCTGTTGTTCGTAAGCACGTTATGTACAAAGAAGGCAAAATCAAATAGATTTTGGCTTTAATGAATCAAGAAGCTCAGCTTAGGCTGGGCTTTTTTTTGGCTGTTTTTTAGTGGCTACAACAACCTAGTGCCCTTTACTCACCAAAGACTTCCCGCTTATGATGCTCCTAATTAAAGGAGAATCTCGATGAAAATGAGCCGCAGAGGCTGGAATAACATCATCATATTTGCTGTTGCCTCGATGATTTTGATTTTCAAATACGTAGAAATGAATGAACAGGCCGCCCCTAGCGAGCAAGCAGCTGTTGGTCTGTTATTGCCGCAGGGAACCACCATTTTACGGATTGAATTGCCTGAAGTAGTAATAGAGCGGGTTGGCACTCAATGGCGCAGTGAACCGCCTCTAGAGCGTTCGGTAGCTGTTATTGATGCGTGGTTACATATTCAACTAGAACCTTGGCAGGATGCTTTAGGTGGCGCAGCAATTAGCCGTAGCATAATGGTTTACTTATCCAACTCAGCCGTGCCGCTTGAACTAACCTTATTTAGCTTGGGCGAGCAGCATTGGCTTACCAACTGGCAAGGCCAGCTTTTGTCTGTGGATAGCGACAGCTACCATGCTCTTTTCCCAACGATGAGTTCACCCGATGCCTGAGTTACCAGAGGTAGAAACCAGCTGTCGCGGGATTAGCCCGCATATCGAAAAACAAGTGATTAGCGAAATAGTGGTTCGCCAACCTAAATTACGTTGGCCAGTGCCTGAGTTGATCCAGTGCTGTGTGGGTTTAGCTATTTTGTCGGTAACGCGACGGGCTAAGTATTTGCTGCTGGAAACTGAAGCTGGCCACATCATTATTCACTTGGGCATGTCGGGTAGTTTGCGAATTGTTGAGCAAGGCCTAGCAGCCGAAAAACATGACCATGTAGATATAGTATTAGCAAATGGAAAAGTGCTTAGGCTTAACGATCCTCGTCGTTTTGGCTGTGTATTGTTTAGTCAGCTACCCGTTGAGCAACATAATTTGTTGGTTAATTTGGGGCCAGAGCCCTTACATGATGAGTTCTCAGCTAAGTATTTAATTGAGCAAGCCAGCAAGCGAAGTGTGGCGATTAAGCAATTTATTATGGATAACAAAGTGGTCGTGGGCGTAGGTAATATCTACGCCAACGAGGCTTTATTTAGAACGGGCATCCATCCTAAACGTGCTGCTAACAAAGTGAGCAAAGTGCGCCTAGAGATGCTTACCGACAACATCAAACAAGTGTTGGCGGAAGCCATTGAACAAGGTGGCACTAGCCTTAAAGATTTTACCAATGCCGATGGCAAGCCTGGCTACTTTAAGCAGACCTTAGCGGTATATGGCCGAGAAGGCGAAGCTTGCGATACTTGCGGGGAGCTGATTAAGGCATTACGTATTGGCCAGCGCAATACCTTCTTTTGCCCACATTGTCAGCGCTAGCCCTTTTATTTAGCGAGTTTCTTACTGACGGATTTAGCAACATGCGGCGCAACAAAGCGTTCTATTTCGCCGCCATGTTTGGCCACTTCCTTAATCAGGGTGGAGGAAATAAAACTCACCCCCTCGCCTGGTGTAAGAAACACGCTTTCTAAGTTGGGATCCAGTTGGCGGTTCATATCGGCCAGCTGCATCTCATATTCAAAATCAGAACCGGTGCGCAAGCCGCGCAACAATACGTTGGCATTTTGTTGTTTGGCTAAATCTACCAATAAGCCTGTAAAACCAATCACTTCTATATTGGTATTGGTACTAATCGTTTGTTCCAGCAACTTAACCCTTTCTTCTAAGCTAAACAGAGGTTGTTTACTGGGGCTGGCGGCAACCGCCACAATTACTGTGTCAAACATACGCGCCGCGCGTTGGATTAAATCGCTATGGCCGTTGGTCACTGGATCAAAGGTGCCAGGATAAATTACCCGAGTTGTCATGTAGCTATGCCAAAAATTGATGTTAGTTGGATTATAACCCCAAGCTTTCAGAAGATGCAGGTATTCACGCTAAATCCTGTTAAAACGTTCGGGAAAAGATTTACTTAAGCTGCTTGAGCTAACTAGCTCACAGGCTTGGGGAAAATTCTTGAGCCGGAGTGCAAGATTGGTCACAATGCGCAGGCTTAATGATTGGGACAAACACATGCAAAAACTGTTGGTAGTGCGAAACGACAAAATTGGCGACTTTATGCTGGCGTGGCCCAGCTTTGCGCTGCTAAAAGCTTCAATACCTAATTGTGAAATAAGCGCTTTGGTGCCTAGCTATACCGCTCCTCTCGCAGAGCTTTGCCCTTGGATTGACAAGGTAATTATTGATTGCGGAGCGGATAGTGATGCTGGTGCGCAAGCAGCACTACTTAACGAGGTGAAGCAACAGCACTTCGATGGTTATTTGTGCTTGTTCTCAACCATGCGTAACGCTTGGCTAGGTGCACGCGCCGGTATTAAATTACGCTGTGCGCCTGCCACTAAGCTTGCTCAGTTTTTGTATAATCACCGAGTAAAGCAACGCCGCTCTCAATCTAGAAAGCCTGAATTTGAATACAACTTAGAACTTACTCGCGCTTTTTTAACTAAGTTGCAAGTCAACCCGATAGAGCCTACTACTCCTTATTTGCAGTTTAGCGCTGAGCAAATTGCTAAACGTAAGCAGGCTGAGTTTGCCGAGTTGGATGCTAAAGCCTTAGCAATGGTACATATCGGCAGCGGTGGCTCGGCAAATAACTTAAGCATTGAGCAGTATTTTAGTTTGATTGATTGTCTGGCTAAGCTTAAGCCCGAGTTACACTTTGTGATTACTGCAGGGCCTGGCGAGTTAATTGCCGCTCAAGAGTTGGTGAATCAGTTAGATACTGCAGAGGTGTCTAGTCAGCTATATTATTCAGAAGAGGGCTTAAAAACCTTCTGTGAAGTATTGGCCTGTGCTGAAGTGTTTATTGCTGGTTCAACCGGGCCGCTGCATATTGCAGGAGCTTTAGATGTGCCAACTGTTGGCTTTTTCCCAAGTCGTCGCAGTGCAACACCTCTGCGTTGGCAGCCTCTTAATAGCCAAGGCCGACATATTTCTTTCTCGCCGCCGGCAGGTGAGCTTACTCAAGAAGATATGAGTTTGATTAATGTGAGTGACTCAGCTGTTAAAATTAATTTGTGGTGGCAAAAGCTGCAAACAAAACAAGTAGCAGAATAAAACGATGAGCGTAATAAAAAAGATAAGAACGGCGCTGCGGCAGTTTGATGCGAAGCGTCGCAATAATTCGGTGGCTCTAGAGGCTGCATTTTTAAAGCTGATAGGTGGCCGTAAAGGGCGCCAGCAGCAAATGCTTAAACCGCAAGAGGTGAACCGAGTACTCATTGTGCGAAATAACAAGCGCATTGGTAACATGTTTTTCTTGCTGCCTTACGTAAATAAAGTGATAGAAATGTATCCCGATGCGGAAGTGGAGCTATTACTTACCGATCCTTGGCAAGGCCAAGTTTTCGAGAATTTAGGCTTAAGTAAAATTCATTATTCGCAATTTGGTTTAAAAACTATTTCGGGCTTTTTCGCTACTATGCGCCAATTGCGTAAACAAGTTTATGATGTGGTGTTAATACCTTACAGCGGTTCGAGCGATCGCATAGTCACAGCATTAGTGACGGCCAAAAATGTTTATGGGTACGATGATAAAGTTAACGGTGCCGTTTGTAGTCATACTTTCAAGCAAACGCGCCGCTATAAACACTATGCTTTAGGTTGTATGGAGCTTCTAGAGCAATTACATCAGGTGGAGCCTAGTGATTATTATGCTCGTTTGGTGTTAAGTGAGTTTGAACAACAGCACGCTCGTAACGAGCTAAATGGGTTGATAGGCCATAATAATAAACCCTGCCTAGCTTATTTTAGAGGTGCTCGGGGAGCCAAAGTCATTGCTGATAAAGATTGGCAGATCTTGTTAGACAAGTTCAAAAAGCATTATGGCGGAGAGCTAAACGTTATAGAAATTCTGAGCCCTGATGTTGCCAAGCCATTAGTAGACGCGGAGTTCACATACTCAAATAGTGATTTGCGAAAGCTTGCTGCGTTTTTGCAGCAAGTACCCTTGTTTTTCTGTGGTGACACCGGCCCGTTGCACTTAGCAAGCTCTGCTGGCGCTTATTGTGTAGGTTTGTTTACCGTGACCAATGTGGCGCAATATGGCTGCTTAGGGGAACATGCGGTCAACGTGACCGATCTAGCGGCTATAGATGCAGCTAAATTGTTGGAAGAACTTAAACTTCAGTAAGTTTACTTTTTGTAATGGCTGTCGTTTTCTCGTGCCCATAAATCGGCGTACTTAACAAAGGTTGAATGCGCCGACAGTATTGCAATTAAAAAGCCCGCCTTACCATCTAAAAAGCCTCGCTTGAGCAAATACATTTTTGCAAAGCAACCTATAGCGTGTGTTATGCCTTGCCCCAATGTTGCGCGTTTGCCTTTGGCCTCTCGTTGATCGGCCCAAGCTTTGGCATAACCAGCCGATTTTACTAAATAATGATGTATTGAGTCATAAGTGTAATGCAGTAAGTCGCCAGATAGATGTTTAACTTTGCTTTCTTCTGGAATAACGAGTTTTTCGTGCACTAAAGCATCGTTGTATTGGGTTAGTTGAGTAGGGTGAAGCCTTAGTACTTTATCGGGATACCAGCCGCTATGAGACAAAAATCGGCCAAATACCCAGGAGCGTCGGGCGACACTGTAGATGGTTTTGTTATCGCTCTTTAAAGCCTTTTGTATCGAACTTGCTAACTCTGGTGTGACCCGCTCATCGGCATCTATCCAGAAACACCAATCAGTGCTGACTTTTTGTTGGGCTAGCTGGCGCTGGTTGCCAAAACCTTGCCAATCGACATTTTGGTGAAACTCAGCACCAAGCTGTTCTGCAATCTCTTGACTGTTGTCGGTACTGCCAGAGTCAAAGACAATCACTGTGTCTGCCCAAGTTAATGAGTTAATACAGTCTTTAAGGTTTAGCGACTCGTTTTTAGCGATAATGATAGCTGTTACTGTGGCTTGTTGATTCATTTCGCTCATAATTGCTGCTCTATTTTAATCGTTTCAAACATCTCGATTACGCAATCGAGTGTAATATGTTGCATGGCATTTGGGTCTTTCACTCTGCTGCGCCAACTAAGCTGAGCTGCGGGTTTGCCTTGTTCTTTTTCAATCAGTGTTTGCCATACGCTCACCACGTAATCTCGATAATGATAAGGACCAGTGCGTTGCGGGTTGTGGTGAGCATATAGTCCTAGAACGGGAGTATTTACCGCTACCGCCATATGAGCTGGGCCAGTATCTGGCGATATTAGCAGATCTGCTTGGGCAATGAGTGCCCAAAGCTGGCTTAAGTTGGTTTTTCCACAAAGGTTGTTCAGTTTACCTTGGCAGGCTTGGTTAACTTGCTCACTTAACGCCATTTCATTGCTAGCCGGGCTGCCGATTAAACTCACTTGGTAGCCCTGCTCAAGCGCGTATTGGGCGATGCCTACATAACCTTGCAGAGTCCAGTTTTTATAGGCTTTGCTAGCTGCCGGGCAGATCACGATATGTTTACTGGAACTGCCCAGCAACAGTTTTGCGGTATCTTGGTCTGCTTCTGAGAGTGGCACGTGCCAACTTGGGGCTTGAATATCTATTTCTAGTGGCAATAAAAATTGTAGAAAGCCATCTAATACATGAGCCGAAATAGCCGGAGCAATTTTCTCGTTAGTAAATAGCCATTGGCCATCTTTAGCGCGGCTTTTGTCAAAACCAATTTTACGTTTTGCGCGAATGCAGCAACTTAACAAGCTGGCGCGCAGTGCTGCTTGCATGTGCAGCAATACATCAAATTGCTGGCTTTTAAGCTCACGTTTAATGGCGAGCATGCCTTTTAAGCCATCTTTTTTGTTGTATACAACTAGTTTTATATTGCTGAAGGCAGCCAATAACTGTGCTTCAGCTTTGCCACATACCCAGGTGACATCGGCATTTGGGTAACTGTTTTGAAGTTGCTGAACAACAGCCAAAGCATTACAGACGTCGCCGATGGCTGATAGGCGTAAAATACAGACTTTTAAGGTGGTTTGCTGCTTGGTCATTTTGGCAAAAGTGGCGGATTTTCTTAAGTATTATGCTTTTTGCAGCTTGCGTTGTAAAATTGCTGAGATTTGTTTCACAAGCGATAACTATGCAGATTGAAAAACAGAAAACCGCTGACGGCTGGCTATTTTATAATCCGGCAGTGTGGCAGCAGGTAAGTGATGCTTATTTTGAGCCCCGACATTGGCAACAAAATAGAGCTGTGGTAGGCCAAGCGATGGGCCGAGGTAAAACCCTGTTTTTTCGTTTTGAACATCGAGAATTTGTATTACGCCATTATCATCGTGGTGGCTTAGTCGCTAAATTGAGCAATGACCGCTACTTGTATTCAAGCCTACAGCGCAGTCGAGTATGGAAAGAGTTCTCGCTGTTGATGAAATTGCAAACCTTGGAGCTTCCTGCACCTGTGCCGATTGCTGGCAGGGTTAAACGCAAAGGCTTGAGCTTCCAGGCTGATTTAATTTTAGAGCGCATAAGTGGCGCTAAAGATCTTGCTAAGTTGCTTAGCGAGCGTCGATTACCTTTAGATCTATGGCAAAAAATTGCCGAGACGATTGCGCAGTTTCATCGGGCTGGGGTTTATCATGCCGACCTCAACTTACGTAACATCATGGTTGATGACCAACAGCGGGTTTGGTTGATTGATTTTGATAACGGCCGCATTTGTCGACCGAGAAAGAAATGGCAGCAAGCTAACCTTGCTCGATTCTACCGCTCCTTAGAAAAAGAACAGGCGAAGCCTGGTTATTGCCATTGGCTAGAGTCTGACTGGCAGTATTTTGTTGCTTGTTATCAACAAGCCCTTTAGTTCAGCAGAGCAGCTAGGCTACGCGCTAAAGCGCCTTGGTTCTGCTTTACAATAGACAAGCCAGCGTCCCCCGCTTTGTTGCGCTCTTCAGCATCGCTTAACCATGCTTTAAGCCAATTAGCCAGTTGTTCGGTGTCAGCGCTAAGTTTAAGTGCGCCGCAGGCTTGTAGCTGTTGGCTGATATCTGAGAAGTTAAAGTCATGTTCGCCAGCAACGCAGGGTAATCTTAGCGCTGCTGCTTCTAAATAATTATGTCCGCCAATGGGCACTAAAGAACCACCGATGAAAGCGGCATCTGAGCATGCATACATCAGCAGCATCTCGCCCATGGTATCGGCTAAATACACTGCATCTTTTGCGCTGGGGCTTTGTTGTTGGCTGCGACGAGCGCAATCAAAGCCGCTGTTAGCAATTAATTCGGCCACTTGGTCGAAACGCTCAGGGTGTCGGGGGACTAATATTAGTAAGCTGTCGGGAAGCTGCTTACGAACCTGTTGCATCACCTCAAGCACTTTCTCGTCTTCGCCTTTGTGGGTGCTGGCGGCAATCCATATTAAGCGCTCACCAAACAAACTAGGCCGAAGTTGTTCTGCTTGTTGCTGTATGTTTTTGGTATCGGGTAGATCGTATTTTATGGAGCCTGTTACCACCAAGTTGGCTGCTGTAACTCCCAATTGATTAAAGCGCTGTGCATCATCTTGGTGTTGCGCCAATACTTGCCCCAATTGACCATACAAGCGTTGACTAAAGCCTTTAAATCGCAAATAGCGTTGGCAAGAACGTTGTGACATACGAGCATTGATAAGCGATACCGCAATGTTTTGGCTTTGGCAAAGCTGCAGCCAATTTGGCCACAGTTCGGTTTCCATAATCCATAGCTGCTTGGGTTTATGTAAATGCAAAAACCAGCGAATACACGGCCATAAATCAAAGGGCGCATAGCGATGAATGACTAAATCCGCCAGTTTTGATTGCGCTTGCTCAGCACCTGTAGCGGTAGTGGTGGTCAGCAATATATTGCATTGTGGTTGCTGCTGCTTTAATTGAGTAATTAAAGGAATGGCCGCCAATACTTCACCAACTGATACAGCATGGAACCATACATCAACTGCTGATACTTTTTTACTCACTCCAAAGTGTTCTGGCCAGCGCTCACCTACCGAAGGTTTTCCAGCTCTTGGCCAGTACAGTTTGTACATTGCTAAGGGCAAGACTAAAAGTAGCAAGATGTTATAAAAAATACGCATGGTTATTTAGTTACTTTTATTTTCTTCTATTAGGTCATCTATGCTTAAACCTTGTTCTTCTAGGTAGGCATCAACCTGTTCTTGGTAGCTAATTAGATAAGAGTACTTATTGCTGTCGTGGCTAGCGACAAGGTTTACTACAAGGAAATAAGCTGCAACTAAGATTGTTAGCTTTGCTAATTTTTCTGGTTTTTTATTTTGCCAGTATTCGGCGTAATAAAGCACCGGAAGCAAGGCAAAAGCAAAGGCAATAATTAGGTGCCAATAAGAGAAAATAATCGGCGATAACATTGCCGAGATAATAATGCCTAAGAATGCAGAAAATGCGTAATGCATTAGCCATTCAGATGAGGCTAAATTTAATGCTTGTCTGCTTCGCCAATGCGGTTTGACAATCTTCCAAGCTTTTTTGTTAACTACCCAAGCACATATAACGGTAATACCACCTACCGTAAAGAGTATTGCTTGCCATATATAATCAACAACCATTCTTAGCCACTCTATATCGGTGAGCCAATGAAAATTAGCATCAACAATAATGCGATTGGTAAACAAGAAAGAGCTATAGCGTAGCCAATACAAGGCGGCTTTGAGTACCGGGTAAACATTTACCGCACCCCAGCCAATATATCGTTCGCTATCTTGGCCTTGAATTGAGGAGTTCTGTAATACTTCCATGAAATAGGGGACTAAACTGGCCAATACGGCTAAGCCACCGGCAATTAAACCCCACCAACTTACTTTAATGATACCCCGATAATATAGGTAGGCTGACATCACGGCTAAAATTGGCCATGAGTAATGAATTTGCATGGCTAAGCCAATAGCTACAACATGCAAAAAGCTAGAAATAAAACTGCTTTTTTCTCTCATATTGAATGCTGTCCAGCAATGCAGGGCAGCAAAAAAACATAAATAAGCGGGGTTGTAAATGATGCTGTCGAATAGGAACCATGGGCTTAACAGGTATAGCACGGCGAAGCTAATTCTCACTACAGGGCTAAAGCATTGCTTAATAACATGGTCGAAAAGAAAGAATGACATTAAACGAATAAAGGGTAACAACAACATAGGTGACCAAGGAGAGTCCCAAACGAGTAAAGGTAAACCAACCAATAAAGTGGACAATGAACCAGGTACATTACCCACTACACTGGCTGCATTGCCATAGCTTAACCACGTTCCATGATAGGCGCCCAAGTAGCCTTTTAATAGCATTTGAGTTTGATCACCGGTGAGGATTTGGTTGCTAGCGTATACGAGTAATAAAGCAACAGAGCTAACAAAGATAGACCAGTAAATTAGTGTGAAATGTTTTTCAATTTGTTGGTTTAAAGACACAATTGAGCTCTGTAGGTTAGTTAAGGTTTATGGGTTTCTGCTTGGGAGTATGTCCAGCAGCGATGGATAACAAAGGTAACAAGAGGTAGTAAAACAATCACTACCGCAACTTTAATGATATTCGAAAAATCGTTAAGTAAAGATGATAATAAGATAGATAAGCACAAGGCTGAAGTCTGCACCACAAAAAAGCGCAAGGCATTGTTTAATGAAGGCTGGTTTTGAAATACCCAACAAGTCTGTAATAGGTAGGAGAAAACAAATGCTAAGCTAAAACCAACAAAGTTAGCCAAAGCAAAAGCTTGCGGCCAGTACTGTAAAACCGCCAAAGCCAAAACAAAGTGAATCGTTGTAGCAATAACCCCAGTAAGACCATATCGCGCGATGCGAAGACTAAATAGCTTAGCTATTAAGTGAGCCATGTTTAGTTGTCTTCTTCGACAATGTAGATAGGTCGGCGTTTTGACTCCATAAATAAACGGCCAATATACTCGCCTAACACACCTAAACCGATTAGTTGTACCCCACCTAAAAATAGCATTATTGTTATTAACGATGCGTAACCAGGGGCATCGATACCAAATAGTAGTGTCTTAATGACAATAGCACTGCCATAAATAAACGCTAAGGTAGAAATAGCTAAGCCAATGTACAACCAGATTCGCAACGGAGCAGTGCTAAAGCTGGTAATGCCTTCTAGGGCGAAATTCCACAGCTTCCAGCCATTAAAACTGGTTTCACCCGCGATTCGAGGGTCTCGTTTGTATTCTACAGTTTTCGTTTTAAAACCAACCCATGAAAACATACCCTTCATAAAACGTTGGTTTTCGGGCATTTGTTGAATGGCAGACACAACTCTGCGAGTCATTAGCCGGTAATCACCGACATTTTCCGGAATTTTCACATGAGATATTTTATTGTGAAATTTGTAGAACAATTCAGCACTGAGCTTTTTGGCGAAACTGTCACTGGTTCTATCAACACGTTTAGCTACAACAACATCGTAGCCATTGTTCCACTCCCGAATGAAGTCATGAATAAGCTCGGGTGGATCTTGTAGATCAACATCAATGGGAACAATCACTTGGCCTTTAGATAAATCTATCCCTGCGGTAAGTGCTGCTTCCTTACCAAAATTGCGGGCGAGATTAATGACTCTTATTCCAGCGTGTTGTTTTTGCAAATCTTTGAGTGCGGCTAAGGTGTTATCGCGACTGCCGTCGTTTATAAAAATAATTTCGAAACTAAGCTCGGTTTTTTCAAGTTCTGGCAGCATGGTATCGATGAATAAACCCACTGTATCTTGCTCGTTAAAGCAAGGGCAAACTATTGATATAACCGGAGGCTTTGTGCTCATAGGGAGTCTCGACAACGTTAAATAAAGTAAGTGTAGTTAAGTCAATAAATCAGCAATAGACGAAATTGCGCGCTCTGGTGCTAGTTCAGTTAAGCATTTTAAGTGGCCGAACTGACAAGTCTTTTTAAAACACGGGCGACAATCGATATCAGTATGCAAGATGGCGGTGTTTTCGCTTAACGGCGGCGTGTATTTTGGAGAAGATGAACCATAAATAGCGATCAACGGTAACTCTAGCGCTGCCGCGATGTGCATTAAACCTGAGTCATTACTTACCGCCAAAGTAGCTAGTGCCATTAAATCGATGGCTTCTGCCAATTTAGTTTTTCCTGCAAGGTTGTGGCAGTACTGTTGCAACTCTTGTGGGACGTGGCTAATGATTTGCGCTCCCACGGCTTGATCTTTATCTGAGCCAAAAATCCATACTTGACCTTTGCGCTCGCTAATCCAGTGGGCTGCCACTTGTGCGTAATGTTGCTCTGGCCAGCGCTTTGCTGGGCCAAATTCTGCGCCAGGGCACAAGGCTAATATAGGATGCAGTGTGTCTAACGCTAGCTGAGCCAAGGCCTCTTGCTGGTTCTCTTGGTTGGCTTGTAGCTGAGGGTGCAGATAAGTTGGCAGATCAGCTGCTGATTGCATTGACGCTTTAGGATGAGCCAAGGAAACGTAACGCTCCACCATTAGCGGGAAGTCGTGTTTGTTGCTGCGCAAATCGTTCAGCAGGCCGTAGCGGCTCTCCCCTTTCCAACCGGTACGTTGCTTAATGCCGGCAAACCAAGGAATTAATGCTGATTTTAAAGAATTGGGTTGGGTAATAGCCCAATCATAGTGGTTTTGTTTTAGCTCTCGGGCTAGCTTCCAACGGGTGGTAAGCTGTAAATCACCGTGCCCTAAGGGCATGCGCAATGCATTGTCTACTTCGGGCATCCGCTCTAGCATTGGGCGGCACCAATCTGGCGCTAGTACATCCAATTGCGCCTTTGGGTGCAGTTGTTTAAGGGTTTTGTACAAGCTTTGCGACATCACCATGTCGCCTACCCAAGATGGGCCTACCACCAGAATCTTCATTCATAACCTACGTTAAAAAGGGGCTTGTCGCCCCTTGAGTATTTTTGTTACTTGTTTAGCCAGGCCATGTATTCAGCGACCCCTTGAGCAACATCTTTAAATGGTTCTGCGTAACCGGCTGCACGTAGCTTGTCGATATTTGCTTGGGTAAAGCTTTGATAGCGACCTTTTAGGTGATCTGGGAATGGAATGTACTCAATTTCACCTTTTTGGTGATAGTTGATTACCGCTTCAGCCACCGCACGGAAAGGTTCTGCTTGGCCTGTACCTAGGTTGAAAATACCGCTTTGGTCTGGGTTTTTCCAGAACCATAGATTTACTTTTACAACATCGCCCACGTATACAAAATCGCGGCTTTGTCCGCCGTTACCATAGCCGTCATAACCTTCAAATAATTTAGGGTTTTGCCCATCATTTACTTGGTTATTTAGGTGGAAAGCCACACTGGCCATGCTGCCTTTGTGTTGCTCGCGAGGACCATATACGTTGAAGTAGCGAAAGCCCACAACTTGAGAGTCAATTTCGGGTAACAAACGGCGCACGTAATTATCAAACTGCAGCTTTGAATAACCGTATACGTTAAGTGGGCCTTCGTATTGCTTCTCTTCTTTGAAAATTTCTGTGTCACCATAAGTGGCGGCAGATGAGGCATATAAGAACGGAATGCGACGATCTAAGCAGTAATGCAATAGCTCTTTCGAGTACTCGTAGTTGTTTTCCATCATGTACTTGCCGTCCCACTCAGTGGTGGCTGAGCAAGCGCCTTCATGGAAAATGGCTTCAATTTTTTGGCCGTATTCAGCACCAATATCTTCGCCAGAAACAATACGGGCTATGAAGTCGTCTTTATCGAGGTAGTCAGCGATTTCTAGATCAACCAAATTGACGAATTTGGTGCCGTCTTTGAGGTCGTCAACCACAATGATGTCATTATGGCCTTGTTCGTTGAGACTTTTTACAATGTTTGCGCCAATAAAGCCTGCGCCACCCGTTACGATAATCATAATACTGCCATTCCAAAAATTGCCGTTAATCTGAGGATTTTATGCTGTGGCGAGGGGAATAGCAATTGTGCCTCCAGTTGAATCTAGTTAATAAAAACTGGATTTTGGCAGCGTTTGCAGGTATCAACGTAATATCATTGAGAACTTTTTAGCCAAATGAAAACTAAAGACAAAATAATTCATACTTCTCTCAAACTCTTCAACGAGCGCGGCGAAAGACAAATCACTACCAATCATATCGCCGCCGAGCTGGGCATTAGCCCCGGGAATCTTTACTACCATTTCAGTAACAAACAAGAAATTATCCGCAGCATTTTCGATTTATACGTGGCTCAGTTAGAAAGCAGCTTTCGTCCTCATGCTGACCAGCGTTTAAGCCTAGAACACTTAACGCAGTACCTTGATGCCAGCTTTGAGCTAATGTGGCGTTTTCGTTTTATGTACGCCAACTTGCTAGAACTGTTGGCGCGAGATGCTGAACTAGAACAGAAATACCAAGCCTTGCAGCTAGAACTGGCTAATTGGAGCCGAGATATTCTCTTTCAGTTACGCGAGAGTCGCTTTCTAAGTGGTGATGATGCAACAATGGCTGAGTTAGCCGACAGCGTTAAGTTTATTATTGGTGCTTGGATTGGCTACCAAAGTGCTCAACTAAAAGGTGGCGAAATCACCAAACCTCGGTTGTATCAAGGGGTGCTTAAAATCTTGTTTACCTTGCGCCCATACTTTACTGATGAGTCTCAAAACATCTATCAAGATTTGCATCAACATTACGTAAAATGTGCTGAACGCAGTGAATAGTTTTTAATTTAGATTTAAGGCTGTATTTGCCAAATAAAACACTATAATTCAGCTATTATTCTGGATTTAAATAGGGTTTGCCATGACAGCAGCTTTCTCAGCACACATTTCTCAGCTCTTACAACAAGTAAAAGATGACGGTTTATATAAGCATGAGCGAGTAATCAACTCCCAGCAGCAAGCCGCTATCGCTGTTGAACAAGGCCAAGTTGTTAACTTTTGTGCTAACAATTACTTGGGCTTAGCCAATTCTCCTGCTCTTATTGAGGCAGCCAAATCGGGTTTAGATAGCCACGGCTTTGGTGCTGCTTCGGTGCGTTTTATTTGTGGTACTCAAGATATTCACAAACGCTTAGAGCAAGGCTTGAGTGAGTTTCTGGGTATGGAAGATACGATTTTGTATTCTTCTTGCTTTGATGCCAACGCTGGGCTTTTTGAAACCTTATTGGGTCCAGAGGATGCGATTATCTCTGATGCACTAAACCATGCTTCGATTATTGATGGTGTTCGTTTGTGCAAAGCAAAGCGTTTTCGTTATGCCAATAACGACTTAGCAGAGCTGGAGCAATGCTTAAAAGCCGCCGATGAAGCGGGAGTGCGTTTTAAGCTGATTGCCACCGATGGCGTGTTCTCGATGGACGGCGTGATTGCCAACTTGCCAGGAATTTGTGATTTAGCTGATAAGTATGATGCCATGGTGATGGTTGACGATTCTCACGCCGTTGGCTTTGTAGGTGAACATGGACGAGGCTCTCACGAATATCATCAAGTGATGGAGCGAGTAGACATTATTACTGGCACCTTAGGTAAAGCCATGGGCGGTGCTTCTGGTGGTTTTACTTCAGCCAAAAAAGAAGTGATTGATTGGTTGCGTCAACGTTCGCGTCCTTACCTCTTCTCTAACTCGCTGGCGCCGGCCATTGTTAGTGCGTCTCTTAAAGTATTGGAATTACTCGCTGAAGGAGATGCTCTGCGTAAACAGCTGTGGGATAACGTCGAATACTTCAGAACTGAGATGAGCCAAGCGGGCTTTACCTTAGCTGGTGCCGACCATGCCATCATTCCTGTGATGTTAGGTGACGCTAAACTGGCAAGCACTTTTGCCGACAAATTACTTGAGCGCGGCATTTACGTGATTGGCTTTTCTTTCCCTGTAGTACCTAAAGGCCAAGCAAGGATCCGTACGCAAATTTCAGCTGCGCATACACGCGAGCAACTAGAAAATGCTGTTTCAGCCTTCACAGAAGTCGGTAAAGAGCTGGGGGTGATTGAATGAGTATTAAAGCCTTAGCAAAGTTAAAAACAGAGCCTGGAATTTGGATGACCCAGGTTGAGATGCCTAAGCTCGGTCACAATGACCTTCTGATTAAAATAAACAAAACCGCTATTTGTGGTACCGATGTGCATATTTATAACTGGGATGAGTGGTCACAAAAGACTATTCCAGTGCCAATGGTGATAGGCCATGAATATGCGGGAGAAGTTGTAGATATTGGCCAAGAAGTGCGTGGTTTTTCTGTGGGTGATAGAGTCTCTGGCGAAGGACACATTACTTGTGGCCATTGCCGCAACTGCCGGGGCGGTCGTACTCATTTGTGCCGCAATACCGTTGGAGTTGGCGTAAATCGTACTGGCTGTTTTTCTGAATACTTGGTTATTCCTGCAGTTAACGCTTTTAAACTACCCGACGAGATTAGTGACGACTTAGCTGCTATTTTCGACCCTTTTGGTAACGCAGTTCACAGTGCCTTGTCGTTTGATTTAGTGGGTGAGGATGTATTGATTACCGGTGCCGGCCCTATTGGTGTAATGGCTGCGGCTATTTGTAAGCACATTGGTGCGCGCCATGTGGTGGTAACTGATGTAAATGACTACCGCTTGGACCTAGCCCAAAAAATGGGAGCAACTCGGGTAGTTAATGTTGCCAAGCATTCGTTGAAAGATACCATGAACGAACTCAACATGACCGAAGGCTTTGATGTAGGCCTAGAAATGTCAGGTGTGCCAAGCGCTTTTAGCTCTATGTTAGAGCTGATGAACCATGGTGGTAAGGTTGCTATGTTGGGTATTCCACCTAGCGACATGGGCATTGATTGGAGCCAAGTTATTTTTAAAGGCTTGGTGATTAAAGGAATCTATGGCCGAGAGATGTTTGAAACATGGTATAAAATGGCATCTTTGGTACAATCTGGCCTCGATCTAAGTCCAATTATTACCCACCACTATAGTGTTGACGATTTTCAGCAAGGTTTTGATGCGATGCGCTCAGGACAAAGTGGCAAAGTTATTTTGGATTGGAGCTAAATGCCTAAATGTTTACAAAAGTGACAACTAACTTGACTGTTCCTTAGAGGTAAGTGACAAATATCATATCGACAGTTTGTTGTACTCTTTGCTAAGGTGGTTCAGGCATTAACTTAGGTAAATATACAGTGTTGCAGTTGTAGTTTTTAAGCGCACTCCACATATAGGTTGTAAAAAGGAATTTCCCTTTGTTTTCAAAAATTAGTCACTTAAGGCGCTATATTCTGGCGGGATGCCTTGCTTTAATTAGTTTTGGCGGGGTAGCGCAAGTATCCCTGTACCTACCGCTAAATCAAAATCGGATTATAGAATCTGATATAGAAAAACTAATCACTATCACATCAGCCCCAGGTATGAAGCGCCCTTACCCAGTTACTCAAGTTAGGCATTATGCGGAGATGATTACTGAGGTTTATCCTGCTCTGTATAAGCGTATTGATAGCTATTTAAAGCGTTATGAGCAAAACCTTGCTTTAACCGATGTAAACTTAGAGTTATCTGTAGGCAATGGTGAACAGAGTATCGCCAATGCACGAGGGCAAAAAGTTGAGGACAATATTCAAGGTAGCTTGAGAGGGCACTGGAGAGCAACTGATTGGGCCGCATTGTCCTTAGGCGCTCATTACACCCAAGCTAATCAGCTCAACCCCACTGAAACATTTTTTGCTTTAGGTTTTGATTGGATGCAACTAGATGTAGGGATGCGTGAGCATTGGTATTCGCCTTTTAATGACTCATCGATGTTGATGAGTACACATGCACAAGTATCCCCTTCTATCACTCTTAGTAACTCTAAACCGCTAACATCTTGGCGTTTTCAATACGAAATTTTTTACAGCAAGTTAGAAGAAGTCGATTGTATTAACGTAAAAGGGGAGTGCCGTAAAGACCGCCCTGAATTGATTAGTTATCAAATTACTGCGATGCCTGTTGATTGGTGGCAGATTGGCTTTAGCCGCAATTTTCAATATGGTGGTGATGGTGTAAATAGGTCTTTTGGTGATATTCTCGAAGCTATTTTTTGTCCGACATGTGTACAACGCAATAAAGCTGGGGATGACGCTTGGGGTAACCAACAGATGGCGATTCATAGTCGTTTTAATGTCGATGTTGGTCAACCAATGAGCATTTATTTCGAGTATGGCGGTGAAGATATTGCTATTGGTCGAGATAATCGTTTAGGTAATATTACTTTTGGCGCAGGGGTTTACTTACCTTTGCTCACCGAGCAGTCATCCTTACGTCTAGAATGGAATAGCTGGCAATCTCAGTGGTATAACCATTGGATGTATCGAAATGGTTTTACCAATAATGGAAATGTGATGGGGCATTGGGGGGGCGGTAACCGAAAAGATATAACTGAAGCTCCAGGCGCACACGCTTTTTCATTTCAGTATCAATATACATTAAGTAACCAAGAGCAGTTGTTTTCTACTCTTCGCTTTATCAAGAATGAAGAGCACTACTCAGACTATAGCCTTGGTTACGAGTTAGACATGATGTATGGGTTTAAGCTATTTGGTCAAAATGTAACAGCTGGGTTTTTAGCTGGACGTGATACTTCTAAAGACTCTTATGGACGATTGTATGCACAATATCACTTATAAAATAGTACTTGCAGTACTCTTAAGCACCACATTCACTGTTAATGCCAAGCCCTTGTCGATTAAAGATACCCAATTTGTTCCGAGCGTTCATGTTGGCTTAGGGGTGCATAAAATTGGCGATCACCGAGGTTACGAAAACTTTGCTGCGGGTGACGTAGCTGTTGAGTATCACGGTATTCTTTCAGACAAATTTGAGTTAGGTTTTGGTGGTGGCTTTGTCGGCGATCTTACTGACTTCGAAGCACAGAACTCTTATTGGTATATTAAAGCCGTTGATGCGCGCTACCGATTTTATGAGCAATTCCACATAGGTGCTTTTGCAGGTGGTTCATACAGTAACCGATTTAATAAAGCTTATGGCATGTTATTAGGTGGGTATATTCGCTACGACTTATCTGACACATGGTCACTCAGCGCTGAATATCGCGAGACTTCAAATGATACCGACAACAACTTAGGTTACCCAGAAGGTGAGTTCAATATTCGAGACTATGACTTGTTGCAGCTGCGTTTGTCGTACAATTTTTAGTTTACTATGTTAGAACGGCTAAACGCCGAGCTTTAGGTCAGTGTTTAGTCTTTAGTTTGTTATAGTTTTCATGTGGTGGGCAACTTAACTTCCTCACTTGAACCGCTCGATTGTTACTCTATAGGATAATGTGTGGCTAATTTAGCTAAAGTTTCAACGGCTACCTTGTTAGCTGAAACTGCGAGAATTGCGTACTTTTTTACCAAGCCATTTTTTAAAAAGAAAATTTGGTTGTTATGTGAAACAGAAACTCAGGCTCAAGAAAATGGTTACGAGTTATTTCGTTGGATAAAAAGCAATGCGCCATCTATCGAAGCCTATTATGTGATTCGAGATGATTCGCCTTCTATTAACAAGTTTCAATCGAATGAAGAGTGGCTCGCACTCGACTCGTGGAAGCAATATTTCTATATGTATCACGCCGAAGCTATTATCTCGACTCATGGCCTTTGGATGATTCCTGATGAGTTAGGCATCTTGAAAAAGCTGACTCGAAAAACCTTAAAAGCTAAGCGAGTGATGCTTAATCATGGGGTTGGGTTTCTAAAAAATGGCAAGCAGTTTTATCACAAGACCGTATTTCCGCTTAACTCTCAAATTATGGCTTTATCACCGAAGCATAAAGCTATTTTTACTGAAGAATACGGATATGAAGATAGCGAGGTGGTAATTGCTGGCTATCCTCGCTTTGATGGCATGACTGATTTGAGCGCAGAGGCTAAATGGCCTAATTTGATCGTTTATATGCCAACATTCAGGGATGATGAACAGAATTTAGGCGATGCTTTTCAAGAAACACAACTGTTTAAGCAAACCAAAGCTTTATTACAAAGTGACAGTTTTAAGCAGCACCTAGAAGACAATGATGCCCATATTGCCATCTATCTTCATCAAAACATTCAGCAAAATTCCAAGTATTTAGACCAATTCTCTTCTGCTCGGATTCATATTCTTAGGCAAGGTCAGTATTCTGTGACTGAGCTGTTAAGGATGGGTAAGTTATTGATAACTGACTATTCAAGCGTGTTTTTTGACTTTGTTTATATGAATAAGCCGTTTATTTCTTATCAGTTTGATTATGAGAAGTTTATTGGGGCTAGGAAAAACAAAGCGTTTATCGATATACGACGTGACCTTCCTGGTTACGTGGCAGATACGCCAGCAGAGTTAGAAGAGAAAATTAGAATGGTGTTTGCTAACCAGTTTGTTCCTCAAGATGACCACCTGTTAAAAATAAAAGAATATTTTAGTTTTCAGGACCAAAAAAACTGTGAACGTGTGTTTAATGCGATTAACCAGCGCGACTAGTCTCGCTGGTTAATCTTAGCTTTGCTCTTTATACATGTTTTCTAATACTTTTCTTAAGATTGAGCTTGATGTGTGCTCTGTATAAGAAAAGTAAACAATTTCCACGCCTATTTCTTTGAAAGAGGTTTCGAGTTTTGTCCACTTTTCTGTGCCTTTCCAATCATCACCAACAAACATTCTATCGAACTTTAAGTTGTTCCACGCTTCCATTTTGTCGTAGTTTACTTGTGGGGCAACTTCATCAACAAACTTAATCGACTCAACGATTTTTAGTCGCTCTTGAAATGGAATAATGGGTTTCTTACCTTTTGCTTGTATCGACAGTTCGTCAGTAGTTACGCCAACGATAAGATAGTCACATTCTAGCTTAGCGCGTTGTAATACATTGAGGTGACCAATATGGAACATATCGAACACACCTGTGGTGTAACCAATCTTTTTCATGCTTCACTCTGCTTATTAAAAGAAACTGTTTAAGTTTTTAGTGCTCATTCTGAGGCTTAAGGAGTTCTTGTGCGATATAATACAACGATTAATTAAAGTTTGCGCTATTAGAGAAGGTTAACTACTTGCTTAAGGATAATACGTTTGGCCGTTTACTCAAATGGAGAGAGCGACTCAGCTTTTTCATTGGAAAATGGTTATTTGATAAACCAATAGCGAAATTAGAAGCAGCTCGTTCCATTCAAAGCATTTTGGTAGTGCGAGGTGATGGCAAGATCGGTGATAGCGTTGTGTCATCTTTTCTATATCGAGAGTTAAAGAGCAACAATCAACATTTAAGCATCGGCGTGCTTTGCACACCAAACTCTCGGCATTTGTTCGACGCAGATCCACATATCGATAAGGTTCACTGTTATCCCAAACGTGCTAAGTTGTGGCAGGTCCGTAGCTTGCTCTCTGAATTGCCAGACTATGATGCGGTTGTTTTTTTAGCAGAGGTATTTAAACCCCGAGATTTCTTGATGTTACGTTGCTTAAATGCAAAAGCGTATGTTGGTGTAGCGGATAACGTGGCACTAATAAATTGTAATATAGCAAGCAAGGTAGCTGGTCAGCATAGCCAGCAATATTTTGTTGAAGCCGCAAAGAGCTTAGGTTTTGCCGTGAATGACTTTAGCTATCATTTTAATCTACCCGACGTAATCAACGAGCAAGTGCTTTCGTTTTTGGGTGACAAACAAGATCATTATATAGCGATCAATGCATTTGGTAACACTTCTAAGCGTTCATTTTCGGAAGCAAGGTTGAGGGAAGTTCTGTTAGCGCTTAAGGTTCGCTTCTCTTATCCTATTGTGGCTTTGGCTTCCCCTGTTACTCAAAAACTAGTTAGTAGCATCTCTGCTTCCATTGATGGGGTATTTTGTTTAGATGGAACAGAGTCAATCGAACAGAATGCTGCACTCATCAAACATAGTAAGTTGTTTATTAGTGTAGATACAGCCACAGTGCACCTCGCGCATTGTTTTAAAACCCCGATGGTAGCTATTTACCGTCAAGACCCAGCTAACTTTGCTATGTGGTCACCTAATTATCAGCCTACAAAGGCTATATTTACTCGAGCAGCGAAAACCCGTTCTGAGGAAGTGAGTATCGAGGAGTTTGATCTCGATGAGCTGCTGGATGCAGCAGCTAAGCTTTTGCATAATTAACTCAAGGTTTGTAGATGAAAATATTTGTAATTAGTTTATCCCGTTCTACAGGACGTAGAGATCTAATCACTAGGGAGCTGGCTAAGACGGAATTGGATTTTGAGTTCTTTGATGCGGTCGATGGCGTTAAAGGAGAGCACCCGCTATTTCAAAAATATGACGAAGCAAGAGCTAAGTGGCAGGGCGGTGCTGGCCTTAATGCTGGTGAGTTAGGTTGCTTTGCTAGTCATTATTTGATGTGGCAAAAGTGCATCGAGCTTGATGAGCCCATATTTGTTTTCGAAGATGATGTGCTTATTCCCGATAATTTTTACGAGGTGTTTACCTTGCTAGATGAGGTTTTACCTCGTTATGAATACATTAAACTGGGCCGTGGTCGATTACGGTCTTTGTGGCCTGTTGGTGAATTTGTAGAGGAAGAGCCGCTTGGACCTCTGCAGATAGTAAAATATATGCGACAAACTGATTGTGCTCATGCGTATGCGCTTACTCCCTCCGCCGCTAAACGTTTCGTAAAAAATGCCAGCTCTTGGATACATCCGGTGGATGATTACATGGATAAAGAGCAGCTGAGTGAGGTCTTACAATTTGGAGTTGAACCACGCTATGTGTTTCAGCGTGGTGAAGACTCAGATATCAAGCAAACAATAGATGAGAATACGAAGAAAAAAAAGCTGAGCACTATCAAACGTATTCGTCGAGAATATTATAGATATAGAGACAAATATGCCTGCAATTGGATTAACTATTGCTATTGGTTTAAGCATAAAACAGGTTTGTTTAAATAGAGAATTTAAGTCTTAGTTTATTAGCTAAGTAGCGGAGTATTTTTGAAGAAATATTGGATTGAGCGTGGTGGTTATGCGAAAGCTAGTGCCAAACAACAAATAGCGCGAGTAGATTTTAATAAAGTAGAACGTATCGCTATCATTCGCTATGCCGCTTTAGGCGATTTAATTCTGGTAAGGGCTTTTATTGTTGAAGCGAAGCGCCTTTTTCCAAACGCGAAAATTGTGTTGTCGGTGTTATCTCACTACAAAATTGGTATGCCCGATGATCTTGTTGATGAGATCCACGTTGTAGAAACGGCACGAGAAAAGAAACTGAGCCTATTAAAAACGCGGAAAGATATTCAAGGTTTAGGTCAATTCGATTTTGTTTTTGATCTTTCGTGTACCGCCCGTTCTCGAGCATTTCTAATGTTTGCGCAATGTCGGTTCAAAGTAGGCTTTCCTTATAGTGTTATTGAGCAACGGGTGTTTCATGACTTTTGTGTTTTCCGCAGTGACCTTAGTACAGAGTTAAATTGTTGTATTGACCAGCTCAGAGTCTTTGGTCATAAACCCTTAGCTACTCCTGATTTTGCTTTGGAGGTTAACGAAGTGCCTAGGTTGGGCGCCAAGCAGGCCAAGATAGGTTGGTTTGTGGGGGCGTCTACGGTAAAAAAACAGTTCGACCGTGCAACCTGTCTCGCGTCAATTAAACTGGTTAATCAGCGTTACCCAGATGCCGAGATCATTTTTTATGAGGGTGTCGGTAAAGAAGAGAAAGCGGACTTTTTGAGCTCAGAAGGTATTAAAAACCTGCGAGTAGTGGAAGCTGGTTCATTAGAGTCGCTGCGTAAAGAGCTAGTGAACCTTGATGTGCTTGTTTCACCAGATACTGGAGTTAGAAACTTAGCCATTACTACGCACACACCCACTTTGGGTATTTTTATGTGTACGCCAGTCCATCGCTATTGGCCACAGATAAACGGCTTACATCAAGTCGTTTATCAGCTTGATGGAGAACACCCTTCGGCTGAGTTGATTGTAGATGGTTTGATAGACCATCTACAAGAGCTAGCTAAGTAAGCTTCAGTTGTTCTTATTTATGGCTTTTCGGTAGGTATAGTTCCCTCTTATTTTGCGCCACAAGCCAAACTTAGTGGTGCTGGGGAACATTACAATTCGGCGAATTTGCTGTAAATCTTGGTGTAGGCCTATTGGACCGGAATCCGTGGCTACTGTATAAGCATAGCCAGCTTGTTTAGCTAAATGCTTTGTCTGCTGGCTATGATTGCCATAGGGGTACGCAAAGGTAGTGAGCTCACGTCCTAGTAAGCTCTCTAAGTCTTTTTTGTTTTGCTCTATTTGGTGCTGTTGCTCAGGCTCGCTAAGTTCCGCGAGTTTGGGGTGATTCAAGGTGTGACCACCAATCTCTACAAATCCACTTCGGTCTATGTCGCGCATAGTTTCTGGGCTCATCAACTCAAAGCGTTGATCTGGTTTTGTGGGGTGGCTTGCGTCCCATTGGTTATGGTCGGTGCCACTTACCGCATAAATTACTGCTTTAAATTGGTATTTTTTGAGTAAGGGTAATAGCAGGTCATAATTGTCTTGGTAGCCATCATCAAAGGTGAGAATGATATAGCGTTTTCCGTGATCGAAGCGATGTTCCAATCCTATTTTAGCTAACTCTTTGAAAGTAATTGGAGTCAACCCCATAGCTTTAATAGTTTGAAAATGCTCTTCTAAGCGCTCTTCTGTAACGTAAGTGCCATACACCCCGTGTTGGCTGTCATCATTTATTACCCGGTGATACATGATGATAGGTATTTCACGCTTTTTGGTGTAAACATAGGCACTTTGGTAAACGTTTAATAGCTTCTTACATACTTCATCTAAATCGTATTCAGCTTTAATATTTGTAACTAATTCGTCGCTAACACTGGCACTAACTATTGCTTGCTTAAGCTGGTTTGCGACTGATTCATAATCTATATCAAGTTCCGTTTTACCTTCTAACGCAATATCGCCAAAGTTACTCTCAAGTGCTGTAGGTAGGTTATCCAAGTTGATTAATCCAAGAGCTTTAGCCTCACCCACCGCAAACACCGGCTTTTGGCACAACAAGGCTTCCATGGCTACCCGCCCGGCACCAATAACTAGATCCGCTTGGCTAATTGTCGAGCGTATGTTGTCGCTGTATCCGCAAAATTCTACCTTATCTTCAAACTCTGCAAAGCGTGGCTCCACTTTACTACCGCTAATCACTTTTACTTGGTTGGCATCTAAATCAATGCATTGTTTAAGCAATTGATAAACAAGCTCGCCTTTGGGGCCGGTTAATCGCCCGATAATTTGGATAAGGGGTTTATCGTTATTGGCAGCAGGGAGCGGAGAAAATTGTTGGCTATCAACGCCATTGCGAACCACACTTACTTGTTCGTTAGGCACCCCTAAGTCACGAATAATTTGCTGAGCGATGTTTTCACATACTGCGACAGCATGATAACCCAGGGCGTGAAACTTTTTACGTGAACGGTGCACTGGTTGGCGACCATGCACACTGGTAACCATTGGTGTATTAGTTAGCTTACAGGCGATATAAGAAGACCACCCAGAAGCACGGCTATGTGCATGTACCAGTTGAATTTTATATCGAAGAATTAGATAGATAAGATACAATACGTGCCATACTCTGCGAGGAAGACTACGTTTGTTAAAGCGCAAGCTAAAGTGCTGGCCTTTATGCGGACAACTTAAGGTATCTGATACGTAAAATACTTGATGACCCCGTTGAGTGAGTCGATCGCCAACTTGGGTAGCGTAGACTTCGGCTCCGGTCACTTCGAGTTGTGATAGAGCCATCAAAATATTCATAAATATGATAGACCTTGCTGCAATTTGGTAACATATTCTACAGAAGTGACTTGGCTACGCCTAGTGATAGTATCAAGGTCGATAAAGGCTTAATAATTGGTGATAAATGTGAAGGGTGGCCGTTTATTTTTGTGAGTAATTCATTAATAAGAGTCTATTCACTGAATCAGGTGATTAAGCCAATTTTGTTGCTGGTGTTGCTTAGTTTAGCGCTATTGTCGTTAAATGCAGAGGCACGCACCGCTCGGGTGCTAATGCTTAACTCTTATCCTGCAGGTTTACAGTGGGATGCCAGCTTTGACAGAGGTTTGCGTCAACAAGTGGGTAATCGTTCAGTGTGGTTATTTAATCACCGAATAGAGCCAAGCCCTTCGCAAGACCCTAGTTATCGTTTAGCCCAGTTCGATCTCCTAAATGAAATTATTCTTTATTACCAATTCGACTTAGTGGTGACTGTGGGGGAGCAAGCCCTACACACTGCTTTAGCCCTGCAAGACGAAGCGATACTTCAAGCGCCAATTGTGGCTGCTGGAGCCGACCTGTCGGCTTATATGGGACCTAGGGAGCGGCGTATAACGGGGATTCACGAGCAGCTGCCAATGCGTGAAAATCTGTTGCTGATCCGTCAACTAATTCCAGATTTAGAAGCCATTTACTTACTGGTAGATGATAGTGAAGCTAGCAATGAAATCACCAAAGAGTTTGTACAGCTGGCTGAGCAATTTGCTATTCCTTATACCCTTTGGCAGGACCAAGACTATGAAGAGGTAAAAGCAAAAACCTCGCTGCTAAGTGCCAAGCAAGCAGTATTGTTGGGGGCTCTACAGCAATCGCAAATTGGTAATACCCAGCTTACAGAGCAAGCTGTTCAGTCTTTATCTATGGTGTCTAGAGCACCAATTTATAGCCTATGGCAGCATGCGATAGGTAATGGTGCGGTGGGTGGTTTTGTTAGTTTGCCGCAACCATTGGGTCAGGCACTTGGTGACACTGTGTTACAAGTGCTGCAAGGCACTGATGTACGCGACATTGCCATTAGTGCCCGTGGACCTCAAACCTATTTGTTTGATAATAAGCAGCTAGTTCGCTGGAAAGTACCGCGCGGTAACTTGGCTGAGAATAGTCATTTTCTTAATCAGCAAGCTTATAAAACCTTGCCACAGCGTTATCAAGGCGCCTTGTTAGTGGGCATTACTTTGTTACTTGCTAGTTTGGCTATTTACGGAGTTTGGCGAGCTTTAACCCGCACCCAACGAGAGTTAGCGGAGCATGAACAAAATCTTCAGTCAGTATTTACTTTTACCGAGCAAGCCAGCGCTCTGTTAGACGAAAATGGTCACGTACAGTTGTTAAACCAAGCTTTGATGGAGTTACTCGGCGAGCGAGCAAATTACATCGTGGGTAATTCCTTGCTTGATAGCCATGTCTGGCAACATCAAGTGCCTTTAAAACAACAGCTGCGAGATGCCATTGCTAAAAGTTTAGCCGGTGAAAAAGTCAGATTTCAAGCGGAGCTAAACCTTGAGAACCGTAATGTACTTTATGATTTTGCGCTAACTCCACAAAGCGCCACCAACGGTATTGTTGAACAGGTATTGCTCGAGCTGCGAGATTTAGAGTTAATTCAGTTAGAACATCGGCAGCTTAAACAAAGTGAGCAACACTATCGTTTGTTGTTTGAGCAAAGCCCTGCATTGTTAATGTTGGTGAACCGTTTAGGGGTAATTGTTTGCTGTAATCAAGTGGCTGCTAAACACCTTGGCATGTCTAAAAAACAACTGGAGCTATCTCAGCTTCGCAGTTTGTATGCCGAGCAGTCTCAGCAAGTGTCCTTGTTAGAGTATCTTGAAGGGATTGGCAGTAATAAAGTTACCCGACAGATCGCCTATAACAATGGTGATAATAAGCAGCTTTGGTTTAAAGAATCTTTTGTGCGAATGGCAGAAGAAGATTTATTCATGTTGGTGTGTGAAGACATTACTGCTACCCGTAGCTTGGCAGAAGAGCTTGATTTTCATGCCAATTTTGACCTACTCACAGGCATTTATAATCGAGGATTCTTCGAGCGACGTTTAGAGCTGTTACTTAACTCTTCGCTATCTGGTGAGCAACAACACGCTTTGCTCTTTATCGATTTAGCCCAGTTTAAAGTGATTAACGATACCTTTGGTCATGGTTCGGGCGATCAGGCCTTGAAGCAAGTCGCCGGAGTATTGGAACAAATGATCCCAGAGTCTGCCGTGGTGGCACGTTTGGGCAGTGATGAGTTTGCCATTTTACTTGAAGATAGCTCGCAACAAGGCAGCTTAGATTTCGCTAACTTGGTGATTGACCGACTAAACGATACTCATTACGTTCGTGATGAGCGGATGTTCAGCTTTGGTTGTAGCATCGGTGTAACCCTATTCCAGCAGCAGCAAGGCTCTTCTCAAGAGGTGTTGGCACAAGCGGATAACGCATGTTTCACTGCAAAATCTTTAGGCCGTAGCCGCGTTTATTTGTATCAAATGGACGACCAGATGTTGCTTGAGCGCCAAGGGCAGATGGAATGGGTAACCCGTATTCAAAAAGCGCTGCGTGAAGAAAGATTCTTATTGTACGCGCAAGCTATTGTGCCGGTTAAACCGAGTGAGAATGATTACCTCCACTACGAAGTTCTATTAAGAATGATCGACGAAGAAGGCCGAGTTGTGCCTCCTGGGGCGTTTTTACCCGCGGCAGAAAACTACAACCTCGCCGATCAAATTGACCGAGTTGTCATTCAAAAAACATTGCAGTGGCTATCGGAAAACCCCGGGCATTTAACCCGTCTTAATATGTGCTCAATGAACCTCTCTGGGCAGTCTTTAGGCAGCGCAGAGTTTGTTGCTTGGCTGCTGCAAACGCTGGAAGATAGTGCACTGCCAATGAACAAGCTCTGTTTCGAGACCACTGAAACAGTAGCCATTGCTAATTTGGATGTTGCCACCGAGTTCTTTAACAAGGTGCGTAAATTAGGCTGTAAAATTGCGCTTGATGATTTTGGCTCTGGTTTATCATCTTTTGGCTATTTGAAAAACTTGCCCATCGATTACCTCAAAATCGATGGTATTTTCATTCGTGATTTAGAAAACGACCATATGGATGCCGCCATTGTAAAAAGCATTAATCAGATGTCTCATGTGATGGGTAAGAAGACCATTGCAGAGTTTGTTGAGAATGAGGCTATCAACAAGGTGCTGGCCGACATCGGAGTCGATTTTGCGCAGGGTTATCATTTTGGCAAGCCCGTTCCTATTGAGATGTTGGTCCTGAACTAAGCATCATCTGTTAAACTTGTTTTATTTCTTTATGGAGCCCTGCTTTGGACAGCCAGCAGCCACGTTTGTATTGTGAGCAATCCGCCGACACTGACTACGCCAATAGCTTAATAGAGCGCTTTGCTATGCAGCGATGTGAACAGCTGCCAGAAACCGGGTTTAGCTTGGTGCTAGATGGTGAGAGCTTAGCCTTACGCTACTGCGATGAGGCTAAATTGGGCGACGTTAAAGTCGACTTTCTAGCGGGCCGCGTTGCCCATCGCCGTCAATATGGTGGTGCGGAAGCGGTGAGTAAAGCGGTTGGCGTTAAAAAAGGTCAACGCCCCAGTGTTATAGATGGCACGGCGGGTTTAGGCAGAGATGCTTTTGTATTAGCCAACTTGGGTTGTGAGGTCACCATGTTAGAGCGCTCCCCCTGGGTGGCAGCCTTACTTGATGATGGATTACGACGTGCTAAAGCAGACGCCGATATTGGCTCTTGGGTTACAGAGCGAATGCGCTTGATATACGCAAGCAGTATTGATGATCTTACTCATCAGCAATTACAGGCCGACGTGGTTTATTTAGACCCCATGTATCCTCACCGGAAAAAATCTGCACAAGTTAAAAAAGAGATGCGAGTTTTTCAGCTACTGGTAGGTGCCGACTTAGATGCAGACTTGTTGTTGGAGCAAGCTTTGAAAGTTGCACAAAAACGGGTAGTGGTAAAAAGGCCCAGCTATGCAGAACCTCTAGCAGGTAAAGTTGCCCATAATCATTTAAGCACTAAAACCCACCGCTTCGATATTTATTCACTGATTTAGTCGCTTGCTCACTGACCGTGGCTTTGTCGCGCTGATAAGTACCAAAGCCGCTTAAATAATCGTTTTATCCCTTGATATTGCTCAATTTTTTGCAGGCAATTAGCTGCTTTTTTCAACTTGAAATAATCGAGAAGAAATAGCAATTATTTATTAAAAACAGTTGCTTAGGCTTGGCATGTAATCAAATGAAACGATTCTTTGATCTAGATCACGGATGCCTCTAATTTAAGTGAGCTCGATCTAGTTTCTTGTGATTGACTGGGAAAATGCTTGCATCAAGAAAACGCTATCATTACTCTATTTCCATCGTTCCAAGGATTGGCGCGATATCGAAAGAAATAAGATCTGACCTTTGTTGACCGACAGAAAAATTGGAGAAGCCATTGCTTCTCCTTTTTTTTCGCCTGCAATTTGTAGGGAGGTTGTTACTAGGGTCTGTAGATCTTTGCTGATGGTTTTTGCAGCAATTTATTAGCCATTTAGGCAAGGCAGTGAGTGAGCAGTTAAGTGGGCTTAATAATCACTCGCTAACGCTGAGTAAATGGCTAAGAAATGCTGCCCGAAGGGTTCGGGTAAGCGAACTTTACTCTTTGTTAAGCACTTCTTGCTTAGCCCACTAGGCTTCTAAGTGCTCGCCGCGATTAAAGCCCGCTTATCTCGAACAAAATTTCAACACCAAAGATCAACAGACCCTAAAGTGCTTTTGCCATTTTTACGTATGCAACACCGTGTTTATCAAACACTTCACTCGTCACTAAAAAGCCTAAACGTTGATAAAAACCAATGGCGCTGCAACGTGCGTCAAACCAAAATCTAGTTAATGGCTTACCCGCTTGTTGTTCAACCATGTAATTGAGCATTTCGCTGCCGTATCCTTTCCCTTGGTGCTCTGGCAAACAGGCAAATTTACGCAGCCGAATCTCGTTTCCACTAGTAAATAACGAAGCCACCATGATGAGTTGGCCATTAAGGTAAGCACCATAGTGCTCACCTGTGTCATCTTCAGGTACTCGACAAAACGCTAAATCATGGCTTGGCCATAGTACTTGTTGGCGAATTGCTAGGGTTTGTTCAGCGCTAATTGTGTGAATGTCTATCATGGTTTGAGCTTGCTTAAAGCCTCTACATCGCAAGGTTGCTGATAGTCTACCCCAGCTACTGCAAAGCCATTTAGGCGTAAAAACGCTGTTTTGTAACCGTTAAAGTCGGTGGTTTGTTTGAAGTTATCCGCTGTGACCGTGGGGTAACGTAAGTCTATTTGCTGTTGCACCTGTGGGCTTAGCTCTAGGTCGTCAATGCGAAGCTGATTTAGCGTGTCTAATCGAACTTGACCATCTTGTGGATAGAGGTGTTGGCTAAATAATCGATAAGCTTGCTCAATGCATTCTTCGTGGCTGCCCTGCTCTTTCATTACTTTGTACAGTAAAGCTATATAGGGCGACATTACCGGGATATAGACACTGGCTTTCGTTACCAAGGCTTTACATACACAAGCGTAGGCATGGCCACTTACCTGCGTTTGCAGCTGTTTATCCAGCTCTTGTGCAGTGACATGTAAATGCTGTTTAGCTCGGCCAATGGTGCCATCGCGATAAATTGCCGCGGTGCGTTCTGGCCCTACGTAGGAATATGCAATGGTATTGCAGCCTTGGGCTAGCACATCAGCTTGTTGCAGTGCATCTATCCAGTTTCGCCATTCATCGCCGCCCATGACTTTGGTGGTGGCTTCCACTTCTGCAGCATTGGCCAACTCTACAGTCTGAGGTTCTAGCTGTTCGGTTTCTAGGTTAATGCTTAAGCCATGTAGCGGCGCGTCGGTGGTTTTTAGTACCGAGTGCCATTGTCCTGATTCAGTTTTGCGTTTACCCGTAGCTAAGCTGTAAATCACCAAATCAACTTTGCCGCCAAACTCTTGCTTAATGAACTCAATGACTTGGCTACGCATGGCTGGATCAAAAGCATCACCGATAAAGTTTTTTGCCAGTAAACTCTGTTTCTCGGCGAGTTCTTTGCAGAAAATATTATTGTACCAGCCGGCACTGCCCAAGCCTTTTTCATTAGGGCCGCGCTCGAAGGATACGCCAATGGTATCGGCTCCTCCTGCTAAGGCTAAACTTAAGCGAGAGGCTAAACCAAAGCCAGAAGAGGCTCCCAAAATCAGCACCTTTTTTGCGCCGCTTATGGTCGCTTGTTGTTGAATATAATCCGCTTGTTGTTGCAAATAGGCTTTACAGCCTGGCGGATGACAATTGCGAGCGATATTGCCCGTTAATTGTGGGGAAATAAGCATGGTCAACTCCATGAGAAAAGTTATGCAACAAGTTTAGTGGATGTCTTAGACCAGTAAGTTACACCATATCAAGCTATTGCTCGACTCCTATTGCTGCAAAAGTCAGCTCGAAAGATAAACAGCCCCTAGGGTTGTTGATTAAGCGCAACTAGCTTGGATTTGCGTTTGCGTTGGGCTTTTTGTTGGTACATGGTCATATCTGCTCGGTAAAACAACTGTTCTGCGTCTTGGCAATCATCGGTGCTGGCGCTGCCAAAGCTAATACCACTTTGCGCGGTGCCATTAAGTTGGATGATTTTGTCGGCAATGGCTAGTTTTTCGTCAATCTCACTGCAAGATAAGGTGTCAGAAAAGGCCGCAAACTCATCACCGCCAATGCGGTAAAGTTTAACTTGGTCGCTGAGCACCATGTTGAGGGCTTCAGCCACCAGCTTAATTAGCTTATCGCCTTCTTGGTGGCCGGCATGGTCATTAATGCTTTTCAGATAATCAATGTCGACCAAGGCGAGGCTGGTGTGATGCTCTTCATCAAATTCAATATTGCTTACATACTCGTTAAAGGCATAGCGGTTTTTTAAGCCAGTTAGGGCATCTAAACGAGCAGCATCGCGTTCTTCACTCAACTGCTTAGCGACTAATAAGGACTCTAAGGTGAGTCGCTTAAATTTGTAGTGCAATGCCAGTGACATGAACAAGGTGCTAAAAATACAGCTAAGTAGAATGGATAAGTCGGCCGCCAACAAGGTGGTGGTGTTTTTAGGCACAACGGCCATTGCTAACAGTAACGCGGGTATTAGTAATAGTAGGGTTGATAGTATGAAAAGCTGCGCCTGTTTCGAGCCTTGACGCCAGCATTGTAAAGCACTAGAAAGTGCTAAAACTACCCACAGTAAGATCACGCAGTAGACCAAAATTACCGCCCAATTTACCCAAATAACAGCAATCGGAATACTGAGTAAACACAATGCAATTAGGTAGCGACTTGCTAGCCACAGCTTCGGTGCATATTGCTGCAAACTGAGAAAACGGCAGTAAAACAACACACTAAAGATCGGAATCAACAGCACGGGTAATAGGTGTACCTGAGTAATGCGTAGATGCAATAAGTGCGCAGCAACATGGAAAACCAAGGCCAATGCTAGGGTAATGGCAAATAAGTAGCCGCTGAAGTAGGCAAATACGCGATCTTGCTGCACTAGCCCTACTGCACCGTTATATATTGCTAGGATCAGCAAGCCGCCTAGGCATAAGGTGATTACGCTGGCTCGCCAATGATAGAGTTGGCTCAAGTCTGACTTGTGACCAAAGCTGAGCTGCGGTTGTTCGGTATAATATTGACTAGAAATGCGGGTAATCAGCCAGTATCCACCTAAACTGGGCGTATCAATGTGGCGGGCATAGCTAAATAAGTATTCGTAAGGGTGTAGGTAACCACTGCTAAGATGGCGCATTTGGTTACCTTCTGAATAAAGGTAATAATCAATGTTTTCGATAATTGGGCCGTCTACGCTGGCTATCCATTGATTTGGTTGAGAGATATTTATCTTTTTTACTAGCCAATAGCTGCCGCCACTAAGTTTTACCCGATCAACTTGGCTAAGTTTATTTAGCCAGCTGGGTATATCGCTATAGCGGTGCGGTAAAACTTGTTGGTCTTCTGCTAAGTAGATTTGCTGTGAACTGGCATTCAAATCGGCAGCAATTGCAGGCTTATAACAGGCCAAATATAAAGTTAGAGCTAAGCTAATAAAAAATCTAAAAGCAGACATAAGCGTTTGTATCGTTCATCCTTGTTTCAACAAAGCTGCAAATAGCATAGAGCAAACTATCCGTAATGATAAGCTTTGTTGGCAATAGTTGGATGCTAACATATTTATTGATTTTTTAGTCACTTAAATAAAAAAAGCCCCATGGCGTTTAACCACAGGGCTTGTTTTGTAGCGTTTTTGAGGGTTTAGCTACCCACTCCACACTCCATGCAGGCATCAATCATTTCTGGACCAAGGTGCAACTTGGCATTTAGGTCGCGTAATGCTGTGCGCACGCCTTCTTCGATCACTGGGTGATAAAACGGCATATCCAGCATTTGTGAAACCGTCATTTTAGCTTGATGCGCCCAAGCCAATAAGTGAGCTAAGTGTTCGGCATTTGGACCGATAATTTCTGCTCCCAAAAAGCGCCCCGTGCCTTGTTCACCATATAAGTGAGCAATGCCTTTGTTTACTAACATCACTCGACTGCGGCCTTGATTTTCAAAGCTTACTTCGCCAACTTCAAAGCAACCACAAGAGCCTAAGCGTTTTTCAATATCGCGGTAGCTTTCGCCCACCATAGCAATTTGCGGATCGCTAAATACTGCTGCTATTGGCGTGCGACGTAAACCAGCGCGCACTTCTTTACAACGTCCGGCGTTATCGCCAGCAATTTTGCCTTGGTCGGCGGCCTCGTGCAGCAGAGGGATCTGGTTACTAGCGTCACCGGCAATAAAAATGTGGCTTATCGATGTTTGCAAAGTGTAGTGGTCGGCAACCGGCACACCGCGTTCATCAAGCTGTATATCTAGCTTATCTAATCCCAGTTTATCGGTATTAGGTCTACGCCCAGTGGCAGCAACGAGGTAATCAACTTCAGTTTCAACTGTTGCACCTTGTTTATCGATATAGCGAAGCTTGACCCCATTTTCACTGCGCTCAATTAACTCAACCTTAGCGTCTGAATCTAAATAAAACTCTTCGGCGTAAGTGGTATTGGCATAATCTGTTAAGGCTGGGTCTGTAAGTGGGCCTACTGCGCCACCCACACCAAACATTAGTACTTTTACACCTAAACGATGTAAGGCTTGACCAAGCTCTAGGCCAATTACGCCTGGGCCAAATACCGCAATCGATTCTGGTAAGGTATCCCATTCAAAAATATCGTCATTTACCAACAAGCGGTCACCTAGCTCGGCCCAAGGTGCTGGAAAAGCTGGGCGTGAGCCGCTAGCAATAACAATGCGCTTAGCTTCAACTAGAGTGCTTGAACCATCGCTATGCTTAACGTTAAGTTGGTTCTCAGTAACAAATTCGGCGTAGCCATCTAGCTTGTGCTGAGCATCGATGCCTTCTACAGACTCCAATACAAAACCCACAAAGCGGTCGCGTTCAGATTTTACCCGTTGCATCACGGCGTGGCCGTCAATCTGCGGCTTACCCAAGTTAACCCCAAATTGGGCTGACTTTTCATATTGATGGGCATTTTCAGCAGCTGCAATTAGCAATTTACTTGGCATACAACCTACCCGAGCACAGGTAGTGCCATAGGGGCCTGCTTCAATCATTAATACCGAATCGGTATGCTCTTTTGCGGCGCGGTATGCGGCTAAACCTGCGGTTCCGCCACCAATAATGGCTACATCTACAGATTGCTTAACTTCTGAATTTGACATGATAACTACCTTTGAAACCTGCGAATTGGGTTGTTCAGGCGAGTAGACCGTCTCGCCTGAATTTTAATTGCTTAAGCTAAGTAAGCTTCTAGCTCTTCACTACCGCCAATGTGTTTACCGTCTACAAATACTTGTGGAACAGTGCTGCGGCCGCTAATTGCTTTAAGACTTACGCTGGTGGCGTCGGTGCCTAGTATTACTTCTTCAAAAGCCATGCCTTTGTCATGCAGTAATTGCTTAGCTTTGGCACAGAAAGGACAACCTGGCTTGCTAAATACACTAATTGCAGAAGGCTTTTTAGCGTCGGCATTAATGTAGTTAAGCATGGTGTCGGCATCTGATACTTCAAACGGGTCGCCTGCAACATCTGGCTCAATAAACATTTTTTCGATTACGCCGTTTTTCACTAACATAGAGTAGCGCCAGCTGCGTTTGCCAAAACCTAAGTCGTTTTTGCCCACTAGCATGCCCATGCCTTCGCTGAACTCGCCGTTTCCATCTGGAATTACAGTAATGTTTTCAGCTTCTTGGTCTGCTAACCATGCATTCATTACAAAAGTATCGTTAACGCTTAAACATACAATTTCATCAACGCCGTTCTCTTTTAGAACACCAGCTAGCTCGTTGTAGCGTGGTAAGTGTGTTGATGAACAAGTTGGTGTAAATGCACCAGGTAGGGCAAAAACAACCACGGTTTTATCTTTGAATAACTGCTCTGTTGTAATGTCTACCCAAGCGTCGTTTTGACGAGTATGAAAAGTAACACTTGGTACATTTTGGCCTTCGCGATTCTCTAACATATCTTTCTCCGTAAACTCTAATAAGGTGTGTTCGTTTGATGGGTCTAGTATCAATTTTTCGCAGTGATTTGTAAAAGCAATTGAATCTATCTTTACGATAGGTAATTGCTATTGAAAATTAAGTTCAAAGATTTAGCACAGCAATAATAGGTGTTAAAACGTGAATATAGGGAGTTAGATTAGAGGATAGTCGTGAATTGCTTGTTTATGATCAATTTATATCTGTGAAATAACCAAGATAAAACAAACACATGTAAGTTGTTGTAATAAATAGCTTAGCTATCTAATTCTCCACTTTGAATTCGCTCGCTACGGGCGCGCAGATACTCAATGGTAAATAGCAGCATGGCAGAAATTACGATCAATAAAGTGGCTACTGCCAAAATGGTGGGGTTAATTTGCTCACGTAAACCAGAGAACATCTGTCGCGGAATGGTTCGCTGTTCTGGCCCAGCTAAAAACAGTACAACCACCACTTCATCAAATGAAGTGATGAAAGCAAACAGGGCGCCAGATATTACACCAGGGCGGATGAGCGGCATTATAACTTTAAAAAAGGTAGTGAGAGGGCGTGCGCCAAGGCCTAGTGATGCGTTAACTAAGGAATAATCAAAGCCAGACAAAGCTGCGTTTACGGTGATTAAAACAAAAGGTGTGCCTAAGGCAGCGTGCGCTAAAATTACGCCTAGGTAAGATCCTGCCAAGTTGAGCTGGCTATAGAAAAAGTACATCCCTGCTGCTGTGATAATGAGAGGCACAATCATCGGCGACAATAAAATAGCCATCCAAAGCTTTTGCCAAGGCATCGCTGGGTTGCTTAAACCAATCGCCGCCAAGGTGCCTAATACGGTAGCAATTAAAGTGGCGCATATGCCAATAAAAAAGCTGTTTTTAATTGCTAATAACCACTTATCGTCGTGCCAAATTTCGGCATACCATTTCAAAGAGTAGGCCTCGGGCTCTAGCGCTAACATGCCCTCGGTAAAACTAAAAAAGGGCTCTACGTTGAACGAGAGCGGAATTATCACCATGATTGGCAACATCAAAAATGCCAGCACCAATAACGAGCAAAAGCGCAGGCCGTAGTGGGCTAAGATATGCCAGAAGGTGAAATATTTAGGATAACTTTTCATGCTTAGCCCAACTTAATATTGTTTACGCCAACAAAGCGATCGTAAACCCAGTACAGAGCAATGATTAAGGCTAGCAATAATGAGCCCAGTGCTGCTGCGAGTTCCCAGTTATTGGAAGACTGCATATGGAAGGCAATAATATTAGAAATCATCTGCCCTTCGGTGCCACCCACTATGGCTGGGGTAATGTAGTAGCCAATCGAAATAATAAATACCAATAAAGCACCGGCACTTACCCCCGGGATAGTCATTGGTAGGTAAATTTTGATAAAAGCCGGCACAGGCCTTGCCCCTAGAGACAGCGCTGCGCGAAAATAACTCGGGTCGATATTTTTCATCACGCTATACAAGGGCAAAATCATAAATGGCAGCAAAATATGGGTCATAGCAATGATGGTGGCAAATTGGGTATAGAGCATTTCAAAGGGCTCATCAATCAAGCCTAAGGCTTGCAGGGTTGAGTTGACCACGCCATTGGTTTGCAAAATGGCTATCCAAGAGGTGGTGCGAACCAGCAGTGAGGTCCAAAAAGGCAATAAAACCAACACCATTAAACGATTGGCAGTTTTACTGGGCGCATTGGCCAAGTAGTAGGCCAAAGGATAGGCTAACAAAGCGGTTAAAAAGGTAATGATTAGCGCTATTTTTAAGCTTTTCCAATATAGCTTTAAATAGATTTGAGTATCGCGCTGCTCGATCTCTCCAGCGGGATTACGCTTTAAATCAAAGGTTGTAAGGTAGTAGCTGTCGGTAAAGGCTTGCCCAGAGCGTTTTACCGCACGCCATAAATTGATGTCTTGCCATTTTTTGGAGTAACCAAGCAACAAGGTGTCGCCACTTTGCTGTAATTCTTCGAGAGATTTTTTCTTAAGTTTTCTGGCACTCGATTTTATTAAACTAGAGCTACCAGGTTTAAGCCGATTCACTTCTTCGGCTAGCTTGCCCGATAAGCGCTCTTTAGAGAGCCCTTGCAGCTCAATGGCAAATTGCTTGAGGGCTTGGCTATTAGGAAGCTGATCGCCAGCTTCGTCCCAAGTGCTTAGTTCCTCCAAACTTAAAGGAATTAACTGGCTAACCGTTGGGTGGTAAACACTGCGGTATAGCATGGTGGCAATGGGGGAGATAAAGGTGATGAAGACAAATATCAACAGCGGCATGGTAAATGCCAGCAGCATACGCTTTTTGCGTTTAAGCAAGCGTTTGCTCTCGAGAATTTCTTCAACGCTAAGGCTGTTGTTATCCATCTTCACCTCTAACTAAGTTGCTATTACTTCAGCAGCCACTCGTTAAATTTCTCACCTAAGGATTCACCATAATCAGCCCAAAACTCACCAGATGCTTTAACACCTTTATCCAGGTGTGAAGATGGCAGTTTTGGAATAACCGCTTTATCTACATAAGCGTAAGATGAGTTACGAGTAGGGCCGTAAGCCACCTCAGGCATGCCGCTCAATGGTTTTGAGCTGGTGGCAAAACGGATAAACTCCATGGCTAAGTCTTTTTTCTTGGTGCCTTTTACAATGGCCCAAACGTCCAGGTCATATAAGTGAGCATCCCACACCATCTCAAAAGGTTTTCCTTCGCTTTGAATGGCGTCGAAGATCCGCCCGTTGGCCGATTGAACCATCACGGCACCACCATCATTGAGCAATTGCGGCGCTTGTGACCAGCTGTCGAACCAAACGATGTCGTCGGCAATGGTGGCTAATTTGGCAAAGGCGCGAGCTTGGCCTTCGTCGGTTTCTAATACTTCATAAACCTGCTCTTTTGGTACACCATCGGCAATCAATGCCCATTCTAAATTTACTTGTGGGCGCTTACGTAAAGCACGTTTCCCTGGGTAAGTTTTGGTATCGAAAAAGTCGGCGATAGAGCTAGGTTGGCCGCCTTTAATGGTGTCGTTATTGTAGGCATAAAGCACCGTCCAAACAATGTTACCCACGCCACATTCATTGGCGAGTGCTGCTTCGCTAAAGTCTTCTGCTGCAGGCACGCCGTCATCACCTGGTGGTAGGCTGGCGTGGTCAATCACTTCTAATAGGCCTTCTGAACAGGCGCGTTCGAGATCAATCACCTCTACGTCGATCACGTCCCAAAGAATGTTACCACTCTCTACTTGGGCTTTAATTTCGGCAATACCACCGGAGTAGTTTTCAAATAAAATCTTGTGGCCGGTTTCTTTCATGAAGGGGTCTAGCATATGTTTTTGCTGGGCTGCGCCATACGCACCACCAAAGGATACGGCGGTGAGTTGGTCGGCATTGGCAATGCTACAGACCGAGGCGAGAGCAAGAACTGGAAGTAAACGTTTCATAGGTACCATCCTTTACCATTAAGAGCTTGGGGGTGGATTAAAAGCTAACCCGTCATTAACGGACCACGTTAGTTTAGTGATTGTGCCAGCGGCAATTTGTGGTGCGTCGTGATCGTTGAGCACTTTTACCATGAGCTCGGTTTTGTCACGAAGCTTAAAGAAGTAGCGAATAAAGTCGCCCACATAGAGGCGCGTAATAAACTCTGCTTCAATTCGGTTATCAAAGCGATGTTTGTCGCTTTCAATAAATAGGTTTTCTGGGCGTACAGCCAGCACACAAGCATTGCCAGACTCTGGACAATCCATGGCTTGGCCACTCACTACGCTGCCATCACTTAGCTCTACTTTGGCTAAGCCTTGAGCACGATTGAGTACCTTGCCTTTGAGGTGATTGTTTTCACCGATAAAGTCGGCGACAAAGGCGTTTTCGGGGCGCTCATAAAGCACGTCTGGTGCGGCGCATTGTTGCACAACCCCATCGTTAAATACGGCGATGCGATCTGACATGGTAAGCGCTTCGGTTTGGTCGTGGGTGACATAAATAGCAGTAAAGCCGATGGCTTCGTGCAGCCGTTTAATTTCCAGCTGCATTTGCTCGCGAAGGTTTTTATCTAATGCACCTAGCGGTTCATCCATTAATACAATCGAAGGCTCAAAGATAAGTGAGCGCGCTAGGGCAACCCGTTGTTTTTGGCCGCCAGATAAATGCCCCGGGTAGCGTTTGCCAAAGCTTTCTAGTTCTACCAAGGCTAAAGAGTCGGCCACTCTGCGGTTAATTTCTTCTTTGGGAAGTTTACGTACCGCTAAGGGATAAGCGAGATTTTCGGCTACCGTCATGTGGGGAAATAATGCGTAGTGTTGGAACACCATGCCAATATTGCGATTGTAAGGTGCAACGTTGGTAATCGCTTGGCCATTTACTAGAATTTGACCACTGGTGACATCTTCAAAGCCGGCGAGCATCATTAAACAAGTGGTTTTGCCAGAGCCTGAAGGACCTAGCAAGGTAACAAACTCACCCTTGCGAATATCAAGATTAAAGTTTTTTACCACTAAGCTGCGTTGATCGTAGCTTTTTTTAACGTCAACAAAGCGCACATATTGTTGGTCACTGACCGGCTCGCCCATAAACAGTTCCTTTTGCTAAGAGCTTGTTGCTAAAAGTAGACCAAGTAATCAAGAATCGAACGTAACATTATCTTAACAAACAAGTTTGCAGAGAAAAGTGCAAAGTTTGAACAGCTTAGTGGAAACATCAGCATAATATGCTGAATAGTTAAGTAAGCAGGGTTTAACTGTTGGCTGCTTTGTTTGTTAGCCTAAGTATTCACTAGGCTGCTGCATTAGTTGCGATACGATAAAGTCTACCGCTACCTTTACCTTAGGAATTTGATACTTAAGCCCTTGGTACAAAAGGTAAATGCCGGTAGCTTCAGCAGGCGATACTCGAATATCTTGGCCTACTGAAAAACGCACTAAACTGCCTTCGGCAAGTTGTTGGCTAATTCCCCACTCTGGCAGTAAAGCAATGCCATCACCACTTTTTGCTGCGTTGACTAAGCTTGTACCATGATTGCTAATTAAGCGAATAGGTGGATGTAATTCTTGCCATTTTTGTTGTTCTTTATAAAGCCAAGGTAGTACTTTTTCTGGGCTTCGATAGCGTAAACTGGGGTGTTGATTAAGCTCGAGAGGGCTCCGTGGTTGGCCATTGCGCGCTAAATATTCTGGCGAAGCACACAAAACAAAATGATTATTCGAGAGCTTTTTGGCAACAATGCGTTCGTCGGGTGCTGTGCCGCCACGAATAGCGATATCTATTTGGTCGCGGCGCAAGTTACTTAACTGATCACTAAAGTGCAGATCTAACACGATGTCTGGGTAACGCTGCGAAAACTCACTCAAAATAGGCGTTAAACATAGCTCCCCGTAGCTTGGCATCGCACTAATTGACAGTAAACCACTGGGGTGATGTTGCTGTTGTTTTAGCAGGTCTTCTGCATCACTTAAGCTGTGTAAGGCCGGTAATATCTGCTGATAGTATAAATCGCCCAACTCGGTAAGTTTTACCTGACGAGTGCTGCGGTGCAGCAATTGTTGTTTGAGTAAGGCTTCTAAATCGGCAATCCGTCGTGATACCGAAGAGGGCGGCACATCAAAGGCATTGGCAGTATTGGTGAAGCTGCCAGATTCAGCAAGGTGAGCAAAATATTGCAGGGCGCGTAACTTATCCATCAGGGTCACTTTTGTCTAAAAGGCAATAAAGTTTAGCTTAAAGGGCTATTTATTCCTATTTGTAAAGCTATTTACAATGAAAGCGTAAATAATGATGAATACTATTCACTTAAGGAAGCCTGCATGTCGAGCTATCAGTCAATTCATTTGGTCAAGCGCCCTGTTACTAACATTGAAGCCAGTTGCTTTGAAAGCCGCAGCCACGCTGTAGAGGCTTTGCAAGATGGCGAGTTTAGGGTTAAACAAACACATATGTCCTTAGACCCAGCAATGCGTGGCTGGATGAGCGCTGATACCGAGAGTTACATTCCTCCGGTCGCTTTAGGTGATGTAATGCGCGCTAGCGGTATTGCTGAGGTGATTGAATCTCGCAATGCGCAGTTTCCGGTAGGTGCTACGGTAATGGGCATGTTTGGCTGGACCGAACAAGCTGTCAGTAATGGTGCTGGGATAAACATTATTCCAGCTGGCTTACCTGCGGAAGCGGTGTTAGCAGTATTAGCCTTACCAGGCATGACCGCCGCTCAAGGTTTGTTAGAGATTGCTAAACCAAAAACAGGGGAAACTTTATTGGTAAGCGGAGCCGCTGGCTCGGTAGGCTCTTTGGTTGGGCAAATTGCCAAGGCTGAAGGTTTGCATGTAGTGGGTGTGGCTGGTAGCGATGAAAAATGTCGCTGGCTAGTAGAAGAATTAGGCTTTGACGGCGCTGTTAATTATCAAACCGATAACATTGCCGAAAAGGTCGCTGAGCTAACACCCAATGGTATTGATATTTACTTCGAAAATACCGGCGGTGAGATCCAGCAAGTGGCTATTGATAACATGAATGCTTTTGGCCGTATCGTAGTGTGTGGAATGATTGCCGATTACAACACCGAGCAGCCTTCGGCTGGCCCTAACTGGATCCCCATTGTTAAAAAGCGTTTGTCGATTCAAGGCTTTACCATGCCTGACCACTTTGATAAGGCTCCTCAATTAATGCAGCAAGTAAGCAGCTACTTGCAAGCGGGCAAGCTAAAGTATCGCGTTCATGTTTTAGAAGGCTTAGATTCAGCCATCGAAGGCATCAATTTGCTGTTTAGCGGCGAAAACCAAGGAAAGTTACTAGTTAGATTGTAAGCGTTTGGCCAAGCCGATTGTCGGCTTGGTCTTTTTTTACTGCTCTAGTTTACTCGTGCAGAATCATCGTTAATGCTGACATAGTTGTTTACTTGAGCCACTCTCTCCAACCAAGCCAAAACGGCTGGGAATTTTTGTAAATCAAATCCGCCTTCTTCAGCTACGTGTGTATAGGCATACAAGGCAATATCAGCAATAGTAAGAGTGTTCGCCACAAAATAATCATGTTGGCTAAGGTGTTGCTCCATCACCGCTAATGCAGCGTAGCCTTGCTGTTGTTTATCGGCTAACTGAGCCTGACGCTCTGGTGTTACGCCAGCGTGGGTAAGCCAAAACCGTGGGCTGGCAATGTTTGGCTCATGGCTATATTGCTCGAAACTCATCCATTTTATAACTTGAGCTTGCTGCCAAACATCTTGTGGCCAAAACGGTGTTCCTTGGGCTAGATAAAACAATACAGCATTAGACTCTGCCAAGCAGCGTCCATCGTCAAATTCAAGCACAGGTATTTTGCCGTTAGGGTTTAATGCTAAAAACTCAGCGGTGCGTGATTCACCCTTCACGATGTCATAGCTTTTAAGTTGGTAGGTTTGACCCAGTAGGCTAAGCAATAAGCGAATTTTGTAGCCGTTTCCAGAGGGTAAGTAGTCGTGCAAAATCATAGCGAATCCTTGTGCTTAAGTGATATGGCTAGTGTGACAAGTTGCTTGTAGTTTGAATAACGATTATTTTTGATGGCAACTATTAAAGATGGTGATGGGTTGAAATGGACATTGATGCTTTACGCAGCTTAGTGGCTTTTGTAGAAAGTGGTAGTTTTACCCGAGCGGCTAGCCAAACCTTTCGCACCCAGTCTGCAATTAGTGCACAAATGAAAAAATTGCAGCAAGAAAGCGTTAGCCCTTTGTTTGAAAAAGAAGGCCGTAGTTTAGTGCTAACCCCTGCTGGTCAAGCCTTAGCGAGCTATGCACGGCGCATTATTAGCTTGCATGACCAAGCTGTCACAGAGTTGAAGCACAGCCACGATAGAGTGGACTTACGCATTGGCTGCCCAGACGATTATAGTGTGTCGGTGTTACCTTTATTGTGCGAATTATTGCAGCAAACTATTCCCAATTTGTGTTTACGCTTGTCTGCTGCGCCCAGTGTGAAATTAAGAGAAAGCCTGGATCAAGGCGAACTTGATTTGGCCATTCTTACTCGCAGCCCAGATAGTGATGAAGGTTATTTATTGCGCCATGACCAAGGCGTTTGGGTAAGCCATAAAGAGCGCGATTTGAGTCAATTACGGCCTATGCCATTAGCCTTATATGAAACTGATTGTAAGTTTCACGCCAGCGCGATTGATGGGTTAGACAAGGCAGACATACCTTATCGTTTGCTAGCAACCAGTGCCAATCATAGTGGCCTGTATGGATTGGTCTCGCAAGGATTAGCCGTAGCCGCTCTGGCGCGATCTAGCAAGGGCGAATTGCAAGAACTGTGCGCTAAAACAATGCCTCCCTTGCCAGCAATTGATATTGTAGTTGTTGCTGCCACCCAGCCACACGCGGCGTGTAGTAGTGAAACAGTTAAACAAATTTGTCAGCGGTTTCGCCAGCAAGATGCCTATTTATTAGACACGCCAGCTGAAGCGGTATAACGTTGAAAGTTATTTAAATAGAGTAAGGATGCTTCATGAGTAGCGCCACTAGTCAAACCCAAGGTTTATTGCACTTTAGGCTGTCCCTAAATCAGCTATTTGCAATTGGCACCTTAAAGGTGCGTGAAATTGTGCCTTATACACGACTTACTGCCCTACCGCATTCTCACCAATATGTACTGGGTTCCGCCTCGCTGCGTGGCCAAACAATTTCGGTGATCGACATGGCTGCCGCCGTGGGCTACCGACCTATTGCCGAAGAAGAGCTTGAATCTTGCTCGATCATTATTACCGATGTTAGCCGCCAAACTGTCGGCTTCTTAGTGCGTGGCATAGAAAAAATAACTGAATGTCGCTGGCGCGATATCGATCCACCACCGGGCTCTTTAGGCAAAGACGCTTATGTAACCGGAGTAACTCGGGTTGATGACAAACTGGTGCAATTGCTGGATATTGAAAAGCTAATTGCCACGGTTTTCCCCGATGATGAAGACCGAATACGTGTTTCGGTAAGCTTGCCAGACCAAGCGATTCTTGCGCAGCTTAAAATTTTGCTGGTGGACGATTCGGCCACCGCCCGTAAGCAATTAGCCAGTGCCCTAGATAGCATAGAAATTGACTATCAAATGGCCAGCGATGGCGCTACTGCATTTAAGATGATGCAACAAGCCGCGGCTCAAGGTAAGCCAATTGATGTGCTGGTGAGTGACATTGAAATGCCGGGCCTAGATGGTTACGAACTCACTTTTGAGGTTCGCAGTGACCCTGGTGTTGCTAATGCCTACATTATTTTACATACCTCGTTATCTAGCGAAATTAGTGTTGATAGGGCTAGCCAAGTGGGGGCTGATGAAGCCTTAACCAAGTTTGATGCGGGTGAATTGATCGACGCTATGTTACGTGGTGCCGAGCGGGTATCTGATGACATTACTAAGGTTGGTTTGGCAAAAAAGACCGGAATCCTTGAGGGGATGTTTTAGTAAAAACTAACATTTTCTGCACCCTTTGGTGCGGCTTTACTATGCTTAAAGGGTGAACCACTTTTAGGGTTTAGCCTAATGAATGGCCTTCGTTGCTTTTTGTTACTCTGCCTTCATTGCTCTGCTTTGGCTGACAGCAATAGTATTAAAATAGCCACCGATGAGTGGCTAAATTATTCCAACAAAGACCAAAGCGGTTATTACTTTGGTTTGTTGCAACGGGTTTTCCCCAATCACACCTATAACGTTCAGTTTATGCCCTATTTGCGCAGTATTGCCATGCTGGATCAGCAGCAGGTAGATATTGTGTTTGGCGGGGCAGCGGACGATTTTACTCGTGCTAACTGTTCAACTTTCCCAATAGAAATTGATCGTAGCGACATGTTAATTAGCCCCGAATTGGCTAGGCACTATCAGTCTCCGCAAGATCTCATTGGCAAGCAAGTGGTCTCGCAGCTTGGTTACGATTGGCAAGACCTTTTGCCGGAAGGAGTGAATTACCGAGAGTACGCAAGCTTAGAGCAAATGATAAAGCTGTTGCACCATAAGCGCGTGGATGCAGTATTAAATTACCAAGAAGACATTAATCATCTGCTAGAGCAAAAGCCAGAATTGGCTGGTGACTATGTGCTGGTGAAAAATGTATTGCATTACAGCTCTACTTTTTGCTTTTCCGCCAATCCACGAGGGCGTTATCTACAAACACGTTTTGATAAAACTATACCTATGCTGGTGAGCAGTGGCGAGTTAAAACAGTTAATGCAGCTAGAGCTTGGCAGTGACGATAATTATCCCTATTAATGCCATAGCTTCTGTGGACTTGGACAGTTACCCGCTTTGCTTTACACTGCTCAGCCATAATAAGACTTCAGAGAGTGGCGGACCGTGCAGGGACATCTATCAAAAATGCGAGCAGAACTGGGCGAACAAGTTCAGTATTATTTGCCTATTGGCGAGCAAGAGTTACATCTTAATCCACTAATCGGTGAATCTTTAGCTTTCGAATTTACCGGTAAAATAAACTGCCGAAGCTGTGGTAAAGCCACCAAGAAAAGTTACTCGCAAGGCCATTGTTTTGTGTGTATGCGTAAGCTGGCCAGTTGCGATATGTGCATTATGAAGCCTGAAACCTGCCACTATGCCCAAGGCACCTGTCGTGAGCCAGAGTGGGGAGAAGCAAATTGCATGATTCCTCATTATGTTTACTTGGCAAACACGTCTGGCTTAAAGGTGGGCATTACTCGCCATACCCAAATACCAACACGTTGGATTGACCAAGGTGCTACTCAAGCCCTGCCAATATTTAAAGTTGCCACGCGCCAGCTTTCTGGTTTGGTAGAAATAGAATTAGCTAAGCTGGTGGCAGACAAAACCAATTGGCGAGCAATGTTGAAAGGCGATGCAATAGAGTTAGATTTGATAGCTGAGCGTGAACGTTTGTTGCCACAAATTGGTGAGGCCCTGGCCGATCTAGCAGAGCGCTTTGGCTTAGAAGCCATTAGTGAACTGCCCGATGAGCAAGTGATTGATTTAAATTTTCCTGTTGCTCAATACCCAAGCAAAATAAGCAGTTTTAACTTAGATAAAAATCCCTTGGTAGAAGGGCAGCTGCAAGGAATTAAAGGCCAGTATTTAATCTTTAACAATGGTGTGATAAATATTCGCAAGTTTGGCTCTTACGAAATTAAACTATTGTCTGAATAAGCCAATTTACCAGCAGTATCGGAAACAGAATGATCTTACAGACTTGGCAAAAGAGACTTACATGCATACTGATTTTATCAGTGTCTTGGTTTGTCTTGGCTTGGGCTGAACATCAAGTTGAACGGCTTGATCCTGAGCACTCTGAGCTACATTGCCAACTCTGTTTTAATTTAGAAAAACTGGCAACGGCGATAGTCAGCAGCGTACCGCTGATTGTATTGCTTAAACGTCGCCAAGCTTTTGTTAGAACCGTTTACTTATACACCAGCCAGCATGCGCTCGCTGCTAGTGCCCGCTCTCCACCGTCCATGAGTTGCTAATTTAGCTAAACAAGGTTTGAATCTCGCAATACAGCTGAGTATGGTTAACGTTAAGCAAACACGCTTAGGTCTGCTCCTTGCTGTTAGCTGGTTTAGTTAGATTGGTATTGATTGATTTAGTCACTTACTTTTTAAAAATCATGGATACTTATAATGAAGTTAACGCCTATATATGCGGCCGTTTTTGGCCTGTTTTCTTGCGCAGCTAGCGCCCAGTCTGCTCACCAACATGGTGTTGCCGAGCTCTTTTTTGCCGCCAGTGGTGAAGAGCTAGAGATTGAAATCCATTCTCCGGCCGATAATTTTCTTGGTTTTGAGCATGCACCAGTCAACGAGCAACAGCACAAGATATTGGATGACGCAAAAAAACAAGCAGCTCAAGGCATGAGTTTGTTTAGCTTTGCCGGTGGCGAATGTGAGCTTGAAGAAGTTACTCAGCATTGGGGAAGCTTAGACCAAGCGGATTCAGAGCATAAAGACCACCACGCTGCGCACGACGAGCATAAAGACCATGACGATCATGACCACGACCACGCTGCTCATGCTAGCCACGAGGATGTGCGCTTAACTTACCACTTCCACTGTCATCACTTAGATGAACTGAAAAGCTTCGACCTAGAGTTGTTTAAGCTTTTCCCTCGTATGGAAAAAATCCAAGTACAAGGTGCTAGTGAGCGCGGCCAAGTAGCATTTGATGTTACACCAGCGCAGAACAAGGTGAACTTATAATATGAGCCAATCTGCTTCTCTATTAGCCTTAGAAGAAGTGGTATTTGCGTGGCCGGGTGAATCACACCCGGCCATTCATATTCCTCATTTAACTATTGCTGCAGCTAGCCATACCTTTATTCATGGGCCAAGCGGCTGTGGTAAATCTACACTACTCAGCTTGATTGCTGGGGTGATTAGCCCGCAACAGGGCAAGTTAAGTTTCATGGGACAAGATTGTGCCAGCTTAAAAGCAGCGCAACGTGACCAACTGCGAGCCGATCATATTGGCTACGTATTTCAGCAGTTCAACCTGTTGCCCTACCTGTCGGTACTCGAGAATGTCGCTTTGGCTTGTCAGTTCTCTAAGTTACGTCGGCAGCGAGCTTTAAGCCGCTCGTCGTCGGTATTGGATGAAGCGCGTCGATTACTATCGCATCTGCAGTTGCCTGATAAGCAGCTTAATCAGCCAGTTGGCCAGTTGAGCATTGGCCAACAACAGCGGGTGGCTGCGGCTCGCGCAATGATCGGCTCTCCAGAGTTAATTATTGCCGATGAACCCACCTCTGCGTTGGATAAAACCAATCGCGAACATTTTATGAACCTGTTGATGTCTGAGTTAGAGCACTGTGATAGCAGCTTGTTATTGGTGAGCCACGATCAAGAGCTAGCTAATCGTTTCCATCAGGTGGTTGATTTGCCAGCGCTTAATTTGGGAGGTCAACATGAGTTTGCTTAAATTGGCTTGGCATAGTTTGTGGGCAAGGCGTGGTACCGCATTACTTAGTTTGCTTACCATCGCCCTTAGTGTGGCCCTATTGCTAGGTGTGGAAAATCTACGTACACAAGCTAAATCGAGTTTTGCCTCAACCATTTCTGGCACCGATTTAATTGTGGGTGCACGCAGTGGCCCTACTCAATTGCTGCTTTATTCAGTATTTCGTATTGGCAATGCCACAAATAATATTAGCTGGGACAGTTACCAAGAAATTGCAGGTCAGTCGTCAGTAAAATGGTCGATCCCTATTTCCCTGGGGGATTCGCATCGCGGCTATCGGGTAATGGGCACCACCAATAGCTTTTTTGAACATTATCAATACGCCAATAAACAGCCTTTAGAGTTTGCCCAAGGCCAGCAATTAAACGATACCTTTGAAGTGGTATTAGGCGCCGAAGTTGCCCGCAAGTTGGGTTATAAACTGGGTGACAAAATTGTAGTGGCACACGGAATTGCAGCAGTAAGTTTTGTTAATCATGACCAGTTCCCTTTTGAAGTGAGCGGCATTTTAAAACCTACTGGTACGCCAGTAGACCGAACGGTGATTACCTCGCTTGCTGGCATCGAAGCGATTCACCTGCCGCCGCAAACACAGCCATTTACCGAGGCTCAGTTAACGCCTTCAAGCATCACCGCAATGATGCTGGGTACACAATCACGCTTACAAATTTTTAATTTGCAGCGGCAGATTAATCAATACAAAAATGAAGCGCTGTTAGCGATATTGCCAGGTGTGGCTTTGCAAGAGCTGTGGGGCATTTTAAGCATTGCCGAAAGTGCTCTGTTAGCGGTATCCATTTGTGTGGTTATCACTGGCTTAATGAGCATGTTAAGCACCTTAATGGTGAGCTTAAAAGAACGCCGTAGAGAGATGGCAATTTTGCGCTCGGTAGGGGCTAAACCGCGACATATCTTTGGTTTGTTACTGATTGAAGCCTTGTTATTGAGTGCGTTAGGCGCTTTGCTTGGTTTAGCCAGCATGTATCTAATTTTGGGGGCAGCGAAACCGATACTGCTTAATCAGTTTGGTTTCTATTTAGTGTTAAACTGGCCTACTGTAGAGCAATGCTACTTATTGTTGGCCGTAGTTGTGGTGGGCTTTTTAGCTGGCGTACTACCTGCTTGGCGCGCTTATCGTTATTCGCTTAGCGATGGCATGAGCATAAAAATTTAGTAAGGGTAAAACATGAAACTAGCTTATTACGTAGTGGGTTTATTGCTGGTTAGCATGAACCTACAGGCCAATGGCGTAGACGTTTGGAACGAGTTGCTGCCAGAAAATGAACGCAACATGCCGATGCCTGAAATTGATCACAACATACCGCTGGATCAGGCCGGTCAGCAAAATCTCAATGTGAGCGTAAATAAAGAGTTGGACGGCAAGCCAATCCGTATTCCGGGCTTTGTAGTACCGCTGGATACCGAAGGGGAGTTGGTGAAGGAGTTTTTATTGGTGCCGTACTTTGGTGCTTGTTTGCATTATCCACCACCACCGCCAAACCAAATTGTTTATGTAACTCACTCAAAAGGTTTACAGCTAGAAGACCTATGGGAACCTGTTTGGGTTGAAGGAACCATCAATACTCAAGTTCAAACTGTTGAAGGGGTAGCCACCGCTGGCTATTCAATCAGCGAACCTGAGTCGATCGTGTTGTATACCGATTAATCTAACACAATACCTAGGGCGATATATGGCACTACGTAAAACGCAATAATAGCGGTTTTATACAGTGCCAAGCCTAGGTAATGAAAGCGGTCGAACTTCTCTACGCTAAGGTTGAACCATTTAGAGTGCAGTTTGTAGGTCCAGTCGTGAGCTAGGGTTAAAAAAGCAAACCAATACAGCAATACCGCAATATTGATAATGGCTCCCCAGCCTAACGCGCTGCGAATTAACTCAAGTTCCATAACGTCACCTGCATATCTTTAATTATTTGAAAGCAACTAAGCCACTTAATCAATTTACCATTGCTTAGTGTCACTGCAAGCCTATTGGCTTATTCCACAGTAAAGTTTTGTTCAAAAATGCGTACTTGCTGTTGATTGTATATCGCGACTTGCCAGTCACCGCGACTGTTTAAGTCAAAGCGTTTGCTGGCATTGGTGCGCCAACGTGGACCGCCAATGTTTAAATCAACCGATGCCTGAAGTTGCTGCTGGCGATACCAGTTTACTTGAATGCTTTGACCTTGCATCTCACGCAACTCCATAAACAAGTAGACCTGCTGAATTTGATTGAGCTCAACCCGAGTTAAGTTATCCACTGGCTCTCGTTGGCTAATGGCAGAACTTAGCTGGGCTCGAGCTACTTCGCTCGATGCCTTATTGGTTTGCTCAGAGCTGTGAGCAAGCTGCTTATCAACATTTTCGGCCGCAATGGTCTCTTCATTAGTTGCTGTTTCAACCTTGCTTGCTATTGGCTCGACGATAACATTAGCTTGAGCAGCAGGTGTGCTTGTTTGCTCGCTAGCAAGCTCTGCTTGTTCTGAAGTGCTGGGAGAGGTGTTGGCTAAATCATCAGCTTGCTGCTTAGCTTGTGCGGTATCGGGTTCCGGCTGAGCTTGGTTTGTTTCTGAGGTGTTCTTTGTTGCAGCGACTAGCGGCTCATTAACTGCCTGTTCCGCTTTTGAGGGCTGCAGCTGTTGCTCTTCATTAGCCACAATCGGCGAGCTTTCAGCTGCAATCTCTTCAAGTTGTTCGGTTTGAGGTTGCTCGGTTGAGGCTTCTAAGGCTGGTAATTCTGCCTTATCTACAGTGTTTTCAACTTGGCTGGCTTGTTGGTCTGTAGTGGTATTCAAATCAGTTGTAGGTTCTGCGTTAGCTGGCCACATTAAATGCAGCAAAGCGAATATAACTAAGGCAAGCACTATCAATGCGGCAAAAACTTTGCGTAAGTCAAAGGGTGGCTTTGGCGCGGGAACTTTATCTATAGTTGCCGCTAGGTCTGCGGATGAGTTGAAATGTATTTTGATGCTTACTTGTTCTGCCATGACTGAGGATTTGCCCCATACTCCAATGAAAACTGCTGGGCGATTTTACCGATTATGCGCCTTAGCTGCTATTGATTTACCTTAAATCTGGTCGTTGTTGTTGTGTGGTTGCGTTATGCCTTCCGTCTACTGTTTAGTAAAAGCGTTCATTTCTAGTTAGCTTTAGGCAGAAAGCTCAGCATATTGTCTTAAAATCTCTTTTATCTTCGGAATTATCTAGCTTTTACCCTTCGACTCTAAATAACTGGTGTTAAATATATTTTACATTTGGTCTTTTGTGTGCCAATTTAGCTTTAATTAAATTTGCTAAATTTTGACGAGGTTTTGCAGAGGATATGGAACATAAACAAGCTCTCATTGGCGTTATTACTTGTCATAAACCGCAAGGTTTATATCAGGTGCAAAGTGTTAATGAGTTTTATCTAAACGCTTTGGAAAGCTATGACGCAGCCCCGGTATTACTGACTCACCAGCTAAAAGGGAGAAGTTTGCAAAGGGTATTACATGGCCTAGATGGAGTATTATTTACCGGTAGCCATTCTAATGTGCACCCGGAGTTATATGGCGCTACGCATTTAGAGCCGCGTTTAGACCGAGGGCGCGATAGCTTGGCATTCTCTATTGTTGAATATTCTAAACAGCATGACTTGCCTGTTTTGGGAATTTGTCGCGGCTTTCAGGAAATGAATGTCGCCCTAGGTGGCAGCCTGCATCACAAAGTCTATCAACTTGGTGGTTGTGTAGAACACCGAGAGCCGGATACCGAAGACTTCACTAAAAAGTATGCTGATCAGCACTCTTTGCAGCTTGCTAAAGACAGCTGGCTGGGCGATTGGTTAGATAGCGATACGATTCAGGTTAACTCCTTACATAATCAAGGCATTAATCGGCTCGCTGAGCCTTTGTTGGTTGAGGCGCAAGCAGAGGATGGTTTGGTAGAAGCGTTTCGGCTTGCTGAACACCCATTTTTCTATGCTGTGCAATGGCATCCCGAGTGGCAAGCCAGCGAAAATAAGGTATCGCAAGCCATTTTTGGCCAATTTTTGGCAGCGGCAAAACGCCGTGCTGCGTAGCAGTTACTAGGGCAAACAGATCATTGGAGAGCACCATGCAACAACACACATCGTCTTATTACGCTGCCAGCACAAATAACCAGCGAGAGTTTCCTCAGTTAAACCAAGATATTCGTTGTGATGTTTGCATTATTGGTGCTGGTTTTAGTGGTTTGTCTTCGGCCTTGCACCTCGCCGAGAAAGGTTTCCATGTGGTGGTGTTAGAGAGTGCCAAGGTGGGCTTTGGAGCAACTGGGCGCAATGGCGGACAAGTGGTTAACAGTTATAGTCGTGACGTGGACGTAATTGAGCAGCGCTATGACAAAAATACCGCCCAAGCCTTGAATGAAATGATCTTTGAGGGCGGAGAAATCATCCGTTCTCGCATCGCCCAATATAATATTGAGTGTGACTACCAAGCCGGGGGTGTTTTTGCCGCCAACAACCCTAAGCAGTTTAAAGGCCTTCGGGAACAAAAATCCAATTGGGAGCGTTTTGGCAATCACCAATTGCAATTGTTAGATAAAGCGGAGTTAGAACAAATAGTAGGTACCACTGCCTACCAAGGTGGCTTATTGGACATGCAAGGTGGGCATATTCATCCGCTTAATCTTGCTCTAGGTGAAGCCGAAGCAGTACTTGGTTTAGGTGGTGAGATCTATGAGCAATCGGCAGTGTTAAGTTACCAAGCGGGTGAGCCTGCCAAAGTCACTACCGAACATGGCAGCGTTACTGCGAACTATCTACTGTTTGCCGGAAATGCCTACTTGGGCGAGCTTGAGCCAAAGCTGAGCGATAAGGCGATACGCTGCGGCACCCAAGTAATAGCCACCGAGCCTTTAAGTGATGAGCTGTGTCAGCAGCTATTACCAAAAAACTACTGTGTGGAAGATTGTAACTACTTGCTTGATTACTACCGTTTGACCGCAGATAAACGTTTATTGTTTGGCGGAGGAGTGGTTTATGGCGCTAAGCCTTTGGCGTCTATAGAAAAGCAAATCAGGCCTAAATTCGAAGCGCTGTTTCCGCAACTAAAAGGGACCGCGATTGATTACGCATGGACCGGAAACTTCTTGCTTACTTACTCAAGAATGCCTCAGTTTGGCAGGCTCGATAGCAACATTTATTACTTACAGGGTTACAGCGGCCATGGCTTAACCTGTACTCATTTGGCCGGTAAGCTGTTAGCCGAAGTGCTTAGTGACCAAGCGCAGCGTTTTGATGTATTTGCTTCACTTAATCACTACCGTTTCCCGGGAGGTCGGCATTTACAGGTGCCATTTACCGCACTGGGTGCGGTGTATTACAACCTGCGAGATAAATTAGGTATTTAGCTTGCTTAGTCTTTAGGTTGGCTTACCGAATCGCGTTTTACCAGTGTAGGCACGTATTTATGAATAGGCGCAACACTTTCGCCACTGGCTAGCGCTAAAGACATCTCGGCGGCTTCCATCGCCATCATCTCAATAGGGTAACGCATGGTGGTGAGTTTAGGGCGCAAGTAGCGAGACAGTAATACGTCATCAAAGCCTATTACCGATACATCTTCGGGTACTCGATAGCCGTTGTCGCAAAGTACGGTGATGGCGCCAGACGCCATGGAGTCGTTGTAAACAATTAGGGCGGTAAAATCTAAGCCGCGCGCTAATAGGTTTTGCGCCGCAATTTCGCCGCCAATTTCATTAGGATCAGATGAGGCAATGGCATGTTCAGCTAAGGGCATGCCTTCTTCACTCAATACCGACTTAACACCTTCTAAACGCAAGCGTGGATCTTCGATGTCGTAGCTACTTGTTATGCAGGCAATGTTTTTGTGGCCTAATGATAACAAGTGGCGAGCGGCTGCTTCTCCGCCGGCTTGGTTGTCTAACCATACGCAGCGGTGAGCAATTTCTGGGATATAGCGGTTAATTAATACTAAAGCCGGAACGGCTTCTGCGTAATCAATTAAGGCTTGATTGCTTAAGGCTTTAGAGTGCACCACCAAGGCCTGACAGCGCTGTTCTAAAAGCGTTTCAATGGCGCGCTTTTCACTTTCTGCACTAACTAAACCGTTACTGATCAACAACTGGATATTGTTGTTGCGGGTTACTTTCTCTACCCCGCCAGCTAGCGTGGCAAAAAATGGGTCTGTTAGCTCACTAAACACTAAACCTAAAGTAGGGTTGGTTTGGGTAACCAGAGCGCGGGCATTGGCGTTAGGCCGATAGCCTAGCTCTAACATCACCTTCTTTACAAGGTCGCGGTTTTTGGCACTTACTTTGGGGCCATTATTGACCACCCGAGATACGGTGGCGACAGAAACACCGGCGGCAGCTGCTACGTCTTTAATTGTGGCCATTTATACTCCAAGAAAACGGTTTTGCTTGTGACTAAGTTGAAAACACTAGCTATAAGATGTGCTGGCGTCACGACCAGTGACTAGGCGATGTAGTATCTATAATTTAACAAATGTAAATCAAATGTGGAAACGTTTTCCTTTGAACGCGAGTGTAATCACATATTATCTATGCTTTTTTTCGCTGTGGTGGCAGGGTTTGAGCTGTTCTGAAACTGTTAAGAAAAACTGTTACATACACTTGCTCGCTAAGCATTAGCCGCTTAAAGTAGCGCTAGATGCTAACAGCAACATAATTAAGGAGCGCTGAGTGAGTGTATCAAGAATGTTCCCTGCCACCCGCATGCGTCGAATTCGCCGTCATGATTTCTCTCGTCGCCTAGCCAGTGAAAACCAGTTAAGTGTTGATGATTTGATTTACCCAATGTTTGTGATTGAAGGGGAAAACCAAACAGAAACGGTTGCGTCCATGCCGGGTGTAAAGCGTTTTAGCATTGATCTGCTGTTAAAAGAAGCTGAGCAATTAGTGGCCTTAGGTGTGCCGATGATTGCCCTGTTCCCGGTAACGCCGCTTGAGCAAAAGTCACTGTTGGCTGAGCAAGCCTATGCCGACGATGCCCTAGCGCAACGAGCGGTGCGCGCACTTAAACAAGCTTTTCCTGAACTTGGAGTGATGACCGATGTGGCATTGGACCCGTTCACCACTCATGGCCAAGACGGCATTATCGATGACGAAGGTTATGTGCAAAACGATATAACCACCGAGATTCTGGTGAAACAGGCCTTATCTCATGCAGCCGCAGGGGCTGATGTTGTTGCGCCATCGGATATGATGGACGGCAGAATTGCCGCTATTCGAGAAGCGTTAGAGGAAGCGGGTTATCACAACACCATGATCATGGCTTATTCAGCCAAATACGCCTCTAGCTACTACGGACCATTCCGCGATGCAGTGGGTAGTTCTGGTAACCTTAAAGGTGGCAATAAAAAGACTTACCAAATGGATCCTGCCAATGGTCAAGAAGCACTACATGAAGTGGCTTTAGATATTGAAGAAGGCGCCGACATGGTAATGGTAAAGCCAGGTATGCCCTATTTAGATGTGGTTCGCCAAGTTAAAGATGCCTTTGCAGTGCCTACCTTTGCTTACCAAGTGAGTGGCGAGTATGCGATGCATAAAGCCGCCATTGAGAATGGTTGGTTAGCCGAGCGCCCGGTAGTGCTTGAATCTTTACTTGCCTTTAAACGGGCCGGCGCCGATGGCATTTTAACTTACTTCGCTAAAGACGTAGCGCAGTGGTTAGCCGAAACTAAATAAATCCTTACTAGGTAGTTGCTAAGCCCCCACCGAGGGGCTTTATTGTAATATGAAGAAAATACTGTTTGCCCTACTCAGCCTTAGTTTATTGCTTGCTCTGGCGGTATTAATCGCCTTTGCGTTGATGGTATCTAAGCAAGCTACCGTGCTCACTCCTCCTTCGGTGAGTGCTCGGCAAGTTGCCGATGCTAAAGACTGGCTTAAACAAAACTTGCAGCTTTTTCGTGGCGGGCAGCAATCGGTTGATATTCAACTTAGCCAACAGCAGCTAGATGGCTTGTTAGCTTTATCTTCCACTGCTTTTAGTGGTTTAGATGCTGAAGCAGCGTTTGCCGAATCTGAGTTACGCCTAAGTGGCAGCATTGCCTTGCCTACGAGCATTTACCAAGGCTATGTAAACAGCGAAATTAGCTTGCATACCTCAACTCAAGGTTTGCAGTTTGGTCAATGGAAGGTAGGTCAATTAAGCTTACCGGGCAGCATGGCGCAACACATAGCGCTGCGCTTGGCAGAGCGTTTGTTCCCAGAGTTACAAGCCGAAGAGCTATTAGCTAGCATTAAAGCAGTAGACGTTAGCCAGCAGCAGGTGCAGTTTAAGGTTGAGCCAGTAGAGGATTTAGGTTTAAAAGTTGCTGGTGCTTATAAGAATCTCAATCAGTTGAAAGATCCGCAGCTAGCTAGCTTACCAGTGGCGATTTACTATCAAAAGTTAAGCCAGTTAAGAAAGCAGTATGGTGAACAACAAGCCATTTCTTTATATGACTATCTGTACCCACTGAGCTTTGATGTCGCAATGCGAGGTGAGCAAAGCGATGTTCTACAAGAGCAACAGGCTTTAGTGTGGGCAATGGCGATTTTTTTCAGCCAAGGCACTTTTCAAAAAGTGATGGCGCAACGTTTTGCTGATGACCTGACTCTAGAAGCCGCTCCAAACAATGTTACCCTTGCAGGGCGCAGAGACTTACTGCTGCACTTTGTTTATTCGGCGGGCTTGAGCATGGCTGCAGAGCAAGGTTTTAGTGCTTCTATTGGAGAGTTTAAAGAGCTATTTGATTCTTTAGAGGGTGGCAGTGGTTTTAGTTTTGCCGATCTAGCAGCTGACCGGACTGGCATTGAGTTTGCCGAATCGGCGAAGAATCTCGATAAAGCGGAAATGTTTTTGGCTGCTATGCGCTCCGCACGCTCAGAACAGGCATTTTTCCCACGGATAGATGATTTAGCCGAAGGCATTAGTGAGCAAAGCTTTGCCCAAGTTTATGGTTCTACAAACTCTGAGTTGTATCAGCAAAAAGTGTTTTTTATTGACCAGCGCATCGCCCACTTGCCGGCTTTTCTTAACCCTGAACACTAGGGGCTGTTGATCTTTGCTGATGATTCTTGCAGCAATTTATTAGCCATTTAGGCAAGGCAGAGAGTGTGCAGTTAAGTGGGCTTAATAATCACTCGCTAAGGCTGAATCAATGGCTAAGAAATGCTGCCCGAAGGGTTCGGATAAGCGAACTCTACTCTTTGTTAAGCACTTCTTGCTTAGCCCACTAGGCTTCTAAGTGCTCGCCGCGATTAAAGCCCGCTTATCTCGAACAAAATTTCAACACCAAAGTTCAACAGCCCCTAGCCAAATATTAGCAAGGCGCTGCCTAGTACACATAAACCGGCGCTAAGCCAGGCCGAGCGAGTAGGCGCTTGTTTGGTTACTATCCATAACAGCGGCAGCACCAATACTGGTGAAGTTGATGATAACAGGGCAACCACTGATACATCGCCATGCCTTAGGGCAAACAACATTAATGTCATGCCGACCGCCATGGCTAAAAAACCGTTGGCGGCGATCATAACAAATAGCTTTGAGTTAATCGGCATAAGTGTTCTTGCAAGTTTGTAACCACTTAGCCATAACAAAAAGTGGGCTGAAAAAGCACTTAACATTCGCAATGCTGAGCCCGCTACTGGGTCTATAGCACTGTATTCTGGGGCGCTCATCAGCGGTTTTAGCATCACTGTTCCAAGGCTTTGGCAGAGTGCGGCCGTTAACCCCAAAGCAACCGCTATGCTGACTGAGCCGGTAATTTTTTCCCAGCTGTGCTGCTCACTTCGGCGACCAAAACTAACAGCCAATATCACGCCTAAGAACAAACAAGCAGCGCCCAGTAGCGACCAACCAAGTAAATCTTCATTAAATAGCCATACTCCTAAAAAGGCAGAGAAAGCCGCGTGACAAGCAAATAACAAGCTGGCGCGGCGGGGCCCTAGGCGGTTCATACAAGCAAACAAGGCGGTGTCGCCAACAAATACGCCAATAAAGCCCGACAAAGCAAACAATCCCGCTTGCGACAGGCTAATCATTTGCCATTGGTTATTGTATAAAGCGGCACCAAGCAGCATTAGGCTCACTAAACCCATGCGCCAGCGGCTATAGGCAAAAGCGCCCATCACTCGGCTAGGGGTTACCGAGATTAAGCTGGTGCACGCCCAAAGGGCAGCGGCCAGCAAGGCTAACCATTCATAACTCAATGTATGCTCCTAAAACGCAATAAGAGAGGGCTAAGTGAAACGCTGAGTTAACTTAGGCAGGTACCGCTTGGCTTGGCTGTGCCCAAGTGGTGACAAAGGTATTACGACCTTTGCGTTTGGCAGCATACATGGCATTGTCGGCGTCAATCAACAAACGGGACAAATCTTTTCTTTGGGTTTCAAAGGCAATGCCCATGCTAATGCTAATAGCGAGGTGTTGGTCGTTAACCGAGCAAGGTTTTTCGGCAACTTGTTTGACAATGATATTGGCTAAGTCTTGCGCATGTTGGCGCTGGCAATTGGCCCATAATATACAAAATTCATCGCCGCCAAATCGGGCAAACATTGCCTCTTCAGGGAGTTGTTGTTTTACGCAGGCTACAACATGTTTTAGCGCATCATCACCGGTGTGATGGCCGTATTGGTCATTAATGTGTTTAAATTTGTCTATATCAAACAGCATCACTGCCATGCTTAATACTGATTCACATTGAGTATCAAGCTGGCGCTCTAATTCTCGGCGATTCAAGATATTGGTGAGCGGGTCGATGCGCGCTTGCTCAGCAAGGTGGCGATGAGCGCGCTGAGTATCGATAGAAAACAGCTTGGCCACAATACTTAATAGAATGGCGCAGTTAATAAAGACCAAGCCCATAGAACTTCGTTTTTGCTCTACATCACTAGGGAACATAGGGTCGCTTGGCCAGTAGAATACCGCAAAAAAGGCCACGCTTATTAGGGCTAAAATGGCATTGCGAATGGACGGTTTTTCTTGCCATAGCAAGAATGCCACTGGATAAATAACAATAAGATGGAAGAAAATGAAGGACTCGATACCAAACCAACGGGTAGAGGCCAAAGTAATATCGAGAACAAATACCGTTAACAGCCAGGCTCGGGCTAGGTCATTTTGATTTAACCAGTTAAACAGCAGCGTTAGGGTGTAAGCAAATACCACTAAGCCATTAACCAGCCAGAATTCAACCACCGTAATGTTGTGCTCAAGCGCTTGAACAATAACGTTTAGGGCAAGTAAAGGCAGGCCTATAACCACAAATAGATTGGTCATACGAACGGCGTGACGCTTTCCTTTGCTGGTGCCTATGTTAAGTATCTTGTTGAGCAACCGTGTTCCTTACAGTTAATACTCAAATAAAAACGATTGTATACCTGAAAAAGTAAAACTACTGTGAATTAGCTTAGATCGCGACTGTTTAATCGAAAGTTTGGCAATGTAACCTTGGTTACATTGCCAAGTTACTTAATCTAGGTGCTTAATTAACCAAGCTATTGCGTCGGCGTATACAGGCGTCATCAGCGGTTCTAATTTCGCTAAACTTGCTAGTAATTGTGAACGCTCTGCAATGCTGATGTTTATGTGGCCAACTTTACGCCCTGGACGAACGTCTTTGCCATACCAAAATACCTCCACCCCTGGCACGCATAGCCACTGATGATTGTACTCAACACCAATCAGATTAAGCATTACGCTTTGGGTTTTAACCAAAGGTTGCACTAAGGGCAAATCTGCCACGGCTCGAATATGCGCCTCGAACTGACTAAGGCTAGAGCCTGCTTGGGTCCAGTGGCCGCTGTTGTGAACTCGAGGTGCTATCTCATTAATCAGCAACTTATCGCCAACCTGGAAGCATTCCATGGTCATTACACCCACGTAATCTAGCGAGTCCATTAGCTTACCGAGCATATTTTCAGCCTGGCCCTGAAGGCTAGCTTTACTCGCAACCGGTGATACCGTGGCTAATAAAATACCTTCATGATGCTGGTTAATCGCTAGTGGGTAGAATGCGGTGTCACCGTTGGCATGGCGCATACCAATAAGTGATACTTCTTCGTCGAACCCTATCGCTTGTTCTGCAATACAATGATCTAACCAGTCTTGTGGAATGGCACGTTGTTCAGCGTTGCCACTAAGCTTTAACCAATGCTGGCCTTTGCCGTCGTAGCCGCCGGAGCGCTGCTTTAGTAATACTCGTTCGCCTAACTCAGCAAACAGTTGTTCAGCGCTGTGACCTTGTTTTACATCTACCCAAGGGGCGGTGGCTAAACCTAAGCTGTCGAGCAATTTCTTTTGGCTTGCTCGGTCAGCTAGCTGAGCTAAAGCCGGGCCGTTAAGAAAGCTTGAGTGTTGGGTAAGCTGCTCGGTGGCTGGCGTTACTGGCCAGTGCTCGCGCTCAACGGTAATAATGTCGTTGGCAGCGATATCAAAGGTATCAGTCTCGTCAGTTTCTACTGGGCGAACCTCAATGTTTAATGGTTGCGCTGCGTGTTTTAGCATTGCTCCCAATTGGCCCGCACCTAAAATCCAAATCTTATTCATTTTGCTTACCACTACTCAGCTACGCGAGGATCTGGGTGGGCTAATACTGATTCTGTTTGGGCACTGCGGAAAGCCTCGATACGCTCAGCTAGTTCAGGGTTAGTCGTAGCTAAAATCTGTGCAGCAAACAATCCCGCGTTATAAGCACCAGCAGTGCCAATGGCAAGAGTACCAACTGCTACGCCTTTTGGCATTTGGGCAATCGATAACAAGCTATCCATACCGTTTAAGGCTTTACTTTGAACTGGCACACCAAGTACTGGTAAACGGGTTTTAGACGCCACCATGCCTGGCAAGTGAGCAGCGCCGCCGGCACCACCAATAATCACTTTAATACCACGGTCGGCAGCGTTGGCTGAAAATTCCATTAATTTGTCGGGAGTGCGGTGAGCACTAACTACTTCAACCTCAAATTCAACGCCCAATTGTTCTAGTACTTCGGCGGCGTTTTCCATAGTTGGCCAATCACTTTTTGACCCCATGATGATGGCAACTTGTGGTTGTGGCATTGTATTCTCCTCGACTTAAATAGCACAGTGGTAACACGTTTCTTAGCGGCAACAAAATTGTTGTCTATTTGCGCGCGCAGTTTGCCAGCCTTACCCGCTAAGGTCAATATTAGCGCAGTGTTAGCCAACAAAATCGAATTTTGTTCTAGCCGTACAGTGCTTTGTTTGGGTAAAAGTTCAGGTGCTTGCTATTTTTGTGATGTTTACTGCTTAATCAATACGAATTTAGTAGATTTGGACTACTGTTAAATGAGTACAGTAGCCTATAGCTAACAATAGAATTCATTAGCCTCTAAGGAGAGAAGCAATGTGGAAACTTGTGGTTATTTTATCTCTACTCAGTGCCCCGCTAATGGCAGCTAACGTAGAGTTACGTTTGCCTGCTTATTCCGATGATTCACACATTTTTTATCATGAACTGCTAGAGCAAGCCCTGCTTGAAGCTGGTCACCAGCCGGTGATTGATGTTCCTTCATCTAACTTACCGCAAAAACGGGCTGAGTCGATGCTACGTAATGGCCAATTAAGTTTGGTGTGGCTGTTAGCGTCGGCCGAGCGTGATAAAGATCCAAATTTCACCCCAGTTCGTGTGGGCTTAACCAACGGCTTAATTGGTCACCGATTATTGCTGGTGCCGCGCTCTGAGGTTGACGCTTATCGTTTTGTAAATACGCTAGAAGACTTTCAAAAGCTGGATAAAACCGGTGGTTTTGGCAAAAATTGGTTTGATGTAGATGTATGGCAAGCCAACCAGCTAAAAACCGTTGAAGTTGATGGAGAGTGGCGTCGTTTATACAAAATGGTGGCTAACCATAAACGCGGTATCGACTATTTCTCACGTGGCTTTACCGAGATTATTAATGACTCACTACAACACCCTTATTTAGCGATAGAGCCCTATTTAATTTTGCAGTATGAGCGTGATTTTCAGTTTTACGTGAGTAACTCTCAGCCTGAGCTGGCGGCCATTATCGAAGATGCTTTAAAAAAGGCTGAAGACAGTGGCTTGTTGGATAAGCTGATTGAAGAATACTGGCGAGAAGACTTTGATTTACTTAATTATCGCCGACGAGTAAAAATTGAGTTGGCAACACCTAACTAGCACTTAACAAAGTGCTTCAATAATCTCTAAGGGATAACCCGCTTGGCTTTGCACTTTTGCTTCCAGCTCTAGTTCGGCTGCGCGTAAAGGATGTTGTTCATTCCAGGTGGGTGGAAAACATAGCCGCCAATCCTCTTCGGCTTGAAACACGCTTATCTTAGGTACGCTACCTTCGGTGCGGCGCATGCACACGATAATGGCAATGCGTAACAATCTAGCCAGCACTAAAGCTTCGGGCTTTTCTAAGGCATTTTGTTGAGCAAGAAGTTCGCTTTGCCAATCACCACGCTGGTTTAACAAAAGGCAGGAGACAAAGTGTTTTTGTGCGCTGGTAAAACCGGGCAAATCTGAATGATCAATAATATATGCGGCGTGTTGGGGCGCTTTCTTAAACTCAATATTTAACCCTACTTCGTGGAACATAGCTGCCCACTTCAACAGGCTTAAAGCGCGATCACTAAGCTTAGGTGTTACTTGTTGCGCCATAGCTAAGGCACAGTTCGCTACGCGTTCGGCGTGTTGATTGTCGATGCGATGACGTTTTACAAAGCTTTCTACGGTGCGGGCTCTTACACTGCTGGTATCTTTTTGGCTCAGTAGGCCATATACCAGTCCTTCACGTAAGGCACCTCCGGCTAAGGAAAGTGACTCGATTTGCAGGCTTTCGAATAGCGCAATTAGTATCGCTAAACCAGATGCAAAGACCGGTTTTCGCTCTTCAAGCAAACCTTTAATATCAAGCTTTTCAAGCGTGCCGCAAGCAACCACTTGTTGTTGAATTGCCTTTAATTTTTGGTAGGTAATACGTTCATCAAGACCTTGAGCGGTAATAATTTCTAACAGTGCTTGAATAGTGCCTGAAGCGCCCACGCTGCTTTGCCAACCTAGACGGCGATAATCGCTAAGTACTGGGGAGATCACTTCTTTAGCTGCATCAATGGCTAACTGAAAGTTGGTTTCGCTAAGCTCTTGTTGGAAGAAACGTTTTAACCAAGTAACACAGCCCATATCTAGGCTGTTCAGTAGCAAGGCTTCGCTTTGCTCGCCGACTACTAGCTCGGTACTGGCACCGCCAATATCAATGACTAAACGCTTGCCACTGCCGCTGCTGGTATGTGCCACGCCACGGTAAATAATTTTAGCTTCGGTTTCGCCGCTAATGATATGGATCTTGTGGTTGAGAATTTTTTCGGCTTGCTGCAAAAACTCATCAGCATTAGTGGCGCGACGCAAAGTAGCTGTGGCGACAATTTTAATTTGCGCTTCTGGTATATCTCTTAGCTGCTCGGCAAACAAGCTCAAGCATTGCCAACCACGCACCATGGATGCGTGATCGAGCTTGTCGTTGGCATCTAAGCCTGCGGCTAAGCGCACCTTTCTTTTCACCTTGGCAATGGTTTGCACGCTTCCACTCAACTCCCGCACAATTAACATGTGGAAGCTGTTGGAACCTAAATCAATGGCTGCATATAGGGGTGAAACTTTAGACACGCTGTTCCTTGAATCTACTGCTTAGTGACGCTGACGTCGCTGGTTAGAGTGACCGCTATTACCGCGACTATTTTTGCGGTTACCGCCACGGCTGTTATTACCTTTGGTGCGATGGATTCGCGTTGCCTTGGGTAAATCACGCATTAGCGCCTCGGTATCATATTGGCTTACCGGCACTGGGTGCTTAATGTACTCCTCAATGGCTGGTAAATTAAATACGTATTCTTCACAAGCAAGACTAATGGCATGGCCACTTGCGCCGGCGCGACCTGTTCGGCCAATACGGTGCACGTAATCTTCGGCATCGTCGGGTAAGTCATAGTTGAAAACATGGGTTACCGACGGAATGTGCAAGCCACGGGCTGCAACATCGGTAGCGACTAATACGTCAAGTTTACCTTCGGTGAACTGTTCAAGTATTTGCACTCGCTTACGCTGCGGTATATCACCGGTTAGCAAACCAACGCGATGTTTGTCGGCACTTAGGTGGCCCCAAATATCTTCACAACGGTGTTTAGTATTAGCAAAAATTATGGCGCGTTCTGGCCACTCTTCTTCTATTAGAGTTTGCAACAAGGCCATTTTGTCGTCGTTAGACGGGTAAAACAGTTCTTCTTGAATGCGAGCGCCGGTCATTTGTTCGGGCTCTACAATAACGTGTTCCGGTTCGTTCATATGCTCAAACGCTAATTCTTTTACCTTAAAAGAAAGCGTGGCAGAGAACAGCATGTTTAAACGCGCTTTTGGTTCTGGCATGCGACGCATTAAATAACGAATGTCTTTAATGAAGCCAAGGTCGAACATGCGATCAGCTTCATCTAATACCATGGCTTGCACGGCATTTAAGCTAAATGCACCTTGTTTGAAGTAGTCGATCATTCGCCCGGTTGTACCGATAAGAATGTCTACACCTTCATCTAAAGTGGCACGCTGACTGGCATAACCTTCACCGCCATAGACCAAACCCAACTTGAGGCCCGTTGCTTTAGCAAGTAAGCGGGCATCGTTATGGATTTGAATAGCTAATTCGCGAGTTGGTGCGAGAATAATCGCACGCGGTTGATTTTGTTGGCGCGTTTCGGGCACTGCTGTGGTTAGCAAATGATTAAACGTAGCAACTAAAAAGGCTAGAGTTTTCCCCGTACCGGTCTGAGCTTGGCCCGCAATATCTTTACCAGTGGTTAAGATTGGGAGGCTTTGCGCTTGGATTGGGGTGCAATTGTGATAGCCGTGCTGCTCTAAGGCGGTTAATACCTTATCTTGCAGTCCTAACTCGGCAAATCGGAGTTCTGTTAAATGTGTTTTGCTCATTGCGTAAGCATATCACAGCTAAGTGGCACTACCAGCACCCATTCTTGGTAAATGTGTTGAGTTGTTTGCGGCTGTGATCTAAGCGCTGAGAATTTGCAGTTAATTCCCATGGATGAATCCGCTGTAGGCCCTAGTTACTTGCAATTATATCGGTCTATTGCCTTTCTTTATTTACTCGCGAGATTTTGTGAGCAAAACCAAATTGGGGTGATTCGCTAGCACTTATGTTAATTGGTAGTAGCTTAGATTCCCTTGGAATGAGCTTAGGCTTGCATTCATTGGTCGGATCATTTCAAATAGTCATGAAATTATCGAGACAGATAACATAGAATTTTGGAGTATTAAATGAGCGATAAATTAGTTCAGCTGAGCGATGACAGCTTCGAGGCAGACGTACTAAACTCAAGCACACCAGTACTAGTTGATTTCTGGGCTGAATGGTGTGGACCTTGTAAAATGATTGCACCTATCCTTGACGAAGTTGCTGACGAATACGACGGCAAAGTAGTGGTAGGTAAGCTAAACATCGACCAAAATGCTGGTACACCGCCAAAGTTTGGTATTCGCGGAATTCCAACGTTACTGCTGTTTAAAGACGGTAAAGTAGCTGCTACCAAGGTTGGTGCACTATCAAAAGCCCAACTAACAGCGTTTTTAGACGAAAACCTGTAGTAACAATGTGAGCAGGTCGACATTCGTTGCCTGCTTTTGCTGGATCTTTCCCCACATTAGTGCTAATTTTATTTTCGAATTTTTCCTACGCCCGTAATAAAGGCTACCTCTTGGCCGACTAAACAGTCGAGTAAGCTTCTCTACTATACCTAACTCATGCTGCCGTCAGCCTATTTCGATAAAAATTGAAAACTCACCATTATGAATTTAACTGAGCTAAAAAATACCCCCGTCCATGAACTGATTACGCTAGGCGAGTCAATGGGCTTAGAAAATCTAGCCCGCTTACGCAAGCAAGACATTATCTTCTCGATCTTAAAGGCTCACGCGAAAAGCGGCGAAGCGATTTTTGGTCATGGTGTGCTGGAGATTTTGCAAGATGGCTTCGGCTTTTTACGTAGCGCCGACAGCTCTTACTTAGCTGGTCCTGACGATATTTATGTTTCTCCAAGTCAAATCCGTCGATTTAACTTGCGTACCGGTGATACGGTAGAAGGTAAGATTCGCCCACCTAAAGAAGGTGAGCGTTATTTTGCTTTGCTTAAAATTGGCATCGTTAACCACGACAAGCCAGAAAACTCGCGTAACAAAATCTTATTCGAAAACTTAACCCCGCTGCACGCTAATGATCGTTTGCGTATGGAGCGCGGTAATGGCGCTACCGAAGACATCACTGCACGTGTATTAGATTTGGCTTCACCTATCGGTAAAGGCCAACGTGGGTTGATTGTTGCTCCGCCAAAAGCCGGTAAAACCATGTTGCTGCAAAACATTGCGCAAAACGTGGCATTTAACCACCCTGAGTGTGAATTGATTGTATTGCTAATTGATGAGCGCCCGGAAGAAGTAACCGAGATGCAGCGGTTGGTTCGCGGTGAAGTGATTGCGTCTACCTTTGACGAGCCTGCTAGCCGTCACGTTCAAGTGGCTGAAATGGTAATTGAAAAAGCCAAGCGTTTAGTTGAGCACAAGAAAGACGTAATTATCTTGCTTGATTCAATTACTCGTTTAGCGCGTGCTTACAACACAGTAATTCCTTCTTCTGGTAAGGTATTAACTGGTGGTGTAGACGCCAATGCATTGCACCGTCCAAAACGTTTCTTTGGTGCGGCTCGTAACGTAGAAGAAGGTGGCAGCTTAACTATTATCGCTACTGCACTTGTAGATACCGGTTCTAAGATGGACGAAGTTATCTACGAAGAGTTTAAAGGTACCGGTAACATGGAACTGCACTTAAGCCGTAAGATCGCAGAAAAACGTGTTTACCCAGCTATCGACATTAACCGCTCTGGCACACGTCGTGAAGAGTTGTTAACTAGCGCTGACGAACTACAAAAAATGTGGATTTTGCGCAAAATTGTTCATCCAATGGATGAAACTGGCGCCATGGAGTTCTTAATTGATAAATTGGCTATGACCAAAACCAATGATGAATTCTTTGACGCGATGAAAGCGCAGAAGAAGTAAGTTAAAACTGGCCGTTAATTCGGCCAGTTTCGTTTTGGATGATGAAACGCTTACTGCTACTTCTTGGGCTATTATTTCACCTGTCTGCTCAAGCGGAGCAGCAAGGTCCTAATCCGCCCTCACAACCACTTTATCAAGATGTGCCGCTAATGATTTTGCAGCGCAGCGTTGATACCTTAATGCAAAATCAGCCCGCTTGGGTGATTGATCTACTGCCTTATTTACGCCCTCATGATCGAGAAGTTTTGCTTTTCGAAAGCTTGCGTTATTTACATCAAAATAATCACATTCCAGACCAAACCTTAAAAAACTGGTTACTAGAGCTGGCTTCCGAGCGACCAACAGTGCGCGAAGCTGCAGTCATTGACGGCTATGAAGTTATTCGTCCTAGCTTTGATTACCCTGCTCTGGCGCGAAGTTTAATTCTTAATAAAGTATCTGCAGAACGCTCACAGCTTTATTTAAGTGAACTGTTGCGTGATGAATTTCAATGGTCATTGATCTTTAGAAAAAACAATCCGTTACTATTGGCGCAACAGTTGGATGTGATGCGGGCTTTTAGGCAATTAACTCCAGAGCAGCTTGAATATGTAAAACTGCATATGCCTGATCGTTTGTATTTTCCAGATAATAACGTGCGAGTTGCTATGGCAATAGGTATTGGCAGTGATGAAGCCTTGGCCGAAGTACTGAGCCTGCCAATGGATCAATATAGTGTTTCGTTGCTTGAGTGGCTCATTCAGCGGCTACCGGCAGAGCGTGCCTATCACTTGCTTCGCGGAGCAGCAGAAAATCCAGAATTGTTGTATTTTTCATACAGTGCTATTGCCCGTTTGGGGCGAGTATATCCTCCCGCTGCCCAGTTTATTTTGGCGCAGTTTAGAGAATCAGAACACCAAGAGTTGGCTGCAATGGTAATGATTGAGATGCAGTCTCAATAACTACACAAGCCAGAAACCAGGTTATTACAATGAAATATAAAGACTTGAGAGATTTCATTGATTTGTTAGAGCAACGTGGAGAGCTCAAACGAATCAGCCTAGAAGTGTCTACCGAACTGGAAATGACCGAGATTTGTGACCGAACTTTAAAAGCCGGCGGTCCAGCATTATTGTTTGAGAATGTTAAAGGCCATTCAATGCCAGTATTGGGTAACTTGTTTGGTACTCCCGAGCGTGTTGCTTTAGGCATGGGTCAAGAGTCAGTGTCTGCCTTGCGTGAAGTAGGCACTTGGTTATCTTATCTAAAAGAGCCTGAGCCGCCTAAAGGGCTAAAAGAGTTATGGGAAAAGCTGCCCATATTTAAGCAAGTGCTTAATATGCCAACTAAAAAGCTACGTTCTGCGCCTTGCCAAGAAATTGTATGGAGTGGTGATGAGGTGGACTTAGACAAGTTGCCGATTCAGCACTGCTGGCCGGGGGATGTTGCGCCGTTGGTTACCTGGGGGTTAACTATTACCCGAGGTCCTTATAAAAAGCGCCAAAATTTAGGTATTTATCGCCAGCAAAAGCTAGCCAAAAATAAGCTTATTATGCGTTGGTTATCACACCGTGGTGGTGCGATTGATTTTCGCGAGTTCCAAGAACTCAATCCAGGCAAACCTTATCCGGTGTCGGTTGCGCTGGGCGCTGATCCCGCCACCATTCTTGGCGCCGTGACACCTGTTCCCGATACCTTATCGGAATATGCCTTTGCCGGTTTACTGCGTGGTGGTAGAACCGAAACCGTTCAATGTATAAGTAATGACTTAGAAGTGCCTGCCAGTGCTGAAATAGTTTTAGAAGGTTATTTAGAGCCCAATGAAACGGCTCCAGAAGGCCCTTATGGTGACCATACTGGCTACTACAATGAAGTTGATGAGTTTCCGGTATTCACTATTACTCATATTACAATGCGTAAAGATCCTATTTACCACAGCACTTATACCGGTCGTCCGCCAGATGAACCGGCTGTGTTGGGCGTTGCCTTGAACGAAGTTTTTGTGCCTATTTTGCAAAAGCAGTTCCCTGAGATTGTAGATTTTTACTTGCCACCAGAAGGCTGTTCTTACCGCATGGCAGTGGTCACTATTAAAAAGCAATACCCGGGGCATGCTAAGCGGGTGATGTTAGGGGTGTGGTCTTTCTTACGGCAGTTTATGTACACCAAGTTTGTCATTGTTTGTGATGATGATATCAACGCCCGTTCTTGGCAGGATGTAATATGGGCTATTACTACCCGAATGGATCCAACACGCGATACTACATTGATCGATCATACACCCATCGATTACTTAGATTTTGCATCACCCGTCTCCGGTTTAGGCTCAAAAATGGGTATGGATGCAACCAATAAATGGCCCGGTGAAACCAATCGGGAGTGGGGCGAAGTAATTGAAATGGCTCCAGAAGTGAAACAGCGTGTAGATAGTATTTGGGATCAATTAGGCATAGACTAATGACCAACAATTATCGAGTAACAATAGCGCAGCAAGTATTTAGTGTTGGGCCTCAGCAAAGTATTCTTGAAGCCGCTTTAGCGCAGGGCATCGATTGGCCACATCGATGCCGTCAAGGTGGTTGCTGCAGTTGCTTAGCCCGGTGTAAATCCGGCGAGATTATTTACCATGGAATGGCGCCAATGCTAAGTGAAGCCGAACAAACCAAAGGTTGGTTTTTAGCTTGCTTAGCCAGTGCAAAATCAGATTTGAATATAAGTTTAGAAGGGTGAAAGTATGAAGCGCATTAGTTGTAAGGTTGCATCGGTCTCGCCGATTTTAGATGATATTTTTAATGTAGAATTACAGCCACAAGAGAGCCAGAGCTTTGTGGCTGGTCAGTACCTGCAAATTGTTATGGCAGAAGATGATAAACGACCATTTTCACTAGCCAGTTCACCCGAGCAAAGCGATGTACTAGAGTTGCATATTGGTGCCCCAGAAGGTAATCCCTATGCTAGGCAGGTAATTGATAAATTAAAGAAAAGTGGTGAAATCGAAGTTGAAATGCCATTTGGAAATGCCGGCTTTGATGAGGCCAGCCAACGGCCAATTCTGATTATGGTGGGCGGTACCGGTTTCTCTTATGCTAAATCCATTATCGAACACCTTGTAGATACCGAACAAGACCGCGAAATTTATTTGTATTGGGGTGGGCGTAATTTAGGGGGCTTGTATTTGCATGAGTTGGCCTACCAATGGGAAGAGTTGGATCAGGTTAAGTTTGTGCCGGTGCTTGAGCAAGCAATGCCGCAGTGGACCGGTAAAAAGGGCTTAGTGCATGAAGCCGTGCTAGAAGATTTCCCCGATATGAGCGGATTAGAAGTATACATTGCTGGACGGTTTGAAATGGCTGATATAGCCAGAACTGCGTTTACTAAGCAGGGCTTGCCGATTGAACAATTACATGGCGATGCTTACGAATTTATTTAAGCGTTCTATTTGAATAAAAAAGGCGAGCTAAGCTCGCCTTTTTTGTTTTCAGTTTTTGGTGTTTTAAATAGCCAGTGCCTGACGGTAGTAATGAATTGCCTGTTCGGGTTCATCTAGTTGGCGGTGTACCTCGGCTAAACCTTGATAACATTCTGCACTTGGCGCTAGCTTCATGCTTTCTTCAAACAGCGCTTTTGCTTCTTCCCACTGTTGTTGTTGCAGGTGTAATTGAGCAATCAAACGCAGTAAAGCAGCATTTTCTGGGTGTTTACGGCGTAAGCTAGATAACTGCTGAAGCAAGGGATGCACGTCGTTCAGGTGTAATTCTGCTGCAACCTCTAATAACTCACTATCAAGATTTCGATTGATGAGATCACCGAGCAATTGATAAGCCGCTGCATTATCGCCAGCACTAATTAGAGCCCGGCAAGCTGCAGCAGCAATGGCCATCTGTTTCTTTTGTTTACGGGGCATGCCATTCCAGTGTTGGGCTACGGCATCAGAGCCTTGGCTATTGGCAAGTTCCAAAAACAAGCTTTTGTAGGCGCTAGACAACTGAGTTTGATAATGGTCGTTGTCAATTAGGCCTGCTTTAAGGGCCAGCGGCAGTAAGTCGATATAGCGCTGCCAAAGGCTAAGCTCAGGAAGAATAGTGAGTAACATACGCTTAACTGCATCTTGCTTGAGGTTCTCATGAGGCAGCTGCTCAATGCTGCTTAATGCTGCGCTGTAGTTTTGTTGCTTAAGTTGTAGGCGAGCTTGAGTGATTAATACTGCGGCATCGTTATTGGTGATGCGGGTTGCTTGCTCTAGGTACTTATCTCGTTTTTTATCTTGGCCTTGCTCTTGCGCCGCTTCTGCTGCGGTTAAATAGTTTAGTGCAGGTGCGTCGCTTAAATTGGCTGCTTTACTCACCAGTTTTTCGGCACTTTGATAGTCGCCGCGCATCATGGCCAGCATACCTTGCTGGGTATGGCTGTTAGCTTTTTGCTTACGACGGTGACCCCACCAAGCGCCGCTGCGGGAGAAACTTAACCACAGCCAACGAGCTAGCCATAGGCTGAGTAACAATACACAAAAGCAAATAAAGCTAAGGAATAATGCACTGGTGACCGACATTTCAATGGTGTAATTATCAAAGGCAATCAGCACGTAGCCTTTATTGCCCGCTAGTTGCGGGCCTAGCGCTAAACCCAGCGCTAGACAGACTAAAAGAACAATGATTTTAACCATTACTCAGCTCCTTCTAAGGAAGGCAATAAGCGTTGTTGGCGCTCTTTAATCGCTTGTTCGGCGGCGCCTAGGCTGCTTAGTTGTTCAGGCAGTTTATCGACAATTTCTAGTTGTTGTAGTTGCTTTAAGTCTTCAATCATCGCTTGAGCTTGGGAGTTTTGAATGAAAAATTCACTCACCCATTGTTCGGCGCGTTGTAATTTGGCTTTAAATAGTTCGCCTTGCGAGCGGAACAATGCCTGCTCGGCTTGTTGTAACTGAAGTTTCAGGTTTTCTTTTAAATACCAGGCGTGCTGTGGCTCAATAAGTGCCTCTACTTGGCCATCGCGGCGGCGCACCGTAATAAAATTTTCGCTAAACTTACGCCAGCTTTTGGCTAGATTGTCTTGCCAGTCGGCGCTGTCAGCACTTAGTTGATTGTCTTGGGCTGCTACCGCTTCTGGCAGTTCAATTTCCGCCAGTTGTAGGCTTTCTGCTTGCTGCAATATGCCTTCTAAGCGAAATGCGATGCCTTCTTTATCTACCAATGGAATGCTTTTTAGCAATTGTACGTCGGTATTAATCGCGCGCCGCAATGGTAACAAGTGTGGGTCGTCGGCATTGTTTATGCTGTTGTCGGCCTCGGTAAGCAGGGCAATAGCAGTAACCGGATCTTGCTCTAGCCACAGTTTATAAGCCGCTAGTTGCAACAAATAGTTGGCTTCGTTGAGTCGCCAATGGTTAGCATCTTTAATATTCAGTAAGGCTAGTTGGCGTTCTATGGTTTTGCGGTTTTGCTCGGTGAGTTCTAGCTGAGCTTGCAAAGCGGCCATGGCTTGATTTTGCCCTGCAACACTTTGCGATAACTCACTGATTTGATTATTGCTACTAGCTTGCGCGCTAATTAGGTTTTGCTCTTTAGCTTGCAAGGTGGTTTTTAAAAGTTGTAGCTGAGTATCTGCGTGCTCCCTAAATTGGTGTCCATGCCAATATAAACCTACCGCAATAGATAGGCTGAGAATAATGGCAACAATGGCCAATATTTTTGCTAGTTTGTCGCCTTTGGCGGGAGCTGATGGAGTGTTGCTAGGGGGAGGCGTAGCGGCAGCGCTGCTGGTTGGTTGTTCTTTTGCACTGCTAGAATCGCTAATGTCGGTAGCCTTTGTTTGACTATCTGATTGTTTATTTTTGGTCATTTTCATTCCTTGCAGATGACTGCATTCGCGCTAACGCGTCGATGCAAGCCTTATCTGATGCGCCGTCGCACAATACTGTATGCATAAAACCTAAGCTGTTTGCGTATTCAAGCAAACGTTGGCTGGGTACCAATAGTTTGGTATTTTTTAGCCACCTTAGTTGCTTAGGTTCACTCATAAGGGTAGTAAGGTGTTTCAAAATTTCACCACTTGTCGCCACAATAGTGTTGATCTGTGACCGCCATTGATCAAGTTGTTGCGTTGAATAGTGCAGCAATTGGCGTTGATAACAGGTGAGATAGTTAACTTGAATGGCTTGTTTTTGGAGCTGTTCTGCGAGCCATTCTCGGCCTTGTTGGCCACGCAGAATATGCGCTTGCTTAATACCTTGCAGTTGATTGTTGATTAGCTCCAGCATGCCCTCGCTATCTTGGCGCGCAGGGACCATGGCCTTCACTCCATATTGTTGCCAACATTCGGCGGTGGCTTTGCCTACCGCTAAATATTGGCAGTTTTGTGGCCAACTAAGGGCGTGTTCTGCAAGATAAGTCTGGCAAGCTTCAACGGCATATTGGCTAACAGCAATGATTAAGTGTTGCTGGTTAACGGTTTTAACTAATGCAGGTAAATCACCGATTTGCTCACTGGCGGTTATCTTAACCATGGGCGCAGCAATGGCTTGATAGCCATTGGCGTGTAACATGCTTATGCAACGTTGATTATGCGGCTCGGGCCGCGTTACAAGTACCTGCACCGCTACCTCTTATTGTTGTTGGTAAACCGCCTTAAGGATCGGTTCTGCCCCCGCATCTAACAGCTGTTCAGCAAGTTGCAAACCAAGCTGTTCCGCTTGCTGGCTGCTGCCAGTAATGTGTTTTTCTATCACTGTAGAGCCGTCAAGGGCACCCACTAGGCCGCGGACAAACAATTGATCATCTTTAAGCTCTGCGTAGCAGCCAATAGGTACTTGGCAGCCGCCCTCTAAACGGCGGTTCATCGCCCGTTCAGCAGTCACTCGAGCTGCTGTTGCTGAGTGATTCAAAGGGGCAAGCAATGCAAGTAAGGCTTGGTCGTCGCTACGACACTCTATGCCTACAGCCCCTTGGCCCCCTGCAGGTAAAATTTGCTCAGGTTCGATATAGGCTTTAATGCGGTCTTGCATCTCTAGGCGCAACAAACCTGCGCTGGCTAAGATGATTGCGTCATACTCACCGACATCTAGTTTGGCTAATCGGGTATTAACATTGCCACGTAAGTCCTTGATTTGAATATCTGGACGTTGCGCCTTAAGTTGGCATTGACGGCGTAAGCTAGAAGTACCCACAACCGCACCTTCAGGTAAGTCTGCTAGGTTTTGGTAATTGTTGCTTACAAAGGCATCACGTGGATCTTCGCGCTGGCAAATGCAGTGCAACCCTAAGCCTTCAGGAAATTCCATTGGCACATCCTTCATCGAATGCACTGCAATATCGGCCAAGCCTTCCAACATTGCTACTTCAAGTTCTTTTATGAATAGCCCCTTACCACCAATTTTGGCCAGAGGGGTGTCGAGTATTTTGTCGCCTTTGGTGCTCATTGGCAGAAGTTCTACTTCAATGTTTGGGTGGTGACGCTCTAACTCAGCTTTCACAAAATAGGCTTGCCACATGGCTAATGGACTTTTGCGCGTGGCAATTCTGACTTTATTCACAAACACTTACCTCTATTATTTATCCGGAGATAGTATCACCAGTTAGTTTATAGCCCAAGTAAGCATTACTGGCTTAAAAATAGCCAAAAGTTTGTTTTAGCTTAGGTATTTGTGAGGGTAACTTGCTTAAAATATACCCACTAAAAGTGTGCGTATCTGTTTACCACTATTATACTAACTGTTAAGATGATCACACTTTAGTGATGTCTAAATTACATTAAATACAAACGCGATAAAGCTAGGTAACTTAAACTTGCGAGATACGATTGCCACTCTGTTAGAGAAGGCTAACCAAACTAATCAACACCGAAAGCAGCTAGCATTGCAAACAATGCCAGCCGCTGTACAGCAGGTATTTGAACTGCTGCCTTCGATGTTGCATTACTCGCACCCTTGTATCCCTGGCTTTATTGAAGGCGACGTGCCTAGCGGCGTATGTCAATTTGCGCCAAGTGCTCGCCATGGCATTTATTTGCAGCAGCACTTTTTATGCAGTCCCGAAGAGCCTGAGCAATGTGAAATTCTCGGTTTGTATTCTATGGGCAGTACTGCCACAGTAGGCCAAACCGAATCTAGCGATTTAGATATTTGGGTATGTCATAACACCGACCTAGCACCAGAGCGTGTGGCGCTGCTGGCAGAAAAGTGTGAGCAAATCTCTTCTTGGGCTGCCCATCAGGGCGTAGAGCTTAACTTCTTTATGGTGCAAGAGAACCAGTTTAAAACCGGTTCAATTAGCGAATTGTCTAAAGACAATTGTGGTAGTGCCCAGCACCTTCTGTTACTTGATGAGTTTTATCGCACCGCTCTACCACTAGCGGGTAAGCAGCTGGTATGGTTTGCAGTACCCAGTGATTTAGAACAAAGCTACGACAGCTTTGTGCAGCAGCAATTTGAGCTAGGTGTATTTAATCATGAGCAATGGCTGGATTTAGGCGGCTTAGATACCATTCCTGCCGAAGAGTATTTTGGTTCAGGTTTGTGGCAGCTATATAAGGGCATTGATTCGCCGTATAAAGCGGTGCTTAAAACCATGTTGATGGAAGCCTATTCCGCCGACTATCCAAAGCCTAGCCTACTAGCGGTAGAAGCTAAGCGTTTGATGCAACAGGGCAAAGAGTTTGGCTTAGAGCAAGACGCTTACTATTTAATGCTTAACAAGGTGACCCAATACCTTGAGTCCATTGAAGATTATGCCCGTCTTGATTTAGTGCGCCGTTGTTTCTATTTAAAAAACTGTGAATGTAGCCCGCTGCCTAGTGATCTGTTAGATGTTCGTTCGCTAACTTGGCAACAGCGCTTCATGGCTAAACTGGTTAAACAGTGGGAATGGCCACAACAAAAAATTGAGCATTTGAATTTGCGCCGAGCTTGGAAGGTGCAAGATGTGCGGTTAGCCCACAGCGAGTTGCTAGACGCGCTGATGCTTAGCTACCGTAACCTAATTCGCTTCGCTCGCCGTAACGACATTAGTGAGTCAATTAACCCGGAAGACATCGGCATTTTGTCGCGTAAGCTCTACGCTGCCTTTGAAAGCCTGCCGGGCAAAGTCACCTTAATTAATCCGCAAATTTCTCCCGATTTATCGGAAGCTAACCTTAGCTTTATTCATGTGGGCAAAGGCCGCAGCTGCGCCGAAGGCTGGTATTTGTATAAGCAGCCGTTAACGGGCTTGGAGATTGTCGGCCAGCCTCCGTTAGAGCATGCCACCTACATTTCTAAGTTATTAGCGTGGAGTTATTTCAATCAGCTTAAAACTGACCAAACTCAGCTGAGCTTGCATACTCATCCGGGCGATTTAAATTTAGATACGCTTAATCAATTTGCCGAAGATTTACGCCGAGCCTTTCCAGTAAACGTAGATGCAGCCAGTAACTTAGCTTTAACTCGGCCTTGTGAAATTCGCCATCTTGGGGTGTTCATCAACCTTGAAAAAGACCCTACCGCCAACTGGGGCGGCAAGGTGATTGAGTTTGATGCTATTTCTACCGATGTATTTAGTTTTGGCCGAGATTCCGATTGCCTAGTGGGGTCGGTAGATTTGGTCTATCGCAATACTTGGAACGAAATCAGAACACTACATTTCTCGGGTGATAGTGCGGTGGTAGATGCGCTAACAACCATATTGGGCAAGATGCACCGCGACGCAAATATCCCCGAGCATATTGATGTATTTTGTTACAGCGAAAACTTGCCTGAGCAAATTGGGGCTAACTTTAAGCAACTATTGGTCGAGAGCATTAAAAGCCGTTTGCAGCCTTTGGATAAACGGATTGTTAAAACCATTGTATTGGGTAACGAAAAATACGGTTTGTTTATTGAAGACCGTGGCGTATCGGTGAAAAAACTAGAGAATGGCGTAGAGTTTTACCGTCAGCTTTCAAACAACAAATTGCAACGTTTGCCCTTGCAGTTAAACGCTGGCAATACCAAAAAAGTGCCTAATGTTGTAGAAGCGCATGCCAGTGAAGGTTTGGTTCAGTACTTCTTTGAAAACCTCACGACTGGCTTCAATATTTACATTGTAGATGAGCATAATCGCATCGAAATGTATCAAGATTTTGAAGGCAGTAAAGAAGAGTTGGTGCAGGGCATTAACCGTTTTTACACCTCTTCTCGCGAGCAATACGGTACCCGTCATGAAGTGGTGAATTTCAATTTGCCGCAGTTTTACGACATTGTTGCTGTAGATGGTCAGTGGCAGGTTGAGTCTTACCGCAGCAGTTAAAAGTTTTACTTCCTCCTTTTTATATCAAGCTTAATACTAACTTGCCGCTACCCTTAAACATAACAATCTTGCTGTCGTCTATGGCTAGTGGCAAGTTGATCTTATTGCTGTAGCATTTGTTACTAGAAGCTCAGTTCTTCACCGCTTTGCTTGGTGATTGACTCAACCAACAGGCTCCAAAACTCGTTACCGCTTCTATTACATATCCATTGCTGTTCGGCTTCATGCCACTCAAAGTGGTAGCCGCCAAACTTAGTGGCTAACCAAAGCTGATGCAAAGGCTCTTGTTTGTTAATCACCATTTTACTGCGGTTTTCAAACTCGAGTGTTAGCACGCCACCATTGATGTCACACTCAATATCGAAGTCGTCACTGTCCATGGTTTGCTCGATACGTTCAAAGGCATCATCTACTAGCTGGTGATATTGGCTATCATTCATCACAATCATCCTGTCCTATTGCTTTTCTTGCTTCGAATGCGGATTATAGAGGGCATTCAAAAAAGAATCATGGCTTAATCATGAACAAACAAGCAATTGCCGTTATTTTGCTAAGCATCGGCCTAAGTGGGTGTGGTCAAAAAGGACCTTTAGTCCACCCGCCAGCCGAGCCAGAGAGCGCTCCCGAGCAAGTAACGCCAAGCGAGTAAGCAACGCAACACAATTAAGGACAGATCATTGGATTTTTTTAGTTATCAAAACGAGCACTTACATGCAGAACAATGCTCGGTAGCTGATTTAGCAAGTACTTATGGTACGCCTCTATACGTATATTCTCGCGCCACTATTGAGCGTCATTGGAAGGCTTTTGATAAAGCGGCGGGCGAACGTCCACATTTGATCTGTTATGCAGTAAAAGCCAACTCTAATCTTGCAGTATTGAACATTATGGCTCGCATGGGTTCGGGTTTTGATATTGTCTCTGGCGGCGAATTAGCCCGAGTGATTGAAGCTGGTGGTGATCCAAGTAAAGTTGTGTTTTCTGGTGTGGCAAAAACCGAAGCCGAAATCGCTGATGCACTAAATCATGGGATTCACTGTTTCAACGTTGAGTCTGAACCAGAGTTAGACCGTATTAGTCGCGTGGCCCAAAGCCTTGGCAAACAAGCACCTATTTCTTTGCGTATTAATCCAGATATCGACGCGGGTACTCACCCTTATATTTCTACTGGCCTTAAAGAAAACAAATTTGGCATCGCCATTGAGCGTGCTCTTGAAGCCTACGCTTATGCAGCCAGTTTACCGGGCTTGAAGTTAGTTGGTGTAGATTGTCATATTGGCTCTCAGCTAACTGAGATTTCTCCTTTTGTAGAAGCCATTGATAAGTTGCTAGCTCTCATCGATCAATTAGCCGAACAAGGTATTGTGATTGAGCACCTAGACGTAGGTGGTGGCTTAGGCGTTAATTACGATGATGAAGTACCGCCAGAGCCTGCCGATTACGCCAGTGCTTTAGCCGAGCGTTTAGGCGATCGTAAACTCAAGCTATTGTTTGAGCCTGGCCGTGCAATCATGGCCAATGCTGGCATCTTGGTCTCTAAAGTTGAGTTCTTAAAAATGTCGGAGAGTAAAAACTTCGCCATTGTTGATGCGGCAATGAATGACTTATTGCGCCCTGCCTTATACAGCGCTTGGCAGCGAATTGTCCCCGTTATTAACAAGCCAGAACTGGCTATGGCCAGCTACGATGTGGTGGGACCTGTGTGTGAAACTGGCGACTTTTTAGGTAAAGATCGCGAATTAGCCATTGAGCCTAATGATTACATTGCAGTGCGCTCTGCTGGAGCCTATGGCTTCACCATGAGTTCTAATTACAACTCGCGCTGTCGCGCCGCCGAAGTAATGGTCGATGGCGACAAAGCTCACCTAGTACGCGAGCGTGAAGTTTTAGCATCACTTTGGGCCGGCGAAACGCTGCTGCCCGAAGGATAAGCCAATGCTAGTAAACTTTACTAAAATGCACGGTTTGGGAAATGACTTTGTGGTTATCGACAATGTCACTCAAAACGTGTTTTTTAACCAAGAAGTGATTAGCCGTTTGGCTGATCGCAACTTTGGTATTGGTTTCGACCAGTTTTTGGTGGTTGAGCCGCCTTACGATCCAGAATTAGATTTTCACTACCGTATTTTTAACGCTGATGGCAGTGAAGTGGAGCAATGTGGCAATGGTGCACGTTGCTTTGCCCGTTTTGTTGTAAATAAAGGGCTAACCAATAAACGCAGTATTGGCGTAAGTACTAAGTCTGGCAAAATCGTTTTGCATGTTGAGAACGACGGTCAGGTGACGGTGAATATGGGTGTGCCGGAATTTGAGCCAAGCAAAATTCCGTTTAAGGCTAAAAAAGCCGAGAAAACCTATATTTTGCGTGACCAAGAACAAACAGTATTTGCCGGGGCTGTTTCAATGGGCAACCCTCATTGTGTCTTGGAAGTCGACGACATCAGCCAAGCGCCACTAGAAACCTTGGGAATGCGCTTAGAAAAGCACGAGCGTTTTCCACAAAAGGTGAATGTGGGTTTTAGCCAAATTGTCGACGACAGAAATATTAAGTTGCGCGTTTTTGAACGTGGTGTTGGTGAAACCCTCGCCTGTGGCACTGGCGCGTGTGCCGCCATGGTGGTGGGGCGCCAACAAGGTAAGTTGGCAGAGACAGTAAATGTAGACTTGCCCGGTGGGCGTTTACGTATTCAATGGGCTGGAGAAGGTAAACCGGTGAAAATGACCGGACCAGCAACAATGGTTTTTGATGGCCAGGTACATATATGAGTGAGTTTGATCTATCTCAGCCCCTGCTGATTGATGAAAGTTTGGTTGTCGAGTTTCTGCTCGACAATCCCGACTTTTTTGCGCGTCATCCAAGCCTTATCAAGCAACTGCGTTTACCGCATAAAGAAAAGGGTGCGGTTTCCTTGGTTGAGCTGCAAGTTCAGCGATTGCGTGACAAGGTGCTGAGCTTAGAACAAGAAATCACTGATCTAATGAGTGTGGCCAGCCTCAATGAGCGAATTTACCATGTTTATGTAGATTTACTGCCAGACTTAATGGCTTGCGATTCGTTTGCTGAATTACAGCATCGCCTAAGCCGAGCCTTAGTGGATGACCTTGGTGTGGAACGTGTATCACTGCGCTTAAGCCACCAGTTCAACTTAGATGATCTTTCGCCGGAATATGGCTTAGAGAAAGAGCAGATTGAGCGAGTAAGAGTGACACGTTTAAGTCAGCAGCCACATTACTTTGGCCGTATGACAAAAGGTGAACTGGAGTTGCTATTTGATAACACCGACGACATTGCATCGGTAGCGCTAATGCCTTTGGGCAATAACGCAGAGCTGGGCTTTTTTGTGGCCGCCAGCCGTGATGCCGACCATTATGTAGCAGGCATGGACAGTTTATTGCTTACTCAGCTTTGTCAGGTTATCAGCAGTTTGTTATTACGATTAGTTCCGCTTCAGTCAGAGCAGTAAAATCTGATGATGCAGGATGATATAGAACGCTTCCTTCACTATTTAGAAGTGGAGCGTCGTTACAGCCCTGCCACTATAAGTTCCTACCAACGAAGTTTATTACAACAGAGTAAGCTGTTAGAAAATCTGGGCTGTAGCTCATGGCCTCAGGTGACCAGCGCCAACGTGCGTAGTGTATTACTTAAGCTTAAAACCAGTGGTTTATCGGCACGCTCCATGGCTAATAAACTGTCGGCATTACGCAGTTTCTTTAATTATTTACTTCAGCAACAAAAAGTGAGCCTTAATCCGGTCGCCGGCGTTTCTGCACCTAAGCAAAATAAACCTTTACCCAAGAACCTTGATGTTGATTCACTTAACCAATTGCTATCAATGCAGGGAGATGATTTAGTCGCTAGCCGAGATTTGGCGATGATGGAATTGTTTTACGCCAGCGGTATGCGTTTAGCCGAGTTAGTAAGCCTAAACGTACAGGATATCGATTTTAAGCAGCGGCAGGTTATTGTTACTGGTAAAGGCAATAAACAGCGTTGGGTGCCTTTTGGCAGCAAAGCGGAGCAGGCCCTCAAACACTGGCTTAAACAACGCCGACTATTGGTGATGGATGAAGAAGAGCCGGCGCTATTTGTGAGCGTAAGGCAGCAGCGTATTAGTCATCGTACCGTGCAAAAACGTTTGCAGCATTGGGCGCAACAAATGCAGTTATCTAGTACCTTGCATCCACATAAATTACGTCATTCTTTTGCGACTCACTTATTAGAAAGCAGTGGCGATTTGCGGGTGGTTCAAGAGTTATTGGGTCATGCCAACCTTGCCACCACCCAAGTGTATACCCATCTTGATTTTACCCATCTAGCTACCAGTTACGACGCTGCCCATCCTAGAGCAAAGCGTAAACCTTAAATGAGTGATAGCATGATTTTTTATCGAAGTTGGTCACCAGTACAGGCTTTGTCTTTTGATTTAGACGATACCCTTTATGACAACTGGCCTTACATTAAGCGAGCCGAGCAATGGTTGACTGACTATCTCAAAGAGCAGGTACACGCTACTGCGCATCTTACGCATAGTCAGTGGCAAGCTTACAAGCGAAAAGTTATTAAGCGAGATCCGCGTTTAAAAGGGGATGTAAGTGCTTGCCGTGTTGCTTGGTTACACCTCGCTTTTACCGAACATGGCATGGCAGACAGTGAGGCTAGCCAGCTCGCTCAAAAGATTTTCCAACAGTTTTTAGCGGTGCGCAGTGATTTTGAGGTACCTGCAGAGAGTCTTGCTTTGTTGCAAGCCTTGGCGCAGCGTTACCGCTTAGTCGCCATAACTAACGGTAATGTTGATATTGCCAACATCGGCTTAGGCGGTTTGTTTGAATTAGAGCTCAAAGCTGGCGGCCCATTTAAAGCTAAACCTGCAGCTGATATGTACCAATATGCCTGTCAGCAATTACAGCTTGCACCACAACAAATCGCTCACGTTGGCGATCACTGCATTACCGATGTAGCAGGTGCTACCAAAGCAGGCTACCGTTCAATTTGGTTGAATCAAAACAGCCAACAAACACGAAAACTACAAGCGCTTCCCGATATTGAAATAAGCCAACTGGCACAACTGCAACACCTGTTATAATATACAGGTGTTTTTACCCCTCAAGAGAATTCCATGGATATTTCCGAGCTGTTAGACGGCCTTAATGAAAAGCAGCGTGAAGCCGTTGCTGCGGCGCCAAGCAATATGTTACTGCTGGCGGGTGCCGGTAGTGGCAAAACGCGAGTATTAGTGCACCGCATCGCGTGGTTAATGCAGGTCGAGAATGTCTCGCCGCTATCGATTTTGTCGGTAACCTTTACCAATAAAGCGGCGGCTGAAATGCGCTCGCGAGTAGAGAAGTTAGTTGGGAGCCGCTTTCAAGGTATGTGGATGGGCACCTTCCACTCTTTAGCACACCGCTTATTGCGTGCGCATTATCGCGATGCCGGTTTACCCGAAGATTTTCAGATTATTGATTCCGACGATCAATACCGCCTGCTACGCCGTTTAATTAAAGCCATGAACTTGGATGAAAAGCAGTGGCCAGCCAAGCAAGTGCAATGGTATATCAATGCGCGCAAAGACGAGGGGCAGCGCGCCGAACATGTAGATTACAGTAATAATCCGATTGAGCGGCAGCAACTAGAAATTTACAAAGCCTATCAGCAAGCCTGTGACCGCTCCGGTTTGGTGGACTTTGCCGAGCTATTACTACGCGCTCACGAGTTGTGGTTAAAGCAGCCACATATTTTGCAGCACTACCAACAGCGCTTTCGCCATATCTTGGTGGACGAGTTTCAAGACACCAACACTATTCAATATGCCTGGTTACGGATGTTGGTTACCGAGCATAATAACATCACCATCGTGGGTGATGATGACCAGTCTATTTATGGTTGGCGTGGTGCAAAAATCGAAAATATTCAAAGCTTTGAATTAGATGTGCCAAAGGTGAATACCATTCGCCTAGAGCAAAACTATCGAAGCAGTGCCAATATTCTTAAAGCCTCTAACCAGCTAATTGAAAATAACCAAGGGCGGATGGGCAAGAGCCTGTGGACCGATGACAAAGAAGGCGAGTTAATCTCGATTTATACCGCCTTTAATGACATTGATGAAGCACGCTTTGTGGTAGCGCGTATTCAACAGCGAGTAGAACAACACGGCGCAAGTTTGGCAGATTGTGCCATTTTGTATCGTAATAATGCCCAGTCGCGGGTATTGGAAGAAGCCTTGATGCAAGAGCGTTTGGCCTATCGAATTTATGGCGGTTTACGCTTCTTCGAGCGCCAAGAAATTAAAGATGCGCTCGCCTACCTTAGATTAATTAGTAACCCCCATGATGACGCGTCCTTTGAGCGAGTGGTAAATACCCCAACCCGTGGCATTGGCCAACGTACTATTGAGCTGCTGCGCCAAGCTGCGCGAGAGCAACAGCTTAGCTTGTGGCAGGCAGTAGACTATTGTTTGCAACACAATGCCTTGTCTGGCCGAGCAGCCAATGCGGTGAAGCAGTTTGTTGAGTTGCTAGGGCAATTAAAACTACAAACTCAAGAAATGGCCTTAGGTGAGCAATGCGATTACGTGATTAAAGGCTCTGGCTTGTTGGCGATGTATCAAGCCGAGAAAGGTGAAAAGGCGCAAGCTCGAGTAGAAAACTTAGACGAACTGGTTACCGCTACTCAGCAATTTACCCAAATGGAAGAAGACCAAGATCTTTCTCCCTTAGTGGCCTTTTTATCTCATGCCGCCTTAGAAGCAGGCGACAATCAAGCTGAAGCCGATGAAGCAGCGGTGCAGCTAATGACCTTGCACAGCGCTAAAGGTTTGGAATTCCCTGTGGTGTTTTTGGTAGGCGTTGAAGAAGGCATGTTCCCAAGTCAGCAGTCGGCCGAAGAATCTGGTCGTTTGGAAGAAGAGCGCCGCCTTTGTTATGTAGGCATGACCCGTGCGATGGAAAAGCTTTACCTCTGTCATGCCGAAAGTCGCCGTTTGTGGGGCAAAGAAGTATTTCATCCACCGTCGCGTTTTTTAAGAGAATTACCCAGCGAATGTTTGGACGAAGTACGCTTAAATACAGCGGTAAGCCGACCAGTTCAACAAGGGCGTTTTTCTTCGCAAGTTCAACAAGCTGCCTTTGATGATAGTGGCTTTAGCTTAGGCCAGCGTGTATCGCATCCTAAGTTTGGCGCAGGTATTGTGCTTAACTACGAAGGCTCTGGGCAACAAAGTCGTGTGCAGGTGCAGTTTGAAGAGGCTGGCGCCAAATGGCTGGTATTGGCTTACGCGAGACTAGAAGCCATTTAACTAAGCCTACAATTAATGGTGAACCAAGCAGCCTAACTCGGCTGCTTTTTTTGTTTGCGTTTGTTACCAACAGCGTCCCAAGTAAATACCGCTAAACCCAACCAAATAAAGGCAAAGGTGAGTAGTTTCATTGGCTCAAGCGGCTCACCATAAACGCTGGTGGCCAGCATAAACATCAGTGATGGGCCAATGTATTGAAAAAAGCCAATGGTTGATAAGCGTAAACGGGTGGCTGCGGCTGCAAAACATAACAATGGCAGAGTTGTGACAATGCCTGCGCTAAGCAGTAGCGCATTTAAACCTAACTTGTTGTTAACTAAGTGACTGGTAGAAGAATCGGCAAATATCCACAAATACGCGGCGGCCAATGGTAATAGCCATAGTGTTTCTACAAACAACCCCGGTAAAGCGCCCAAGTTAACTTTTTTGCGTAACAAGCCGTATAAACCAAAACTTACCGCTAGGCTGATTGCAATCCAAGGTAGGGATCCATAGCTAATTACTTGAATTAATACACCAATCAAAGCTAACCCAATGGCAAGCCATTGAGCACGACGAAAACGTTCGTCCAAGAACAGCATGCCCAGTATCACGTTAAATAGTGGATTGATGTAATAGCCTAAACTGGCATCGAGCATACGATCGTTGTTCACTGCCCAAATAAAAATTAACCAATTAATGCCAATTAGTACCGAGGTTAGTGCCAATATTGCTAATTGCTTGGGGTGCTTGATTACGGCGCTCACCGCCGACCACTGTTTACCTACGGCTAGCATCACCGCAACAAAAACGCAGGACCATAGCACCCGATGCGCTAAAATTTCGTATGCAGGTACGGCACTTAAGCTCTTAAAATAAATAGGGGCAAAACCCCACATAATGTACGCGGCGAGAGCAAATATAACGCCGTATTTAGTGGCTTGATTAGGCATAAACAATGAAAAAGGAAGAAAAGTCAGCGTAGTGTAGCAGGCAGGTGGTTAAGCAGCCATATATTAGCAGTCTAAGTTTTGTCAGCTAGCTAGACTGCCGAAGCGGCTTCGCAATATAGCTTGCTCCAAACTTTATGTAGTTGCGGTTCTGCTTGGCACAATGTGTCGATTTTCTGAATGATGGCTTTGCTCTGGCTATTTTGTGCTTCTAGCAACAGATGAAGCAGATGACCTAATACACCATGCACAAAACGCTCATTTAAGGGCTCGTGATAGCTTTGCCAAGCCCGAACACAGCTATAGCCGGGAATGATGTCTTTCGCGTAGCTAGATAAAATGCGCATTGGCCAAGGGCGTTGAATTTCATCTTGAGTATTCAAGCATTCTAGTAAGGGTTGCTGAATATGTAGGTAACGTAATAGGCAGCGATCGCGCTCGTTTAGGCAATCATCATGGATTTGTTCGAAATGCTGTAAGTCTTGCTCTGGTTTTTCAAATATTCCTAGTTGCTTACATTCAACAATGCGGTAGTCGGGGAAGTGGGCAAAATCGCCATAACCTTCTAGCTCGTGTTCTAGCCATTGGTCCAAATCTTCTAGCTGTAAGTCGGCATTAATCTTTTTTACTTCTAGTAACACGCTATTTAAAGTATTGATTAACAAAGAGGAGCTGTAAGTTGTGCTCATTATTTTACTAGCCTGTGCCGCAGTCGATGTCCTAATTCAGTATAGCCCTAACTGAGTGGAAACCATCAACATTGAATTGATATTTCGACAAAAATTCCTTTTTGATGGCAAGTTTGCTGCACTAACCCACTAAGTAAGTACCGGTGCCAAAGGCGATGTGAGTGTCTTCTTGATTGTGCAGTTCCATACGTGCAACGGTAACCTTATTGCCGGAGCGGATTATTTCGGCAGAGGCGTAAAACACTTCACCAATACCTGGACGCAGGTAGTCGATGCGCAGATCAATGGTGCCGGTTTTAGAGATGCGCGCAGACAGCTCTTTACTGGATAGGTTTTCCAAACGTTTTACTGCCGCTGCTGCTGCGGTCATTCCCCCGGCTACATCTAAAATGGTTGCGGTGACGCCACCATGCAAGATGCCATGAATCGGATTACCCACTAGTTTTGGGTCCATGGGTAGTTTTAGTTTTACTCCGGTCGCGCTGTAATCCATGAGCTCGATGCCAAGTAATTGATTAAACGGCATTTGATTGATGAAGGTGTCGGCGATGGCTTGGCGCCACTTTTGTTGTCTTGGGCTGGTCATGCTGTATCCATACAAAATTAAACGCTTGTTTAAATACTGTATAGCGAGAAAAGAATAAAGGCAAACCAAGACAAGCCGCCATAGCTTGATTACAATGTGCGACCGATTAGCCACTCTGTTTTTGGATTTCTAGCCTTAATGCAACGCGCCCAGCAAGTTTTACAAGATGTATTTGGTTTTGCCGAGTTTAGAACTGGGCAGGCTGCGGTGATCGAGCGTTTGTTAGCTGACAAAGATTGCTTAGCGATTATGCCAACGGGTGGCGGAAAATCACTGTGTTACCAGATCCCCGCGTTGGTTAAACCGGGTTTAACCGTAGTAGTGTCGCCGCTTATCTCCTTAATGAAAGACCAAGTAGATAGCCTGCAACACAATGGTGTTAGCGCGGCGTATTTAAACTCAAGTTTAGAGCGTGAGCAGCAGTTTCAAATTTATCGTAGTTTGCAGCAGGGCGATTTAAAACTGTTATATATATCTCCCGAGCGGTTGATTAATGGCGATTTAATTGAACGCTTACAAGCGATGCCCTTGGCAATGTTTGCCATTGATGAAGCGCATTGTATTTCTCAGTGGGGGCACGATTTCCGGCCAGAATATAATGCCCTTGGTTGCTTAAAACAAAACTTTCCTGAGGTGCCTTTAGTGGCCTTAACGGCTACCGCTGACGATACCACCCGCCAAGACATACTGCAGCGGCTTGGATTGCCTGATGCCTTCACTCTAGTATCAAGTTTTGACCGACCGAATATTCGTTACACCCTACAAGAAAAGTATCGCCCGTGGCAGCAGCTTAGCGATTACGTAAAACGCCGTAAGGAAGATAGTGGCATTGTTTATTGCAGTAGCCGAAAACGGGTTGAAGAATTAGCCTTAAAACTTAGTGCAGAAGGTATTCGCTGCGCGGCTTATCATGCTGGTTTACCTATCGAGCAGCGCCAATTAGTGCAAGAGCAATTTCAGCGTGATGAAGTAGAGGTAGTTGTGGCTACCGTTGCTTTTGGTATGGGCATCGACAAACCTAACGTACGTTATGTTTTTCACTATGACATTCCTCGTAACATAGAAGCCTACTATCAAGAAACCGGCCGCGCGGGCCGCGATGGTACCGAAGCCGAAGCGGTGTTTTTGTACGATCCCGCCGATGCCAACTGGGTACGGCGAATGATTGACGAAAACGAGAATGAACAACAGCGCCAAGTTGAGAGTCATAAGTTTAATGCTATTGTTGCCTTTGCCGAGGCGCAAACTTGTCGGCGTCAGGTATTGCTTAACTACTTTGGTGAATACCTCGCCAAGCCCTGCGGTAACTGTGATGTATGCTTAGATCCACCTAAGCAATATGATGGCTTACAAGATGCGCAAAAAGCCTTGTCTTGTGTTTATCGGCTTGGTCAGCGTTTTGGTATTGGTTATGTGATTGAAGTGCTGCGTGGCAGCATGGGACAGCGTATTTTAGAACAGGGCCATGATAAGCTTTCTACTCATGGTATTGGTAAAAGTGCCAGTCACGAGCATTGGATGAGTGTGCTGCGTCAGCTTATTCATTTAGGTTTGTTGCAGCAAAATATTGCGCGTAGCTCGGTACTACAATTGACTGAAGCAGCACGACCATTTTTAAAAGGTGAACAGCCCTTATCACTGGCTGTGCCGCGCTTAAATACCACTAAGCAAAGTAAAAAAGCCACTAGTTACGGTGTTTACGATAAACGATTATTCGCTTTGTTACGTAATTTAAGGAAGCGTTTAGCCGACGAAGAATCGGTGCCGCCGTTTGTGGTATTTAACGACGCCACCTTAATAGAAATGGCCCAGCAGCAGCCACAAACTCAACACGAGATGTTAGCCATAAGTGGCGTTGGTTTGAAGAAGCTAGAACGCTACGGTTATCAGTTTTTAGGTTTAATCGACCAATATCAGGCCAGTTAAGACGCCGCCCTATTTAAGGATCGCAGATGGAATTTGTGAATCGTTTTTCCAATGAACTACCCGAGTTATGCCATCAGCAGCAGCCTACGCCGCTAAAAGATCCAGAGTTGGTGGCATATAGTCAGGCCGCAGCTGAGTTAATTGGCCTAGACAGTGAGTTTATGCAGGGAGAGCAGGCGCTTGGCCTAAGCGCTGGTAAGTTACTTATCGAAGGCATGCAGCCTGCCTCAACGGCATACGCTGGTCATCAATTTGGTGGATATACTCCGCAGCTGGGTGACGGTCGAGCCTTGCTACTTGGTGAAACAATAAACGCTCAAGGTGAACACTGGGAACTACAACTTAAAGGCTCGGGTTTAACGCCTTTTTCTCGCCAAGGCGATGGTAAAGCAGTATTGCGTTCTAGCATTCGCGAGTTTTTAGCTAGTGAAGCCATGGCCGCTTTGGGCATTGCAACAACGCGCGCATTAAGCTTAACGGTAGGTAGCGGTTTAGTGCAGCGTGAGCGCTTTGAAAAAGAAGCTATGCTGCTACGTATGGCGCCTAGCCATATTCGTTTTGGTCATTTTGAATACCTGTATTACCAGCAACAAACTCAACCATTAAAACGCTTAGTAGACTTTTGCTTAAGTCATTATTTTAGCGACTGTTTAACTGCCGAAAATCCGGTGCTAGCTATGTTAGAACAAGTTGTGGATAGTACCGCGTTGATGATTGCTAAGTGGCAGGCCGAAGGCTTTTGTCATGGCGTAATGAATACCGACAACATGTCGATTTTGGGCTTAACCATCGATTATGGCCCTTATGGGTTTTTAGATGACTACAACCCTAGACACGTTTGTAACCATAGCGACCATTATGGGCGTTATGCCTTTAATCAGCAGCCCGCTGTAGGTTTATGGAACTTACAACGTTTGGCACAAGCCTTGTCTGACTATGTACCCAGCGCTAAAACCGAGCCACTTTGGATACGCTACCAGCAGAAAATCAATCAACATTACCAGCAGTTGATGCTAAATAAGTTAGGTTTAAGCCAGTGGCAAGATGACGATGAACAGCTATTAGGTTTGCTGCTTAAAGTTATCGCGGAACAAAAGGCCGATTACCACCAAAGCCTGCGTGCCTTGGCGCAGGACCAAAACCAATTAACTAAACAATTGCCTGATGCTTGGCAGGCTTGGTTGAAGTTATACCGTCAGCGCTGTCAGCAAAGTGATGTTGATGAGCAACAGCGGATATCGGGCATTCAGCAGCATGTGCCTTTATACGTATTGCGCAACTACTTGGCGCAGCAAGTGATAGAACAAGCGGAAGATGGCAGTTATGCACAGTTGCGCCAGCTGCATCAGGTACTTAATACTCCGTTTACTGAGCAAGCTGATGCTCAGCATTTTGCGGCTCCACCACCCGCTTGGGGCAAGTGCTTGGAGATATCATGCAGCAGCTAGCAAATGGTGTAGAAGTATTATCGGAGCATGCGGTAGTTACTATTGCTAAGCAGTTCTCCGAATCACAGTTTTTGGCTAGTGCGCAGCAGTTTGTAAAGCAGCAACAATGGCAACAAGCTTTTGTTGAACAAGGCGCCGATTGGCAAGTTTTAGGTTTTTATATTGAACAACAATTATGGTGGTTTCGTTATGATGCACTAAGTCAGGGCGCTTGGTTTGAATGCGCCAATAGTGAGCATTTTCACACGAGCTCTGCCCCATTATTGGCTGCCTTAAATCATGCCAATTTTGACTAAACAAAATTATATTTTTAGGCTGATTAAAATGTGATCCATTACAAGGTTTCCCGCAGGCTTATCTTCTATATTAATCCACCTGCCAACGTTGAGTTGTTTATTAATTCACCGTAAGGCCGCGAAAAGCAATGTCACGGAATGATGTTTTCCACAATAAGGGAACTGTTTGCTGCTCCAATTTCTTGCCTTTCTTTATCTGTAAGTTACTGAATTAAAACTTATTTGTTGTTTTCTATTTAGCTTGTGAATTTTTCGCGAGAGAATTGCTGCTGTTTGTTAACAGAGTTATCCACAATTTGTAGCAGGCTATTACGCTTAGCTCTGGTGCATTTAGGGTGGCTGTGGCATCATCGAGCGCAATGAAAATCTGAACGATGGATCACGGTAATGGCAACCCTTCCCGACCAACCCCTAGTGCTTGTTGACGGCTCTTCTTATCTTTATCGCGCTTACTACGCTCCTCCTCATCTAACTAACTCTAAAGGTGAAGCCACCGGCGCAGTTTATGGCGTGGTGAACATGCTACGCAGTTTGCTTAAGCAATTTAAGCCAGAGCACATTGTGGTGGTGTTTGATGCCAAGGGTAAAACCTTTCGCGACGACATCTATAAAGAATACAAAGCCAATCGCCCTTCTATGCCGGATGATTTGCGCAGTCAAATTGCCCCTTTACACGCGGTAATTAAAGCGATGGGTTTGCCTCTAGTAGCCATTGAAGGTGTTGAAGCCGATGATGTTATTGGCACCTTAGCTAAGCAAGCTTCGGCCGAGAACAAAGCGGTAGTGATTAGCACTGGCGATAAAGACATGGCGCAGCTGGTGGATGAAAATATCACCTTGATTAATACCATGACCGATACAGTGATGGATCGTGCTGGCGTTATCGATAAGTTTGGCGTACCGCCGGAGCTGATTATTGATTACTTAGCGCTAATGGGCGACAAAGTAGATAACATTCCTGGCTTACCAGGGGTGGGCGAGAAAACTGCTTTGGCTATGTTGCAAGGCATTGGTGGCGTGGATGATTTATTAGCAGACCCAGACGCGGTTGCACCATTAGGTTTTCGCGGCTCTAAAACCATGCCTAAAAAGCTGCGTGAACATGCCGAAGATGCCCGTTTATCCTATTTATTAGCCACCATTAAATGTGATGTTGAAGTCGGTTTTAGCATGGATGACATGTTGCGTACCGAAGAAGACAAAGATGCGCTGATTAAATTATTCGGTGAATTGGAGTTTAAGCGCTGGCTGAGTGAAGCGCTTAGCCCATCAAATAACAGCGCCGCAGCAGAACCAAATGCTGAGGTCGAAGTGGCTGCTCCTGCTGTTGAGCTTAAAGGTGAGTACGAGACTATTCTTACTAAGCAGCAGTTTGAAGAATGGTTGGAACGCTTAAATAGCGCCGAGCTGATCGCTATTGATACCGAAACAACCTCGCTTAACTACATGCAAGCTGAACTAGTGGGTTTATCTTTTGCCGTTGAAGCAGGCAAAGCGGCATACTTACCAGTAGCTCACGATTATTTAGATGCACCTGAGCAGTTAGAACGTGATTGGGTATTAGCGCAGCTTAAGCCATTATTGGAAGATCCTAATAAAGCGAAAGTTGGCCAAAACCTTAAGTACGATGCTAGTGTGCTTGCACGCTACGACATTGCGCTCAAAGGTATTAAGTACGACACCATGTTGGAGTCGTATGTGCTCAATAGCACCATTACTCGCCACGATATGGACTCGTTGTCGTTGCAGTACCTGCAACACAAAACCATCAAGTTTGAAGACATCGCAGGTAAAGGCGCTAAACAGCTTACCTTCAATCAAATTGAACTTGAAACAGCAGCACCTTATGCAGCAGAAGATGCAGACGTTACCTTACGCTTGCACCAAACTCTGTGGGCCAAGCTAGAGAAAGAGCCAAAGCTGAAAAGCTTGTTCGAAGAAGTCGAGTTGCCTTTGGTCAGTGTATTATCGCAAACCGAGCGTCAAGGTGTGCGTATTGATAGCCAACGCTTAGCGCAGCATAGTTTGTCTTTAGGCGAGCGTATCGACGGTTTAGAGAAGCAAGCACATGAATTAGCGGGTGAACCATTTAACTTAGGCTCGCCTAAGCAATTGCAAACCATTTTGTTTGAAAAAATGGAATTGCCGGTGATTAAGAAAACCCCAAAAGGTGCGCCGTCTACTGCCGAGGAAGTGCTGCAAGAGCTGGCGTTAGATTACAGTTTGCCAAAAGTGATTTTAGAGTATCGAAGCTTGTCTAAACTAAAATCTACTTACACCGACAAACTGCCTAAAATGGTAGAGCCAAGCACTGGCAGAGTGCATACCTCTTATCATCAAGCGGTAACAGCGACTGGGCGTTTCTCATCTACCGATCCTAACTTGCAAAATATTCCTATTCGCCATGAAGAAGGACGTAAAGTACGTCAGGCTTTTGTACCTGCCGATGGTTACAAACTGGTCGCGATAGATTATTCACAAATTGAGCTGCGTATCATGGCGCACCTTTCTCAAGATGCTGGCTTGCTAAAAGCCTTTGCTGCCGGAGAAGACATTCATAAAGCCACAGCTGCAGAAGTATTTGGTAAAGAGCTAGAAGCAGTGAGCGGTGATGAGCGCCGCAGTGCCAAGGCGATTAACTTTGGCCTAATTTACGGCATGAGCGCCTTTGGTTTAGCCAAACAGTTAGGCATTGCTCGAGCCGATGCGCAAAACTACATGAATCGTTATTTTGAGCGCTACCCTGCGGTGTTGGACTACATGGACAGCACTCGAGATTTTTGCCAAGAACACGGATATGTAGAAACCTTGTTTGGCCGCCGCTTATATTTGCCCGAAATTAACTCACGTAACGGCATGCGTAAAAAAGCTGCCGAACGTGCTGCGGTAAACGCGCCAATGCAAGGAACTGCTGCCGACATTATTAAAAAAGCAATGATTGCCGTTGCTCAATGGCTAGATACGCAACCCAGTGAGCATTGTAAGATGTTAATGCAGGTTCACGATGAACTGGTATTTGAAGTATTAGAAAGCGAGTTGGATAAAGTTGTACCGAAGCTTACCGAGCTGATGGAGCAGGCCGTGACACTAGATTTACCACTCGTTGCCGAATCAGGTATTGGTGAAAACTGGGATGAAGCCCACTAGAGCTAAATAGTGGAAGATAGCAAAGGAGGCGATGGCCTCCTTTTTTTGCCTCAAGATTTTGCGAATTTTGGTAATTATGAAAACCTTTTCGCGTAATTTAAAAACCAACATATACCTCTAAAGTGAAATTTCCTTACAAAAAGTGCTTTATTTTTCATCGATGATCCTCTAGAGTAACTCTTGTAGGGTACAGAGGTAAGATGTTCTATCTTTCAGACCTTTATTTCACGTAGTTGAAAAAGGCTATTTTGCCGCCCCGATGGGTTTCCATCGGGGCGTTTTTTTGTCTTAATGCCAGTGATTGCCTGCCTTCTCTCTCATTTTTTAAACTCATTTATGCTCCTTGTCTAAGAGGGGGTCTAGGTGTTGTTTCTTAATTTCTGATATTTGGTTGCTAAGTTACGATATTTGGGAATTTTGAATTCAAAATGCCACTGCTTGATGGTGTTTGATTGCTGTTGGCTTAAGGACTGAGTCAATAACAAAAGCTTCCATGAAAGAAAATTGCACATTTTTAGAAAATTTTGTGAACTAATCGATTTTCAGAGAGTCATAATTAGTGCAATTGGAATAGTGCTTTCAGTTTTTAAGAATTTCTTTTCTTACATGCCTCATCGGACGATGGGGCTTTTTTTTACCTGCTGTTTAGTGCTGAGAGGTGTTGGTTTAGGCTCTGGATAGAAAAACGCCACTGTAAAGTGGCGTTTGGGTTTAGCTAATATCTTGCTTACTCGTAGTAAGGCTTAATCACTTCAATCTTGCCGTTATCGTCAATGTTCAGCTCAGCCATCTTAATGCTGCGTAAGTGGGTTTGACCAGCCGATAAAGTGCTGTCGTGGTAGAACAAGAACCACTTGTCTTGGTACTTCACTATAGAGTGATGAGTTGTCCATCCTAGCACTGGCTCCAAGATAACGCCTTCATAGCGGAACGGCCCATAAGGTGAGTCACTGCTCGCGTAAGCAATTTTGTGGGTATCGCCTGTAGAGTAAGAGAAGTAGTAACGGCCGTTGTGCTTGTGCATCCATGGGCCTTCAAAATAGCGGCGTTCGTTGTCACCTGCTAGTAGCACATCGCCATTCTCATCGACAATTTCGATTTCCTTCGGCGTTTCAGCAAACTCCAGCATATCGTCAGTCATTTTAGCAACTAGGGGTTTTAGCGCTGGTTGGTCGTCGGCAGGGAACTGCTCTTCACCAAACTCGCCGTTGCGCCAGTTTTGTAATTGGCCACCCCATAAACCGCCAAAATACATGTAGTGACTACCATCTTCGTCTTTGAATACCGCAGGGTCGATACTAAAGCTGCCTTTAATCGCTTCTGCTTGAGGAGTAAAAGGTCCTTCAGGCTTATCGCCAACTGCTACACCGATTTGGAAAATGCCATCGTAGTTGCGCGCAGGGAAGTATAAGTAGTATTTGCCATCTTTTTCTGCAGCGTCTGGCGCCCACATTTGTTTCTCTGCCCAAGGCACGTCTTTTACATCTAGCGCGTTACCATGGTCGGTGACTACGCCAAAAGGACGGTCTAATGAGAAAACATGGTAATCACGCATGTCAAAGTGATCGCCGTTATCATTTAGTGGCTGGCCGTTATCTACATCGTGAGAGGGATATACGTAAAGCTTGCCGTTAAATACATGGGCTGAAGGATCGGCGGTATACATATGCGTCACTAAGGCACCACTAATCGGCTTTAGCTGATCGGCACGTGCTTTATCTGCTGCGGTTACCGCTTCCGCATCACTGATCTCGCTAGGTTCTTCTACCCTAGTCTTCGTTGCGTCATTCACGCTCATGGTATTTCCTCATTAAGTTTTTGCGTCAGTATAACGATCTCAAACTTGATAAGTTTTACGTTCTTCGGTAGCCCAATTGTAAAATTTGTCCCGCAAGCACAATTTGTCATTAAACTATGATCAAGTGCACAAGCGGTGGGATATTTCATGAAACCTCATGAAATAAATGACGCTCGCTATGATGCGCTGGTTTGCTTTAAAAAGGAGTAAAGGTTGGAAGGTGATAAGGAGCTCGCCGAAGCAGCGAGCATAGTCCGTCAGTTTATTCAGCGTCGCTTGGGGAATTTTCTAGGTGTTGATCAAACCATCCCACTAGGGTGTTTTGGAGCACGTCTAAACCTTGTTTTTTCAAAGAAGAAAAAGCTTCTACTCGAACATTGCCACCAAATGCTTTGGCTGTCTCGCGGCCCTTCAAAATTGCTGTTTTACGCGCGCCTTGTTTTAACTTGTCTGATTTAGTTAAAAGCGCGAGCACTGGCAATTCACAATCTACAGCCCATTGGATTAGACCAGCATCGGTATCTTTGAATGGATGGCGAATATCCATTAATACCACAATGCCTTTTAAGCTTTGGCGATCTTGTAAGTATTCAGACAGTGACTTTTGCCACTGTTTTTTAACTTCTTCTGGTACTTGAGCAAAACCGTAGCCAGGTAAGTCAATTAGGCGAAAACCTTCGGATATTTCAAAAACGTTAATTAACTGAGTTCGACCTGGTGTTTTACTGGTTCGTGCTAAGCTTTTTTGACGAGTAAGGGTATTTAAAGCACTAGACTTACCCGCGTTTGAGCGTCCGGCAAAGGCGATTTCAATTCCACTATCTTCAGGCATAGCCTGAATATTAGGCGCGCTAGTTATGAAGTGGGTGTTTTGAAAATGATATTGCGCCATGGTTATGTTGAGCTCCACAAGGAAATTAGGGTAATACATTACGTTTTTGGCAAAATTGTGTAAAATAATGCCGTTACTGGACTCGCTAAGTGTATCACGGGCACCAGTGTGTGGTTTGGAATAATACTAATAAATGGAATGTCATGAAAAAACTTACCTTAGTTTTAATGTTAATGGCGGGTGTTGCCAGTCCGGTTTGGGCAAAGGGAGATGCTGCTGCTGGAGAGCAAAAAGCAGTGACTTGTAAAGCTTGTCACAATGACCAAGGTGAAGCTGCTGGTTATCCTAAATTAGAAGGCCAACACGCAGGCTACTTGGTTAAACAGTTAAAAGAATTTAAAGCCGGCGCTGCTAGCGGCGGTAAAGAAGGGCGCAACAACGCCGTAATGGGTGGTATGGCTTTGCCATTGTCTGAGCAAGACATGGAAGACTTAGCTGCTTATTATTCAGGCCAAGCGATGAGCCCAAATACCACTGCCCCAGAATATGTTGAAGCGGGTCAGCAACTTTATATGGGTGGCGATTTAGAGCGTGGCATTGCCGCTTGTACCGCCTGTCATGGCCCACGAGGTGTTGGCCAAAGCTTAGCTGGCTTCCCACGAATTTCGTCGCAATATGCTGGTTACATTAAATCGCAATTGGAAATGTTCCGCAGCGGTGAACGTGACAACGACTTAAACGGTATGATGCGCGATGTTGCCGCTAAACTAAGTGATAAAGATATCGAAATATTGTCGCAATACTTAGGTGGCTTACACTAAGGTTTATCTGGGCAGCGCCCGCTGCCCAGCTGTTTTTGATTTATTATTCGCCATCTTCGTTCTAAGTGTTACACTTGCGCCCCTAAAAATACGGCAAGGTGTTGATTGGTGAAATGCCCACTCTGTAGTGCCACATCATCCAAGGATTTTTATCGCAATAAACGTTGCCAATATTGGCATTGTTCAGAATGTGATTTGATCTTTGTAGACCCTGACGATGTACTCAGTACTGAAGCTGAAAAAGCCCAATATGACTTGCACAATAATGACCCGCAAGACCAAGGCTATTTAAACTTTTTACGGCGTTTAAGTGAGCCAGTGTTAAGCAAACTCACAGAGCCCGTTGTTGGCTTAGATTTTGGCTGTGGCCCAGGGCCAGCACTGTGTGAATTGTTAGCGCAAGCAGGGCACCAGTTACTGAACTATGATCCAATATATTACCCCGATGAGCAGCGCCTAACCGAGACTTATCGCTTGGTCACTAGCAGCGAAGTGGTGGAGCATTTTAACCACCCAGCTCAGTCTTGGAAGCTGTTAACAGGCCTAGTGGCTGAAACGGGGTTATTGGCCGTAATGACTAAACGCCATTGGGGTACGGAAGTGTTTCCACAGTGGCATTATAAAAATGATCCTACCCATGTAGCGTTTTACAGTGATAAAACCTTTACTTGGTTAGCTAATCATTATCAGATGAGATTGGAGATAGTTGGCCCCGACGTGGCGCTATTTCACAGAGGTAAATAAAATGTCTAGAAAAAAGAATCGTAAAGGCGGCTTAATTGGGGTGCGTAAAGACCCTGACTTTAAAGCTAAACGTGTTACTGCGCCGGATCGTAAAAAAATAGGTAAGGGAAAAGCCTCTGGCAGTCGTCAGCAAGAAGCAGAGTTAGTGCAGCAGCAAGCCGCTAATGCCCAGAAAAAAGACCCGCGTCACGGCAGTAAAGAGCCTGTAGTACTCGGCGTTGCCAAGCCTGCGGCTAAACCTGCAGCTAAGCCCGCTAAAACAAAAGTCAAAGTAGAGCTAACACCTGAGAAAGAACTGGCGATGTTAGAAGCCGATACTCGTCTTGAAAGTCTTATCGATGTGTTAGATGAAGGCGGCGAAATTAGCAAACAAGAGCAGCAGTGGGTGGATAAACAACTAGCACGTCACGCTGAATTGCTAGCCGAACTAGGTTTGTCGGAAGAAGCTGAAGAAGCGGAAGCTTTAGATGATGATGAGCAATTATGGCGTTCATTAAATAGTTCTTCCTTGGATCAATATAAGGATTAGTCTTGATGGTTTGGTTAGCTGTAGCCGCAGTTATTATTGTTTCAGCCTTAGCCATTTATGCCGCCTTATTAGTAGGGCGCTTAATGGGGCAACAAAAAGTGATTAAAAGCGCGGTTGCTAAGCGTAATCAAAACTTGGTAACCGATATTCGCTACATAGCAAAAGCCATGCAGGAAGACCGTTGTGGTTTGTCTGAGGGTGTGATCCGCATCAGCAATCTGTTGATTGCTTTGCAAACTCCGCAGCTAATTGATTGGGCGCAGCGCTACCCTGCTGTTTTTCAGTTATATAATGCGGTAAAAGAGTTACCCACTCATGAGGCGCGCAACAAACTGCCTTTGCAGCAGCGTATGCGCCAAGATCTGCAGCGTGAAGCAGAAGAAAAAGCCTTAGAGAAACAAATATTACAAGAAGCCGAAGCATTGGAAAAACTCAGTGCCGAGGCACTCTAGGAGAGCACGTAAATGTCAGTAGCAATGGTGGATTGGGATCAGCAACTGATCGAGAAGTATAACTACTCGGGCCCGCGTTACACCTCTTACCCCACTGCCCTTGAGTTTAATGAAGACTTTGGCGAGCAAGAGTTTGGCCTTGCTTGTGATAAGTTTCCTGAACGTGATTTATCGCTGTATGTGCACATCCCGTTTTGCCATAAGTTGTGTTACTACTGCGGTTGTAACAAGGTGATTACCCGTCATCAGCATAAGGCCGACATTTACTTAGACTACCTAGAACAAGAAATTCAGCTGCAAGCGCCACGTTTTAAGCAACGTAAAGTAAGTCAAATGCATTGGGGCGGCGGTACGCCAACTTATCTAGAGCCAGAGCAGCTTAAGCGCTTAACTACTCAGCTATTTAGTCAGTTTGAATTTGCCGATAATGCCGAAGTTAGCATTGAGGTTGACCCTCGCGAAATAGAACTTTCTACAATTAACCTGCTGGCCGAACTAGGCTTCAATCGCTTGAGCTTAGGTGTGCAAGATTTTAACAAGCAAGTGCAGCAGGCAGTTAATCGTGAACAAGACGAAGCGTTTATTTTTGCCTTGGTAGAGCGGGCTAAACAAGTTGGTTTTAACTCGGTAAATATTGACCTTATTTATGGTCTTCCGCATCAAACGCGTGCGAGTTTCCAACAAACTTTAAGTCGCGTGCTGGATTTAGATCCAGACCGTTTATCGGTATTTAATTATGCCCACCTGCCCAGTCGTTTTGCTGCACAACGAAAAATAGATGAAAGCGCCATGCCAAGCAGTGACGAACGCTTAGGCATTTTACGCGACAGCATCGAGTTTTTAACTACTCACGGCTATCAGTTTATTGGCATGGATCATTTCGCTAAACCTGATGATGAACTAGCGATTGCTCAAAGCAAGGGTGAGCTACACCGTAATTTTCAGGGCTACACCACCCAAGGCGAAGCCGATTTACTGGGTTTAGGGGTGTCTTCTATTTCGATGTTGGGTGACGCTTACAGCCAAAACCAAAAAGATCTTAAAACCTACTACGCGCAAATCGACCAACAGGGGCATGCACAGTGGAAGGGAATTGCACTCAACCAAGATGATTTGATTCGCCGCGAATTGATTAAGACCTTGATCTGCAATTTTCAATTGAGCTTTAAAGATATAGAGCAGCAGTTTGATTTAGATTTTCAGCAATACTTTGCTGAAGATATGCAGCTGCTAAAACCTTTTGTTGAAGATAGTCTAGTTAGTTTAAGTGCCGACGCCTTGCAGGTGACCAACAAAGGGCGCTTGTTGATTCGTAATATTTGCATGTGCTTTGATGTGTACTTTAGAAGCCAAGCGCGGCGCCAGCAATTCTCAAGAGTGATATAACATTGCGGAGCTTAGGCTCCGCTTTTTGTTAGTGGCTTAAACACTCGTGGTAAGAGTCGGCCAGTTGTTGCAGCAATTCAAAGTAGCCGTTTTTGTTATTGCTTACGCTAATCCCTAGAGGGTCGAGCAAGCTAATTTGCGCACCGCTATGTTGGCTAATGCTTTCTAGCAATGCACCATCAAATTGTGGTTCTGCAAAGATACATTTGGCTTTGCCTTGCTCTAACTGCTGGCGAATATTCAGCAAGCTTTTAGCGCCAGGACGACGCTGCGGGTTAATGGTAAATTCACCTAAACGATTTAAGCCAAACTCGCGTTCAAAATAACTATAGCCATCGTGAAAAACAAAATAGCCTTGCTGTTTAACCGCTTGGAGTTGTAAGTTAATGCTGCTCACTACCTTTGCTAGCTCTTGATTAAAGCGTTCAAGCTGCTGCTCTAATTTGGCCTTATCTTCGGGCATTTTAGCAATTAACTGCTCGGTAATTGCAGCGGCAATAAGCTTAGCTTCATTGGGGCCTAACCAAATGTGCGGGTCTACTTCATGGTGGTGGTCACCATGGTGGTGTTCGTGGCCTTCATCGCCATCAATTAGATCTAACTGGGGTATGTCTAGCAGCGCTAGCTGACTGGCACTGGTTTGGCTAAGCGGTTTACTTAAGAATGGCTCTAGCTCATCACCTACCCAAATAACTAAATCGGCTTGGCGCAATGCACGCACATCCGATGGACGCAACGCATAATCGTGCGGCGATACGTTGGGGCTTACTAGGTAATCAACATTGAGTTCACCTTCACTTAAGCTACTAACAATGAGTTGCAAAGGTTTAATACTAACTAAGATGTTTGGGCTAGTGGCCCAGCTTGGTATAGCGAAGAACATCAGAACAAAAAGCAGGTTACGCATACAAGATTTTGAGAGTGATTTGGTAAAATAATACGATAGTGTAACATCTAGTGTAGAATAGCGCGCCCTAGTAAACGCCACTGGGGCTTATTCAGCTAGTTATCTATAGGATGCAGGATTGACCACTTTACTTTCGCTTAACAATATTTGCGTTAGCTTTGACCAGCGCATGGTTCTCGACCATGTTTCGTTGGAGCTAAATCGTGGTCAAATCACCACATTAATTGGCCCTAACGGTGCCGGTAAAAGCACCTTAATTAAGGTTATTTTGGGCCTTATTTCTGCAGACTCCGGTGATATTACTCGTGCTTCAAAATTACGTATTGGTTACGTACCGCAAAAAATCAGTTTAGATGAATCGTTCCCACTCACCGTGGAGCGCTTTCTTAAGCTAGCTAGGCATTCTTCTAAGCCAGGTTTAACTAAGGTTATTCGCCAGCTTAGTATTGATAGCTTGCTAAAGCGGCAAATGGTGCGTTTGTCTGGCGGCGAAATGCAGCGAGTATTGTTGGCGCGGGCCTTGTTGGGTGAGCCGCAACTGCTGGTATTAGACGAACCCGTGCAGGGAGTCGACATCTCTGGGCAGATAGAGCTTTATCAATTGATTGCTGATATCGCTCAGCAAATGGGGTGTGGGGTGCTGTTGGTCTCTCACGATTTGCATTTGGTAATGGCGGGCACCGACCATGTAATTTGTTTAAATCACCATGTTTGCTGCCATGGGGAGCCCGAGAGCGTGGCTCAACATCCAGAATTCGCACGGCTTTTTGCGCAAAACGAACGCCAACAGCTTGCGGTTTATACCCATCACCATGTTTGTGACGATCACGACCATAACCACAATCATCAGCCAAGCACTGAAGAGAACAACTAGCACATGGACGATTTTTTAGTAAATGCTTTATTGGCAGGCTTAGGTATTGCGGTATTAGCGGGGCCGCTGGGCTCATTTATGGTGTGGCGTCGTTTAGCTTATTTTGGCGATACCTTGGCGCATGCCTCGTTATTAGGTGTAGCGCTAGGTTTATGGTTGCAAATCAACCCGGTGATAGCTGTGGTCTTTAGCGGGGTTATGCTGGCTATAATCTTGTTATCACTACAGCGCTACAAGCAGCTAGCTAGCGATACTTTACTGGGGATTATGGCGCATTCGGCTTTGTCTTTAGGTTTAGTCGTGGTTGCCTTAATGGACAATGTGCGCATTGACCTAATGGCCTATTTGTTTGGTGATTTGCTAGCGGTAACTCAACAAGATTTATTGTGGATTTGGGGCGGCGGTGCTTTAGTGCTTGGTTTATTGCTGAGCCAGTGGAACAAGCTATTGTCGGCCACGGTGAATGAGCAAATCGCCGAGGTGGAAGGCGTAAACGTGGGCATGATGCGTGCGCTGCTGTTGCTATTATTGGCGGTGGTTATTGCAATAGCCATGAAAATAGTTGGCGCATTAATTATTAGTTCGCTGTTGTTAATTCCTGCTGCAACGGCGCGTCGTTTAAGCCGCTCTCCCGAGCAAATGGCATTGTTCGCCATCGCCTTTGGCGCTATCTCAGTAGTGCTTGGTTTGTGTTTATCTTGGTATCAAGATACTCCTGCGGGGCCATCGGTAGTGGTATGCGCCGCGCTGCAGTTTTTATTAGTTCATAGTTTAGTTAAAGTGCAAAAATAATGACCGACTCTTTAGTTACTCCAGTAAGTGATTCAATTGAGCAAGCCGTTGCCACACTTAAGCAAGGCTTGGTATTAGCCTATCCAACAGAAGCGGTTTACGGCCTTGGCTGTGACCCCGATAAGCAAGCGGCAGTAGAACAAATATTGGCAATAAAACGCCGACCTGTTGAAAAGGGGCTTATATTGCTCGCCTCCGAGTTAGAGCACTTATTGCCTTATATCGACTATGCTGCGTTATCTGCAGAACAGCAGCAGTTGTTAGTGAGTGTTCAAGCGCGGCCAACCACTTGGTTAGTGCCTGTATCTGCCAAAACACCAAAGTGGATTAGTGGGCAGTTTAGCTCAGTGGCGGTGCGTTTAACTCAGCATCCTGTTGTTGCAAAGCTATGTGCCGGTTTAGGCAAACCAATTGTGTCTACCTCGGCCAATTACAGTGGCGAAGCCCCGGCCGAAACTGCGCAGCAAGCAGCTAAGTTGCAAGGCTTGGGTTTAGCATTAGACGGGGCGTTGGGCGCCGCTAAACAAACTAGCCAAATAAAAGACATTTTTACTGGGCAAGTGATCCGCGCCTAGATTGAATACAGGAAGCCTTATGCAAGACGTTGATATTGAAGCCGTTCGCCAATTCTTTCTCACGCTACAACAATCCATCTGTCAGCAACTGGAATTACAAGATGGCGCAGCAACATTTTTGCATGATGATTGGCAGCGTGACCCAGCAGAGCATAAAGGCTTAACTGGCGAGGGCCGTACTCGGGTGCTTACTAATGGTAAGGTATTTGAGCAAGCGGGAGTCAACTTCTCTCACGTTTGCGGCAAAGAAATGCCAGCTTCCGCTACCGCACAGCGCCCAGAGTTGGCTGGCCGTCACTTTGAAGCGATGGGGGTCTCTTTGGTGATTCACCCAAACAATCCAATGGTACCTACTTCACATGCTAACGTGCGCTTCTTTGTGGCAGAAAAAGAAGGTGAAGAGCCTATCTGGTGGTTTGGTGGTGGTTTCGATTTAACCCCGTATTACGGCTTTGACGAAGACTGTATCTCGTGGCATCAAACCGCAGCTGATTTATGCCAACCCTTTGGTGAAGATGTTTATCCGAAATATAAAGCTTGGTGTGATCGTTATTTCTTCCTAAAACATCGTAACGAAACGCGGGGCGTAGGAGGCTTATTTTTTGATGATCTCAATGAAGCTGGTTTTGCTCAGAGCTTTGCCTTTACTCAAGCCGTTGGCGAGGGCTTCTTAAATGCCTATTTGCCGATTGTAGAGCGACGCAAAGACAGCCCCTTTAGCGAGCAACAACGTGATTTTCAATTGTATCGTCGTGGCCGCTATGTTGAGTTTAATTTGGTTTACGATCGCGGAACCTTGTTTGGCCTGCAATCGGGTGGTCGCACCGAATCCATCTTAATGTCCTTGCCGCCCTTGGTGAAGTGGCGTTATAACTGGCAGCCAGAATCAGGTAGCCCAGAAGAGCGTTTATATCAACGTTATTTGGTTCCGCAAAACTGGTTAGAGATGGCGAGCTAAACACTGTAAAAAAACCGACTTATTTTCTTGCAAGAATGTCGACTATGGATTAATTATTTTAACTGTTGGGTTTTAAGTCCCCCACTTTTGATGATTTTTTTTTAGTTGAGTCTGAGCTATGAATGGATCGTTTTCGGCAAAACGCCGATTTGCAGATGATAAAAACTTTCGCCGCGGCTTTTCTCGCAGCGGCGCATTCACCATTAAAGAAGCCGAGTTACTTGAGCGCTGCGGTAGCGCGTTTAAAGAGCTTGATGAATCTATCCGCGAGCCCGTGGATGATATTGAATCTCACTTTGTATCGGTATGCCGTGGCGATGCCGAGCCCGAAACCGCCGAGCAGAAGGTCTGGCTTAAATATAAAAAGCTTACTGGCCGCAAAGCATTTCATGGTTTAGTGAGTAATCCGCCTAAAGCCAGTGTGACCGAAACAGCCGCTAACAGCGATGATGACGATGTTGAAGAGGTAGATGGTCCCGAGATTGACGACGAAGATTAATTATTGCGTCGTTACAGGGTTAATTTTTCAACTTTGTACTTTGGCTTTTTCTTAAAGCCTTGTTAAGGTGCGTTATTATTTGTTTTAGTAGCGCACCTAATGGATTTATACGCAGTATTTGGCAACCCAATTAGCCAGTCGAAGTCTCCTTTCATTCATACTTTGTTTGCTCGCCAAACCCAGCAGCAGTTAAGTTATAGCGCCATTGAACCAGCAGAAGACGGCTTTGCAGACGCTCTTGCTAAATTTTGGCAAGAAGGCGGGAAGGGCTGCAATGTTACTGCGCCATTTAAAGAGCAAGCTTTCCAAGCTGCACAGCAACATACCGAGCGGGCTTTATTAGCTGGAGCGGTGAACACGCTAAAGTTAACCGATGACGGTATTATTCTTGGCGACAATACCGACGGCGCTGGGTTAGTTGCAGATTTAATTGCCAACTTCGGCGAACTGAAAGAATTGCGAGTATTGCTGTTAGGTGCGGGCGGTGCTGCGCGCGGGGTAATCCGTCCTTTATTAGATGAGCAAATTAGCGAGCTGGTAATTGTTAACCGCACGGTGGCTAAAGCCGAAGCGCTTGCCGAGCGCTTTAGTGAGTTTGGTAAGGTCTCTAGTAATTCATTCGAAGACTTGTCAGGTCAGTTTGATATCATCATTAACTCTACTTCGGCAGGCCTCAAGGGGCAGCTTCCGCCATTAAAGGCTGAGCTAATTCAAGCCACCACTCGATGTTATGACATGACCTACTCTGCCGATGTTACCGCCTTTAATGCTTGGGCTGTAGAGCAAGGAGCAGCAAAAGTGGTTGATGGTTTAGGCATGCTGGTGGGCCAAGCCGCTGAAAGCTTCACTGTTTGGCGCGGCATTCGTCCTGGTTTTCGTCAGGTGTTACGCGAATTACGTCGTAACCTTAGTCGTTAGCCCTTATTTCCATTCCTATGTGTGGAATATTGTCTTCAAGGTAGGGTTCGCTGCAGATAACAAAACCAAGGCCTTGATAGAAATCTTCCAGATAGCGTTGTGCAGAAATGTGAATGGTAGCGTTGGGCCAGTGTTGTTGGCATTGGCTTATAGCTTGCTGCATAAGTTGTTGCCCTAGCCCGTTGCCCCTAGCGCAGGCTTTGGTGACAACTCTGCCGATATGAGCGCTTAATGGTTCACTGGTATAGATACGTGCATAAGCGACTAGTTCGCCATCTTGATAGGCCATTACATGCTTCGCCTGCAAGTCTTTTCCATCGGCGTCTTGATAGGGGCAATTTTGTTCAAGAACAAACACTTCTTCGCGCAGCATCATCATTTGATAAAGCTGTAGGGTATTAAGTTGATTAAAGGCCAAGCATTGCCAAGTTATCATCTAATTTTCACTTGCAGTTTGTCGGTTCAATGGCAACACTTTAAGAACAGCGCGCAGAAAAAACAACTAGTCCGTTGCCGGAGTAAATAAACTATGAATCAAGCCATTATAATAAGTGACGATCAACGTTGGCAGGCTGTTAATCAGTGTGTTGAATTTAGCGCTCAGGTAATGGGTGCGCGAGTGCAATGTGCTGTTCGTAAATCTACCCTCGAGCATTTGGTGGGACTACCGCTAACTAACGACGATAAAATGCTCGAGGCTTATCATAGTGTTCAATTTGATATCGAAGAACTGCTAGAGCAAAAGCTAAAGCAGGAAGACTTCGAGCCTAATGGCGAAATTATTGTTTAAGCCTGTTCTTCTAGGTACTTTTGTTTCAGGCGCACGTAGTTGTCGGCCGACTCGCTTAAAAAGGCTTTCTCTTTCTCATTCAAAGGACGAGCTTGCTTAGCCGGACTGCCCATATACAAGTAACCAGACTCTAAACGTTTATGAGGCGCTACCAAGCTACCTGCTCCGATCATTACATCATCTTCAACCACCACACCGTCTAACACTATTGCGCCCATGCCCACCAATACACGGTTGCCAATGGTGCAACCATGTAGCATAGCTTTGTGACCTACCGTGACATCCTCTCCAATAATCAAAGGGTAGCCATAAGGTGGGTTTTCTGTTTTGCGGGTTACGTGCAAAACGCTACCGTCTTGAACGTTAGAGCGTGCCCCAATTTGAATATGATTCACGTCACCGCGTGCTGCTACCATAGGCCAGATACTTACGTCATCGCCAAGTTTTATCTCACCGTACAATACAGCACTGGGATCTACCCATACTTCTTTACCTAAAATAGGGCTAAATCCAGAAAATGACTTCACACTCATTGCTTACTCCGCTGTCGGTTCTTATATATAAACCCAGCTTACGACATCCCTTCCTCAATACAAATAGTGAGATAGACTTAAATACCAGCAATACGACTAATTAGCTAAGCCATGACTATCTAAAGTATTAGATAGAAAATAGTGCATTGGTGAAAACGAAAGGTATGTTTTGGGCACTTATCTGCCTCTATAGAGACTGAATATGTCGATTAAAGTGTAATTAATAAGCGTTTGGAACGAATATTGTTCATAAAGGCAGTTATTTTAATTTTTCTGTAATAAATGCTTGCGCTATAAAATCTGATCCCTATAATGCACCTCCACTGACACGGCACGCAGCG
>NZ_JBTWEN010000006.1:0-324278 GCF_056958115.1 Agarivorans sp. D1326 | reverse complement strand
GTGTCAGTGGAGGTGCATTATAGGGATCCGCGATTTTGGTGCAAGCGTTTTTTGAAGAAAATCACAGAAACACGTTTAAGTGTTCAGATAGTGAACAACAAAGCTTTAAAAGGATAGCTTATTTGCATAAATCTATCCCCTAAGAGTTACTAGAAAGCAAAGATAAAAAGAAGAAAACTGATCTAGCCCTTTAGAATATATTTAGCCGCTTCAGCTAGAGACGAAATCGTAGCAGTCGCTAAGGCTTTATCTTGTTCGCTCACATCGTACTGACCGCTTACCAACAACCTTTTTGGCACTCCGGCATTTTGGGCGGCCAAGATATCTGTAGCTTTATCCCCGACTAACCAAGACTTTTCTAAGTCAATATCTAGTTCTGCTGCGGCTTCTAGCAACATACCTGGTTTAGGTTTGCGACAGTTACAATCTTGGCGGTAATTTTCATCACCGTATTCGCTATGATGAGGACAGTAGTAGATACCATCTAAGTCGACTCCGCGATCAGCAAGCGACCAATCCATCCATTCGGTTAGGCTTAAGAACTGCTCTTCACTAAAGTAGCCACGCGCAATTCCCGCTTGATTGGTTACAACCACAAGCAACCAACCAGCTTCTTTGAGTTTTTGCATCGCCTCAATAGCGCCGTCGATAAACTCAAAGTCATCCACTTGAGATACATAGGCCCTATCGTGGTTTATAACTCCATCTCGGTCTAAAAACACTGCGGCTTGTTTCATTAGTTTTTTCTTTACTCGGTCAGTTAAGGGCTCATTCTACAATACAAAGCGTTGAATTTGTTGCTTGAGTTGATTGGATTTTTCTTCTAGCGACTTTGCATCATTTACACTAGATTGCGCTTCACTCACTGAATCTTGAGCGATAAGGGCGATTGTTTCCAGTGTTGCCGCCACATCGGAGGCCACTGCAGATTGTTCCTCGGTGGCTGCTGCAATCGCGGTAACCATTTCGGTAACACCTTGAGTGGTGTCGATCACTTGATGCAACGCATCTCCTGCCTTGTTAACCACATTGCGGCCGCTAGAAACCAGTTCGGTACTCTTTGACATACTCTGATTAGCCGCTTCAGTTAGGCTACGAATTTGGTTGATAATTCGAGCAATCTCTTCTGTGGATTGGCTAGTACGGCTAGCCAAGCTACGCACCTCATCAGCAACTACAGCAAAACCACGCCCTTGCTCGCCAGCACGAGCTGCTTCAATGGCTGCATTTAGCGCTAACAAGTTGGTTTGTTCAGCGATACCAGCAATAACATCGGTAATCTTTTCTACCTCTTCACCCGCCAGGTTTAACTTAGCGATATGCTGATTACTATCACTTACAGAACCTTCGATTTTTTGCATAATGGAAATGGTATCTGTCACTACTTGCCCGCCTTGGCTTGCGACGTCTCCGCAATCTCTTGCATGGTCAGCAGCTTGAGAAGTGTTTTGCGCTATTTCTCTGGCTGCTACAGACATCTCTTCAATAGCAGTAGCAGCTGAGTCAACTTTCGAACGCTGTTCATCTAGAGCGGTGCCAATGCCCGAGCTCTTATCAAAGACCTTCACACTGCTTTGACTCACATCTGCAGCAGTTTGATTCACCTCTGTTATTAATCCTTTTAGCTGTTCTGCCATCGCATTGATGGAGCCAGTAAGCTGCCCCACCTCGTCTTTAGCGCTAACCTTTAACGCCGGCTGCGAAAGGTTTCCGTTGGCTATTTGCATTGCTCGCTGATTAACTAGAGCCAGGTTGGATTTAATTTGACGAGTTAACCAAAGCACCACCAAGCCACCTAATAACGCGGCGATAGCAGCACCAGCAAATACCACCAGTACAACTTGCTCGCCTAGACGCTCTAGATCCTGTTGGTGGCTAACTAACACATTTTGCTGCTGCATATTCCAGTCATTAAGTTGCAGTTCAATATCGGCCACTAAGGGAATAACTTCGTTGGCCATCCGGTGGTTGGCAATATTCCAGTCAGGTGCTGCTCGTATCACAAACATCTCATCGACTAAGGGAACAAAAATATCAACTAACTCGACAAATTGTTGCCACAGCCGAGCTTGCTCTTCGGTAAATAAGTTGTTGGCAGCCTCTACATCGGCTACTCGCTGTTTATGCCTGGCAAAGTACTCTTGGTATTTCTCTTGTTCGTATTTATCACCAGTAATAATAAAACTACGCAAGCTGGTAAGGGCATTGGCCAGGTCATTACGCGCTTCGCTCATATCTGCTAACAAACGTACCCGTTTTTTGGGGCTATATAAGCCGGGTTGAGAAATTTCTTCGGTGACTGCGCTAGAAACCTGGTTCATCGCTTCTTCAGCTAAGGGGGCAATATCAAACAGCAATAAAGCGTGGGCAGGTAGGTTATCTTCGCTATTGGAAATTTTAATAATTTGTTGCTGCAGTTCTTTTAAGACTAAAAAGCTAGTTAAGGTTTGCTCTGGAACCGCTATATCGCTTAACAATTGAATTTGCTCTACGGCCAAATCAATGTTGAGCCAAGACTGTTCAAATAGACTTTGAAAATGCTCGGCGCGTTGTTTATCTGCGCCATGGATGAGGTAGGCTCGAAGAGCACTAAGCGATTGCTGAAGGTGTCGCTCAATTTCTTTACTTTGGGCAACTACAGGAACACTAACTTCAACTATTTGCCGCTCTTTTTGAGCAATTTTATCTAGTTGAATAAACACGATAACGGCGGAACAAAACATCAAAATAGCAACGAAACCAAAAGCCGATAACAGCTTATTCGAGATAGACACGAAGAGAACTCCTTTCCACAAAAAACGATGCTGTTGTTTAAGGCTAGTCTATTTGCCTAAAGCTACAACGCATCGTGGTTTACATCCAGCAAACCTAAAAATACCAATCTATTTAGAATATAAGCGGATATGCTGTTCAATTTCCAGCATAGTTTCACTAAGAGTTTCAAATAAGCCAGCAGCAAGTGCTATATGCTCATCCAAAATCGGTTGTTTTTTCAAGCCTTCTTCAAGCGCTAAACACTGAGCTTGTAAACTGCTGGCACCGAAATAACTACTACTAGATTTAAGGCCATGCGCTAAGCGTACTGCATCTTGGTAACGCTTAACCTTTAAAGCTTGCAATAGCTCTTCAATCATCGCCTCTGCGCCCTTTTGATATTCCTGCAATAAGGCATCAAACTCATCCCCCATACTTTCTTGCAGCTTAGTAAGCTCAGTTGTTGAAATCCGTTGATATTGAACGTTAGAAAGCTCATCACTACTTGTTAGCAGTGTTTGCTCAACACTGGCATTTTTTGTATTCAACCATTTACGCAGGCAAACATATAAACCCACTCGGTCAAATGGTTTAGTCACATAGTCATCCATTCCAGCATCAAAACAAGCCTGTTTTGCTTCTAAGCTAACGCTTGCTGTTAACGCAATAATAGGAATACGCTGAGCGAGGTTTTCAAGTTCCCGAATAACCATAGTGGCTTCATAACCATCCATGTCAGGCATCAAGCAATCCATTAAAATGAGAGAAAGTTTTGAGCCCCAACGCTTAAACAGGTCTATGGCTTCATGGCCATCACGGGCGATCATCACTTTAAGACCAAAGCTGTCTAACATATGGCTGGCGACACGTTGATTAACCACGGTGTCTTCAACCAACAATACGTGGCCAGATAACTTGCTTAATACAGCCTGTTCACGACTGTCGGTAACACTTACGCTCAGTACATCATCTTCAACACTTTGCAAAGGTAAGCTCACCCTAAACTCTGAGCCAACCCCCAAACCCGATGTCACGGATATATCGCCATCCATTAAGGACACAATGCGCTGACAAATGGCCAGCCCTAAGCCAGTGCCGCCATAACGACGAGTTGTTGAACTGTCTGCCTGAGCAAAAGGCATAAACAAGTTGTTGATAGCCTCCTCTGCAATACCAATGCCGCTGTCGGTCACTCTTACTAACACAGTTTCCTCGGCACCTGGTTGTTGACTATATTCAACACTCAAATTCACCGTGCCCACCTCGGTAAACTTAATGGCATTATTGACGAGGTTAATAAATATTTGCTGCACCCTGCCCTGATCGCCAATGAACACCTTCGGTAAATGTTCTGGGTAATCGAGATGCAAACTCAAATGCTTGGCTTTAGCTTGAGGAGAGAATAATTTAACGACTTCCAGCAAGGTTAAATGCAAGCTAAAAGCATCCAAGCGTAGCTCCATTTTACCGGCTTCTACCTTAGAGAAATCCAATACGTCATTAACAATCACCAATAAAGCTTTGCCAGAAAGGCGAATAGTATTCACGTGCTCAATTTGCTCTTCAGACAACGAAGAAGCGCTGAGTAACTGAGTCATTCCCAAAATACCGTTCAGCGGGGTACGGATCTCGTGACTCATCATTGCCAAAAAGTCGCTTTTTGCTTGCGAAGCTGTTTCTGCATCTCGCCTAGCAATGCTTAACTGCTGCTGGCTACGCTGGTGTTCTGCAATCTCATCATTAAGCTGTTCAGTACGGGCATCTACTTTTGCTGTCATTTGACCTATGGCTCGGGCCAATACGCCCACTTCATCATTCGACTTATCCGGTAAGGTCACCTGTATATTGCGCTCACCAAACAACAACGTTGCATTAGTAATGTAGCGCAATGGCGCAACTATAGTGTGAGCAAAAAACCAACCTACTAGCACCATTAAGCCGATGACTACAGCTGCCGCTAACAAAGCTTGCTTAGCTGCCATTTGTGAGGCTGCGATGGTCTCCTCGTAATCGGTTATTTGCACTAAATCCAAATACTCTTGATCGTTCGACGGCAAATAAGGCAAGCGCTGAATACTTAGTATGTAAGAGCCAAACTTAACCACTTGTTCTGGCAAATCTTTAACGGGAGAATTGATTAGTTGCTTGATGCGTTGATATTCTGAGGCTTGAAAGCTCGTAGACTGCCCTCTGCCATGCTCACTGCGCCACAATCGCTCTCCATTAATGTCGAACACTAACAAAGGCCCAATGGTAGTTTCAGCATGTTGACTAGAACGATTTGATGACGCTTGCTGAGATACTTTAAATAAATCATCAAGGCGATACTCAAAAAGCCATATAGCGGCAACACCGCCATCGCTATGTTGCACACTAGTAGCCAAGTACCATACACCTTGGCTATTTTGTCTAATTGTTTGAGCATGCACTCTATCTGGCAACTTTTCTGCGTCTAATAGCAATGCCTTCGGCAGCGTTTGACCAATTCGCTTTCCTACTGAGAGATATTCAAATTGTTGGCCTTGGCTAACCACAATAAGATGCGCGGCCAGTAAAGCTTTTTCCCGTTTAAGTAGCTGACGAATATCGCTACTTAAGCGCGAATGCCAAAAATCGGGTTCAACATTGATGAAGCGTTCATCTACAAATTGCTGCTGAATAAACCCGTCAAGTAAAGATTGCTCGGCTAGATGACTGAGCTCTTCAAAAGCATGAGATATTTCTCGATCTAGGCGCTCAACTTGAATTGCATTTCGTAAACTTAGTTGCTGTTCACGCTCGCTCTCTAAACTGGCAACAAAAGAAAAATAAAAGATAAGGTAAGTTACCGTAACCCCGGCTACCACCAAGCAACCACTGAGCAGCGTAACGTAAGTACTAATGGAGCTTTTACTGCGTTTAAACCACGAGTACTGCTTCCCCCTAGTTCGCTCCATTAAGCGAATCAGCCGGTCTTCGCGGCGTCGCTCCCGCTCTATGGTAGTAACTGGCGCAGGCGCTCTTAGCTCCAAGTAGCTAGCGACAGCTACCACTAAGTAACTGCTTAGCTTAATTAACGACAAGGAAAACACTGCAAAGCTGTTAACACCTAAGTCTTCTGACACCGGCCAAAAGTACAAAATAAATTGAATGCACACACACGCAAAGACGCCACACTCAAGGGTGCAATTTAACCAACGACCACGCCAACCAAAATAAGCGATAGCTATCGCAAATACCGCAGTAACCAATAATTCCAACACTGAATGAAGATGGGCTAAAGCCACCTGCATAAAAGGTAATGACACTACATAAAGAAAGGCGACACTTAGAAAAGAAAATATCACGCTACCAATAGCCAGCACCGCGATGCTCATTTTCCCACCGTTGGCTAAGCGCTCGTACCGGCTAAGCAGCACTCCGCAAATGAGCAACACAGCAGCTAAAAAGCCACGTGTAATCAGCCCAGACCATATCGCTACAGTATTCGAAGATAGTGGCTGAACACTTAAAAAGGAGGGATAGTTGAGAATAAAGTAGCAAAGCTCTAAACCCGACACCGAGAAAAAGGCGGCGCCAAAAACCAACATCGTGTAACTGTACTTCTTACGGTAAAAACTGCGGCACATTAAGCCAACAGAAAGCGGCAAAATAATGCTAAGCATCGCCACCATAACAGTAACTAAGGGAGCGACTGACGCTGAAGACTGGCGTCCCCAAAAGGCCAGAGCTACCACCAACACCAGCGAAAATAGCAAGCCAATGCTGTGCCGCCATGCTAAATCTAAATTGCGAAACATGCTGATGTTAGGTTTAGACATTACCTATATCCTTGGTAAAACATCCTAAAAACTTTTTCGCTATTCAGCATTAACTTGAAACAACAAGCGAAACTAAGTGATGTTATAATAAACCCAGTATTATCAATAAGTACATGTCAATTTTACCAGCTAATGACCAGCTTCAAGTATTTGATTCAAGGGAAGAGTATGCGTGTTTTTCTAATAATGGCGCTTAGCAGCAGCCTAATAGCTTGTAGTGGCAACTACAGTTTTAATACCAACGTAGATAAAGAAAACTTTGAAAACTATTTGCCTGCCACCGAAGTGGAAATTGTGAACGATGAACAAATCGATCCCCTGCAAGCAGAGTACTTAGGCATTGTAGAAGGGCTAAGTTGCCAAGAAAAAGCCAATCAAGCACCACCGCAGAAAGTGGATGCACGCAATAATCTTCGCGAGCAAGCCGCTGGTATTGGGGCCAATGTAGTCACTATTCAACAATGCTACCCAATTGAAGAACCTGCAGCATGCATTGCCATGTTAAGTTGTTTTGGCAAAGCCTACAGAATTGAAAAGTAATGAATATCCAGCTATCTCCTTTGGGCCTTATCCACTCCCCTTATCAAGAGAAGTTTTCGGTGCCACGTCAACCCGGCTTGGTTAATGCAACAACCAGCAGCTTAGTCTTCAACTCCGACTTTAATGACCCTGATTTACTAGACAATGTGGAGCAGTTTAGTCACTTTTGGTTAGTGTTTGCCTTTCATCAAAATATTAAATCTGGCTGGAAAGCTAAGGTACGCCCACCACGTTTAGGTGGTAACAAAAAAGTGGGCGTATTAGCATCTCGTTCATCGTTTCGCCCTAATCACTTAGGTTTATCCTTACTTGAACTTAGTCACGTTGAACGCAGCCCAAATAAGTTGGCCATGCATTTCAAAGGTGGCGATTTAGTTAACGGCACTCCTATTTATGATGTAAAACCCTACTTACCTTACGCTGACAGCATTCCAGAAGCGCAAGCTGGTTACGCACAGCTAGCACCACAGCAGCAGCTAAAAGTGAATTGGACTCAACAAGCCTTGCAACAAGCTCAACTGCTGAATATAGAACAAACTCAACGGCTAGTGTTCGAGCAGGTGTTAGCCCAAGATCCGCGCCCCGCATACAAACAAAACAAGCCTGACGACCGAGAATACGGTGTGGCGTTGTATCAGTTCAATATCCGCTGGCGAATCTTAGAAGTTAATGCCAGTGAGTCACAAGTAGAAATTGTTTCGGTGACCCATGCAGCTTGAACCTCAGGACTATCAGCAACAACATAAACAGCGCCTTGCTTGGATGCCGTGGCTTTATTACCGTTTAAAAGCGAAACACCTGCAATGGGCCAAGCCCTGGCAAAATGATATCCAACAACATTTGCAAGCACTAGAAACCGTACAAATTGGTGATAACTGTTTCATTGCCCCAGACGCCAATATATTTGCCGAGCCAGGGCGTTTAATCTCGCTAGGCAACAGCTCATTTGTGGCAGCTCAAAGCTTCTTGCATGGCCCAATAACCATTGGCGACCACGTAGCTATAAACCACGGTTGCTCCATCGACGGCGGGCAAAAAGGCGTAAGCATTGGCAACAATAGCCGTATTGCTAACGGCGTAAAAATTTATGCCTTCAACCATGGCATGCACCCAGAGCAAGATATTTGGCGGCAAAACAGCCAATCCATAGGCGTCACAATTGGCCAAGATGTGTGGATTGGTGCGAACGCCTGTATTGTTGACGGCATTGAGATTGACGACCATGCGGTGGTGGGAATGGGGGCGGTAGTCACTAAAAATGTGGCTAAATGGGCTATCGTTGCCGGTAACCCTGCAAAAATCATCGGCGACCGCCGTGACAAGGCCTGACAGAGCTAAATTAGCCTGTTACAATCGCCGCAATTTAATAGCTAAATGAAAGGACAGATATGCGTTCTAGCAAATATCTTCTGGCAACTCAGAAAGAAACTCCGAGCGATGCAGAGATTGTATCTCACCAGTTAATGCTGCGCGCTGGCATGGTAAGAAAATTAGCCTCAGGTTTATATACTTGGCTGCCCAATGGTTTGCGTGTTCTTTCAAAAGTAGAACAAATTGTTCGTGAAGAAATGAACGCCAGTGGCTCTATTGAGATCCACATGCCTACTGTTCAACCTTCAGATTTATGGCAAGAAACCGGCCGCTGGGATAAGTTTGGCCCAGAGCTGCTTCGCTTTAAAGACCGTCACTCGCGCGATTTTGTACTAGGCCCTACCCACGAAGAAGTGGTTACCGAATTAGTCCGCAGAGAGGTAAACTCTTATAAGCAACTTCCGCTTAACTTGTTCCAAATTCAAGCCAAGTTCCGTGATGAAGTTCGCCCGCGTTTTGGCGTTATGCGCTCTCGCGAGTTCTTAATGAAAGACGCCTACTCTTTCCACTTATCTGATGAATGCTTACAAAGCACTTATGATGAAATGTACGCAGCTTACTGCCGTATCTTTGAGCGTTTAGGTTTAGAGTACCGCCCAGTATTGGCCGACACTGGCAGCATTGGTGGCAGCGTATCCCATGAGTTCCACGTTCTCGCCGAGTCTGGCGAAGATGCAATCGTATTCTCTGATAACAGCGACTACGCGGCAAACATTGAAAAAGCAGAGGCCTTAGCCCCTACTGGTGAGCGCCCAGCACCTAGCCAAGAGATGCAAGAAGTGGCTACGCCAAATGCTAAAACCATTGCAGAGCTAGTTGAACAGTTCGACATTAAGGTTGAACAAACAGTTAAAACCTTGATTGTGAAAGCCAGTGAAGAATCTGAGCATTCACTTATTGCATTAATTTTGCGTGGCGACCACGAGCTCAATGAAATTAAAGCAGAAAACTTAACTGAGATAGCTTCACCGCTTGAGTTTGCTAGTGAAGAAGAAATTCGCGCTGCAGTTGACGCAGGCCCAGGCTCTTTAGGACCAGTTAATTTACCAATGCCAGTTATTGTAGACCGCGCTGCCGCGCACTGTAGTGACTTTGGCGCCGGTGCCAACGTAGATGATAAACACTTCTTCGGCATTAACTGGGAGCGAGATGTAACACTTGGCGAAGTTGCTGACCTACGCAATGTGGTAGAAGGCGATCCAAGCCCTTGCGGTTCAGGTAATTTATCAATAAAACGTGGTATCGAAGTTGGTCATATTTTCCAACTTGGTGATGCCTACGCTAAATCAATGAACGCAGCGGTACTTAATGAGCAAGGTAAAAACCAAACCTTAACCATGGGTTGTTACGGCGTGGGTGTATCTCGTATCGTTGCTGCAGCCATTGAGCAAAACAACGACAAATACGGAATTACCTGGCCAGATGCAATTGCGCCATTCAAGCTAGCTATTGTTCCGATGAACATGCACAAATCTCATCGCGTTCAAGAAGTGGCTAACAAGCTTTACGAAGAAGCCAAGCAACGTGGTATTGATGTATTGTTTGACGACCGAAAAGAGCGTCCAGGTGTTATGTTTGCCGACATAGAGTTAATTGGCATTCCACACGTTATCGTTATTGGTGACCGCAGCCTAGACAAAGGCGTGATTGAATACAAAAATCGTCGCAGTGGAGAAAAAATTGAAGTGGCTGTAGAGCAAATCTTCGACCAATTCTGAAATCTGTAGATTGATTAAAAAGCCGGCCTTCGCCGGCTTTTTTTGTTTTTGGGAGTGTGATATCGCCAGCAAGCAGTGATAAAACGCTGTGCTAAGATATTATTATGAATCAAAAGGCTAGCACTGAAAACAAACCCAAAGTCGCTCTCGTTCTTACCGGCGGCGGCGCGCGAGCGGCCTACCAAGTTGGGGTTCTAAAAGCGATTGCGGAGCAATACCCTAGAAACCATGCCAGTCCCTTTTCAATACTTTGTGGTACATCCGCGGGTGCGATAAACGCTACCGCGCTAGGCGTCTATGCGTCCTGCTTTCGATTAGGGGTTAAAAAACTTGAATATATTTGGCGTAACTTTAAATGTAAGCAAGTTTTTAGAACCGACAGTTTAGCCATAGCCAAGCAATTATCATCAATGGTGTGCAAAAGCCTGCATGCAGACTATAGCCAGCAACAAGGCTTTTCCTTACTCAACAACCAACCCTTACAAGCCTTATTAAACGATTACCTTAACTACAAGCGAATCGATCAGAACATTGCCACTGGCTATTTGCATGCCTTATCGGTTACCGCTTCAAATTACCAAGACGGTCAGTCTTTATCTTTTTTTCAAGCCAAGCAGCATCAACAAAACTGGCAACGCGCCAGGCGGCTAGGGCGAAAAACCCAAATCCATACCAGTCACCTACTTGCTTCAACAGCCATACCTCTGATATTTCCGGCGGAGAAAGTAGGTCAAGATTACTACGGCGATGGCTCCATTCATCAGCTTTGCCCACTTAGCCCCGCAATCCATTTAGGTGCTGATAAAATATTGGCGATTCATTTAGAGCAACCTCGCAAACCCAACTGCGCGATAGATTGTCCTCCGCCGAATAGCGCAACCATTGCTGGTCATCTTCTCGACTCGGTGTTTTCCGATACTCTCAATTCAGATCTAGAGCGCTTACAACGTATTAATCGAACTATTGAGTTATTAACACCACAACAGCAAAAACAATTGGATCTGCGTCCTATTCACTCTTTAAGTATCAAACCTAATATCGATTTCGAACAAACCGCACACAACCACTTTAGTATATTGCCACTTTCGGTACGGCTGATGCTGGCTACCCTAGGCATTAAAAAAGACAAACCTTCGGCCATCACCAGTTTTTTAATGTTCGAGCAAGATTACACTAACTACTTGATAAGAGAGGGATACCAAAACACTCTGCAGCAAATTGACAAAATTTTGGCTTTTTTGGAAGATTAGCTGGCCTGCAAATTGCTTTATTCTTAACTAGTGGCGTTTTTTGACGCTAAACAGCAAGATTAGATAAGAGTAAAGTAACTATGGATTCTCTACAATTAGCGCAGAACAATATTGTAAGCCCAAGAAAAATATCACATTTTTCTAATGACGCTAAACTTAGTGCTGTTCAGAAGCTGAGTATTCTTGAGTCTTTGCAAGAAAGCTTACAGTTAGATGAGTTACTGCAAAACTTTGCCGCTATGGCAACGAATTACGTTGAGTTTTCGGCCATGCGTTTAGTTAGTGATAGCCTGCAAACCGAAGTTAGCCTATTTGAAGGCCAGCGCTACTACCGTAGTTTTAATCTCAACAATAAAAGCCAACCCTTAGCGATTGTTACCTTTACCCGCGATACGCCGTTTCAGCGTAATGAAATTCATCAACTCCGCCAGCTAACGCAACTGCTGCAGGCTCCATTAAAACATGCCCTGCAGATAGCGCGATTACAAGAACGGGTGCGTAATGACTACTTAACCGGTATCGGTAATCGAGCTCATTTCGATGAATCTTTACATACGTCTATCGAACAGCAAACTCGTCAAAGCCAGCAACAAGGTGGCTTAGTACTTATGCTGTTAGACTTGAACAAGTTTAAGCAAGTGAATGATTCGCTTGGCCATCCGGTTGGCGACCAAGTATTGATTAGCTTTGCGAAAGCACTCGAGTCGGTAATTAGAAGCGGCGATCAAGCCTTTAGAGTAGGTGGTGATGAGTTTGCCATGTTACTCCGCCCGGCCACCGAGTACTCTGCGCAAAAAGTGATTAAACGCTTACACACCAAACTAGAAGAGTCGCCACTACTGGCTCAATACGATATTTCAGCAAGTATTGGGGTAAGCGAATGGACACCTGGCAGCAATAGCGAAAGCCTAATCCAAAGCGCCGACGAACAGCTTTACGCTAACAAGTCGGCAACCAGTTAAGAGCAATGCCCTTGTTCTGAGGGCATGCATAGTCTTGCTGAATGTAAATGTCAGCTATTGCCACTAACACCTCATCATAAAATACAAAAGGTAAGCGATTGCGCTGCCATGGCGGTAACTTGCATTCTTGCAATAGCTTCTTAATGCTTCTACTGCCAACGCGCCCAAACGCTTTAAACTCTTTTTGCTCTAGATGAGTTCTAAATTTAACGCTAACTTGTTGGGAACTTGAAGGCGGCAATAACTTGCCACCATTTTGCCAAGCTAATTGACTACCATTATCCAAGGTTAATATTGGTGTGCTAGCAAGCTTCCAGTTAGTCACTAAGTTTGACTCAAGCAATTCAACTTTTCTCACCAAATACAAACAAGCTTGAAAGCGGCGACACTGCCCTTCTGCTAATGTAACGGCTACCTTGGCATCTTGTTGTGCAGAGGCTTGAGTGATGATCTGCGCTAATTGCGCTTGGCTTGGGTAAGCCCAATTCATAAGCTTAAACCAGTAACGGAGCACGTTTCTTTGGCGCTTTGGCGAAAGCAGTAACAAGCTTTCGCAACACAACGTTTGCTCACGCTCAAGCGTTTGGTAATCAGACTCAGCCAGCTCTTCCAACAAACCGACTGATTCTTGTAGTAGTTGAACACTACGTTGAGTGGAAGCTAACCATTGGGGCCAGCGTTCTGTTAGCTCTGGCAATACCTTATGCCGCAAAAAGTTACGATCAAACTCTAAAGACTGGTTGCTTGGGTCTTCTATCCAGCAGAGTTGCTGTTGCTTAGCATAGCCTTCTAACTCTGCTCGCGTTACCAATAACAAAGGCCTTAACAAGCACCCAGCAACAAAATTACGCATTTGCGGCATAGCAGCTAAGCCTTGTAAGCCACTTCCCCGCTTTAGCGCTAGCATAAAGGTCTCAAACTGGTCGTCAGCATGGTGTCCAGTTAACAAGCAGCTATGTGCATCCATATGTTTAGCTAAAGCTTGATAACGCTTTTCTCTCGCCACCGCTTCCAAGCTAGAGCGTGCTTTTACTTCAACATCAACCATCTCAGCCACAAAGGGTAAACCCAAAGCTTCAGCTTGCTGCTGACAGCTAAGTTGCCAGCTATTTGCTTGCTCTTGCAGGCCATGGTTTACGTGCACAACTAGCAACTCTAAGTGCCGGTGAGATTTATGGTACTGGGCTGCTAAGTGCAGTAGAACGCTTGAATCTAAGCCGCCACTAAGGGCAATAACAATACGTTGAGTTGTTGAAGGAAGTGAAACTAGGGAGTGTGAAAAGCGAGATTGAAGGGACAAATTAACCTCTTAATAGGGCACTGGAGATACCAATGCCCTAGATCATTATTAGCAATATCCGTAGGACATTAAGCGCTGATAGCGCTGCTCTAACAAGGTTTCAGTGTCTAATGCTGATAGGCTTTCTAAATCGCTCAATAGCTTAGTTTTTAGATTAAGCGCCATAGCTGCAACATCGCGGTGTGCGCCACCTAATGGCTCTGGAACAATGTCATTAATTAAATCTAATTCTTTAAGGCGCTCTGAAGTAATGCCCATAGCATCGGCTGCAACAGGTGCTTTATCAGCACTCTTCCATAAAATCGAAGCACAACCTTCTGGAGAGATCACCGAGTAAGTGCTGTACTGAAGCATGTTAACGCGGTCGCCTACACCAATTGCTAAGGCGCCGCCAGAGCCACCCTCACCAATAACGGTACAAATAGTTGGCACCTTTAAGCCAGCCATAACCAACAAGTTTTTAGCAATTGCCTCACTTTGTCCACGCTCTTCAGCGCCTACGCCTGGATATGCTCCAGGGGTATCGATGAAGGTAATGATTGGCATGTTAAAACGCTCTGCCATTTCCATCAAACGCAGCGCTTTACGGTAGCCTTCTGGTTTTGGCATACCAAAGTTACGACGGATTTTTTCTTTGGTTTCGCGACCTTTTTGTTGACCAATAACCATTACTGGCTTGCCATCTAGACGTGCCATACCACCAACAATAGCTTCATCGTTAGCGTAAGCTCTATCACCAGCTAACTCATCAAAGTCAGTGAAAATGTGCTCGATGTAATCCAACACATAAGGGCGATTAGGATGACGCGCTAGCTGGGCGACTTGCCAAGCACCTAAGTCTGAGAATATTTTTTGGGTTAAATCGTTTTGCTTTTGTTGCAAACGAGAGATTTCTTCCTGTAAATCTACATCTACGCCAGATTCTTCATTTACAATGCACAACTCTTCAATTTGCGCTTGCAGCTCAGCAATCGGCTGCTCAAACTCTAGAAAATTCGGATTCATATAATCTTTTTCTTAATTAAATTCTAGGGTGACTTGCTGTTGTCCCAGCAGTTGGGTCAACGCCTCTATTAAATCTTCACTCGGCGTAATTCGCCAATCGGTGCCTAAGCTTAACATGCCACTGGCATTATCGCCCTCATAACTTATTGCTATTGGGCAGGTTCCCGCTCGATAAGGCTCTAATACTTCGTAAAATCTTTGCCAAAATAGTTCATCTAGCTGGTCGCGACACATTCGCAAACGCAGTTTTTTCATCCAGCGTTCACGGGCCATCGACAAATCCATGACTTCACGAGCAGTCATTTTAATGCCTCCGGAGAAATCATCAACGCTGACCTCTCCTTGAATCACCAACATGCGATCTTTTTCTAATAATTCTTGGTAGGTATCGAATGCTTCACTAAAGAACATCACATCCAAACGGGCACTGCGATCATCGAGTTGAATGATGCCCATTTTTGAGCCCCGCTTGGTCAGCATTACCCGTGTAGATAACACTAAGCCCGCAACCGTTGAAGTAGTACCTCGGCCAGTGGGGCGTATATCTACCAAGCGACCAGTAGTATATTGACGAAACTCTTTTAAGTAGCGATTAACTGGGTGACCGGTTAAGTATAAGCCAAGGGTTTCTTTTTCCCCTTCTAACCAGACTTTTTCTGTCCAAACTGGTTCATCGATAAAATCTGGACGTTCATCCTCTTCTTCAGCAATGATACCGAATAAGTCTTCTTGACCCCGAGCTGAAGCTTTTGCATGTTGTGAAGCGGCTTGCATAGCGGTTGGCAAAGTTACCATCATTGCGGCGCGATGCGGACCCAGCTTGTCCATGGCTCCAGCCATAATCAGCTTTTCTATCACCCTTTTATTGATTTTCTTGAGGTCTAAGCGACAACAAAAATCAAACAAATCAATAAATGGTCCACTTTGTCTGGCCTCTAAAATCGCTTCAATGGGGCCTTCACCTACCCCTTTAATCGCGCCAATACCGTAAACAATTTCCTCATCGGCATTCACCGAGAACTTGAACAAGCCAGTGTTTACATCGGGCGGCACAAGCTTAAGCCCCATGTTGTTACATTCATCTACCAAAGTAACAATTTTGTCGGTGTTATCCATATCGGCCGACATCACCGCAGCCATAAAGTACGCAGGGTAATGCGCCTTCATCCATAAGGTTTGATAAGAAACTAGGGCGTAAGCAGCTGAGTGAGACTTGTTAAAACCATAGCCTGCGAACTTTTCAACCAAGTCAAAGATCTTCATGGACAGTTCGCCATCAACCCCATTCTTAATAGAGCCTTCTTCAAATACCGCCCGCTGCTTGGCCATTTCCTCAGGTTTTTTCTTACCCATAGCCCGGCGTAACATGTCAGCACCCCCCAAGGTGTAACCTGCTAGAACCTGAGCAATCTGCATTACCTGTTCTTGGTAAAGAATAATACCGTAGGTCGGCTCTAGAATAGGTTGCAGGCTTTCGTGTTGCCAAGTCTCGTCAGGGTAAGAAATTGCTTCTCGACCATGTTTACGCTCGATAAAGTTATCTACCATGCCAGATTGCAACGGACCGGGACGGAACAGGGCCACCAGTGCAATCATATCTTCAAAACAGTCGGGCTTAAGACGCTTAATCAAATCCTTCATACCACGAGATTCCAACTGGAATACCGCGGTTGTTTTGCAATCTTGCAGTAATCTAAATGATTTTGGGTCAGTGGTAGAAATTGCCGCAATATCGATTGGCTGCTCACCCTTGGCTTCTAACACTGGGTTAAGCATATCCAAAGCCCATTGAATGATGGTCAGTGTACGCAAGCCTAAGAAGTCAAACTTCACTAAGCCGGCATATTCAACATCATTCTTATCAAACTGGGTAACTGGGTTTTTACCCTCTGCATCACAGTATAAGGGCGCAAAGTCGGTAATAGTGGTGGGCGAAATTACTACGCCACCGGCGTGTTTACCTGCGTTACGCGTAACCCCTTCGAGGATACGAGCCATATCGATTAACTCGCGAACTTCTTGGTCAGCATTATACAGCTCTGGCAAACGCGGTTCAGCCTCAAAGGCTTTTTCTAGGGTCATTCCCGGATCGGGTGGAATCAACTTAGAGATCCGGTCAACAAAACCAAAAGGATGACCTAATACCCGACCTACGTCACGCACTACTGCTTTAGCAGCCATAGTACCGAAGGTGATAATCTGCGATACCGCATCTCGACCATATAGCTCGGCTACGTGGTCGATTACCTCATCACGACGATCCATGCAAAAATCGACATCGAAATCGGGCATAGATACCCGCTCGGGGTTCAAAAATCGCTCGAATAGTAAGTCGAACTCAAGCGGATCTAAATCGGTAATTTTTTGCGCATAAGCTACCAACGAACCAGCACCCGAGCCCCGGCCAGGTCCAACCGGAATATTGTTATCCTTACTCCACTGAATGAACTCCATTACGATGAGGAAGTAACCAGGGAAACCCATTTGGTTAATTACATCAAGTTCAATTTGTAAACGTTCATCGTATTCCGGACGACGTTTTGCTCGCTCTTCAGGGTCGGGAAACAAAAACTCTAAGCGCTCTTCTAAACCGTCCCAAGAAACTTTACAGAAGAACTCTTCAATGGGCAGGCCTTCGGTGGGAAAGTCAGGCAAGAAGTACTCACCTAAGCGCACCGTCACATTACAGCGTTTGGCGATTTCTACTGAGTTTTGCAGTGCTTCGGGAATATCTGCAAACAACTCCTGCATTTCTTGCTCGCTGCGAAGATATTGTTGCGCGCTATACTTTTTAGGTCTGCGGCTATCATCGATAGCAAAACCATCATGAATGGCAACCCGCACTTCATGAGGTTGAAACTGATCTTCTTCTAAAAAAACAACTTCGTTTGTAGCGACTACAGGCAAGCCTTTATCGCCCGCTAACGCAACGGCCATGTGCAGGTAGTTTTCTTCGTCGGGGCGGCCGGTGCGAATTAACTCTAAAAAGTAATGATTTGGGAAATACTGTTGGTAAAATGCAAGACTTCGCTCAACGATATCGTGGTTACCTTTAAGTAAAGCTTTGCCCACATCACCTTGGCGACCACCTGAGAGAACAATCACACCTTCAGCATGTTCACTCAGCCATTGCTTATCTATAACCGGCTTCCCCTGCAGCTGCCCTCGCAAATAGGCCCGTGAGATGAGCATAGTGATGTTCTGATAACCTTTGTTATTAGTAGCTAATAAGGTTAATCGAAACTGGTCATCACCCAATTCATCTGACTGAACAAAAAAGTCACAACCGACAATGGGCTTAATCCCTTGGTTATGAGCTTCGCCGTAAAACTTAACTAAACCACAGAGGTTAGTTTGATCGGTTAAAGCAATGGCCGGCATGTTTAATTCAGCCGCTTTTGCAACTATGGGTTTTACTTTTTTTAAGCCATCAACCATCGAAAAGTCCGAATGGACCCGAAGGTGAATGAAAGATGGATTTGGTGTAGGTTCTGACAAAACTACAGCTCTCCTAGTACCCGCTGTACGGGTTTAAAACTGCGCCGATGCTCGGCAATAGCACCGTGTTTCTCCAACATTTCTAGGTGTAAAGCTGTTGGGTAGCCTTTATGCTTAGCAAACTGGTATTCTGGGTAACAGGCATCTAATTCGACCATTTCTTGGTCTCTTGCCACTTTTGCGATAATTGAAGCAGCACTTATTTCGGCCACCAAACCATCACCTTTTATCACCGCTTGGCAGGGGATGCTTAACTGAGGCTCTCGGTTGCCGTCGATCAACGCAAACTCAGGAGTAACGCTCAACGCTGCAACGGCTCTAGACATCGCCAGCATGGTTGCATGCAAAATATTCAGCTGATCTATTTCTTGAGGAGTTGCCCGACCTATCGCCCAGGCTATTGCATGCTGCTTAATCTCTTCGGCTAGCGCCAAACGTTTTTTCTCAGAGAGCTTTTTGGAATCGTTTAGTCCTGCAATTGGCTGCTTGGGGTCAAGGATAACCGCTGCAGTTACCACATCACCCACTAAAGGGCCCCGCCCTACTTCATCAACGCCAGCAAACACAGAATAACCAGAAGGATAAACAAAAGGCGTCATGACAACTCCAAAAAACGCGTATAAGGAAAACTAACTATTTATTACTTCAATAACCGCTTGCGCTGCTTTGTGGTCAGCATCACAACGGATTTGTTGGTGCAATTCAGTAAACTTATCGATGAGTTTGCTGTTATCACTTTCAAGTAGGCGACTTAACTCGGCCACAATGTTGCTGCTGGTACAGTCTTCTTGTACATATTCTTGCACAATCATTTTGTCGGCAAGTAAATTAGGCAAGGCAGCAAACTTGGCATTAACAATTAACTTTGCAATTCGATAAGTCAAAGGCTTAAAACGATAAGCCACTACCATAGGCCGTTTTACTAACATCGCTTCCAGTGTTGCCGTGCCGGATGCTAATAAAATAGCGTCTGCTGCGGTCATTACGGTGCGAGCTTGTCCGTCGATAACTTTAATATCTAGCTCTGGCGCATGCTCATTGACTAAAGCTTCAAATTGTTCTCGGCGGCGCTGATTAACTAAAGGAGCAACCAGCTGTAGATCTGGATACTGCTCAAGTAATTTTTTAGCTGACTCAAGGAAGACTGGTGTAAGCAAACCCACTTCCGCATTTCGACTACCAGGCAAAATTGCCAACACCTTTCTGGAGCTATCTAAGCCAAGCTGCTCGATGGCAGGCAATTTGGGGCTTTCAAGAGGAACTTGATCAGCCAAAGTGTGTCCAACAAACTCACAAGGTACTTCGAAGCGATCATAAAAGGCTTTTTCAAATGGCAAGAAAACCAGAATTTTATTGCAGCCCTCTTTAATTTTGAAAACGCGCTTTTGTTTCCATGCCCAAACGGAGGGGCTAACATAATGAACAGTTTTAACACCTTTAGCGTGCAGTTTATGTTCTACGCCTAAGTTAAAATCTGGAGCATCAATGCCAATGTAGATGTCTGGTTGAGATTGAATATATTGTTGGAGCAGTTGTTTGCGGATTTTGAGTATACGCGGTAAGCGCCCTAGCACTTCCACTAGCCCCATTACTGACAGCTCTTCCATATCAAACAAGGCCTCACAGCCTTGCTCTTGCATTAGTGGTCCAGCTATGCCGGAAAAGCGCGCATTGGGATATTGTTGTTTAAGTGCAGAAATTAAACCGGCACCTAAAATATCGCCGGAGACTTCCCCGGCGACGATAGCGATATGCAAATCCGCCTGGGCCATTAGCGAACAATACCTCGACCGTTTTCTTTTAGAAAATCGGCGAACAACTTAACCTCTGGGTATTGCTCAGCAGATAACTCTATCTGGTTTAGCGCTTCCTCTAAAGTATTGCCACTGCGGTAAAGCGTTTTGTAAGCTTGGCGAATCGCCTTAATAGCATCTTTACTAAAACCTCTACGCAATAAACCCTCGGTATTAACTGCTACTGGGCGAGCATAGTTGCCTACAGCCATCACATAAGGAGGAACATCTTTGTTAACAGCGGCGCAGCCACCAACAAAAGCGTAAGAACCAACTTTACCAAACTGATGAATCGCCGCTTGACCGCCAAAAATAACGTTATCGCCAATAGTGACGTGACCAGCTAAAGTTGCGTTGTTAGCAAAAATACAGCCGTTACCAACAACACAATCGTGGGCAACGTGGGCATTAATCATAAACAAGCAGTTGCTGCCAATCTTAGTGATGCTTTGGTCTTGGGTAGTGCCTCGGTGAATCGTCACACTCTCGCGGATAGTATTGTTATCGCCAATTTCTAAATAGGTTACTTCACCGGCATATTTTAAGTCTTGGCAGTCTTCACCTACCGAGGCAAATTGGAAAATGCGGTTATTATTGCCAATTTTAGAGTGGCCTTTAATCACTACATGTGAAGCGATTTGACAGTTCTCACCAATCTCAACGTCACCGCGAATAATGGTAAAAGCACCAACAGTGGTGTTGGCACCAATTTTTACATTACCTTCGATGATGGCGCTTGGATGTATACTTGCAGTGCTATCTATCATATTCAGCTCCACTTATTTGTAGGCCCTACGTGCGCACATGATTTCGCCGCTACAAACCACTTCGCCTTCTACCTTGGCAACACAGTTAAATTTACCGATGCCGCGACGGTCGCGTAATAATTCAACTTCGAGGTGCAATACATCACCAGGACCAACCGGCTTCTTAAAGCGCGCATTATCGATACCGGCGAAATAGTAAAGCTCGTTGTCGGCTGGCTTAGTGGTAGATTTAAACGCCAATATCCCGGTACATTGAGCCAGTGCTTCAAGAATCAATACACCTGGGAAAACCGGTTGTTGCGGAAAGTGACCAGTAAAAAACGGTTCGTTAAAAGTTACGTTTTTAATGGCGTGTAGGGTTTTACCTTCTTCAAAATCCAATACCCGGTCTACCAACAAAAATGGGTAACGGTGGGGCAAAAGCTCCATGATATCTTGAATTTCTAAGCGGTTAAGTTGTTTAGTCAAAATCTGTTCCTAGTTTAGTCAGCTTCAGCGCTGTTTTTGCGCTCTAAGCTTACAATGCGTTTATGCATCTCATCTATTTGAGATAGGCGAGCCATTGATTTTCGCCACTGACGATTAGCTTGTGTTGGCATGCCTGAAGAATAAGTGCCTGGTTCACTAATTGATTTAGTGACCATTGAGTAACCGGTGATAGTCACTTGGTCGCATATATCGATATGGCCGTTAATGCCAACACCACCACCAATAATGCAATAACGGCCAATATTAGTGCTACCGGCAATACCAGTAGTACCTGCAATGGCAGTTCCGGTACCAATCGTCACATTGTGAGCGATATGCACTTGATTATCGATAATCACGTTTGACGCAATCTCAGTATTGTCTAACGCCCCTCGGTCGATAGAGACCGAAGCACCGATTTCAACTTTATCACCAATAATCACCGTGCCTAATTGTGGAATTTTCACCCATTGGCCTTGCTTATTGGCATAGCCAAAACCGTCACAACCAACCACTGTGTTGCTTTGAATTAAACATTGCTGGCCAATTTGAACTTCATGGTAGATGCTGCAATTGGCCCATAATTTTGTCTCTGCACCAATAATTGCATTTTTACCAACAAAGCTACCCGCACCAATTTGCACGCTATCGCCTAAAACAGCACCGCTTTCAATAACTGCATTAGCACCAATAGAGACATTGTTTCCAATTTTCGCTCCATCTTCGATAACAGCGGAGGGATGAATATTGCTTGCGCTAGCTGGGGTGGTATCTAGTAGCTGGGCTAATTGGGCATAACTAACATAAGGGTCTTCACTTATCAGGGTATTGCCAGAAAAAGCATCAGCATGACTTTTCGACAAAATAAGTGCACCAGCCTTACTAGTGGCCAGCATAGGCTTGTACTTTGCGTTTGTTAAAAAGCTTATCTCTTGCGCCCCTGCTTTTTCAAAGGGGGCAATATTTGAAATAACTAGCTCGGGATCCCCCTGAAGGGTAAGCCCGAGTTGCTCAGCGATTTGGCCAAGGCTTAGTGTCATATTTACTTACTCTTACTCACTTGTTGAACAACCTGCTTGGTAATATCCAAAGAGTCAGATGCATACGCTGTTGCATCCAAAGGTAATACTAAATCGTAGCCCTGTGCTTTAGATACTTCAACAATTGCGTCTTGAACTTTAATCATCAATTTTTGTTGCTCTTCAGCGCCGCGACGGCGTTGGTCTTCTTCTAAGTTTTTACGCTTCAGTTTGTATTCAGCCTGCATAGTTTCAAGCTGACGGGTAATCTTGGTTACTTCTTGCTGACCTAGCAGCTCGCCATCCTTTTCACGTTTGTCATAAAGACGCTGCATTTCAGCTTCCAAGCCACGAACTTCTTGCACACGCACTTCAAACTCGTCTTTTAGCGTTTTCTGCAAAGTATCACGCTGAGGCAATTGCTGAAAAACTTCAGCAATATTAATCACAGCAATTTTGGTTTCTGCTAGCGCACTAAAACTCGGGGTTACGATAGTTGCAGCAAGGGCAACAGCAGCAATTAGTTTTTTCAAAAGATTTACTCCTAAAATCAAAAGTTAAAAAGTTTGGCCAATGTTAAATGAGAAGGCTTCAGATCGATCCCCTTCATAACTCTTAATTGGCTTAGCAAATGAGAATACCAGTGGTCCCATAGGAGAGAACCATTGAATAGACACACCTACTGAGGCTCGAATTCGGTCCGGTGATGAATAGTCACCAAAACGGTCACAATACCTAATACATTGCATTTGACTGTAACGTTCATAATCAAACTCGGTATCCCAAACTGTACCAAAATCTAAAAATGCAGTGGTACGAACTTGACGAATATAAGCTTCGTCAAGAAATGGAGTTGGGAAGATGAGCTCAGCTGAACCTACCGCCAAAGCGTTACCGCCCACTGAGTCATCAGACGCGGTAACATACGAACTACCATTATTATCTACTAAATAAAGCGCACGTGGGCCGACGGTATTTGAACGGAAACCACGTAAGGTAGAATAACCACCGGCATAAAAGTTTTCGAAGAAAGGTAGAATTTGGTCATTACCTTCAAGCTGACCATAACCGTTGCCGTAGCCAACTTTACCTCTTACTGCAAACGCCCAATCGTGGTTGGTGGTAATAGGGAAGAAGTGACGCGTATCAAAGCTCATCTTAAAATACTGAATATCTGAGCCAGGAATGGTTATCTTAGTATCGAATTTCTGTGAAGAACCCGCTGTAGGCATAGAACCATTGTTTAGAGTGTTGCGGCTCCAACCCAAGGTTGTATCTAAGGACCCAAAGGTTAAAGATCCATCATCATTTCGGTGGGGGGCATAAATATCCCAAAACTGTTGGATCTGCGCATAAGCATTTAACTGCGAAATTTTGTTTTGCTCTAGGCCTAAGCTTACGCTCAAACGGTTGTACTCGTTAACAGGGAAACCAAGGGTGCCGCGTAAACCAATTGTTTCGTTGTTATAGTCTACAATATCGGCTTTTGACGCTTCAAAGTCGGTGTAGTAGAAACGGCCACCAAAACTCACCCCGTCTTTTGTAAAGTAAGGGTCAGTAAAGTTCACATCAAAATTCTTAGAATATTTGTTAGTGCTTACATTAATACCTGCTCGGTTACCGGTGCCCAAGAAGTTGTCTTGCTGTACACCAGCTGACAAGCTTAAGCCGGATTCGGTACCAAAGCCTACACCGGCATTAAACGACCCCGAAGGCTGCTCTTTAACCGTAAAATTGACATCCACTTGATCATCAGAGCCAGGAATTTTCACTGTCTCTACATCAACCGTTTCAAAGAAACCCAAACGGCTTAAGCGGGCTCTTGATTGCTCAACTAAGCGGCTTGATAACCAAGTACCTTCCATTTGGCGCATCTCTCGACGCAGTACTTCGTCTTTGGTGATAGTGTTGCCGCTCACGTTGATTCGACGAACGTAAACTCGATTACCAGGATCTATATTGATGTTAAGAACTACTGTTTTATCTTCATCATTAATTACTGGGAAAACATTAACTTGAGGATAAGCGTAACCATAGCGACCCAAGAATTTAGACAGTAATTCTTCAGTTTTAGTGACTTCAGCACCGCTATAAGTGTCCCCTTGATTAATGCTCACCAAGCCATTTAACTCAGCGCTCTTATCTAGGAGATTACCCGCTAACTCGACTTTCTCTACCGTGTAGACCTCACCTTCATCAACATTAATGGTGATGTAAATGCCTTTCTTATCAGGCGTTAAAGCAACTTGAGTGGAATCAACTTTAAAGCGAATATAACCACGGTCATAGTAAAAGCTATTAATGGTTTCTAAGTCACCGGCTAGCTTTTGTTTTTGATACTTTTGGTCGGCAAGTACATTCCACCAAGGGGCGCTATCGGTGAGCGTCATACGTTTAATTAGCTCACCAGACGAAAACTTTTGGTTACCGATAATGTTAATTTGTTCGATTTCAGCAGATAAACCTTCTTGGAAATTAAACTTCAAATCAACTCGATTGCGCGGCAAGGGTGTAACAATCGCTTTAACCCGCGCACTGTACTTGCCCACGCTGTAATAGAAGTCTTCAAGACTTTTTTCAATATTACGAAGATTAGTTTTATCTAAGGGCTCGCCTATTTTGATGCCCGATGAACGCAAAGACTCTTCGAGTTGTTCGGTCTTGATGTCTTTATTGCCAGAATACTCGATATTGCTAACGGTAGGCCTTTCAAGAACTTTGAATACCAACGCATCGCCGTCGCGGAAAACTTGAACGTCTTCGAAGTTGCCACTGCGATACAAGCGCTTAATACTGTCACTAACTTGAGAGCTGTCTACCTCATCGCCAATACGTAAAGGTATTTGCAATAACGCGGCACCCAGCGATACCCGTTGTAATCCCTCGATCCGAATATCTGCAACAGTAAACGCCGAATTTCCAGCGGCGAGAGTCGTTCCGGAGATGCAGGCTAGTAAAAGTCCAACAACCAACTGCTTTTTGAACATAAGAAAAAAGAACGTCCTATTTAATTGTTATAAGCGCATAAAATCATTAAAAATAGCAAGACTCATCAAAGCCATCACTAACACTGCACCAATCCTAAATCCAATTTCCTGCACACGCTCTGACACGGGTTTACCAGTTATGCCCTCAATGGCAAAAAATACTAAATGGCCACCATCTAGCACTGGCAAGGGAAACAAATTAATAATGCCTAAGTTAATACTTACCAAGGCAACAAAACCTAAAAAATACACCAAGCCGTAGTCGGCGGTAGCTCCAGCACCTTTAGCGATAGATATTGGACCGCTAAGGTTATCTAATGAAACCACGCCTGTCACCAATTTACCGATCATAGATACGGTCAATTTGCTTAAATGCCAAGTTCGTTCGAGAGATTTGCCAAACGCATCAAAAAAACCGTAATGCAAATCAATTCTATACTTTTCTGGGAACTCGGATACTTCAGGTGCTAAACCCACATAGCCGCTTTCTTTTCCTTGGTATTCTCTGGCTTCAGGAGTCATGGTTAGCTGTACTTGGCTACCAGAACGCTCCACATCAACAACAATTGACTGATGCGGCCTAGCTTGAACATAAGTAACAAAATCTTGCCAAGAAGCGAGATTAACGCCGTCTAGTGCTACCAACTTATCGCCTTCTAACAAACCGGCCTCTGCTGCAGGTTTACCAGCAACTACCTTGGCAACGTTCATCGAGATGCTTGGGCTGAATGGCTGTAGGCCTAAACTAATAATTGGACTTTGCTGCTCACTGTCCAACTGCCACTCACGAATGTCCAAATAAGCCATTTGAGTTTGTTGGGTTTCGGTGTCTTGCACTTCCACGGCCATCGACTCATTACCAAGCTGGCTAACCAAGGCTAAGTTAACGCTTTCCCAATCTAGCGTTTTCTGGCCGTCAATCATGATAATCTCGTGACCGGAACGAAGACCCGCTTGCTCTGCAATGCTGTTAGGTGCAACGCCACCTAGAACCGGTTTGACTGAAGGAACTCCAATAACAAACATCAGCCAGAAAGCTAATATAGCCAACAAGAAGTTAGCAATAGGACCAGCCGCGACAACCGCACTGCGCTGACCCAATGTTTTATTATTAAAGGCTTGAGAGCGAAGCTCGGCAGGCACTTCGGCAACTCGTTCATCGAGCATTTTTACGTAGCCACCAAGCGGGATCATTGCCACTACATATTCAGTACCATCTTTGGCAGTTCTACGCCAAAGCGCTTTACCAAAACCTATTGAAAAGCGCTCTACTTTAACGCCACAACGACGGGCAACCCAAAAGTGGCCAAACTCATGCACCGTTACCAAAATGCCTAGGGCAATAATAAAAAAGCTGGTGTTCCAAATCACTTCGTTCATGCACAGATCCTTTTAACCGCTGCATCAGCATGCATTCGCGCCCTTTGGTCGACCTCTAGTAAAACTGAAAGTTCAGTTTCGGCGCCCATATAACTCTGTTTATCCAAGCAAGTGGCGACAACTTCAGCAATCTGAGTGAATTTTATCCGCTCTGCCAAAAATGCTTCCACAGCGATTTCGTTCGCCGCATTTAAGCAAGTAGTAGCTGTTTGACTGTCGTAACAGGCGTCGATAGCTAATTTCAAGCAAGGGTATTTGGCGTAATCAGGTGGAATAAAGCTCAATTCGCCAATGCTGAAGAAATCCAAAGCCTCTACCCCAGAAACCTGCCGTTGTGGGTATGCCATCACATGGGCGATTGGTGTAGCCATATCCGGTTGGCCCATTTGCGCCAACACTGACCCATCACAGTACTGCACCATAGAGTGAATAATTGACTGAGGATGGATGATTACATCAATTTGATTAGGCTGAGTATTAAATAAGCGCTTTGCTTCTATATACTCTAAGCCTTTGTTCATCATGGTGGCTGAATCTACCGAGATCTTTTGCCCCATCGACCAATTTGGATGTGCGCAAGCTTGCGCAGGGGTTACCGAAGACAAGCTAGCCAACTCAGCGTACCTAAAAGGCCCGCCAGAACCGGTAAGCAAAATTTTGCTTACGCCAGCCTCAGACAAATTACAATAACCAAGCTGCTGTTGGACTTGTTCCGGCATGCATTGGAATATAGCATTATGCTCACTATCGACCGGTAGAATTTGAGCACCGCTTCTTTGCGCTGCTTCCATAAAGATAGCGCCGCTCATTACCAAAGCTTCTTTATTAGCCAGCAGCACCGTTTTGCCAGCCTCTACAGCAGCTAACGTAGGTAACAATCCAGCAGCGCCAACAATTGCAGCCATCACCAATTCAACTTCAGTGGCTTTAACCAGCTCAGTAATGGCGTTACTGCCGCTAGGTACCTCTACTTTAAGAGACTCCGCTTCAATCGCTTCACGTAATTTTTGATTACTAGGTTGGTCGGCCATTAGTGCATATTGAGGTGAGAACTCACGACAAATATCCAACATAGCGCTTAGGTTTTTGCCACCTGTCACACCAAACAAAGCAAAGCTCTCAGGATTTTCGCGGATAACTTTAAGGGTACTGCTACCAATCGATCCGGTGGCACCAAGAATAACCAATTGCTTGCTCATCAAGGGCTACATCCAGTGAAGGAAGAAAAAAGCAAATACCGGCATCGCTGCAGTCATGCTGTCGATGCGATCAAGCAGGCCGCCATGGCCAGGAAGCAAACTACCACTGTCTTTTATTCCGGCTTGACGCTTAAACATGCTTTCAACCAAATCACCCACTACCGAGGCTAAAACTGTAAATCCACTGGCTATCACCAATACCCACTCTTTGCCTTGTGGTATATCTAAAAAGATAAATGCGCCCACAGTCACCAACGCCGCAACCGCAAAGCCACCTAGCAAACCTTCAATGGTTTTCTTCGGGCTAACATTTTTAGCCAACTTACGTTTACCAAAACGTTTACCGGCAAAGTATGCCCCGGTATCTGCGGCCCAAACTAGCAGTAATACGTAAAGCACCCAAGCACCACCAACGGCTGGATTATTCGGGTCTACTGAGCGTAAAAAGACTAAAGACCAAAAGAATGGAAGTAGCACTACCAGCCCAACTAACAGCTTAAAGACGCTGCTGTTGTGCCAAAACGTCGCCGAATGAGGATAGCTGGAGAGCAGATACAAACTACTTAGCCAAGCAGCTACAGCAATGCCCAGCATGGCGCTAAACCAAATTGACTGTGCCAAACTATCTAGCGGGAGTTGCCACAAGCTAAAACCAAAAACCAAAGCAAAAACAACAAAAAAGCTCAAACGCTTTGAACCTTGGTCAGACACCACTCTAGCCCACTCTCTGGCTGCTAACACCAGCACTAATGCAAACACCACCGCTAAGCCAAACAGTGGTAACATGAAAATTGCAGCTAGGGCCAAAGGCGCTAATATCAGCGCCGTTATGATTCTTTGCTTAAGCAAAATGATCCTCATTTTTTTGATTATCTATCAACAAAGCTTGTACCTGTTCCCCAGTACAACCAAAGCGACGCTCGCGGCTAACAAATGCAGCAATGGCCTCGCCAAATGCATCTTCGTCAAAGTCTGGCCACAACACATCACTAAAGTAAAGCTCTGCATAAGCGGTTTGCCATAGCAAAAAGTTACTAATTCGGTGGTCGCCACCGGTACGGATTAACAAATCCACATCGCCAACCGTATCACTGTCCATTAATGCCGAGATATGCTCTTCGCTAATATCTTGTGCATCTAAGTGTCCTTTTTTAACTTGCTCTGCAAGTTGTTGGCTAGCGTTTACAATGTCCCAACGACCGCCGTAGTTAGCCGCAATATTTAACACTAAACCATCATTTGTCGCCGTTTCATTTTGAGCAATGGCAATACGCTTTTGCAATTTTTCGCTAAAGCGAGAAGTATCACCAATTATTCTTAGTTGTACATTATTGTTTTTCAGTTTTTTAACTTCTCGTTGCAAAACTGTCAAAAACAAGTTCATTAAGCTTGACACTTCTTCTTCCGGGCGTCGCCAGTTCTCGCTGCTAAAGGCAAACAAGGTTAATGACTTTACGCCAAGTTGGGTGGCAAAACTTACAGCTCGTCTTACAGACTTCACCCCTGCTTGATGGCCAAACATGCGCAATTTACCGCGTTGCTGAGCCCAACGCCCGTTGCCATCCATAATGATGGCAACGTGCTTTGGCATAGCATCTTTCACGGCTAACTGCTGCGCTTCAGGTAAGGTCATAATTCACTACTCTTACTTACAAAAAAAAACCGTGTAACAAGACACGGCTATTTTAAATCGTTGAATCGATTAAACTTCCAGCAATTCCGCTTCTTTTGCGGCTAAGGCTTCATCAACCTGCTTAACGGCTGCATCAGTGATTTTTTGAATTTCGTCTTGTGCACGACGATCATCATCTTCACCAATTTCTTTTTCTTTTAGTAGTTCTTTTACATCGCTGTTGGCATCACGGCGAATATTACGAATAGCCACACGAGCTTGTTCTGCTTCCGCGCGAACAATCTTAATTAAGTCGCGACGGCGCTCTTCAGTTAACATTGGTAATGGAATGCGAATTAGCGTACCAGCAGAAGAAGGGTTTAGGCCCAAATCTGAACTCATAATGGCTTTTTCAACTGCGCTAATGAGGCTAGCATCAAAAACGGTGACGGTTAGCGTACGCGAGTCTTCAGTTGATACATTACCAACTTGCTTTAACGGCGTGTCTACACCGTAATATGGCACCATAATCCCGTCTAGCAGACTTGTGTGGGCGCGGCCAGTACGAACCTTAGACATTTGAGACTTCAAAGACTCAATGCTTTTACCCATGCGTGTTTGAGCATCTTGTTTGATTTCGTTAATCACGATAACTATCCCTACTCTGTTTCTGTTTTATTTGATACGTGACAGATAGTGGTGCCTTCATCTGCGCCCATAACAACATTCTTTAAACTGCCAGGTTTGTTCATGTTAAATACACGAATTGGCAAGTTATGGTCTCGCGCTAAAGTGAATGCAGCTAAATCCATCACTTTTAATTCTTTGTCTAGTACTTCAGCGTAATCCAGCTCACTGTATAATGTGGCTGCAGGGTCTTTTACAGGGTCGGCGGTAAATACGCCGTCTACTTTAGTGCCTTTAAGCACTGCTTCAGCTTCAATCTCAATGCCACGTAAACACGCTGCAGAGTCTGTTGTGAAGAAAGGATTACCCGTACCCGCTGAGAAAATAACAACTTTACCGGCTTTAAGATTGCTAATAGCATCTGCCCAGTTGTATGAATCACACACGCCATTTAGCTCAATGGCCGACATCAAGCGCGCGTTCACAAAATTTCTATGTAATGCATCACGCATAGCTAAGCCGTTCATCACGGTTGCTAGCATGCCCATGTGGTCGCCCACTACACGGTTCATACCTGCTTTTGCAAGGCCTTCGCCTCGAAACAGGTTACCACCACCAATAACTAGCCCAACTTGGATACCTAATTCTACTAACTCTTTAATTTCAAGAGCCATACGGTCCAATACTTTAGGGTCAATACCAAAACCTTCATCACCCATTAGGGCTTCACCTGAAAGTTTTAAAAGAATGCGACGATATGCAGGTTTAGGATTGGTGCTCATAGCGATGATGATCTCTCTTATCTAGAAATACAAGAAGGTTGCGGCATGATACCGCAACCTGAAGAACAACTAAAATTACTTTTTAGCTGCAGCGATTTGCGCAGCAACTTCTGCAGCAAAATCTTCTTCTTTCTTCTCAATGCCTTCGCCAACTTCTAGGCGAATGAAACCAGCAACAGAAGCACCTTTCTCTTTCAAGATAGCGCCAACAGTTTTCTTAGGCTCCATGATGAACGCTTGGCCAGTTAATGAGATTTCACCGGTGAATTTCTTCATACGGCCAGTCACCATTTTCTCGGCGATCTCAGCTGGTTTGCCTTCGTTCATAGCAATTTCGATTTGTAGCTTTTTCTCTTTTTCTACAACGTCGGCTGGTACGTCTTCAGGAGACAAAAACTCTGGCTTAGAAGCAGCAACGTGCATTGCAACGTGCTTAAGCGTTTCTGCGTCAGCTTCACCAGTTACAGCAACACCAATACGCTCACCGTGACGGTAAGAAGCAATTGGAGCACCGTCTAAGTACTCAACGCGACGAATTGAGATGTTTTCACCGATTTTAGCAACCAGTTGAACACGCTCTTCTTCGAAGTTTGCTTTCAAAGTTTCGATGTCAGTTTTTTCTGCAGCAGCAGCTTCAGCTACTTTTTCAGCGAACGCTGTAAAGTTGCCATCTTTAGCTACAAAGTCAGTTTGACAGTTAACTTCTAGTAGGGCTGCAAAACCAGCGCCTTCTTTAATAATAATCGCGCCGTCAGCAGCAATGTTGCCCGCTTTTTTAGCCGCTTTAGCAGCACCGCTCTTACGCATATTATCAATCGCTAACTCGATGTCACCATCAGTTTCAGTCAACGCTTTTTTACAATCCATCATGCCTGCGCCGGTACGGTCGCGCAGTTCTTTTACTAGGGCAGCAGTAATTGCCATTTGTTTGATCCTCGACTGTTTATCGGATAAAACTCAGGGGACAAGCTTGTCCCCTGCTAATCATCAAGCTTACTCAGTATAAATGCAGTTTATTGCATTTAATTACTCAGCAGCTTCCTCTACGAAACCATCTTCTTCAGCTTGTACTACGATGTCGTCTTGACGACCTTCGATAACAGTATCAGCAGCTGCGCCAAGGTACAATTTAATTGCACGGATAGCATCGTCGTTACCAGGAATGATGTAATCAACACCGTCTGGTGCAGAGTTAGTATCAACTACAGAGATAACTGGGATACCTAGGTTGTTTGCTTCGCGAATAGCGATGTGCTCGTGTTCAGCATCGATTACAAACAATACGTCTGGTAAACCGCCCATGTTTTTGATACCGCCAAGGCTTTTCTCAAGCTTTTCCATTTCGCGAGTACGCATAAGCGCCTCTTTCTTGGTTAGCTTTTCGAAAGTACCGTCTTGGCTTTGAGCTTCTAGATCTTTTAGACGCTTGATAGATTGACGAACTGTTTTCCAGTTAGTCAACATACCACCTAACCAACGGTGGTTAACGTAGAATTGATCTGAACGAAGTGCTTCAGTTTTGATGGTGTCACCAGCAGCGCGCTTAGTACCAACAAAAAGAACTTTACCTTTCTTAGATGCAACTTTCTTAAGAACAGACATTGCATCATTAAACATAGGTACAGTTTTTTCTAAGTTAATGATATGAACTTTGTTACGAGCACCAAAAATGAAAGGCTTCATTTTTGGGTTCCAGTAACGAGTTTGGTGACCAAAGTGTACGCCTGCTTGAAGCATATCGCGCATTGAAACGTTTGCCATTATAATTTCCTCAAATGGGGTTAGGCCTCCACACATCCCATTTTACCGACCAGACCAAATTGCCCAGCACCCCGGAAAACGTGACGATGTGTGTGTGTGTTTAAAATATAAATATTTAATTTATGTAAGCATCCACACTAATTCGAAAACTAGAGTAATGACTTACGGCGCGCTTTATACCATAAATAGCAATATTGATAAAGCTAAGGCTAAACTTTTCGTTAATTTTTCTAGCTACTACAACTCCCCTCGCCCTTACGGTAAACTAGCGGCAAAACCAAGGTAAACACTCAACTATTAGTACTCATGAGCATAGTAATAAAAACCCCTGAACAAATTGAAAAGATGCGCGTTGCTGGTCGCCTAGCGGCAGACGTTCTCACCATGATCGCCCCTTATGTTAAGGTTGGCGTTAGCACCGATGAACTTAATCAACGCTGCCATGACTACATAGTAAACGAGCAAGGGGCTATTCCTGCGCCACTAGATTACCATGGCTTTCCTAAATCAATCTGTACCTCGGTAAACGATGTGGTATGTCATGGCATTCCATCTAGTACCCATATTTTGCAAGATGGCGATGTAATCAACATCGATATCACCGTAATAAAAGACGGTTATCACGGTGATACCTCCAAAATGTTTTTGGTAGGCAATGCCTCACCTGCCGATAAACTATTATGCCGCGTGACTCAACAAGCGCTCTACCAAGCCATTAAAGTGGTAAAACCTGGCAATAAGGTCAGCGATATTGGTAATGCAATTCAAAAATACTTGAAAAAAGGCAACTATCGCTACGGCATCGTCGATAACTTTTGTGGCCACGGTATTGGCGAAGGTTTCCATGAAGATCCACAAATCATGCATTACCGCAACAACGACCGAACGGTATTAAAAGCAGGCATGTGCTTTACCATTGAACCGATGATCAACCAGGGCAAAAAAGGCAACTGGGTTGACGAAGAAGATGGCTGGACAGCGCGCACCAATGACGGCAAAAACTCTGCTCAGTGGGAGCACACACTGTTAGTCACTAATGACGGTGTTGAAGTGCTAACACTTCGTGACGAAGAAGACTTACCACGCATTATTAAACACTAACCAACGGGTCTTAGAGGTATAGTCATGGAAACGACGTTAGCAGCACCGCCTTTGCCCTGCATAGAAGAGATATCGCTTAAAAGTAGTAAGCGATATCTAGACGAACTGCAAGAGTACTTAGCCGATCAGTTCAATCAGGGCGTACATGTCGTTGAGTTAGTGCAGTTGCGCTCTCAACAAATGGACTTGTTACTTAACTGTTTGTGGAAGCATTTTGGTTTAGCCGATCACCCAGAGCTCTCGTTGCTTGCCGTAGGTGGTTACGGGCGTGGCGAACTTCACCCTCGTTCAGATATCGACATTCTTATTCTCACTCGAGAGCAAGTTGAACCAGCAATAGCAGACAAAATATCAGCGTTTATTACCTTACTGTGGGATATACGCTTAGATGTAGGCCAAAGTGTTCGCACGCTCAAAGAGTGTTTAGAGCTAGGTCTAGAAGACATTACTATTGCCACCAACTTGCAAGAGTCACGTTTACTGTTTGGTGATAAAGCATTATATCAAGAGCTATGTATGGCCGTTTGCGCCGACAGCTTTTGGCCTAGCGAAGCTTTTTTTCGCGCCAAAAAGGATGAGCAACTAAGTCGTCACCGCCAATACAAAGGTAACGCTTACTCCTTAGAACCGGATATTAAAGCTAACCCTGGCGGCTTACGTGATATTCAAACGATTTGTTGGGTAGCCGGCCGCCATTTTGGCAGTAGCGACTTAGATGAACTCACCAAACAAAACTTTCTTACTCTAGCAGAGTGTAGAGAACTGCAAGATTGTCGAGATTTTTTGTGGCGAGTGCGCTTTGCGCTGCATATTCACTTGCCTAAAAGTGATGATCGTTTGTTATTTGACCGCCAGTTAGCAGTAGCTCAATCACTGGGTTATAGCGGTGAGCACAATGCGCCCGTTGAGCGTTTAATGAAGCACTTCTTCCAAACGGTGCGTCGAATTTCCGAATTAAATGAAATGCTACTGCAGCTCTTCGATGAAGCGATCCTTGGTAACACCGCCATGGATGTTCAGCCAGTCGATGAAAACTTTATGCTACGTGGCAACCTAATTGATAGCGCTAATGGCCAGCTGTTTTTGGAGCAACCAGAACAAATTTTGGTGATGTTTTTACACATTGCCGATAATCCGAAGATTACCGGTATTTACTCGGCAACCTTGCGCCAGTTACGCGAAGCAAGACGCAGGCTGACCCATTGGTTGCAAGATATACCAGAGTGTCGCCGCTACTTTAGACGCCTTATTAAGCATCCTAACGTGACTGGGCTACCGCTGACCTTAATGCACCGCTATGGGGTTTTATCAACCTATTTCCCTGCTTGGAGCCGCATTGTAGGTCAAATGCAATTTGATTTATTCCATGCTTTCACAGTTGATGAACATACCCATCGCCTGATTAACAAAATCCATTCGTTTAATGATGAAAAAACCAAAGAGGTTCACCCTCTTTGTTGCCAAGTATACCCGCGTTTAGAACGACCTGATTTACTGGCTTTAGCAGCCATTTTTCATGATATTGCTAAAGGACGCAAAGGCGATCACTCAACCTTGGGTGCGGTAGATGCCGAAGAGTTCTGTTTGGCCCATGGTTTTAGTAAACCCTCCGCTCGCACCGTAGCGTGGCTAGTTAAGCACCACCTATTGATGTCGGTAACCGCTCAACGCCGCGATATTTATGATCCAGAAGTGATTACCGAGTTTGCTAAGGTTGTACGTGATCAGCGCCACCTAGACATGTTGCTTTGTTTAACGGTAGCTGATATTTGCGCAACCAATGACGATACCTGGAACAGCTGGAAGCGAACCTTATTAAGCGAACTTTATAATTCGACACAAAAAGCCTTACGAAGAGGCTTGGAAAACCCTGTCGATATTCGTGGGGTGATTAGAGATAAGCAGAAGAAAGCCATTCAGCAATTAGAACTTAAAGGCTATTCAGAAGAGCAAGTTCGCGGCTTATGGCAGCGTTTTAGGGCCGATTACTTTCTGCGCCACACTCCTCAGCAAATTGCTTGGCACAGCGACCACTTATGGGGTCACAGCGAAGACCAACCTTTAGTATTGGTTAGTCGCCGCGCAACTCGCGGCGGCACAGAGATATTTATCCATTGCCAAGATATACCGCATTTATTCGCGTCAGTTGCTGCTGAACTAGATCAAAAGAATTTGAATATTCATGATGCGCAGATCATGTCGAGCCGTGATGGTTTTGTACTTGATACCTTTGTGGTGCTCGATCATGAGGGCGAACCTCTCTCACTAGAGCGTGGTATTTTGCTGCAGCAAACATTGGCCGAAAAGCTCCATGTTGCTGCGCCAATTGATTTAAAACAGCGCCGTGTGCCACGCCAAGTGCAGCAGTTCTCTATCGCACCTCGTGTAGAGTTTTTGCCCACTAAAGGTAATCGAACCTTGATTGAAGTTGTCGCCTTGGATAAGCCTGGTTTATTGGCTAAAATTAGCGCCGTATTTCAATCCTTTAATTACACGATTCACGCAGCTAAAGTCACCACCATTGGTGAGAAAGCAGAAGATTTTTTCAGTATTAGTAACTGTGAACGTGAAAAGCTAAGTCCAGAGCAAAAGCAGCAGCTTAAGAGCATTCTGGAACAAGCACTCAAACAATAATATTTAGCAAGCTCAACCACTATTTTGGAGACAACCATGTCTAAAGACTTTTTTAGTTACGCCGTTGGTGTGGGAAGTAAAAACGCAAATGGCCAATGGCTAGAAGTTTTTTACCCTGCTCCGGTTTTAAACCCAAGCGAAGCAGAAGTATCAGGCCTAACTAAAGGTTTAGATTACAACAATGGCAAACAAGACATTGAACTAGACGATGCTGCATTGAACATTCTAATCGCCAATGCTGAAGCTCTAGGTTTAACAGCGCAAGTAACAGCACTTAACGCTTTATTAGGCAGCAAACAGCCTCGCGTTTTATGTTTACTAAGCCAAGATGATGCAGCTGCCTCAACACCAGAAGCTTACCTTAAACTGCACCTACTCTCTCACCGCTTAGTTAAACCTCACGGTACCGATTTAAGTGGCATCTTTGCGGTACTTCCTAACGTAGCATGGACTAACCAAGGTGCTATTGATCTAGCCGAGTTACCAGCCCGCCAGTTAGAAGCGCGTGCTAAAGGTGAATTACTACAGGTTACTTCTGTAGATAAGTTTCCGAAAATGGCTGACTACGTGGTACCAAATGGTGTTCGTATTGCGGCAACTTCACGGGTTCGCCTAGGTGCTTACATCGGAGAAGGCACTACAATTATGCACGAAGGTTTCTGTAACTTTAATGCAGGTACTGCAGGTACTAGCATGATCGAAGGCCGTATCTCTGCTGGAGTATTTGTAGGTAAAGGCTCTGATTTAGGTGGTGGTTGTTCAACCATGGGTACCCTGTCAGGCGGTGGTAACATTGTTATCGCAGTAGGTGAAGAATCGCTAATTGGTGCAAACGCTGGTACTGGCATCCCACTAGGAGACCGCTGTACCATTGAGTCTGGCCTATACATCACCTCGGGTACCAAAGTAGTACTAATAGACGAAAACAAGCAACAGGCAGGCACCATTAAAGCCCGTGAACTTGCAGGTAAATCAGATCTGCTATTCCGCCGTAATAGCCTTACTGGCGCAATCGAATGTTTAACCAACAAAACAGCGATTGCCTTAAACGAAGAGCTACACGCACATAACTAAGTTAAAACGGCTCAAGTTACTGCAGTAGCTTGGGCCTACTTTCCCTCTTAAATTCCTCCACATAAAAAGCCCACTAGTTCACACTCCTTCTACGCGTAATGAGCTATGCTGCAATATACAGGCTCTGCAGAACAATGCGGCGGCGACTGTTTCTAGCACTAGAGTGACAATTCGTTATGAAGGAAATTTTATGTACAAAAATCTAAAAAGCATTGGCATTACCAACCCAAGCGACATTGAACGTTATAGCCTCCGCCAAGAAGCCAATTCTGATACGCTCAAGATTTACTTCCATAAGGAAAAAGGTGACTTTCTCACCCGCAGTGTAAAATTCAAATATCCAAGACAGAAAAAAACGGTACTCATTGATGGTGGTCGCGGCACTTACAAAGATACAACTGAAATAAACGCCAACCTACGATTTATCGTAGAAGAACTAGATAAAATTACTCGCAGAGACCAACAAGAAAAAGATACCAAACAACAAGTACTTTCTGAATTAAGACATTTGGAAAAGGTAGTATCTAATAAAATTGCTGAGATTGAGGCTAAACTAGAGCGTTTATAAACGCTAAAAACAGATACAAAAAAAGGAGGCTTAAGCCTCCTTTTTAACACTTACACTAAACCTAAACGGTTGCGAGGTAAGATTCCATATCAGTTTTCAAGTTGTCTGACTTAGTACCAAAGATAGCTTGAACACCTTGGCCAGCAACTACTACACCAGCTGCACCTAAGCTCTTAAGCTTTGGTTGGTCAACAGATTCTACCGACTTAACCTGAATACGTAAGCGAGTGATACAAGCATCTAGGCTAACAATATTAGCTTTACCGCCAAACGCTTCTACTAGGTTCTTAGACATTTCGTCTTCAGATACCGGAGCTGCAGCACTAGCAGACTCATCTTCGTCTTCACGGCCTGGGGTTTTAAGGTCTAATTTAGCAATAACCACACGGAACACTGTGTAGTAAACAGCTGCATAACCTAAACCAATTACAGGGAATAACCAGAACTTCTGAGCATTAGTAGATAGAACGATGAAGTCAATCAAACCGTGAGAGAATGATGTACCGTGAACCATACCCAAAGAGTTTGTAATAACAAATGCTAAACCAGCAAGTAGTGCGTGAATTACGTAAAGAACAGGAGCAACAAATAGGAACGCAAATTCAATAGGTTCGGTAATACCTGTTAGGAATGAAGTAAGCGCAGCCGAGATCATAATACCGCCAACTTTAGCGCGGTTCTCAGGTTTAGCAGCATGCCAGATAGCAATCGCCGCAGCAGGTAAGCCGTACATCTTAAACATGTAGCCACCGGCTAGTTGACCAAAGCCATTACCCGCAGCGCGAGTAGCTTCATCTGCTTGTAAGTAACAGGTTAATACGCCGTTAGCCACTTCGCCAGCAGCCGTTTTACACTGACCAGCTTCAAAGAAGAACGGTACATTCCATACATGGTGTAAACCAAATGGAATTAATGAACGTTCAACAATGCCATAAATACCAAAGGCTAGCGTTGGGTTTTGCTCTGCTGCCCAGTGAGAGAATGCTGCGATACCACTACCAATAGGAGGCCAAATAAACGCTAGTAGCACACCTAAGAAAATAGTTAGGAAACCAGTGATAATCGGCACACTACGCTTACCCGCAAAGAAACCTAGATAGGCAGGCAGTTGAATGCGGAAGAAGCGATTGAATGCCCAACCGGCAACAGCACCCGCTAAAATCCCACCAAGCACACCAGTATTGATCGTTTCAACGTCCATTATAGGCGCCATAACGGTCAATGTTTTTTCCATAATGGTGAAGCCAACAATAGCCGCTAATGCTGCAACACCATCGTTGTTGGTAAAACCTAAGGCAACACCTACGGCAAACAACAATGCCATGTTACTGAATACAGCATCACCTGCGTTCATCATCAATTGAGATACGATATGCGGCATCCAACTGAAGTCTGCAGCGCCGACTCCTAACAAAATACCCGCAACAGGTAGTACTGATACTGGTAGCATCAGTGCCTTACCTACCTTTTGCGCTTGTGCAAACAAATTTCCAAACATAGTGAGCTCCTAGGGGCTGATAGTAAACTAAATAAAGCCTTAGCCATTTTCCTTCAAAAGGCCAATTTTTAAGCGGCTTAAATATAATTATTTTGATGTTGCCGCTAAATTCGTTTTCTTACGATTTCAGGGCCTTAGTTTAGGCGTGTACGGAATAGAAAAATGCGATTTGGCACAAGTTAAACCTCACTTTTTGTAACACTTTGTAACACTTATTTTCAATTAAGATAAAAATGCCATATCGAGTAACTATTTCGTTTTATTCACCTTCTACCTTCCCATAAATTAACAAGCTGCTAGCTTCCCCCAATACGCACAACAAAAGCATATAAAACCAAACACTCAACCATCAGAAGAATAAAAAACCATCAAATAAACAATTAAAAGCACAAGAAAGGGTTTTCACACTACAACTGTGAGTTTCCTCACACGACAAACCACAAAACTACTGAGACAATGCTTTCGACATAATGTTCCATAGGAATTGGAATTTACAGAACAGGGTGCTTATTTATGTCCTAATTTGGAAATTAATACACATAAGGTTTATGTAATGAAATTAAAAACACTTTCGATCGCAGTAGCATCAGCCGCGATGTCAACTCAAGCAATTGCCGCAACACCAGAATTTAACGGTTACATGCGTTCAGGAATTGGCGCTACCGGTTCAGGCGGCGAGCAAATGTGCTTCCAAGCCGACGGTTCACCATATAAGCACCGTTTGGGTAACGAATGTGAAACCTATGCTGAAATAGCATTATCTGCACCTTTGTATGAAGAGGGCAACAAAGCAATGGGTGTACATACCCTACTTGCTCACTCTGTAGACCAACGTAACGATTGGGAAGAAAGCCCTTCTGCAGTGCGCGAAATGTACGTTTCTGGCCAAAACATGGTTGAATCTTTCGAAGGTTCAAACCTTTGGGCTGGTAAGCGTTTTTACCAACGTCGTGACGTTCACCAAATTGATTACTACTACTTGGCAAATGCTGGTGCAGGTGCTGGTATCGAAAATATCGATGTAGGCTTTGCTAAGCTTTCTGCTGCATGGGTTCGTAATACTTCTGAAGCATTATTTGATGCCAACATTGCCGGCTCTGGCCAAACTATGGCTGATTTCTCTGGTAACAACTTAGATTTACGCCTAGACGGCATCTCTACTAACTCAAACGGCGAGTTGAGCTTAGTAGGTATTTACGGCATGTACTCTGAAGCGGCTGACCAAGATTTCAACATCGAAAACCAAAAAGACAACGGCGTGTTCGTGATGGCTGAGCACACTCAAGGTGATTTCTTTGGTGGCTTTAACAAGTTCTCTGTATCTTACGCAACAGACGCTATGGCGGGTATTGGCGCAAGTGGTCAACTTCGTGGATTTGGCTACGAAAATATGGCTGACGAAGGTGATGATCCGGTTTACCGCACCGACAGCAATGAAGGCAGCTGGTACCGCTTGCTAAACTGGGGTGTGGTTGATTTAGGCGAGTCAGCAGCCATGTCTTACGTAGTTAACTACGAAAACTACGATAAAGATGATAACAAAGGCTCTACCTTGTTCACTGTTGGTGTTCGTCCTCAGTACAACTGGAGCAATAACCTATCTACTATCTTAGACCTAGGCTACGATGTAGTTGAATTCCAAGATGCAGCTAAAGCTAATGGTAGCGAAGATAACAAACTAGCTAAAGTAACTATTGCCCAGCAGTGGCAAGCTGGTCCAAATGTATTTGCACGTCCAGCTCTTCGTGCATTTGCAACTTACGCAAAATCAGACCAATACATCTCTCGTGACTCTAGCTCAAAAGATGAAGTAACCTTTGGTTTCCAAGCAGAAGCTTGGTGGTAAACACCAAATAATAAAAATGCCTATTTTTAGCCCTCGTAAAGAGGGCTTTTTTATTGCTAGTAAGTCTCTCACCTTCACTAACAACCCCAAATGCTCTCATCGATAAGACTCGTAAAATAGGAACACTGATTAACGCAAAGCATTATGCGAACTGCCTTTTTGACTGACCCCAAATAAGACTTTCCCCACTCTACTCACCGCACAAGAAGTTATGCTAAGGCCACAATAACTAAGCCCACCTGTTTCTACCGAATATCGGGCAACAAAAAAGCCAGCTTAACGCTGGCTTTATATCAAACTAAAAGAAGTGTTATTTGTTTTTCACTGCTTCAATAAAAGTATTTCTTGCTGAGCGTGAGCCTGCGTATTCTGCTTCTTCTACCAACTTAAGCGCTTTTTCTACTTCGTCATTGTTAACCATGTCTTCAATTAACTTGTTGTAAAAAGCCTCTGTTTCGGGAAGCATCGCTTTTTTAAGTGTTCTATTATCAGAGCCACTTGAACTTGTTGATGAAACGGCCACTGCTGCTCCAGCGGAGCTTGCTGCTGCCACGGTTCCCTGACTAGAGGGAGAAGGAAGAGGCTCTTCTTTTTTCCCACCAAACCATGCTTGATCAGAAAAAACCGAAGAGTTGGCAGAGTTGAATGTCATATTCACCATTCCCATAGCGGAATGTGGAATTAGTGGATCAGGTAGACCTGGATCAGCTTTAGCCTGAGCTTTAGCATATGTCCTAGCTGGGTGCACAATTTGAGTCTCATCGCTCAATGATTGATCTGTCGTATATACAATCATGTAGCGTTCACGCTCTTCTGGTAAGCCCGACGCCAAGCGGATCTTAAAAGTAGCCGCTAACATATTGGGCTTAAAGTGTTTAGCCTCTACATACTTAAAAAAATCAGCGGGCAATACTCTTAATACTTCAAAATTCTCATTTAATAAAGCAACTGTGGGAGCAAAAACAGTTTCACCAATTTGCGCTTCTAGCGTAATAGGAATGTCTTCGCCCAGATCAGGCAACTTATAAGCCAATATAAAACTTTTTCCCGTATTGAACTGAAATGCTTGACGATTTTGGTCTATCGCTTCTTCAGTTTGGTAGTTATAACTAGTGGCTTTATAGCTGATATCTTGAAAACTATTACAACAAACTGGTGCCGAGTCTAATGTACGCCCTGTAACAAGGGTATCGGCGTATAGGTACCGAGTATCGGCGCCTCCGCTTAGCATAGAGCTATCTGAGCCAGAGCTACACGCTGTCAAACCTATCATTGAAGTTAGAACTACTACACCAAGTTTCGTTCTCATTACTACCTCCTCAAAACTAAAAGACCCTTAAAATATTCTATTTTAAGGGTCTTGACTAGCGTTCTAACTATTTAAGTTAAAAAGCAGTGTTTACCACCAAGCTTCAACTTGAGCGCCGTACATAAGGTCATTTTTCTCTTGAGCCATGTCGCCACCGAACTTCGCTACGAAGATACGGATTTCAGGACGAGCCCAGAAACCACCTTTCTCTTGAAGAGGAGACCAAGCTTGAGCTAATGCAACCTTGTTAAGGTCAGCACTTTCGCTCATCCATGGGTCTTCTGCATTGTAGTATGCAGCTTCAAGGATTGTGCTCATGGTGTTGTTCCACAAGTAACGAGGACGTATTGTTACGCCGTAACGAGTACCATCGCTCTTGTTGTTGTCACCCGCGTCATCTTGATCAAGTTGCGAGTAAAAAGCAGACCAACCCATATCTACATTGCTACCAAATTTAACCACACCGTGGTCAATGATACGCCATGATTTACGACCTAAGTCACCGCCACCACCGATGTTGTATGAATCACCTAAGTGGTTGTTCATACCGTAACCAGACCAACCGTAGCCTTCAGTAGAGTACTGAGCAACTAACTTGTTGAAACCACCTGGTAGACCAACAGCCCACTCAGCAGTTAACTGAACACCAGTTTTGTCGTTGTAGCTGCCATCAGTTTGAGCTTCTTCTTGAGCATCGCTTAGGTTAGCTTTGCCACCCATTGCGATTAGGTCGATAGAACCTAAACCGATATCAATACCACTTAAACGAACGTCTAATTGAGGAGTTGAAGTGAAAGGTTGGCTAGAGTCACCACCTACATCATGCCATTTGTTATGGCGTACAGCTACACCCAAACGAGCGAAGCCTAGGTCAATGCTATCAACACCAGCACCGTAACCAGAACCGTTTACGTAGTACCAGTCGTTGATGTGTACATCTTTACGACCGTAGTAACGGTTACCAGCCCAGATTTCTGTGCCGCTAGCCATAGTGTACTTAGCGTAAGCTTCACGGAAAGATAGACGTTGGCCAGACCATGGGTTCTCTGGGTCACCTACACCTTGCCAAGAGTTACCACGTTGGTCAGTGTTACCTTCTTGAGTACCGTAAGCAACTAAAGTGTGAATAGAGAACTTTTCACCAGTGTTACGTTCTACAACGTTTTGGCTCAATGCTAACTCTGCGTATGTATCACACTCATCACCTAAACGACCAACAACGTGAGCGTTAGGGCCACCATCACCATAACAGTACTGTGAACCACCATCAGCGTTTAAGCCGAAGCCAGCACGGAAGTAACCGTTGAAATCAAGAGCGAATGCGCTTGAAGAAATTGTTGCCGCAGTAACTGCAACAGCAAGTGTTTTCAGTTTCATAATCCTTTCCTTTTCCTTTAGAACTACTAAGTCCCTTACCTTATTTAGTAAGAGCCAGCGGTGCATTTGTAAGTGTGCTTATATCCGCTAACTGAGATGGATTATAGGGAGCCTATTTCCAGACAACTTTGAACTAGCTCACAGAATGATTTTTCTGAAAATCGCTTGAAAACAAGGGTTTCAGGGGTGAAAACAAGGTATGGATCACATCATCAAATAACCATAAGAAAAGCTATGAAAATGCTTTCAATCACAAAGAAAAGGCTTTCAGTAGGTTAATTACTAAAAAAAAACAAAATTTGCACTAATATTTAAGGTTAAGACCTAAAAAAAGTAATTTTTTTTCACGACCATGAAAGCCTTTTCAAAGTTCCAATTACCTTTCACAAGTGTGACGCAGATCACCAATAAAAAGGGAACTATTTCCAAGACATTCGCTTAAATAACTGTTTCCAGCGCTCGGGCAAGGGGCAATCAATGATGATTTCGTTGTCAGTATAAGGATGAACAAAGATTAATTGTTTAGAAAACAACCAAAGCCCAGGTAGCCCCAGCTCACGAAATAAGCGGTTGTGACGACCATCGCCGTAAGTGGTGTCACCGATAATATGATGACTTAGGTGATGCATGTGACGGCGCAATTGGTGCTTTCTTCCAGTTTTAGGTTTAAGTGACACTAAACTATACCGAGAAGTTGCAAATTTACCTGATGGATAAGGTAACTCTGCTTTTTGTAATCCAGTGTAAAAAGTAAGGGCTGACTGGGCAGGTTTATCCTGCTGTGCCTTAGCATCCACCATCTTATCTAGCTTTTCCTTCAACGGATAATCTAGCTGGTGTTCCCCCTCTATATAACCTCTAACCAAAGCAAGATATTGCTTATCTATATGTTGTGCAGCAAATTGTTCGGAAAGCCTGCGGGCAGCTTCAGATGACTTAGCCATGATAAGTACACCACTGGTTGGTCTGTCTAAGCGGTGCACTGGGTAAACATATTGGCCAATTTGATCACGCAAAATCTGTAAAGCAAATTGGGTAGCTTCTTTAGCTATCCAACTTCGGTGAACTAACAACCCAACCGGTTTATATACCGCTACATAATGGTCATCTTCAAACAAGATCTGAAGTTGTTCTGGAATAGCTTCAACAAGCTCTTCATTAGGCTTAGAATCGTCAGTCATTACTTAAAACTCTCATCGATTGTTTTTATAACGTCCAACAAAGGCTTAGCTTCAAATGCCAATTGCTTAACCGCCTCTTCTGCATAAGGGCTTATCTCAACTTTTTGAGGTAACGGAGCGCCGAGTTCAATGAGTTCACGCATTTTAGGGATAAAAATAAACTGTAACCATTGCGGCAAACTTAAGGTGTCGATACAAAATGGCTGAGTACTAGCAAGTAGCTCGTTACTTGGTAGAGTGTTTTGCCAACTATTAGCTTGTTTTAAGCACTGCTCAAGTTCCAAAAGCAATGGCATGATTTGTTGCGGCATCGTATTCATTAAAGCAAAAATGGCAGTGTAACATTCCAATCTAACATTACCTACCAAACTGAGATAATTGCCCTCTCCACTATAAATGTGGATACTGACGCCAAATGTTGTGGATCGAACAGTAACAATGAATAAACTAAGCACATTAAGCGAAATCCTTCAGGCTTCGGGCAGTGACCTACGAGTGTATGAAATGGGTCGACAGATCCATCACATCAGCAACCAAGACTTCTACCAAATGGAAGTAGCAAAGCAGCCCTACCCTGCCCCCATTCAACAACACGCTAGATTTGCAGTTTGTTTTTGGCAAAAACAACAATCTACAACACCTTATATATGGTTTTTGCAATTACCTGTTAACGAGCAAGGTTTTATCAATCTTGCTGCACGCGATCAGTTCATCCAACTGGTTATTGAAGCACTAGGGCAAGAGCTAAATCTGAAACCGAGTGAAGAGCAACAACAGGCATTAGCCAACAATCAATATATCTATAAACCCATTGAGGAAAAGCTCGCTTTTTTTAATGCCTTATATAAAAGAGATACTCAATTAGCGCCATCGGAGCATTACTTGGCTGTTCGTCGCTATTTGCAAAACGATGGTGAATGGGAAAATTGGCAGAACCTAGCACTGCAAGGCATTGCAGACTTAGTGGCAAGGTTAGATAGAGATGATAATAGTAAACTGCTTAGCCAAGCCTTCCCACATCTGCCACTAGAAGTTGCCAACAAAACCCTAGAATTACTTGAACATGCTAAGTTAGATCAGCAGCTTAGTCATGTAATTGCATCTTTGCATCAGCAGCAATTGTTAAGTGATGAAGAGCTTGCAAGTTTGTATCTTCGAGCTTTAGCCGGGGCTTCTGTTAAGCCGCTTACCCATCAAGCAATTAAGCAACAGCTTGCAAATGCAAACTCGATTCATAGCTTTATCGCGGTGGCAGGAAGGTTGTGGCAATCCTTAAGTGACCCCCACTTACTCAAATATTTCTTAGAAACGATTGCGGACCAAAACGACCCAGAGCTGTTTCAACAGATTTTCGCTGATTTAGTATTCATTCCAAGCTTACGTAGTTTTGTATTAGCCCAGCTTCGTGACCCCAATAACTCAGAAGCTCTGCAGCTATCCATTACGCAGTTGATTAAACTGTATCAATCACCTAAACACCATTAAGGATTAGTTATGTCTCAGCAAATTGCATTGATCGCGATAAAAGCCTTATTGGACGAAAACAAACAACCTACCCTTGCTTTAGTAAAAGGTAAGCTCACTACAAGGCTACCAATGCCTACGGTAATTGCAGCGCTAAATGCTTTTAAAAAGGATCCCTCTATCGTTGAGAATCTAATAGCTGAAGCGCCTCTAGTTAAAGAGGCACCAAAGGCTATTGAACAACGCGTTATGGAGCTAGAAAGCCAAGTTCAGCTACTATTGCAACGCATCGAGCAACTAGAAGCGAAGAACTAGCGATGTTCTTAAGCGAAGTAAACTTTGAATGCTATACCGACACAACCGTTACCCGCGCTGAAAAAGCGATAAACCTATTGTTAGATAGTTGGCGTTACCATGGGCAAATCATTGGTCGCGAATTCCCTATTGTATTAAAAGACGCCATTTTTTCAGTGCGAGTTGTTTGCCCCGAAGAAAATAGCCTATTAGACAGTTTTCAAAGTAAGCAAGTAAAACGCGCCAAACTAGCATTAAGTGAGGCAGGTTTACTCAGCCCAAAACTTAAAAATCTTGGTCGAGACATTAACTCAGATGACAGTGATACATGCGAAACACCTAGCTGGCAGGTCTTGTATACTAATTATCTGCAAAGCTGTTCTCCAGTTCGCTGTGGTGACCATTTTACCCCCATTCCGCTTTACCACTTGCCCGCAGTAGCCAATGGCGATCACAAGCAGCTAATTAAGTGGCAAGAAGATTGGTCAGCCTGCGACCAATTGCAAATGAATGGCAGCATATTAGAACATTCTGCATTAATAGAGATGAGTGATATCACTAGTCGCCTTTATCGCAGAGGCTCAGACCTAACCAAACGTTTGGAATACTTAAGCAAAGTACCTACCTATTTGTATCTCTATAGGGTTGGTGGCGAAAGCCTTAAGACAGAAAAAGAACGATGCTGCCCAAATTGCGGTGGAGATTGGTTATTAGAAAATACCATTCATGATATTTTTGACTTCAAATGTGACACCTGCCGTTTAGTGTCCAATATTTCTTGGGATTTTAAGCGCTAAAGTTTGTTGCTCTTTCGAGCAACTCTTTGCAGCAATTTGCGGTTGCTTATACAAATTAGAGGCTTTGAACCAGAACAAAAAGCCGATAAGGTATTAGAACAGCCACAAGCGTTGCCCGAAGGGTTTGGCTAAAATCGTTTGATGCTTTTGGTTACACTTATTCTTAGTTAATAAATGAATACTTAAAGTAACTAGGCTACGCACTCGTAGCCAAAGCCAAAACGATTCTATCTCCAACAAAATTTCATCGCGAAGGTTAATTGGCTTAGTCACACAGCTCAAATTTAGCTACAAACTCTTCCAGTGTTTTTGCCAGCACGCGGTCAATTTCTTTTCCTAACTGCTCTAGTACAACCTCTCCGGAATCATTATCGATGCTAACGACTTGCATCTCGTCTTCTGTACTAGCAATAAACACCGTTTCTTTTTGCTTCAAGCGACGTTGCATTAATACATGACCAATGATGTTCTCAAGTAGCATCTCAAAGTCTTGTTCATTCCAGGCTTGAACCAACTCAATGCGATTGTTTTGAAAGTCCACCGCTAGGGTTTCAGAGAAGTAATCACCGTAAAATGCTTTAATACTAGGGTGTAAAGTTATTTCTAAGGCACGCTCAATGCCAGAGAAATCGCCTTTATCCTCACGTAACACCGGTTTCCAACTCACCTCTTGTTGCTCTGGCTCTCCAATAATGCAAGGAGACAACCATTGCTCATCATACTCAACCTTCGGATAGGCGCTGCTTTGCCAATGCTGTTCAAACTTATTAAAAACGAGAGATAATGGTTGTGATATGACGCTGCTCATGGATGTGTTTCACTAAGAATTAAGATAGACTAAGCCTAACTAATTCCATGTAACAACACCATGAAAAAGCAGCCTTTAAACACTTCGCAACAGTTAAAAGACAGTTTGAGCCTCGGTAAACCTACCGATTACATTAGTAACTACTCTCCCGAGTTATTACAAGGCGTACCTCGAACCTTAAATCGCCAGCAAATAAATTTGGATGAAAGCCATGCCTTGCCTTTTACCGGCTACGACTTGTGGAACTTGTATGAACTATCTTGGTTAACCCCATCGGGTTTGCCCGTTGTAGCAGTAGCCGAGGTGAAAGTGGCGGCTAGTTCGCGCTGCTTAATCGAGTCAAAATCATTTAAGTTATACTTAAATAGCTTTAACCAAAGCCACTTTAAAAACTTTGATGAGGTTGCTGCAACCCTTGAGAAAGATTTACAACATTGTGCTGAAGGCGATGTAGAAGTAAAACTGTTACCTATCTCCAGTGAAATGGACTCAAGGCCAATTCCCGGCGTTAATATTGACCAACAAGAGATTAGCATTAGCAACTATGAGCTAGACCCTAACCTTTTAGAAAATGCAGCCGATCCGCAGCAAGTAGTCAATGAAACGCTAAATAGCCATCTATTAAAATCAAACTGCCTAATCACTAATCAGCCAGATTGGGCCAGTGTTTACATTGATTATCAGGGCTCAAAAATAAACCAAGAAGCGCTACTTCGTTATTTGGTATCTTTTCGTCAACACAACGAGTTTCATGAGCAGTGTGTCGAGCGGATCTTTTGTGACATTATGCAGTTTTGTAAACCCAGTACCTTAACTGTATATGCTCGTTATACCCGCCGCGGAGGGTTAGACATAAACCCTATGCGCTCTAATGACCCTAAGGTTGACGAAAAATTAGGTAACTGGCGTTTATTACGCCAATAAAAGGTAATTATTTCTTGAGAGTTCAAGCTTATTTAACTGGATTGTTGGCCTTAATTACGTGCTTAGTAAGCTTCAATGGTTCTGCTTACGAGCACGGTTTTGTTCATGTACCCAAAGCACTAGAGCCACTCCGCCAGCTACTGATTGCCAATCCTCGAGAATGTATAAGGCAAACCGAGCAGCAACTAAGCAATCAGCAACCATCCCCTCAAAATGCAGAGTCGCAAAGCGTTACCTTACTAAGTTATCAACTCGGTGCGCTATGCGCCTATCGAATCAAAGATACCCGACAGGCTCAGCAATACATTGATCAAGCTATCGAGCTAGCGAAACAACAGCAACATCAAGCTCACTTAACTCAAGCCTACATCATTGCCGCATTAGTGTTGAGCAATGATCCTAACCGAGCAAGTGAAACAGAAACTTACCTCAATCTGGCACAAACTAATTTAGATAAACTCAAAATCTTCCCATTGCCTAACATGCGCTTTCAACTTCAAAAAGTATTGGCGCTTTATCATCTAAACCAAGGTAAAAGCAACGAAGCAAAAACCTACCTACTTAAAGCAAAAGAAGAAGCGTACGCCAGCAAATCCCCCATATTACGCGCCTGGTCCGAAGCATTACTCGCTAATTATTACCTAGCGAACAGTCAACCTGAACTGGCACTTAGCCATTTAAGTGAAGCCGAGTTGGACCAACAAGACATTAATAGTAATGAAGCACTGTTGCTCACCAGCATGCTACAAGCCAATATCGCTCGGGTATATCTTGGGCAAGGAGAGTTGGCAATAGCCCAACAAATTCAACAAGATGCTATTGCCAATGCGGTTGACTTAGGAAATTTTGATTTACAAGCCGAAGAGATTGCCACCTTGGGCAATATGTCTGAGCTCGCCGGTGATATAGACGCAGCTCTAGTGCACTATCTCAATGCGAAAGAGATAGCCAAAGCCAATAACAACCTCCCCTTGTTAGCGGACATTGAGCTGCAACTAGGCAAAACCTATATGGAGTTGTCAGACTACACACCGGCACTAGTCCATTTACAAATTTCTCGACAGCTTTTTATTAGCTTAAATCAACCTGGAAAATTACTGCGCAGCTTATTGTTGTTAGGTGAATTGCACATCAATAATAATGAGAACGGCTTAGCCATTTTGCAGCTAGAAAAAGCAGAAGAGTTGGCTAACACCATGGGGCTAAGTAGCAGCCACAGTAAAGTGTATAAGCTGCTTACTCAAGCCTATGAGAAAAATGGCAACTACGCGTTAGCACTAGAGCAATTTAAGGTTTACCACAGTCTAAATCAGCAGTATCAGCAAATTCGTAATGAACTTAAACGCGAGCAGTTTAAACAACACTATCAATACATAGAGCAAGCTCAGCAACTGTCTGACCTCACTCGTGAAAAAGCGATTATTTTGCAGCAAAGTAACTTTCAGCAATTGGTACTTGTGCTGGTTTGCGTATTTGGCATCATGCTGCTGTTCCTATTCTTAGTGACCCGTCAAAAGCTACTGAGCCGAAACGCTTCGCTTAACGACATAAGCCATCAGCTCAATCACCACCCGGTAACTGGGCTACAACAGCTAGCGAACAGCGACGCACCATTAGTATGTTTACGCGACAAACTGTCCAACAAACAACAAGCTCGTATTCTATTAATGCTTTCGATAGAGAGCATTAGCCTAGCCAGCCAACAAACACTTGGCTTTAAAGCTCAGCGCGACCTAATTAAACGCTTTATTGAAGAATTGATTGAAGACATAGAAGGCGATTTCCACTTAGGTCATATTAGCGACAAGCAGTTGGTGTTATGCATAGAACAAGCAGATTTAAGTCCGCAAGAGTTGGGCGAGCGGCTTAGTGGTCGAGCCAAAATATGTGCAGAACAACAAAAAATAAAACTAATTATGGCCATTGGATGTTGTAGCTTGCCATTTTTAGCTAAAGCTAAAGATGCAATTGACGATAAAGGAATGACCGAAGTTGTATGGTTAGCTCTTGAAGGCGCTCAACAGCTTTGTAAACACACTAATCAAAACCAATGGGTTGAACTTACAGCAATGAGTGGTTCACATGCTGCATTTTTCTGTAGTGACGTTACCCAAGATGTAAAACAAGCGATTGCCAAAGGCTTGGTAAAAGTAAACGCTTCCAGCGATAAGAGCTTAATAAATTGGTAAACTTATGCAAACAGCAGCCAAAAACTATGACACTTGAGCTGCTGTAGTTAATAAAGATCTCATGTTATGCTAATTTTATTATGTTAGGCACGCTAGGAAGTATTGGTTTAAACGATGAGCGATATCATCACTATTAAGAAGCGACTTGCGTTGGTGAGAAACGAAATTGACAGTTCCAACAAAAATCCTTCAAACCAAGATGCAAAGGTTAGAATGGAAAAAAAAGCAATCAGCCAGCTAATTTCTCGCCTGTCAAAAATTTGTTATGGTCTAGACGAACAGCTCGATCAAAAACTTGAACAACTTATCCAAGAAGTTGAAAGTAATGAAGACCTGTCGGCTATTTCTCAATACCAAAACGAATTAGATGGGCTGTTCAAGCAACACAGCGAAACACTAAAAACACTACTGGCGCACAATCAACGAATTATTAAAACGTCGGGCGAATCTCTTAAACGTATCAACGGTTTACCACCGCAATTACGTCGTAAACTAACCGATTTTTTAGAACAAGAGCCTGCTTATTCTCACAACGACAATCAGCAACGCCTTGAACAACTACTAAATTATTACTACCAAGCATTGATCAACAAACCAGCTCTTGGTGGTGCTCCCTTATCAAACGACTCAACATCTGCTGTAAAACCTAAAGAAAGCATCCTTAATAATCGCCTTCACAAGCGAATTTGCGATGACCTTCAACGACTAATTACCGAACTAGATTATACCGGTGATGTAGGAACCAAACTTGGCCAAGTTCGCTCAGACCTATTAGTAGGCATTGAGCCTGAAGAACTACCAAGTTTGTGCATAAAAGTTATTCAACTAGTCATTGAAGGTAGCCGTGAAGAGCGCAAAGCTTCCCAAGAGTTTTTATATTCTCTTAATGAGAGCTTAGGCGGTGTTCACGACCAATTTAATGACTCCTTGAGTCAATCGAAGTCTATTCATAAAGACCAAAAGCAAAGTGACGGCCTACTTAAGAATCGATTGTTAGAGTTAGGTGCCGAAGTTCGTTCAAGCAACGACCTAGATACCCTAAAAAGCTCTATTCAAAATCGCTTGATTCAAATTGCCGACGTGTTCAAAGAGAAAGAACAACTTGAGCAACGTACTAGCGAGTTGTTAGATGAACTAGGTAACGTAGAGCTAAAACTTCGTCTGGTTCGTGAAGAAACTCACGAGTACAAAAAACGCCTTAATGCTCACAAGCACAAATTGTTTATTGATAGCCTAACCCAAGTGTATAACCGCGCGGCTTTAGATGAACGACTAGAGCTTGAGTACAAACGCTGGAAGCGTTACGGCTACAACCTTGGCATGGCCGTTATTGATATTGACCACTTCAAATCAATTAACGACAAATTTGGCCATATGGCAGGAGACAAAGCACTTAAAGTGATTGCCCGTGCTTTGCAAAACAACCTAAGAGACACCGACTTCTTGGCACGTTTTGGCGGCGAAGAGTTTGTGCTACTTATGCCAAATATTTCACCCGACGCGGTAATGGTGCCACTGGACAACATCCGAGAGCAGATAAAAGCCTTGCCGTTTAGGTTTAAAGACCAACAAGTGTCTATCACGGTGTCTATTGGTGCGACCTTGTTTAAAGAAAGCGACAAACCGCTAGATGCTTTTGAACGAGCCGACCAAGCTCTGTATGAATCGAAGAGTAGTGGTCGTGACAAAGTTAACATAATCAGCTAGTTAGTTTAGCGTTGGGTTGAGAAACTCAACGCTAACTTGACGCCTCACGCTATACTCTAAGTTGCGATCCGCAAATTAACCGTGAGGTGTCGATGATTACCCATATAAACCCTGTGGGCAGTATGAACTTACTGTCAAAGCTCGAAGTAGATCAACTCACCTTAAGTGCCTCAGAAGATATTTATCTATTATACCGAAACTGCAGCTTGGCAGTGCTCAACTCCGGCAGTAAAACTGATAGCAGCCGTGAAATTCTAGAACGTTACAAAAACTTTGAGATAAATGTATTAAGCCGAGAGCGAGGAGTAAAGCTCGAACTCGCCAATGCCCCTGAAGATGCCTTTGTTGATGGCGAAATTATTCGCGGTATTCAAGAACACCTGTTTAGCGTACTTCGCGACATTTTATATGTTTCTAACGAAATTAAAGAGCAAGCCCACCTCGATCTCAATCAATCATCGCACATTACTAACCTAGTCTTTTCGATGCTGCGAAATGCCCGAGTTATTCACCCCAGAACCGAGCCAAATTTGGTAGTGTGCTGGGGCGGTCATTCAATTAATGATGTTGAATACCAATACACACGAGAAGTAGGCAGCCAACTGGGATTACGTGAGCTGAACATATGCACTGGTTGTGGCCCAGGCGCTATGGAAGGTCCAATGAAAGGAGCAGCAGTAGGCCATGCCAAACAGCGGGTAAACGAAGGTCGCTATATTGGCTTAACCGAACCCAGTATTATTGCGGCCGAGCCACCCAATCCAATTGTGAATGAACTGATCATTCTTCCCGATATCGAAAAGCGCTTAGAAGCCTTTGTTCGAATGGGACACGCTATCGTTATCTTCCCTGGTGGTGCCGGTACAGCTGAAGAATTGTTATATATTCTTGGCATTATGCTCCACCCCGAAAATGCCCGCCAGCCTTTGCCTATTGTACTTACCGGCCCAAAATCCAGCGAGGAGTACTTTAGAAGCATCGATGAATTTATTGGTGCAACATTAGGGCACGAAGCTCAACAACGTTATCAAATAATCATTGATGATTCGGCTCGAGCTGCACAAGTTATTAAACAGATGATGCCGAAAGTGAAAGACTACCGCCGCGCAATTGGTGACGCCTATTCATTTAACTGGAGCCTAAAAATTGATAGTGACTTTCAACACCCATTTGAGCCGCTACACGAGAATGTAGAGAAGCTTAATTTGCACTTCGACCAAGCACCGCAAGATCTAGCGGCTAACTTACGTAGAGCATTTTCTGCCATTGTAAGTGGCAATGTAAAAGATGAAGGCATCAAACAAATAGAAAAACACGGTCCTTTTATTATTGACGGTGACCCTAAAATAATGAAAATGTTAGATAAACTCTTAAAAGACTTTGTTTCTCAACACCGTATGAAGCTACCAGGAAGCAATTACGAGCCCTGCTACAGGGTTGGAAAAGCTAAATGACATTTGCCATAGGCGAATTCGAAATTGGCTAAGCAACTTGTCATCATCGACGCATTAAACCTCATTAGACGTATCTATGCTGTGCAGCAGCAAAGAACGCCTAATGGGGCTTTAGATAATGCCACCACCATGGCCTTAAGCAGCGCCTGTAAGCGCATTATTGCTAGCCTGAAACCTTCACACATTATTGCGGTATTCGATGGAGAACGCTGCGCTTGGCGTGAACAGCTTTTTCCCGATTACAAACAAAACCGTTCGCCCATGCCGGAGCAACTTGCCAAACAGTTAGAAAGCTTAAAAGACCATCTATTAGATCTCGGCATTGATTCAGTATCAGCTCCAGATGAAGAGGCCGACGATATCTGTGCCACTATTGCCAGCAAAGCAGCTGCGGCTAGTTACCCGGTAACCATAGTGTCTACTGACAGAGGCTACTACAGCCTGCTCAACAACGGGGTTAATCTGTACGATTATTTTCGCCGTGAATACATATCCATAGATGAAGTAGAAAACAAATTTGGCATTACCATCTCCCAACTTACCGACTACTGGGCCCTTGTTGGTATTAGCAGCGTTAATGTTGCCGGCGTTGCAGGAATAGGAGCTAAAAGCGCTAAAACCCTGTTAAACAACTATTCCAATGCACAAGCTATATTAGATGCCCCTACCCCCGACAAACTCGCCCAGAAAGTACAAAGCAATGCCGAACAGCTCAACTTAGCTAAGCAGCTATTAAGCCTGCGAACCGATTTACAACTAGGCTTTTCTCTCAAACAACTGCGCTATCAACAAGCGCACGGTAATTAACACCCTTGGCTCATTTGGTCACGGTCCTTTTAACTGCGTTTTTAATTTAACTCCTAAAAACTATCAAGCTACTTAACACCCGTTTTTGTGGGCTATAGTGTAAGAACAGTTTTTATTTATTACTGCTAATTCTCTTGTAAAAGTTAAAGGACTAACTCTATGAGCGCTAAGGCCAAAATCCTTTCAATAATGGGTTTACTCATTTCAGCCATCATCATTTTCATTTCTGTCATCGGTTTTTTAAATTTTAAGTCTGCATCAGAAGTTAATTACAGCAGCCAACTAAACAATCAGGCGTTTTTAATTTCTAAAGCCATTGAACAAAAAATGAATCGTTACTTCGATACGCTTAAGCTCAAAGCTTCTGAGCTACCTTTAAGTGCTAGCGGAAAAATTGATGAAAAGCCGCTAGTCGCTAGCCTGCACAAAATACAAGACGCCTTAGAAGTACTTAATGCTTATGTAGGTTTGGAAAATGGCGACACTTACGCTGCAAGTAATGACGGTATCATCCCTAACTTCAACGCAAAGCAACTAAATAGGGAGTGGTATCGAAGAGGCATGGCCAATGAGCCTAAGATCGTGACCACTCCTTATACAAGTAGTACCGGTGATGTTGTGATGGCGGTGGCAGTGCCAGTTATTCGAAATGGTAAGCCGGTAGCCATATTGTCGGTCAATCTCGCGCTTAATCAGATCACTAGCTTCATTGACGGTCTATCGGAAAATAACCAATTGTTTGTGAGCCGAGAAGACGGCTTTGTTATAGCCTCGAAGTACACAGACTACATCGGCAAAAACCTATTTGAATTACGTCCATCCTACCGTCAATACAACGATCAAGCTTCCAGCCAGCATGACTACGAATTTGATGGAAATGAGTACTCTGTTGTGTCAGCAAAAGTTGCTAACCTAAATTGGACGGTATGGGCGTGGGACAAGTGGGAAAATATTAATCGAGCATCCAATGAGAACCTTGTGCTTACCATCTCGATAGCAATCTTCCTGCTGCTGCTCGCATTAGCCGTGTGTTATTGGGTGGTAATGAAGCTTATGTATGGCCCTATTGGTGGAGAGCCCGCCACCATCGAAACCATAGTCCAAAATATTGCCAAAGGAGACCTACGTTACTCTTCCCAGCAATCTGGCCAGGAAACGGGCATTTACCAAGCGGTATTATCGATGGTGAATAGCCTAACCAACATTGTTACCGGAATAAACACTGCAACCGAACAGCTCAATCAATCCTCTTCACGCATTCATGAATCAGCAACGTCTGTAAATACCAGCTCAGAATCACAAATGATGCAACTAGAACAAACCTCTACTGCAATGAATCAAATGACCGTGACTGTTGACGAAGTTGCTCGCAACGCTCTGCAAGCATCTAGCGCAGCAACAGAAGCAAATGAGCAGTCAAGCCAAGGTATCAGCGTTGTCAATGAAATGAACAGTAACATAAGCTTATTAGTTTCGGGTATCGAAGAAGTACAGCAAGTAATTGGTAAACTTGAAATGGAAACGGAAGGCATTGGTCGGATTTTGGAAGTAATTAGAGGCATTGCTGAACAAACCAACTTGCTGGCGCTTAATGCTGCAATTGAAGCTGCTCGAGCAGGAGAACAAGGCCGAGGATTTGCGGTAGTGGCCGATGAAGTAAGAAACTTAGCCAATAGAACTCAAGACAGCACCAATGAAATTCAAGAAATGATCACTAATCTGCAAACTGAAGCTAAGAACTCCGTGTCTCTGATGGAGACAAATGCAAAAGATGCCCAACAAACTTCAGAAAAATCAGAGCTAGCCAATCAAGCGCTTAATGCTATTAGCGATTCAATTTCGGTAATCCACGATATGAACGCTCAAATAGCGACAGCAGCAGAGCAGCAAACCCTAGTAGCCGCAGAAATAAACAGCAGCATAGTAGGCATAAATGACTTAGCGAAAACCACTTTTGATAGCTCAGAAAACAATAGCAAAATGGTTGAAGAATTAAGCAATATTGCCACGCGTTTGAATAAATCAGTAGAAGTATTCAAGTTTTAACTAGGCTCAATAGCGGTAATAGATTTTTGTATTGTAATCAAGCTAATACCTTAGTATTAGCTATTTCCTTTTGAGTATTGCGTTAAAAAATTGTAAACTCTGTGTTGCCCGAACACCTCAAACTTCGGGCATTAACACGGAGTGTTACCTCCTCCCCCTTAAATAATAAAAATGCCTACGAATTAGGAAGAGATATGTCAACAAGACGAATCACCGTCATACCTGGAGATGGTATTGGCCCTAGTATTATCGAAAGTGCAATCGCGATTATGGATAAAGCGGGTTGTGGTTTCGAATATGATTTTGCCAACGCAGGTCTAGCAGCCCTAGAAAGCGATGGCAGCCTGTTGCCTGAAAAATCACTGCAACTTATCGAGCAAAATGGCATCGCCTTAAAAGGCCCGCTAACCACACCGGTTGGCACTGGCTTTACATCAATCAACGTGTCTATGCGTAAACACTTTGACCTTTACGCCAACTTGCGCCCTGTGCGCTCTTTTGTAGGTACAAAAGCGCGTTACGAAGACGTAGATATTATTACCGTTCGTGAAAACACCGAAGGCATGTACTCAGGTGTTGGCCAAAAACGTAGCGAAGACGGCACTAGCGCAGAAGCAATGAGTGTAATCACTCGAGACGGCGCAGAGCGTATTGTAAAGTTTGCCTACGAGCTTGCCCGCCGCGAAGGCCGAAAAAAAGTAACGGCAGTTCACAAAGCAAACATCATGAAATCAACTTCAGGCCTGTTCCTAGAAGTGGCTCGTGAAATCGCTAAACAATACCCAGATATCGAATCTGAAGAAATGATTGTTGACGCAGCATGTATGAACTTAGTGATGTACCCAGAGCGCTTCGACGTAATGGTTACCACTAACTTGTTTGGTGATATTTTGTCAGACTTGTGTGCTGGATTAGTGGGCGGCCTTGGTATGGCGCCAGGTGCTAATATTGGTGAACGAGCAGCAATTTTTGAAGCCGTGCACGGCAGCGCGCCAGATATCGCAGGCCAAGATATTGCAAACCCAACGTCCGTTATTCTAGCCAGTATTCAAATGCTTGAATATTTAGGTATGGAAGACAAAGCGGCCAATATTCTAAACGCAGTGAAAGACGTTATTGCCAGCGGTGACAGAACCACTCGCGATTTAGGTGGCACAGCCGGTACTAAAGAGTTTACACAAGCGATTCTAGATCGCCTATAAAGCTTATAGCAGCATAAATAAAAAAAAGGCAGCCTAGCTGCCTTTTTTAATGCTCAGTCTTGCTGCCCTAGTAAACACGCGCAAAAACGGTAATTTCTTCTCGGTCATGGTATAAGTGCTTGGCCCTTACTTCATGCTCAAAACCTAACTCACTCAAGCCCTCTTTAAGTAAATTAAGATCCTGATTCACCTCAGCAAAGCGTTGCTTCATTGGCAACTTCAAATTAAACATTGCATATTGGCACCAGCCATTTGCCAACCACTTCAACATTAAACGACTTACTTTAGCTGGACGCTCTACCATGTCGCAAACTAGCCAACTTACGTTGCTGCGCTCTGGCTGATATTTAAAGCCATCTTCTCGAAAGTGCTGCACTTGGCCAGTATCCATTAGCGATTGCGCCATAGGGCCATTATCAATAGCAGCCACAAACATGTTTCGCCTTACCAGTTGGTAAGTCCAACCACCCGGGCATGCACCCAAATCAACAGCATGTTGGCCATTTTGAATATACTGCTCTCGCTCTTCGTCATTTAGCAACACCATAAAGGCTTCATCTAGTTTAAGGGTTGAGCGACTTGGAGCCTCTGCAGGAAACTTAAGACGTAATATACCGTTATGCTGAGCATTACCGTTGCGGGTATCCGAGTAGCCTATCCAGCAATGGGTTCCACTTACAAAAAATAACTGCATGGCAGGCAGCTTAGGATTCGCTTTTTTAGTCAACCATTGATGCTTCACCAATGCATTTTCTAGGGGGCGGTTAAATTTTTTGCAAAAGCTAGATAAAGCTTTACCGTCATTAGTATCAGGATACTCTAAACGTAGGCAGCCACACTTCGGTAGCTTTTGCTCAATGGCAAGTATAGATGCGACGCGGTTTGCCTCATCGAGTTGTAATTCTGCAAGCGCTAAAAACCAATGCCTAGCAAACACTAAATGACGAAAATCTATCGCTTGATACAAGGCTTGTGAATGCTCAGCTTGATAACAGCTAAACTCCACAAAACCAGCGCCACTGCTCGCTTTGGCAAAACCAAAAAACTCTAGCTGCTCAGCATGATATTGGATCTCTGCAGCACAGTCGCTCTCAAAGCCAGTGCGACAATACAAAATTATACTACTCATTTACACTTCTCTTTGTTGGCAAAGCTAGGCTCAGCCAAGCAATAATCAAAATAAACCCACCAATTGGGGTTATTGGCCCAAACACCTTTGAGCCAAAAAAAGCCAAGCAGTATAAGCTACCGGCAAATAACCAACCACCCAAAATCCAAAGTAAAGCGGTTGTTCGGCGTTTATCTACCACTACCAAAGCAGCGACTAAATGAATGATTTGATAAAACACGCCGGTTTCAATCCACGATAATTGCGCCTCACCCAAAAAACGACTGAAGCCATGCGCAGCACCCGCGCCCATAATCACGGTAACAGCGCCACTTACAGCCAACAGCAGCCTTAAGGGCCAAGCCGTTTGATTCAACATATTCACTCCGCGTCTACCAAACCTTCATTCACAAACTCTTGCTGCTCTTGCTCAACCAAGGAAATCATCCACTCACGGAAGGCAACCAACTTACCTTGTTCTGCTTGGCTGGGTTTACACACCATGTAATAGGCGTTTTTACTCAGTAAAACTTGCTCAAAGGGGCACACTAAACGACCGGCTTCAATTTCAGGTTTAGCCAATACGCTATGACCGAGTGCCACACCCTGCCCATACACCGCGGCTTGTAGCACCATGGTTGAATGCGAAAATATAGGCCCATGATTCACGTTCATTTGTCGCAGCCCGACCAATTTAAACCACGCTTTCCAATCGTGGCGAGCGGTATCATGCAATAGGGTGTGATATTGCAAATCCTCGGGCTTAGTTAAAGCTTTATCACCCACTAACAAACTGGGGGCGCATACCGGAACCAAATACTCTGTGTGCAATTTGTCGGCTCGTAGGCCAGACCAATTACCTCTGCCGTAATAAATTGCAACGTCAACATCTTCCGTTAATGAACCTTCGTATAAATCAACCGCTTTAATACGAACATCAATATCGGGATGCATCTCACTAAATTGAGATAAACGTGGTACTAACCATTGGATGGCAAAACTGGGTTGTAAACTAACCGTTATCGTTCCTTTGGCGCCACGAGCCAACAAACGGTCGGTAGCCTCGGTTAACGAAATAAAAATATCTTTAATATCGAGAAAATAACCTTGGCCTTCTTCGGTTAGCAGTAAGGCTCTGTTTTTCCTTCTAAAAAGCTTTAAACCTAAGAACTCTTCTAAGGCTTTAATTTGGTGACTAACAGCGGCTTGAGTCACAAAAAGCTCTTCTGCTGCTCGGGTAAAACTAAGATGCCTTGCTGCCGCTTCAAAGGCTTTTAAGGCATTAAGTGGAGGCAAACGACGCGCCATTTTTACATCCCATTAACGGATAAGTTTTTCTAATCTATGGTCATTATAATTTATCTGTTGTTGTAGGACCAGTTGCAGATTACTATGCACCCGCAATCAGGCGAAGGGGTCTGACGCAGCACCTAAAATCAAGGTGTTATGTCAGGCCTCTTTGAGTAGTTACCGGATTTGTAATTACTTTGATTGCTATGTTGTGTTTGCATTTGTCAGCCCTTTTGCTGACTTCCCTGTTTCTTATTTTGACCCTGTCTGTCAAAAAGAATTTTGAGCCACTGCTTATGCGGTGGCTTTTTTTTACCTGAAATTCATAGAGATAGACCTATCAGCAAACACATCAGTGGTATTAATCAATAAAAACCGCATGGTTTTAGCATTAAAAAAATTAATCTTTGATGTTACGCACAAAAATCCAGGCTTTAATTAGCCTCATACAGATAGTTGCCTTTTATGTTGACGCTGATAAAACAACAAGCAAATCAAACCAAGCGTCAATATGGGTAAGGCGCTAACATTTACCACTCGCCACCCCAAACTTTGCTCTAACCAGCCAGCAGACAGCGCTGAAATAGCCACTAAAGAGAACACCACAAACTCATTAACAGCTTGAGCTTTAGCCTTCTCATTTAAGTAATAAGATTGAGTTAGCATTTGGGTCGCACCAATAAACATAAAGTTCCACCCTACTCCAAGCAAGGTTAATGCAACTGCAAAATGAATAAAGCTAGTGCCCATTAAATTAACAACAACACAAGCAAACATTAGCGCTAAACCAAGCAGCATGGTTGGGAAAAGCCCCATTTTCAATATTAGCCTTCCGGTAATAAACGAAGGCGCAAACATGCCTAATACATGCCATTCAATGACCGAAGCAGATTGAGCAAAGTGATAGCCATGGTGATGCATCGCTAAAGGCGTTGCAGTCATAAGGAGGTTCATTACAAAGTAACTAACAACGCCAGCCACCACGGCAACGATGTAATTGGCCGAACTAACTATTTCCCTTAGGGGTCGAGCATCAATTGTTGACTGGCTACTTGCTTCAGTATCATTGAAGCGAATCATCAGCAGCAGTATTAACGCGATAATATATAGAGCAAGTAAACCAACAAATGCGCCAATGAAAGGCTGATTAGGCCACCACGATTGACTATACACCGCTAGGCTTGGCCCAATCACCGCTGCGATCACCCCGCCAGCCATAATGGCTGAAATGGCTCGGGGTTGCTGCCCTTCGGAGCAAAGCTCTACCGCCGCAAAACGATACAACATGCCAAAACCAATGCCTATTCCTAATAAAAAGGTTGCGCAACTAAACAGCATAAATTGCTGGTGGTATAGCGCATAAGTAGCTAATAGTGCACCACTAATGCCAACCAAGTTACCAAGTACAAAACCTTTCTTGCGCCCGGTTATCCCCATGATAAGAGACGCAGGTATGGTGGCTAACATTAGCCCTAAAAATTGCATAGCAACAGGAAAGGTAACCCAAGCAGCGGAAGGAGCGAGCTGCTGGCCAATTAAGCCGGTGACTGCCACGAGCAAAATATTTCCGGTGGTTAATAAGGCCTGACAAATAGCCAGCATCCATACAAAAACATTCACGCCATGACTCTCCCTGTTATACCAATCGTACTAAGTAACTAATCATTCTAAATGGTTTAAAATACTCGATAACTGCGTTAGAATTTTTGATTGTAGAATAACTACTTATCGAAAAATCCTGCCTTATTCTCGAGGCTTTTCCCTGCGTTACTTCTGCTCACTTACTTAGTGTGATTGGTATTAAAACATCATCATAGAGCAGATCTTAAAAATAGAGAACGTGAATTAGTTGTTCAGCTTTAAATAGCAAGCAGGCACGTAGAGAAAGCCTTTGACTGAATGTGAGGCAAAAAAAAGCGCCATTACGGCGCTTTATTCAACGAATGGAAGTTTATTCCCACTCAATGGTCGCTGGTGGTTTACCAGAGATGTCGTAAACAACACGAGAAATACCATCAATCTCGTTGATTATACGGTTGCTCACATTACCTAAGAAATCATAAGGTAGGTGCGCCCAATGTGCAGTCATAAAGTCGATAGTTTCAACTGCGCGCAATGATACAACCCAGTCATACTTACGCGCATCGCCCATTACACCTACCGAGCGAACTGGCAAGAATACGGTGAAAGCTTGGCTTACTTTATGGTAAAGATCTGCTTTGTGTAATTCTTCAATGAAGATAGCGTCTGCACGGCGTAGTAAATCACAGTATTCTTTCTTCACTTCGCCCAATACGCGTACACCTAAACCAGGCCCAGGGAAGGGATGGCGGTATAACATATCGTAAGGTAGGCCTAGTTCTAAGCCAATTTTACGCACCTCATCTTTAAACAGTTCTTTAAGCGGCTCTACTAAGCCCATTTCCATATCATCAGGCAAGCCACCTACGTTATGGTGAGATTTAATCACATGCGCTTTGCCGGTTTTAGATGCCGCTGATTCGATAACGTCAGGGTAAATCGTGCCCTGCGCAAGCCATTTAGCATTTTTCAGCTTTTTAGCCTCTTCATCGAACACGTCAATGAACACATGGCCAATAATCTTACGCTTCTTCTCCGGGTCACTTTCGCCAGCCATTGCATCTAGAAAGCGGTTTTCAGCATTTACGTGAACGATGTTTAAACCAAAGTGGTTGCCAAACATATCCATCACTTGCTGGCCTTCATTCAAACGCAGCAAACCGTTATCTACAAATACACAGGTAAGTTTGTCACCGATTGCGCGTTGAACCAACATTGCCACAACCGAGGAGTCAACGCCGCCACTTAGACCAAGAATAACTTCGTCATCGCCCACTTGCTCTTTAATTTGAGCAATGGCGTTCTCGATGATTGATTCAGAAGTCCATAAAGCTTCACAAGCACAAATGTCTTTTACAAAGTGCTCTAGCATGCGCAAGCCTTGACGAGTATGAGTCACCTCAGGGTGGAACTGCACACCGTAGAAATGCTTATCTTGATTCATCATGGCAGCAAATTCACAGCTTGGAGTTTGCGCAACGGTGGTGAAACCTTCAGGAATGGCCGACACTTTATCGCCATGGCTCATCCAAACATCTAGCAAGGCATTGCCATTTGGTGCTACTGCATCTTCGATTGCTTTAAATAATGGAGATTGCGCAACCACTTCAACTTGAGCGTAACCAAACTCACGCTCGCCCTCGCCTTGAATAACCGCTCCACCTAGTTGCTCAGACATAGTTTGCATGCCGTAACAAATACCTAGAACAGGAACGCCAGCATTAAATACGTACTCAGGAGCCCTCGGAGAATCATTCTCCGTAACGCTTTCTGGGCCACCGGCCAAAATAATACCGTTCGGCGCAAACTCGCGGATATCGGCTTCTTCTACATCCCAGCCCCACAATTCACAATACACACCGATTTCGCGAATTCGACGCGCGATAAGTTGGGTATATTGCGATCCAAAATCTAAAATTAGAATACGATGTTCGTGGATATCTCTGCTCATAATCACTTACTTAAAATAGGCTGATAGAACTAAGCGCCTTTCGGCGCTTAGAGAAGAAAAACAAACTTATTAGGCTTAGCCCATACGATAGTTAGGGGCTTCTTTGGTAATGGTTACGTCATGTACGTGACTTTCACCCATACCTGCGCTAGTTACTCGCACAAACTCTGCTTTGGTATTTAACTCGTTAATTGTAGCGCAACCCGTTAAGCCCATGCACGAACGTAAGCCGCCCATTTGCTGGTGAATAATCGCTTTTACTGGGCCTTTGTAAGCTACGCGGCCTTCAATACCTTCTGGAACTAATTTGTCGGCAGCATTGTCTGTTTGGAAGTAACGATCTGACGAACCTTGAGACATTGCGCCAAGCGAGCCCATACCACGGTAAGACTTAAACGAACGGCCTTGATAAAGTTCAATTTCACCTGGTGCTTCTTCGGTACCAGCAAACATGCTACCAACCATTACACAAGATGCACCGGCAACTAAGGCTTTAGCAATATCGCCAGAGAAGCGAATACCGCCGTCTGCAATAACTGGAATATCACGACCTTTTAGCGCTTCAACAGCATCAGCTACTGCGGTAATCTGTGGTACACCTACACCTGTAACAATACGCGTAGTACAAATTGAACCAGGGCCAATACCTACTTTAACCGCACTTACACCTGCGTCAGCTAGGGCTAAAGCGCCTGCACCTGTTGCCACATTCCCACCAACAATTGGTAAGTCTGGGTATTTTTCGTGGGTGGCTTTAATGCGATCAAGAACGCCTTGAGAGTGACCGTGAGACGAGTCAATCAACAATACATCTACGCCAGCTTCAACTAAGGCATCAATACGCTCTTCGTTACCGGCACCAGCACCTACAGCAGCGCCAACACGCAAACGACCAAAGCTATCTTTACAAGCATTAGGTTTACGTTCCGCTTTTTTGAAATCTTTTACGGTAATCAAACCGGTCAGTTTGAAAGCCTCATCTACCACTAGCATTTTTTCAATGCGGTGTTCGTGCATCAGTTTTTCAACGACGTCACGCGATGTATCGGTAGTTGTCACCAAACGCTCTTTAGGTGTCATTACTTGAGAAACAGTTTTAGAAAAATCAGTTTCAAAACGTAAATCACGGCCAGTTACAATACCCACTAGGTCATTCGCTTCAGTTACAACAGGGAAGCCAGCAAAACCATGGATTTGACGCAACTCTGCAATTTGGCCCAACGTTAACTCAGGCGTTACAGTAATTGGCTCTAGAACGATACCGGCTTCAAACTTCTTCACTTTACGCACTTCAGCAGCTTGCTGCTCAATGCTCATGTTTTTGTGAATAAAACCAACACCGCCCTCTTGAGCTAGTGCAATGGCAAAATTAGCTTCGGTTACCGTATCCATGGCAGCAGACACCATTGGAATACTAAGCGGGATATCTTTGGTTAGACGTGTCGCCAAATTGGCAGTATTAGGAAGTACTTCTGAGTGAGCAGGAAGTAGTAGTACATCATCGAAGGTTAAGGCTTCTTTGGAAATTCTCAACATAGCAACATTCGCCTAAATCAGTTAATAAAGGGATAAAATATTGCGGTCGGATTATAGGTATAAAGCTGGCCAAGGTAAATTGAAAAATGTTATTTTCTTACATTATTTTCAATTTAGCTTCGAGTTGGCTAATGCAAAGCAATCAAATCGCCCAAAATATCCTCAGCGTAAGTCAATTAAACCAGCAAGTTAGGCGATTGCTAGAGAACTCTCTAGGCTCAGTTTGGTTGGCAGGTGAAATATCTAATTTTGCTACGCCATTTTCAGGGCACTGGTACTTCAGTTTAAAGGACGATGGTGCCCAAGTACGCTGTGCCATGTTTAAGGGCGCTAATCGCAAGGCTGTCTTCACACCAGAAAACGGCATGCAAGTATTAGTGAAAGCCAAAATCACCATGTATGAACCACGCGGTGATTACCAGCTTATTGCAGAAGCCATTCACCCTGCTGGAGACGGCGCACAGCAGCAAGCGTTTGAACAACTAAAAATGAAGTTGGCCAGCGAAGGCTTATTTGGCCAAGCTGAAAAGCAAACCTTACCCGAATACCCCAGTACCATTGGCGTGGTTAGCTCCGCCTCTGGGGCGGCTTTACAAGATATTTTATCAGTGCTTCAACGCCGCGCACCCGCTATTAAAGTGATCGTTTATCCTGCTGCCGTTCAGGGAGATGCCGCTGCAAGCCAACTTAGCAAGATGATTGAGCTTGCTAATCAGCGTGAAGAAGTAGATCTACTTATCGTTGGACGCGGCGGAGGCTCTAAAGAAGATTTATCCGCCTTTAATGACGAAGCCCTCGCTCGCTGCATATTTAATTCAAACATTCCGATTATATCTGCAGTAGGCCACGAAGTGGACGACAGCATTTGTGATTTAGTTGCCGACATTCGCGCCGCAACCCCCTCAGCTGCCGCAGAAATTGTTAGCCAACAAGCTAGCCACCTTGCGTTAAGCTTAAACAAACTAAGCCAACAGTTAGAACAAAGCTACTTACATATGCTTAGTCGGCAACAGATCCGCCTCAAGCAGCTTCATCACCAAGTAGAAACCCAATCTCCTATCCATTTATTAGAACAGCAACAGCAACGCTTTGACGAGCTTAGCCACCGTTTAAGCTTTGCCCATCAACAAAGCTTAAACCGCAGCAAGCAGCGCCATCTAGAAGCACACTCACGTTTAAAACACTCACTTATAGAACAAAAGCTAAGCCGTCATCAGCAACTGTTAGTTCAGCTTAAGCAGCGGCTAAACCTAGCTAGTGATAAGAACCTTCAACACCAGCAAGATGCCTTAGTCAATGCTTGTCGACAAATGGACAATTTGAGCCCGCTACGTGTATTAGAACGAGGTTTTAGCTTGGTGACTCAGCAACAGAAAATCGTTAAATCTGCTGCAGATTTAAGCGTTGGTGACCAAGTCAATATCAAGTTTGCTGATGGAAACCATAACGCAACAATTATTAAATAAGCTCTAGGGGCTGTTTATCTTTCGAGCTGTTTTTTGCTTTGTTAAGGCGTATTCACTTAGAGTGCTAGGCTACACACGCCTTGCCGCGCCTAAAACGGATTTTTTCGCGAACAAAACTCAACCACGAAAGGCTAACAGCCCCTAGCGTTTTAAACGCCAAGGTCACATCTAGTGAGTTAGTCATCAAAATTGATGGGATTTTAGTTAATTCTGACATAAGATTGACTGGACTAAACCGAATACCTAGTTGGTTCGCAGTTTAGCTAGAATGTCGACTAAACCCACAAAGAGGTAAAGCGAACATTCGGGTAACTAACTAGATATCAATATAAAAAGTAAATTAGCAGCAATACTATGAATTCATTGGATAGCACCAAGGAGCGAGAGCTAACCAGTGTCGATAACAGGGAACAGTTGATCGGTATGATTTACCGTGCGGCGGCAGAACCTGAATATTGGCCCGATTTGCTTGAGCACCTATACATGATGCCAGAACTTCAAAGCACAGAAGATCATGGCCACTCAGACTCCTCTTCGGCACAATTAAGCCAAATGCTCGATGCGGTATCTCCGCAACTATCGATGGCTAAGAACCAATACTCCGAACGGAACCAGATTTTACTTGAACACTTTAACCAAGCATTAAATATCGCAAAGCGTATTTACCAGCTTGAAGAAAAAAACCATTCGCTTAACTCTTTGCTCGACCACATTCCGGTTGGGGTAATTTTGGTGAATGCTAAAAGTGAAATTTTGCTCACCAACGAACTAGCAGAAGAAACCCTGCAGCTCGGCCAAGGACTATACCAACGTAATAAGAACTTGGTAACTCAGCAAAGTGAATCAACTGACTTACTTAATCAATATGTAGAAGAGCTGTCTTCACTGGGACCTAACGAATCCAGCAGCCGGGGTTTACCGATCCAAATTGGTCAAGAAACAGATGTACAAACCATGGTAATTCTTAGCCCGGTAAACCATCTGCAAAACCCCAGTTTAGAGCGAAATGCCAGTGTGGTGGTGTTTATCTCCCCTTCTCGCCCCGATGTAGAGCTTGATTTAGCCGCCTTTGCCGACGGTTACAACTTAACCCCAAAAGAAGCGCGCATCGTTAATTATATTGCGCAAGGTATGTCTCCACCTGACATTGCTGACAAAATTTTTGTTAGTTACAACACCGTGCGTACCCAGCTTAAATCAGTATTCAAGAAAACCAACGTTAGTAGCCAAAGCGAATTAGCTAGTTTGGTGCTAACTGGACCTTGGGGAATGCTATCGCAAAGTAGCCGCCACTTTGACTTTACCGAAGCCCACGACCTTAACGCACGCTACTTTACTTTGCCCGACCAACGTAAGCTGTGTTACCAAGAATACGGTAGTCCAAAGGGCAAACCGGTGGTTTATTGCCACAGTATTTTAGGTAGTCGCTTAGAAAACTTTTTTGATGATGTTGATTTAGCAAAACACCTAGGATTGCGCTTAATCAGCATCGACCGGCCCGGGTTTGGTGGTTCTGACTACTGCGAAAACTACGGCTTTGTAAATTGGTCAAAAGACTTAGCGGCGCTACTCGACCATTTAGAGCTAGAGCAGGTCCAGTTACTTGGCTATGCCACAGGAGGCGTTTACGCAGCCTGCTGCGCAGCCACCATTCCTGAGCGGATCAGCAACATGACAATTGTGAGCTCAGGTGATGCCCTCACCTACGACAGTGATTACGAGGCCACTGCCAAGCTATATCGCATGCACATGAAGCTGGCTCGTGACTTCCCGAGTATGCATCGCCTGTTTACTAATATTCTTGATAAGGGCTTGCACAAAGACCCTAACAAATTATTTAAGGTATTAGCCCGCGATCTAGAAGGTGCCGATGTTGAGTTATTTGAGAGCCCACAATTTAGGGAAAAGTTTGGCCGCTATTTAAAAGAATCAAAGATCCAAGGCGGTAATGCTTTTTCTGATGAGGTTCGTCAAGTAATGTCACCTTGGGGCTTTAACATTGAAGATGTTAAAGTTGCTACGCAGCTATTTCATGGCGAGCAAGACAGGCATATTCCATTAGTGCTTGCCGAGCGCTTTATCGAGCGCGCAGCCAACGCTAAGCTCACTGTCGTTCCTGAACAAGGTCATTACATGATTTATCGACAGTGGCCTGAAATACTAAAAAGTGTTGCAAGTAACTAAGTTGCTAGCTCTACTCTCAAAAAAGGCGGCCAATGGCCGCCTTTTTAATTAACTGTCTAAGCGCTCGAAACGCCGAATAACAGCTCGCTTAGATTTTAACTCGTTGCAGCTATTACAAAAATAATCTACTGCACCGCAGGCCTTTAGCTTTTCAAGCTCGGCATCGCATTTATCGCAATGCACACGCTGCGAAAACATATGGTGGCAGGCGCCACACAACCAGTGGTCATGTTCGTGTTGTAACTGTCCGTCACACTCTGGGCAAGCAACTTCAATTGTCATAGTATTCCTCTACGATTTTTTGTACTTACTTACATTTTGCATTTTTTTACGACGGCGTTCTTGAGCCATGGTAAGTTTTGACTTCTTATCTGAGAATGGATTCTCACCTTCTTTAAACTCTACGCGAATTGGCGTACCCATAATCTCTAGGGCTTTGCGGTAATAATTCATTAAATAGCGCTTATAAGAGTCTGGTAAAGAATTAACCTGATTACCATGTACAACGATGCGAGGTGGATTATAGCCGCCAGCGTGGGCATAACGTAATTTAACCCTACGACCGCGCACTAAAGGCGGCTGATGGTCGTCTTGAGCCATCTGCATAATCTTGGTTAACATAGAGGTAGAAACGCGCTTAGTGGCGCTTGCGTAAGCCTCCTGAACCGATTCATAAAGGTGGCCAACGCCAGTACCATGTAGCGCTGAAATAAAGTGAACGCGTGCAAAGTCAATAAAGCCCAAACGTCTATCCAGTTCAGTTTTAATCCGCTCTTTATGTTCGTTGTCTAAACCATCCCATTTATTAACGGCAAGCACTAAGGCGCGACCGGCATTCAACACAAAACCAAGCAAACTTAAATCTTGATCTGAAATGCCGTCTTTTGCGTCGATTACCAGCATCACCACATTAGCGTCTTCAATTGCTTTAAGGGTTTTAATAACCGAGAACTTTTCTACTGTTTCTGTCACCTTACCGCGCTTACGTACCCCTGCTGTATCAATCAAGATGTAATCTTGATCTTCTCGCTGCATCGGGATGTAAATACTGTCTCTGGTGGTACCTGGCATGTCGTACACCACTACTCGGTCTTCACCCAGAATCCGGTTAGTCAGCGTAGATTTACCCACGTTGGGGCGGCCAACAATGGCCAGTTTAATTGGAAGGTCTGCAAACTTCTGCGCTAACTCATCAAGCTCTGACTCGGTCATTTCTTGCGTATCAGCTTGCTCTAACTCTGGCTCATCCGCTTGATTCTCAGCCTGCTCAGTAACAAAGGGACGCAGAGCTTCTTCTAATAACATGTTTACGCCGCGGCCATGGGCAGCAGCAATTTGATGAACTTCACCTATCGCCAAGGCATAAAACTCGCCACAGGCGGTATCGGCATCAATGCCGTCAGTTTTATTGGCTACCAAGAAAACTTTCTTTTCTTGTTTACGCAAATGATGGGCAATCGCCTCATCAGCAATGGTCATTCCAGCACGCGCATCTACCAAGAACAGAACAGCATCGGCTTCTTCAATAGCTTGCAAAGACTGCTGTGCCATCATTGCGTCGATACCCTCTTCATCGCCATCAATACCGCCGGTATCAATAACAATAAATTCTTGCTCCGCGACTTTAGCTTGACCATATTTACGGTCACGAGTCAGTCCTGGGAAATCAGCGACTAAGGCATCCCTGCTGCGTGTAAGGCGGTTAAATAAAGTAGATTTGCCAACATTTGGGCGTCCCACTAAGGCGACAACAGGAAGCATAAGGGCCTCATTTTCTAGAATACATGACATGACAAAGGCTCATGGTTAATTCACCATGAGCCTTTTGTACACAATTATAACAACTTAACTGCGATCTAGCGCAATTAACTTACCACTTCGTGTTTGAAGGATAATTTTGTCGGAGGTTACCACAGGCGCAACATATAAGCCGCTTTTATCTACTAACATTTTGCTAGCAAACTCGCCGGTTTCACGATCAAGCCAATATAAGTAGCCCTCACTGTCACCCACTAATACCTTATTTCCATCTACTGCGGGTGCAGTAACGATACGGTAAGACAAAGCACCTTGGGTCCATTTCTCTATGCCGTTGTTGCGCTCAATGCTATATACATTGTCGCTAACGTCAGTAACAAATAAGTTTAAACCCGAAGAAGCTATATTCTGATAGGCAGAGTAACTACGTTTCCAGTCTTCTTCACCACTGCGTAAATTAACCGAAATAAGGTTTCCGTTGTAAGCAACCGCATAGAGCTGAGAGCCAATCAAGGCTGGTTTACTATCCACATCTACAATTCGGTCAATCTCAGTAGAACCTTTAGGCTGGGCTAACTTTGTTTCAAACAGCAATTGACCACTTTCTAAAAGATACAGGCCAATTTTACCGTCACTACGACCTAAAATTATCGCGCCGTTAGAAATAATAGGTGGCGCTTTGCTGCGCAACGACAGTGCTGGCTGGTCAATTTTAATATCCCACTTTTGCTCACCAGAGTGAGCATCTAATGCAACCAAATGGCCATTACTGGTGATAACTACCACCAAACTGTCTTCTACAGCAGGAGCCGCTAGCACTTCACCAGCCACTTCAGCCTGCCAAACTATTTCACCGGTTTCTGCATTTAACGCAAATACGTCGGCATTTTCGGTGCCTAAATATATACGGCGATACGCAGCAGTTAAGCCACCAGAAACACGTGCGTTAGGGGTATTACCCGAGAAGCGATTGTTACTTTCAACTCTAGATAAATCTTGGTCCCACAAGCGCTTACCGTCTAAATCAAAGGCACGCACTTGACCATAGCGGGCAGCGGCAAACACAGAATCGTAGGCGATAACTGGCGACAGCGCCGAGAAGTAATCATCAACTCCTTTACCTACGCGGGTTTCCCACTGTTTGCCTACTGTAAACTGGTTTTCAAACTCAGGCACCGGGGCCATTTGCACAACATCTTCTTCAGAGTTGAACAAAGAACACGCCGACAAGCCAACGAGCAAACAAGCTAAGCTAGCAGCACGCCAAGCTTTAACCATTAGCAGCCTCAACTTCAGTTAAATCATTAAGTTTTAGGTTAACACTAGGGTCTTGCTCTGCTGCACCAGCAGCCACTGCCGCTTGATAGGCTTGACGAGCTAATGCTTGCTCACCCTGTTGCAAGTAAATATCACCTTTAATTAGTTCAACGGTTGCCACTAAAGCAGGCTCAGTAACTTTATCTAGGCTGGCTAAGGCATTATCAAATTCGGCTAATTGAGCTTGTACACGAGCGAGTCGAGTATAGATCATGCCTTTAAGCTCTTCGGGCGCACCTTCAAGCGCTAGATTAAGCTGAGTTTGCGCCTGAGCATAATCTTCTTTAACCACTAGTTCTTTTGCTAACAATAATGATGCAAATACTGAATAGTTTTTGTCACCTTGGTTAGCTGCTACAAAATTTGCTAAAGGAGTTAACTCTTCATTATTTGTAGCTAGTTGACTAACCACTTGTTGAAAAGCATCTGAAGCCGCTTCCTTTTGCTCAATTTGGTATTCGCCAAAATAGCGCCAGCCAAATACAGCAGCTAAACCTAGTACCGAACCGCCAATAACTGATGTTCCGTTTTTCTTCCACCAGTCTTTGATGGCTTGAACTTGCTGTTCCTCGGTGGAATAAATGTCCACAGCGTCTCCTTAACTAAACTAATACGGTATTAAGCAAAGCAACTAACTCTGATTGAGCGATGCACTGCTGTTGAATATCTTCGCGTAGGTACTTTACAGTAACCTGCTGGTTGGCTAATTCATCTTCACCGATGATCAATGCCACTTTAGCGCCTGACTTATCAGCTCGCTTAAATTGTTTTTTAAAGTTTCCGCCACCACAGTGACTCATAACCCGAACAGAGGGTAACGCATCTCGCAATTGTTCGGCTAACGAAAATGCTGCGCCAAGTGTTCCTTCTCCGGCATTGATCACATAAACATCGGCACTTGATGGTAAATCACCCAGTAACTCGAGTGTTTCCAGCAATAGAACTAAACGCTCCATGCCCATGGCAAAACCAACAGCAGGCGTTGCTTTGCCGCCCAATTGCTCTACCAAACCATCGTAACGGCCGCCAGCACATACAGTACCTTGTGAACCTAAGCTTGATGTTACCCACTCAAACACAGTGCGGTTATAGTAATCAAGACCTCGAACCAAACGCGGGTTTAGCTCATAAGCAATACCTGCGTTATCTAGCAGCGCACATAGTTGCTCGAAGTGATCTTTACTTTCTTGGTCTAGGTATTCACTAAGGCTAGGTGCGTCAACTAACACCGCTTGCACCTCAGGATTTTTACTGTCGAGAACACGCAAAGGGTTATTGTACATGCGACGTTTTGCGTCTTCGTCTAAGGCTTCTTTATGCTGCTCTAAGTAAGCAATTAAAGCATCACGGTAGTTAGCTCGAGCTTCATTTGAACCTAAGCTGTTAAGCTGCAAAGTAACGTGGTTCTCTAAACCAAAGGCTTTCCAAAAGCGCGCAGACAAAATAATTACTTCAGCATCGATATCGGCGCTGGCAATACCAAAAGACTCAACGCCTACTTGATGAAACTGGCGATAACGACCTTTTTGTGGGCGTTCATGGCGGAACATTGGCCCCATGTACCACAAACGCTGCTCTTGGTTGTACAACAAACCTGCTTGGTTGCCTGCACGTACACAACAGGCTGTGCCTTCAGGTCGCAAGGTTAAGCTATCACCATTGCGATCTTCAAAGGTATACATTTCTTTTTCTACGATATCGGTCACTTCACCGATAGAGCGCTTAAACAAATCAGTGCTTTCTACAATCGGCATTCTTATTTCATTGTAACCGTAGGCTGCCACCACCTCTCGAATTACTGATTCTACCTTCTGCCAAGCGGGAGTATCACTTGGTAGGCAATCATTCATGCCACGTATTGCTTGTATTTGTTTAGCCACATTAATCTCGAATAAAACAGGTCAATAATTATTAAAGGCCCTCGATTATAGGGCCTTTAAGCAAAGAGGTAAATTTAAATGCAGATTAGCTTTCGGTAATGTCTTTAATCGCGATACGCGAGCGGATTTTCGCTTCTAAAGCATCTACTAAGTCGTCATTATCGAAACGCTCTTTTTGGCGCACGCCATCTTGATAAAAGCCGCTTTTTTTGTTGCCACCGGTAATGCCTAAATCAGAGATAAGCGCTTCACCTGGGCCATTTACCACACAGCCGATAATGGATACATCCATTGGCTCTACTATGTCTTCTAAACGCTGCTCGAGAGCGTTAACCGTTGAAATAACATCAAACTCTTGGCGAGAACAGCTTGGGCAAGCAATAAAGTTAATACCGCGAGAGCGAATGCGAAGAGACTTAAGAATATCAAAACCTACTTTGATTTCTTCAACGGGATCGGCTGCTAAAGAGACACGCAAGGTATCGCCGATACCTTGTGATAACAACATACCTAAGCCAACTGCCGATTTAACCGAGCCACTGCGTAAACCGCCTGCCTCTGTAATACCAAGATGTAACGGTTGATCAATTCGGCTAGCCAATCCTTGATAAGCGCCTACGGCAAGGAAAACATCAGAGGCTTTTACACTCACTTTAAACTGGTCGAAGTTCAAGCGATCGAGTATATCCACATGACGCATCGCAGACTCAACTAAGGCTTCTGGCGTGGGTTCGCCGTACTTCTCCTGCAAATCTTTTTCTAAGGAACCACCATTCACACCAATACGAATGGGGATGTTGCGCTCACGTGCAGCATCCACTACCGAGCGAATGCGTTGCTCGTTACCAATATTACCTGGGTTAATACGTAGACAATCTGCGCCATACTCCGCCACTTTTAAAGCAATACGGTAATCGAAATGAATATCAGCCACTACAGGAATCGATACCTGCTGCTTAATTTGTTTGAAGGCTTCGGCAGCATCCATGGTTGGCACGGAAACGCGGACAATATCGCCACCCACTGCAGCAATTCGGTTTATTTGCTCAACCGTTGCAGCTACATCAGTCGTACGTGTATTGGTCATAGACTGCACAGTGATGGGCGCGTCTCCGCCCACTGGCACATTACCCACCATAATTTGTGTTGATTTACGGCGTTTAATCGGAGTTGGTTGATTCATAATAATCGAAAGATCTTAATTGTTTGGTATTTGCATTCGCACAACTTTACCGCGTGTAAATGACGATAAGTCGATTGATTCTTGTCCGTAACTTACACTCACGCCTGCGTTGGTGCCAAGCACGATACTATAGGGAGAAGGACCAGTTACAGAGAGTGATTGGCCGGGCTGTTTAATGTCTGCCACCAAGCGTTTGCCAGTGGCATCTCTAATCTCTACCCAACACTCATTTTCAAAACTCATGTTTAAGGCAGTTAAAGCTGCCACTTGGTTCACTTCTAATTCTGGCTCAGGCTCAGGCTTAGGCTCAGGATCTGGACTGTTTATTACATTGGGCTCCGATGCTTGCGAAGCAGGCTCATTTGACGCTGATTCAGTAGCTGGCTCTAGAGCCGTTTGAGACTCAACTTTTGGTTCAGCATCAATCTCATTGTTAGCTTCTACCACAGGCTCTGAAACAGGCTCTACTGGTTGTGCCGATGGCACCTCGGGAGCTTCAACAGTGCTTAGCACTTGAACATTTTCAGCACTAGGTTCTGGAATTACATCAACTTCGGGCTCGCTGGTCGGCTCTAGAATTCGGCTTTCTGAACTAGCGGGGCTGGCCTGACTAAAATCTACTTGTTGGCTCTTTTCTTGCCACCACCAAATCACCAGCAAAACAACAATGCCAAGGCCCACTAAGTAGGTAAACTTCATCAAGCGACTGTCATGAGTCTCTTGCTTTATCCGCCCAGAAAAACTCTGCATCTCTGTGCGTTGTTCATGGGCATCGTGCAAATGGGTGTAGCTAGAAAGCACTAGGTCTTCAGAAAGATTCAACAAACGCGCATAAGCACGCAAGTAACCTTTGATAAAAGTACTCGATAAACCACTATCGAAGCTATCGCCTTCTATATCTTTGATTACTTGCAAACGCAGTTTCAAACGTTCAGCAACTTGAGCTTGACTTAGCTTGGCGGCAACACGTGCTTCTTGCAGCATTTGCCCAGGGCTAACCACTTCAATGTCTTCACTTAGCTCTGTTTGCTCTGATTCGGCTTTAGTAGTCATTAGCGATGTATCGTTTAGTTTGTTCAGATTTAGGGAACTGCTGTTGTAAGGTTAAGCCCCAACGTGCTTCTTCAGCAAAGTTGTCGGCTGCACTTTCTAAGCGAACCCAAGCAAAGGCGCTTTCCGCCGTAGTTTCAGCCATACTATCATACCGTTGCAGATATAATCGGGCTTGCTCGGGTTTATTTTTTTGTAGGTAAACCTCAGTGGCTCCAAGCAAAGAAGCAGGGCGGCGAATGTTATAGGCTAAGGCACTGGTAAAGTAATCTAAGGCTTTATCCAAGTCGCCAGCAGTTAAAGCACATAAACCCGCGTTCTCATTGGTTCCCGCTACTTGAACGTACTCTGGATTAGCCAAAGCTTGCTTAAATAACTCTTCGGCTTGGTCATATTCTTTCTGCTTACACAGCATCACGCCGTAGTTATTAAGTACATCGCCATTGCGTGGCGCTATAGACTTAGCACGTTTATAAGCATCTAGGGCTCGCTCAGGCTGGCGAACACTTTGGTAGAAGTGGGCTTGGGCGATGTAAACATCAACTAGATTAGGCGCTAACTCTTGCGCTAGCTCCAAATTACGTTTTGCTTGTTCTGCATCGCCAGCTTCTAAATAACGCAGCGCTAAGCTAATTCGGGTTTTAGCGGCAGCGTCTTTATTAAGCTGTTTATCTTTATTGTTTACTTCTTGGCCATTTACACGGGTTTCGGTTACACAACCAGAAACCAAAAATACCACCAAAAACAAGTACAACCAGCGTTTCATATCCGTCCTTCGATAAGGTTAGTTATTGAATTGTGACTGAAATTTCTTGCTGTTGCATCCGTTTTTTCATGGTTCTTTTGGTTCTGTCGACAACGTCACCTGCTAACTGTCCACAAGCCGCATCAATGTCATCACCACGGGTTTTACGAACCACTACTGTTGAGCCATATTCCATCAATACCTTACTAAAACGGTCAACGCGGCTATTACTCGGTTTGGTAAACGGCGAACCTGGGTAAGGGTTAAATGGAATTAAGTTAATTTTGCATGGGGTATCGCGTAAAACTTCCGCTAATTCATGCGCTTGCTCCATAGAGTCATTAACGCCATTGAGTAATACATACTCAACCGTTACCTTGCCTCTATTGGCGTTTGATTTATCGATATAACGTTTTACACCAGCCAAAAATGCTTCGATGTTGTATTTATCGTTGATCGGCATGATTTCACTACGCAGCTTATCGTTAGGAGCGTGCAGCGAAATAGCTAACGCCACATCGAGCTTATCACCTAATTTATCTAAAGCAGGCACCACACCAGAGGTACTTACCGTTACGCGACGCTTGCTCAGGCCATAGCCGTTATCGTCTAGCATTAATTCTAAGGCTGGGATCAGGTTGTTTAGGTTTAGCAAAGGTTCACCCATGCCCATCATTACTACATTGGTAATTGGTCGTTTTCCTTCGATGCCTTTGTGGCCAATCACTTGAGCTGCTCGCCAAACTTGACCAATGATATCAGACACTTTTAAGTTACGGTTGAAACCCTGTTGGCCAGTAGAGCAGAAGGTACATTCCAGCGCGCAGCCAACTTGTGAAGACACACACAATGTCGCGCGGTCACCCTCAGGAATATAAACGGTTTCGATCTCTTGGCCAGCCACTAACATCGCCCATTTAATGGTGCCATCTGCACTGCGTTGCTCAGTGCTAATTTCTGGTGCGCGCACTTCAGCCAAACGCTTAAGCTTTTCGCGTAAGGCTTTATTGATATTGTTCATTTGGTCGAAGTCATCAACACCAAAGTGATAAATCCACTTCATTACCTGATCGGCACGAAATGGTTTTTCGCCTATATCGGCAAAAAACTGACGTAAACCCGCTCGATTAAAATCAAGTAAATTTGTTTTTGTTTCACTCATCGCTTAACTCCACGATCGACCAAATAAAAAAAGCGCCGAATTGTACAAATAATAACAGCAGAAAGCCAGTTAATCTCTGTACTCGGCGCCAATTGGCAGCTAATAAGTTTTTAACTATTAAGCTGCATTTGCCAAAGAAGCTTTTGCCCCGTTTGACTTATCTAGGACAAATCTCATTGTCTTCAAAGAAATAGGCGATTTCTCTCGACGCTGACTGTGGTGAATCAGAGCCGTGAGTGCCATTTGGTGGCATGCCTGATCCAAAGTCATGACGTAAGGTACCAGCAGCGGCTTCTGCCGGATTAGTCGCACCCAATAACTCACGGTAACGCTGCACCGCATTCTCAGCTTCAAGCACTTGCACCATGATCGGTCCAGATGTCATAAACTCAATCAGCGGTGGGTAAAATGGTTTACCCTCATGTTCTGCATAAAAGCCTGCAGCTTGTTCTTGCGATAAATGCACCATTTTGGCTGCAACAATACGTAAACCGGCAGACTCCATACGCGCATAAATTGCACCAATTGCGTCTTTCGCCACCACATCGGGTTTAAGTATAGAAAAAGTACGTTCTAAGGCCATTAACTAGCTCCATCTAAAATTTGGTGAATATCACTCTTTGATATTGTAAGTGAATGATAAGTTAGCTCAACTCAGTTAACAACCGTGAAATGGTGCGAATACCATGCCCCTTTGCCCCAGTTGCCCAAAGTGCATTACCAGATTTTTGATAAGAGCCAGACATATCAAAATGCAGCCAGTTTTCTTCTGCATTTTCAACAAAATGGGCTAAGAAAGCTGCAGCAGTGGATGCGCCGGCCATGCCCTCGCCTGAAGAAATATTGGCAATATCAGCAAAGCTAGAGCCAATCTGTCCTTTGTGGAAAGGTTCTAAGGGCAGAGGCCAAGCTTTTTCCTGCTCCTGTTTGGCGGCTTGTAAGGCTTGGTGAACCAACTCATCATCAAAGCCAAACACTGCATTGTAGTCGCGACCTAAAGCCATTTTAGCTGCGCCCGTTAAGGTAGCTGCATCGATAATAACTTGAGGCTTCTGCTCACTAGCGGCAATTAAACCATCAGCTAACACCAAGCGACCTTCTGCGTCAGTGTTAAGCACTTCTACCGTAACACCATTTTTGTAAGTAATTACGTCGCCCAGCTTGTAAGCTTCTCCCGAAACCATGTTCTCGGCGCAACACAAATATAGTTTCACACGTTTGTTTAAGCCGTTAGCAATTGCTAAACCTAAACCTCCAGTAACCGTGGCAGCGCCCCCCATGTCGCTTTTCATGATTGACATGCCGTCGGAAGGCTTGAGGCTATAACCGCCTGAGTCAAAGGTAATACCTTTACCTACTAGGGCTACGGCCACAGGCTCGTCTGGGTTTCCACTAGGATTAAAATCTAACTGCAACATCGCTGGTGCTTGGGTGCTCCCCTTGCCCACCTGATAAGTCCCTACCCAGCCTTGTTCCAGTAAATCTTCACCAAAGATAATCTCATAAGAAACATGTTCCGGAGATAAACCACTTAAGAAGCTCGCTGCAGATTCACATAGAGTTTGGGGGTAAATAGCTGCTGGACCAAGATTAATCGTTTTACGTGTCCAATCAGCAGCAGACTTAAGCGCATCAAAACGCTGCTGGTCAGCATCACTTAGTACCACTACATCTAATTGGTTATCTTGTTTGGCGTTGTAATAACCTTGATAGAAAGCCCAGCATGCTTCTACATCCCAGCTATCGCCAATAAAAGAGAGGTGCTTTAGGCCTTGCGCATCTAATTTTCGGCCGGCTTTTTGAATATCTTGAAGGCGGGCTACGCCTTCAGAATTGATATGAATATTAACTTGGTTGGCTTCAAAGCTAACTAAGGTATTTTGGCCCCATTGAGCAGCGGCAGGTTTGGCGCATAAAACTAGATCCATAACGGCGGTCATCAATACTTCCTCATTTGAGTAATCGACAACGAGCCCTTGGAACTTAGTCTAGTTCATCCATCCAGGCTAAAATAATTGCTTCCAAAATGCGCTCGTTGCTGTGCTGTGGGTCATCGTCAAAATCATCCAACTGACAAACCCATTGGTGTAAGTCGGTAAACCGAACTTGCTTAGGATCTTGCTCTGGAAATTGCTCGGCCAGTTCTATCGCTATTTGCTCAACATCTATCCAACGCAACCCCATCAGCCTATTCCTTAATGTTGTTCAGACACCATATTAATGGTGTATTTAGGAATTTCCACCACTAAGTCTTCATCGCTTACCATTGCTTGGCAACCTAAACGAGACTCGGGCTCCAAACCCCAGGCTTTGTCTAGCATATCGTCTTCTAGCTCATCGCTTTCTTCAAGCGAATCAAAGCCTTCACGAACAATTACGTGACAGGTAGTACAAGCGCAAGATTTTTCACAAGCGTGCTCAATGTCGATACCTTCGCGCAAGGCAACATCCAATACGCTTTCACCTTGTTTTGCTTCTACTACTGAGCCTTCAGGACATAAGTCCTCGTTAGGCAAGAAAATCACTTTAGGCATCTTAAATCCTATCTACTTGCTGGCCCCTTAGGGCTTGTTTAATGGAATCATCCATTCGCCTTGCGGCAAAATCTTGACTGATACTGTCTAAATGTTTAATGGCTTGCTCTATCTCTGAAACAGAGTCACCTTCGGCCATAGCTTGTAATTGCTGCATGGCTTGTTCAATGCCAAGACGCTCTTCATCTTGCAGCAAACGTTCGCCACTCTCGACTAATGCAGCACTCATATCTTCAATGAATCGAGCTGCTTCGACTTGTTGCTCACGCAACATGCGCATAGTGACATCATGTTTAGCATTGGTGATGGAGTCTTTAAGCATTCTTGCCACTTCTTCATCGGCTAAGCCATAAGAAGGTTTGACCTCAACAGACGATTGCACTCCAGTTGATTTTTCCATCGCAGTAACCGATAACAAACCATCGGCATCCACTTGGAATGTGACTCGAATATGCGCGGCACCTGCAGCTAAAGGTGGAATGCCTTTTAGTGCAAATTTAGCCAAAGAGCGGCAATCATCTACTAATTCGCGTTCACCTTGTACCGCATGAATCGCCATTGCTGTTTGACCGTCTTTAAACGTCGTAAACTCTTGGGCTCGAGCAACCGGGATAGTGGTATTGCGTGGAATAACTTTTTCGACCAAGCCTCCCATTGTCTCAATACCTAGAGAGAGAGGTGTAACATCAAGCAATAACAGCTCACCATCTTTTTTGTTCCCCACCAAAGTGTCAGCCTGAATGGCTGCACCAATCGCAACAACTTGGTCAGGATCAATGTTAGTTAAAGGCTGCTTATCAAAAAAGTTCGCTACGTCGCTACGCACTTTTGGCACCCTGGTAGAACCGCCAACCATAACTACATTGTTAACATCTTCTAGCTCTACTTCGGCGTCACGTAAAGCGCGGCGACAGGCGCGAATAGTGCGCTTAACCAAGCTTTCAATGAGGCTATCGAATAACTCGCGGCTAATGCTGCCCTGCCATTTAACACCGTCAATATCCAAATTGATATTGGTACTTTCTTGGTCAGTTAAGGCTACTTTAACTTGATTGGCTATGCGTGATAATTCGCGCTGTAACTGGGCAGAACGCACTCCACTGACTTGCGCTTGTTCGGCTATCCACGCAACTAAAGCATCATCAAAGTCATCACCACCTAGAGCAGAATCTCCACCCGTGGCTAGTACTTGAAATACACCTTTAGATAAACGCAGGATGGAGATATCAAAGGTACCACCACCTAAATCATAAATCGCGATTACGCCTTCATCACCACTATCTAATCCATAAGCAATAGCCGCAGCTGTCGGTTCATTAAGTAAACGCAGTACATGTAAACCAGCTAATTGAGCCGCATCTTTGGTGCCTTGGCGCTGTGCGTCATCAAAGTATGCAGGCACAGTAATAACCACGCCATCAGGCTCACCTTGTAATGACTCTTCAGCTCTCGCTGCTAAACTTTTTAAAATTTCAGCAGAAACTTGAATAGGATTAACATCGCCCGCTACTGTTTGAATATGCGGGGTTTTAGCATCACTAAAGTTATAGGGAAACAGTTCACGGTCTATATCTGCGCTATCTTTGCCTAATAAACGCTTCACCGAGGTAATGGTGTTATGAGGATCGGTAACCGCTTGTGCTTTAGCTAACTTACCAACTTCTACACCATCTTTGTGATAGCGAACCACCGAAGGAAGTAAAGTATCACCGCTATGATCGGCCAAAGTAACGGCTTTGCCGCTACGTACAGTTGCAACCAAAGAGTTAGTGGTACCTAAATCGATACCTACAGCCAGTTTATGTTGGTGAGGAACAGCCGATTGCCCAGGCTCTGCTATTTGTAGTAATGCCATATAGATTAGTAATCTAAAATTTTCTCTTCAAGTTGAAGCAGCTGCTGTTGCAGGCGTGCATAGAATTTGAGTTTGCGAACATCGTCTGCAGCTTGCTCAAAATTTTGTTCATTGTAGGCTTTTTCAAAGCTTGAGCTCAAGTCGCTTCGTTGCCGCTTCAATAACCTTGAGAAGTTATCAATAGCGTCTTCAGGATCGGCTGCATGCTCTATTTCAGCCAATTGCTCCCTCAACTCCATTTGACTCATCAAGAAGGCAACGTCGTTGATGGTTTGCTGTTCGCCTCCAAGCTCTAAACCTTGCAAACTTAATAAGTATTGCGCTCGGCTAAGAGGGTCTTTCAGCGTTTGATAAGCATCGTTGATTTGCGCAGCTTTTTGCATCACTTGAGCCTGGCGTTCACTAGACTCAGCAGCAAAATTATCGGGATGGTATTGTTGTTGCAGCTCTCTGTAGCTATCAGCTAAACCATTTAGGTCTAGCTGATAAGACGGAAGTAGAGAGAATAACTCAAAATGATTCATAGCGTGTTCCATTTAAACGCTAAAGCTCTCTCCACAACCACATTCGCCATTTACGTTAGGGTTGTTAAATACAAAGCCTTCGTTCAAACCTTCTTTAACAAAGTCTAATTCAGTGCCATCGATGTAAAGTAAGCTTTTCTCATCAACGATGACATTTACACCGTGGCTTTCAAATACTTTGTCGTCTTCAGCTAATTGGTCTACAAACTCCAAAATATAAGCCATGCCCGAACACCCAGAGGTTTTTACCCCTAGGCGCACGCCAGTGCCCGCGCCTCGGTTGTTCAAAAATTGACTTACATGTGTTGCTGCAGCTTCAGTTAGTGATACAGCCATGGTGGCTCCTTAAATCTACTACGCGTTTTTCTTTTTGTAATCAGCAATGGCGGCTTTAATGGCATCTTCTGCCAAAATTGAACAGTGAATCTTCACTGGCGGCAAGGCTAATTCTTCAGCAATATCGGTATTTTTAAGCGCTTGAGCTTCGTCTAAACTCTTACCTTTAACCCACTCGGTAACCAGTGAGCTAGACGCAATTGCAGAACCACAACCGTAAGTTTTGAAACGAGCGTCTTCAATCACACCCTCGTCGCTTACTTTAAGTTGTAACTTCATCACATCACCACAAGCTGGTGCTCCCACCATACCGGTGCCAATGTGGCTATCATCTTTATCTTCGAAAGCGCCAACGTTACGCGGGTTTTCGTAATGATCAATTACTTTTTCACTATAAGCCATGATATCTCTCCAAATCCGTTATTTTTAATACTTAGTGGTGTGCCCACTCAACCTGGCTGAGGTCTACGCCGTCTTTAAACATGTCCCAAAGTGGAGACATTTCGCGGAGTCGGCCAATACCTTCGTTAATCACTTTAACTGCGTAATCGATTTCTTCTTCAGTAGTGAAACGGCCAAAAGAGAAACGAATAGAACTGTGTGCAAGTTCGTCATCTAAGCCTAGTGCGCGAAGTACATACGACGGCTCCAAGCTTGCAGACGTACACGCAGAACCTGATGAAACGGCTAAATCTTTAAGCGCCATTATCAATGACTCACCTTCAACATACGCAAAGCTCACATTTAAGTTAGCCACTACACGTTGCTCAAAGTCACCGTTTACATAGGTTTCTTCAATATCTTTAATGCCTGCCCAAAAGCGGTCACGTAAAGCGCGAATGTGCTCGTTATCTTTTGCCATATCTTGTTTAGCAATAGCAAAGGCTTCACCCATTCCAACAATTTGGTGAGTAGGTAAGGTACCAGAACGCATTCCACGCTCATGGCCACCGCCATGTACTTGCGCTTCTAGGCGAATACGTGGCTTACGTTGCACGTACAGAGCACCAATACCTTTTGGCCCGTAAACCTTATGTGCTGAGAAAGACATCATATCTACAGGAAGCTCTTGAAGATCGATCTCAACTTTACCTGCGCTTTGTGCCGCATCAACGTGGAACAAAATTTTACGAGAGCGACATAACTCGCCAATCGCTTTAATGTCTTGGATTACGCCAATTTCGTTGTTCACGTGCATGATAGACACAAGAACCGTATCTTCACGTAATGCTTCGGTTAAGGTCTCAAGGCTTATAACACCGTTGCTTTCTGGGTCTAAATAAGTCACTTCGTAACCTTCTCGCTCTAATTGGCGACAAGTATCTAGCACAGCTTTGTGCTCAGTTTTACACGTGATGATGTGCTTACCTTTTTTATTGTAAAAGTGAGCAGCACCCTTAATAGCAAGGTTGTTTGATTCTGTAGCACCCGAGGTAAATACGATTTCACGTGGGTCAGCATTTACTAGGTCAGCAATTTGGTTGCGGGCAATATCTACAGCTTCTTCTGCTTGCCAGCCAAAACGGTGTGAACGTGAAGCAGGGTTACCGTAAATACCATCTACGCTAAGGTATTGCATCATCTTTTCAGCAACCCGAGGGTCAACAGGAGTGGTTGCTGAATAATCAAGATAAATTGGTAATTTCATTAAAGTTCTCCGTTACTACTCGGCGAAAGCGAGCGTCATAAACTAATTTGTATCGTGTTGTTATCAACGTGCTGAAGTTGGTCTTGATTATGCGCTACATTAACAATTTGTCGCTCACGCATTAAGCCACCCAAGCTTATGTTATCTAAGAAGTCGGCGATTCTTTCACTTAAGTCATTCCACAATGAGTGGGTAAGACAAGGTTTGCCGCCTTGGCAATCTGCAGAACCATGACAACGTGTTGCATCAATCGACTCATCAACAGCGTGGATCACCATGCCTACTGCAATATCATCAGCGTCCATACCTAGGCGATATCCGCCACCGGGGCCGCGCACGCTGGTTACCAAGCCATGTTTACGTAATTTTGAAAACAGCTGCTCTAAATAAGACAAAGAAATACCTTGTCGCTCAGAAATGTCAGCTAAAGAGACCGGCCCTTCTTCCATATGAAGAGCAACATCTAACATCGCTGTAACTGCGTAGCGTCCCTTAGAAGTTAAGCGCATATCAAACCTATATTTTCCCGTGAACTTGGTCACAATCTTTCCATACCCTAGTAATTTAGTCAAGTATAAAACCTACTAAATTAGTCAGGTTTATTTTTCAGGTTTGGAAATATGCTTATCAAAAGAAGTTAAAATGCCACGCATTACATTAAGCTCTTGTTTTTCCATACGAATACGGTTGAACATTCGTCGTACTTTTTCCATTACTTTGCCCGGGTGTGGCTTGATGATAAAACCCGAGTCAGCAATAGACTGCTCAAAATGCTGATAAAAACGTTCTAAATCATCGGCATGAGGGTAATCCTCAGGAGCAGCTTCCGGGTGTGTGTTTTGCTGGTCTAAAAATGCCATACGCACTTCGTAGCTTAATAGCTGAACAGCCATTGCTAAGTTTAGCGAACTATATTCGGGGTTAGCAGGTACACAAACGTGATAATGGCATTGCTGTAACTCTGGGTTGTTTAAACCACTGCTCTCACGACCGAACACAATAGCTACTTTACCCTGCTGGGCCTCTGCGGCAAGTTTAACGCCGGCTTCTCGCCCATCAACCATCGGCCAATCTAAAGTTCGAGAACGGGCACTGGCGCCAATAACTAGCTGACAGTCTGCAACTGCTTCTGATAACTCTGAGACAATTGTGGTACCACCCAGCACATCCGATGCACCGGCCGATAACGCAACTGACTTACCATCAATCTCAGCTTCTGGAGCTACCAAGCACAAATCGCTAATTCCCATGGTTTTCATTGCTCTGGCTGCAGAGCCAATATTGCCACTATGACTAGTGCCAACTAAAACCACTCGAACATTTTCCAACATTACTTTTACTTCACCCTAAATTTGATGCGCGGGATTGTAACATAGCCATAGCCTTAGCTACTAGATTGGAAAAAGTTTATATGGAGTGCCTATAATCAATTGTGTTTGTTTTTGGTTTTCCCTATAATCCGGCGGTTATTTTATGTTCTTTCTACAAATTGGTGGTAATTCATGCATGCTATGCTAAACATTGCGATTCGCGCTGCGCGAAATGCAGGTAAGGTCGTAACTCAAGCTTACGAACAGTTAGATAAAGTTGAAGCGACAACAAAAGGCGCTAACGACTACGTAACTAATGTTGATAAAGCCGCTGAGAAAAGCATTATCGACACCATTCAAAACGCTTTCCCAGATCACTCTTTTATTGGTGAAGAAAGTGGCTTAACAGCTGGCAAGGATGATGAATATCAATGGGTGATAGACCCATTGGATGGAACCACCAATTTTATCAAAGGTATTCCTCACTTCTCTATCTCTATCGCATTACGCGTTCGAGGGAAAACAGAGCATGGTGTGATTTACGATCCTCTTCGCAATGAGTTATTTGCTGCTTCACGCGGCAAAGGCGCGCAATTAAACGGTTACCGTTTACGTGTTACTAAAGCTAAAGATTTAGAAGGCACACTAATTGGCACCGGCTTCCCATTCAAACGCAAACACTACATGGACAGCTATTTAGCCATGTTCGGAGCAATCTTTGCTGAGTGTGGAGACATGCGCCGTGCTGGTTCTGCCGCTTTAGATTTAGCCTATGTAGCCGCTGGTCGTTTAGACGGTTTCTTTGAATTAAACTTGAAGCCTTGGGACATCGCAGCAGGTGAACTAATTGCTCGCGAAGCAGGTGCCATTGTTACAGACTTTAGCGGCAACACAGATTTCTACCAAAGTGGAAATGTTGTATGTGCAAACCCTAAAGTACTAAAACATATGTTATCTACAATTCGTCCGCATTTAACGGATGCAATTAAAGCTTAATAAAATTAAGCAGAAACAACTTAAAGCGGGCACTGCCCGCTTTATTTTTGTCTTTAAGACCACTATTTTATAAATAGACACCATATTTAGGATGTATTTATGAGATTGCTACCTCTACTGCTTCTGCTGATAGGCGCTTATGCAAACGCCGCTAACTTAACCCAACAGACAATAGACAACTGGTTTGAAGCGAGCAAAATGCTTAAACCAATTGTTGAAAAAATCGAAGAAGAAAACACATTAGAAGAAGTAGAAAACCCTAGCGAGTTAGCCGAACAGATGGTTCTTCAGCTCAATCAAAGTGCTTATGCTAACGAAGTGAAACAAGTATTAGATAAATACAACTTAGACCTAGAGAACTGGGCAGCAACTACCGAGCAAGTAATATTTGCTATCTTGGCCGTTAATTTAGAAGAATATAAACCGCAGCTTGAAGTCTACGAGAACATGAAGCAACAGTTGTTAGATAACCCCGAGCTATCGGCTGAACAGAAACAACAACTGTTGGAATCATTCGAAATCGGCGACCAATGGTTTACCCAACTGCAATCTGTGCCACAAAGTGACATAGATCTAATAGCGCCTCAAGTATCAAAAATTAGCCAAGAACTAGGCTGGGAATTTGATACTAATTAGCACCTAAATCGAAGCTATCAGAACCTAATTCAGCCCGCTCTAGTTGTAGCTCTAAAAACGCGATGCGCTTGGCAAACTCGCCTAACAGCGCATCCTTTATTTTTAGTAACTCAAGCATTGGCGTGGGCTCTCGCCACTCTGGATAGTCACCTTTAGCTTCGGCTTGATGAAAAGCCTGCTCGGCCTCAAGCTGGTCAAAAAAGTAATAGGTATTTTCGGCAATATCAAAAGCGTAAATAGTTGGGTTAACCTGGTCAGTCATCTTTTTATGCGCCTTCTAACGGGTAGCCCGCTTCCTTCCAGCCACGGATCCCACCATCCATAGAAATCACATTGGTGTACCCCATCTTCACCAAATTATCGGCGCTTAATGCAGAGCGAAAACCACCACCACAGTAGATCACTATCATAGTGTCTAAATCTGGGATAAGCGTTTCTACATCACGCTCCATTACCCCACGCCCCATATACTTGGCATTTGGAATACGGCTTTTTTGCCATTCATCTTGTTCACGATTATCAATCAAGATGAATGCTAAACCTTGTTCTAACCATTGATTAACCTGGTGCACATCGCATTCTTTAATACGGCTGCGACAATCGTCAACCAACGCTAAGAATCGAGGGTTATGGGCCATTGCGTTTTCTCCTTAACAACAAAAAACCCGCCGAAGCGGGTTTAGATAATTATGCGATAGGGTCCTGGTCGGCACCTTCTTTCTCTTCGATTTCTTTGGGCATAAAGTCTTCTTTCTTAATGCCTAAGTACAATGCCAGCGTACTAGCAACGTAAATAGAAGAGTGAGTACCAATGAATACACCAAACAATAAAGCCGTAGCAAAGTTGTGAATCAACTCACCACCCAACATGAACAATGATACAAGTACCATGATGGTGGTTAACGAGGTCACAATTGTACGGTTAAAGGTTTGAGTTAAAGAAACATCGATAATTTCTTCAGGGTCGCCTTTGCGTAACTTACGGAAGTTTTCCCTGATCCTATCAGATACAACAATGGTATCGTTCAAGGAGTAACCGACTACGGTTAACAGCGCGGCAATAACGGTAAGATCAAACTCTAACTGTAATAGTGAGAACAAACCTAAGGTTGCTACTACGTCGTGAGCCAAAGCTAGCACCGCACCTAATGCCATTCGCCATTCAAAGCGCATTGCAACATACAGCAAGATACAGCCAAGAGCGGCAATAATAGCTAAGCCCCCCTGCTCTGCTAACTCTTTACCTACCGTTGGGCCTACGTACTCAATACGGCGCATTTCTACATCAGAATCTACTTCACTACGAAGCAAACCCATGATGCTGTCACCTAAATGTTGGCTATCAATTCCTTCACGCGGCATCATGCGCAACAATACTTGGGTTTGAGAACCAAAGTATTGTGCAACGATATCAGGGTAACCATTGTTGCCCATCACTTCGCGCACTTCTGTAAGATCAGCCGCTTGAGAGAATTCAACTTCAATCAAGGTACCGCCAGTAAAGTCGAGACCCCAATTGATTTTGTTAATCGCTAAGCTAGCTACCGAAGCCACCATCAGCAAAACAGTAAACCAAATAAATGGTTTGCGGTGCGACATGAAGCGCACGGTGCCTTTTGGTCTAAATAAATAAAACACGTCGTAGCTCCTAGATAGACAACTTGTCTATTTTCTTACCACCCCATACCCAGTTAACAATTACACGGGTACCTACAATGGCAGTGAACATAGATGTTGCAATACCAATCGCTAGCGTCACAGCAAAGCCTTTTACAGCGCCAGTACCAATCGCGAAAAGAATCAACGCAGTGATAAAGGTAGTGATGTTAGCATCAGAAATCGTTGAAAGTGCGTTGCTATAACCGTAGTGAATTGCTTGTTGAGGGCTGCGGCCGTCGTTTAGCTCTTCACGAATACGCTCAAAGATAAGCACGTTAGCATCAACCGCCATACCAACGGTTAGTACAATACCCGCCATACCCGGTAAGGTTAAGGTAGCACCAGGAATCATCGACATTACGCCAATAATGACCCCTACATTTGCAATCAAAGCAAAGTTAGCCACCAAGCCAAACTTACGGTAGTAAATAGGCATAAAGACTAATAATGCTAATAAGCCAACCACAATCGCCATGAAGCCTTTATCAATGTTGTCTTGACCAAGGCTTGGGCCAACAGTACGTTCTTCAACAATTTGAATCGGCGCAATCAACGCACCAGCACGTAAAAGTAGCGCTAAGTTTTGTGCTTCTGCAGGAGAGTCAATACCAGTAATTCGGAAACTACGACCAAGGCGCGATTGAATCGTAGCAACGTTAATCACTTCCTCTTGACGCTCTAGAATAGTTTTACCTTCAGCGTCTTTATTGCCAGTAGGTTTGTACTCAATGAATAAAGTCGCCATTGATTGGCCAACATTATCTTTAGTGAAGGCAGCCATTTTGCTACCACCTTGACTATCAAGGCTAATGTTAACCTGCGGACGACTGTACTCATCAAAACCCGACTGTGCACCAACGATGTGGTCACCGGTTAAGATAACTTGGTTACGCAATACTACCGGCGAGCCATCAACACGTTTTGCGAGTTGAGAACCAGGAGGCACTCGGCCAGCGGCTGCATCGCGCACATCAGCGTCGGTATTTACCATTCTAAATTCAAGAGTAGCGGTTGCACCCAAAATTTCTTTGGCACGTGCGGTGTCTTGAACACCTGGTAATTGCACCACAATACGCTCAGAACCCTGTCGCTGTACCTGTGGCTCAGCAACACCTAACTCATTTACCCGGTTACGGATAATGGTAATGTTTTGCTGCAGCGCATACTCGCGAGTTTCTTTTAGCTTCTCATCAGTCATTTTAGCGCTAAGACGGAATTGGTCGCCTTGGCTAGCATCACTGAATTGGTATTCATTGTATTTGCGGTCTAAAAAGCTAATGGCTTTATCTAGGGTGGCTTCGTCACGAAAACGAACTACCACAGAATCGCCTTGCGCTCTTACCCCAGCATAACGCAGTTTTTCTTCACGTAAGTCGCTTCGAAAATCTTGAATCATGCCTTCTTGGGCTTTACTGATTGCGGCATCCATATCCACTTCCATTAAGAAGTGCACACCACCACGTAAGTCCAAACCAAGTTTAAGCGGGCCCGCACCGATGGCGTCTAACCAACCAGGCGTTGCTGGAGCAAGGTTTAACGCAACGATGTAATCGTCGCCTAATAAATCATGTAAGAGGCTTTTTACTTTAAGTTGGTCAGCATCGTTACGTAAACGCACTAAGGCTAAACCATCTTCAAAGGCAACAGAGCGAAAGTCGATAGACTGCTCTGTGAGGAAGTTGCGAATCTCGTCTAATTGGGCCAGCTCTACTTGAGCGCCCCGAGTGCCAGACACTTGTACTGCAGGATCCTCACCGTACAAGTTTGGCGTGGCGTAAAGAAAGCCGATGGCAATCACAGCGATTACCATCAGGTTCTTCCACCAAGGGTATCTATTTAACAAAATCTTATCCCTAGTGACCGAATAGCTACTATAGCGACTTCAGCGTGCCCTTTGGCAATACCGCTGATACAAAGTCCTTTTTAAGCGTAACAGTGGTGTCATCGCTTAGGCTCAATTGGAAGTAGTCATTTTCATCTGAAATCTTGATGATTTTACCTACCAAGCCACCAGTGGTGAGTACTTCATCACCCTTAGACAATGAAGACATCAAATTCTTATGCTCTTTAACACGCTTAGATTGCGGGCGGTAAATCATGAAGTAGAAAATTACCGCGAAAATCACCATCATGAAAATTAATTCCATGCCGCCACCAGCAGGTGCCGCTGCACCGCCTTCTGCGTATGCTGGAGAAATAAATAAGCTCATTGTTACCCTCATTAAAAAATTAAAAACTTAAGATAATCTATACAACTACCTTATTAAATGGAGACAGAGCAAGCAAAAACAAGGCTTTGCTTGCTCAATCGGGCATTATTCCGCCAAAGGTGGGACTTCACGCCCCAACTTTGCGTAAAACTCTGCTACAAAATCGTCTAACTTACCGGCTGCAATTGCACCACGTAACCCTTCCATCAAGCGCTGATAGTGACGCAGGTTATGAATGGTATTCAAACGAGCGCCAAGGATTTCATTACACTTGTCTAAATGATGCAAGTAGGAACGAGAATAATTTTGACAGGTATAACAATCACACTCTTTATCCAGTGTATTTGTATCTTCACGGTGGCGCGCATTGCGAATTTTAATCACCCCTTCACTAGTGAATAGGTGACCATTTCGCGCATTTCGAGTTGGCATTACACAATCGAACATATCCACGCCTCGGCGCACACCTTCAACCAGATCTTCAGGTTTACCAACACCCATTAAGTACCTTGGTTTATCTTCAGGTACTTTATGCGCCACATAATCAAGTATGCGGTGCATATCTTCTTTAGGTTCGCCAACCGCTAAACCGCCAATCGCATAACCATCAAAACCAATGTTAGTTAGGCCTTCCAAGGACACATCACGTAAATGCTCGTAAACACCGCCTTGAATAATACCAAACAAGGCATTTTTGTTTTCCAACTCATCGTGACGCTGACGTGAGCGCGCTGCCCAACGCAAGGACATTTGCATCGACTTATCCGCTTCTTCTTCAGTAGCAGGGTAAGGCGTACACTCATCAAAAATCATCACTACGTCGGAGCCCAAATCATTTTGGATCTCCATAGATTTTTCTGGTGTTAAGAAGATTTTATCGCCGTTTACTGGGTTGCGAAAATGTACGCCTTCCTCAGTAATATTGCGAATATCGCCCAGGCTAAATACTTGGAAACCGCCGGAGTCAGTAAGAATAGGTCCTTGCCAGTTCATAAAATCATGTAAATCACCGTGAGCTTTCATCACTTCTTGGCCTGGGCGAAGCCACAGGTGGAAGGTATTACCTAGTAATATCTCAGCACCCGTTGCACTTACTTCTTCTGGAGTCATGCCTTTTACAGTTCCGTAAGTACCCACAGGCATAAACGCAGGGGTTTCTACTGTGCCACGTTCAAACACTAAACGGCCGCGACGTGCTTTACCGTCTTGTGCCAATAATTCATATTTCATAACTTACCTCAGATCGGAAAAACAGTCCGATTCAGATTGCTTCAAATAAGCGCTTAGATAATTGTCTAATCGCCAAAATAGGGTTAACTAAGCGTCTTTACGCTCAATAAACATGGCATCGCCATAACTAAAAAACCGGTAACGCTGCTCTATAGCGGCTTGATAAGCTCTAGTCACATTATCTTTACCGGCAAACGCCGAAATCAGCATGATCAATGTAGACTCAGGCAGGTGGAAGTTGGTGACCATGGCATCCACCAACTCAAATTGATAACCAGGATAAATAAAAATATCGGTTTCGGCCGCGTAGGCTTGTAAAGCTTGCCCCTTGCCCTTGGCATCTTTAGCCGCGCTTTCTAACGAACGAACTGAAGTTGTACCCACTGCAATCACTCTGCCACCAGCGGCTTTAGCTTTAGCGATTTTAGCTACAACACCCTCGCCAACTTCGGCGTATTCAGAATGCATAACATGCTCATCTACCGACTCAACTTTCACCGGCTGAAAAGTACCAGCACCAACATGCAAGGTAACAAAAGCAATATCTGCACCCTTGTCTTGGATTTGTTGCATCAAGGCGTCATCAAAGTGCAAGCCCGCCGTTGGCGCTGCAACAGCACCGGGCTTTTCATTGTAAACCGTTTGGTAACGTTCCTTATCGGCATCTTCATCGGGTCTGTCGATATAAGGAGGTAATGGCATGTGGCCGTAGGCTTCAAGCAGTTCTAACACTGTTCGCTGGTCATCAAAGCGTAATTCGAACAAGGCATCATGGCGAGCTAGCATGGTAGCATCAAACGCGTCGGCCAAACGCAGGGCTGAACCGGATTTAGGCGATTTAGAGCAGCGAACATGCGCAAGCACTCTATGTTCATCTAAAACACGCTCAATCAGCACTTCAAGTTTTCCGCCACTCGCTTTTTGACCGAACAAACGCGCAGGAATAACCCGAGTATTGTTAAAAACCAATAAATCGTTAGCTTGGATATGGTTTAGTAGGTCTGGAAACTGCTGATGTTGTAGCTCACCAGTATTACCATTAAGACACAATAAACGACTATCACGACGTTGCTGTTTTGGATAACGAGCGATTAACTCATCGGGGAGTTCAAAAGAAAAATCGGCAACACGCATTAGGCTAAAAACTCTGTGGGCTATTCAATAATAAACAAGGCCGCAATTTTAGTGATTGCGGCCTGTAATAGCAAGGATTAGCGCTTGAAATGCTGTGCTTTGCTAGGCCGCCGCAATAGCCACAAAGGCAAGCTCAAAATCAATAGCCACCAACTGGCGCCACCACCGCTTGACGAGGGAGTATCCGCTATACTGCAATTTAAGCTGCTATCGCCAGCAATACTGGCTGTATCGGTGATCCAAGTACAAACTGTGCCTATATCGGCATACACGCCTGCACTGCCTTGGCAAGATAGATTCCCCCAACTCACCAAACCTAATAAACGATGTTGCTCTTGCTCTTCAATAAAAACCGGACCACCGCTATCACCAGAACAGGCGTCTTGGTTAGTACCATAGGCACAAAACATTTGCTCGGTAATTGAAGAAGCCGACCACTCATCTTCGCAACGGCTCTCGCTTATCAAACTCAGGTTACCTTGCTGTAACACGTCTGGATAAATTGGATTCAAAGGGTCAGTATTGGTTCGCCCAAAGCCAACCACCTGCATAAAGCCACCAATATTGAGCGCATCGGTCACCTTATTGGCATTAAGAATCACCGGCGTTACGCTTTGCGCTTCTGTTAATCGTAATAGGCTAACATCATAATCAAAAGCAGGACCAGAATCGGAAGGATTAACATAGCTTGGGTGCTGATAAACCTCGCTTACTTGCAAGGCATCGGGATGTGCACTATTGGCAAACTGATAATTGCCCAACAACACTTTGACTTCTGAAGCTGCAATCGTTCGGTTTAGTCGGCTGGAGTCAAAAGTACAATGAGCGGCTGTTAACACCCAGCGTTCGCCAATTAACACTCCACCACAGCGTGATGAACCAAGAAAAACTTGAGCCATCCACGGATAATTAGCTGGTGCATCATTACCACCAACAATAAATGGGACAATATCGGATTCAGCTTTAAGCGAAGTACTTACACCCAACAAAAAGGACAAAACCACTAGCCACACTTTTGTAATCTTCATTTGCTTATTCTTCGTTGTTTTCACGAATTGTGACGTGTTCAGGATCACCCAAAAAATGCGGTTCAGCTTGCAATACATGTAAATCAATCAAGGCCTTAGTCCTCGCTAATACCTCTCGTAATCTAACCCGCCAGTGAAAAGCTTGCGGTGCATCGTCTACCACATAACCATAAGCTTCAATGCCATATTGATTAGCGATGTATAAAGCCCGTTCCACATGAAATTGCTGCGACACAATAATTATAGCCTGTTGGCCAAACACTTCTTTAGCTCTCACAATAGAATCGAAAGTACGAAACCCTGCATAATCCAAAGCAATATGCTCACGTGGCACGTTCAAACGTAGCACGTCGTTTAACATGGTTATAGGTTCATTATAATAGCGGGTAGCATTGTCGCCACTTAAGATTAGCGCCTGAACCTTATTGGTATGGTATAGCTTAGCAGCAGCTTCAACTCGAAAGGTATAATAAGTATTTAGTCGCTTACCCACATACTTACTTGTGCCCAAAACTAAAGCAACAGGCTGAGGCGGCAGTTGTTGCATATCGCGAAACCACTGCCCGGAAACTTGGCGAGAAATGTAACGGTCTACAGCCACTAGGCAAGACAGCACCACGATAACCATTAGCAACACCACGCCAAGGAATCGTTTCACCGCATGTACTCCGACCATAATCTACAATTAAAGCCATGCTAGCATAGCCAAACTTGGCAACCCAGTGACTAGGAAGGTTTTTGTTAGAAAAAAGTTTTATCAACAATACCTTGGCAAGTTTCAAAGGCTTCGTAAAGAAGCGTAAAAATAGTTTACATAAACAGATAATTTGCTAACTTAAGCCACAATTAAAGTAATGGTATTTAACATATGAACTTAACAAATAGCCCGCAGCGCTTTGGACTTTTCAGTAAACTCATTCACTGGTTGATGGCACTACTTATTTTAAGCTTAATTGCCATTGCACTTTATATGGATACCTTGCCTAGAGGGCCAGAGAAGTTTGAACTATATGACCTTCATAAAGGTTTAGGCTTAATTGCCATAGCAGCGATAGCACTACGAATTGTTTGGCATCGCGTAAGCAAAGTACCCGCTCCTATCGGCGAAGGGATAAAGCTTAAGATGGCACATCTTGGCCACATTGCTTTATATTTGCTGATGTTAGCAATGCCTATTTCTGGCTTGATTATGTCCTTGTCTGGCGGTCATGATGTGAAATTTTTTGGCTTGTTCACGATAGCGGGTTTTGCAGAAAAAAATGAATCGCTTAACGAGATTGGCTCGGCTATTCACCATTACGGCGGCCAGCTTCTCTATGTGGTGCTTGCAGTGCATGTACTCGCAGCTTTATATCACCACTTCATTCTAAAAGACGACACGCTAAAACGAATGACCTCTAAATAGAAAACACCTTTATTAGCGACTCGCAGTTAAGCCAAACAGCTTGCTGCGAGCTTCAACTAATACCAATCACACTAAGTAAGTGCCACTCGCTTACTTGCTTTAACATAAAACACTCGCCAGCCTGCCCATGTAGGCAGCTCCCAACGTTTAGGCCCCGCCTTACGACCGCCAGAAGCATAGTGAACAATCACTTGTTTTGAGCCTGCTTTATACTCAACATCCAGTTTTAAGTCTGCCAAAACTAACTGTCGCGGGTAACGTTGCTCAAAGTCTTCGCGTTGCCATTGGGGGATCCCCTCAAAGACAAAATCTGTAGCTTCGATTAAACTAAAGTCCTCGGCATTTTCTACGCCTAATAAAGCCAATTGAGAACTCAACCACTCTAGAGAATCTACTTGGTCACCTGCTCCACCGCCGTGTTTCTCACCAAGGCTTACCCATAAGTTCCAAGCTGCAATATCTTGAATACAACCTAGTTGGCTAAAGCCAGACTGTTGATTGGCGAGGATCCGCTTAGCCAGCGCTTGGCGATAGTCTTCAGCACTTAAGGCCACTTTTTCACTACCTATCACCCTGCCTGCATACACTCGTTGCATGAGCTGAGAGCCATCAGCAGCAACACTGGTTTTGCTTTGTAGCTCGCCAAAGCGGTGTTTTGCTAACAAATCTACACTCACCGGCGCTAAGCACAAACCAATGTTGTTTAGCTGCTTTACTCCTCGCCCGGGTAAACTGTAGAGGTCAAACACCACTGCAGCCAATTGAGCATCATCAAATAAGCTTTCTCTGCCAACTTGCAACTCTGCAATTCCATTTCCCATCGCATTGGTGCGCTTTTCTCGCCTCACATATACCAGTTCTTTAGCCCCGACTAACAAGGCTTCTAGCAGTTTTTCGCGGCTATAGTTTTTTGCATAAGCAAGATCATCTAAAGCCATTACTGAACGTAGTTGCTCGGCTAACTCCTGCGCTTGACTTAAAGCGTCTTGGTTTACCGTTAGTTCATCTGGCCAAGTTTTCCCGCGTAGCAGATCTAGTGTAATGCTCATATCACAATGTAAAGGTTGCCACTGGCTCAATACTTTTAAAGCATGTTCCGATTTTGGCTTTTGATAAAGGCTACGATTAATACTTAAGGCCGCAGCCAAGTCGAGCATAGCCTCGCGCTCCGGCCCCTTGGGGACAAGGTTGACCAGATGCGAAAAATAACTGTCAATTGGTAAGTTTAATAAGCGTTGGCCATGTTCACTTAAACAGTCTTCGGTGCGCAAAGCCTGCATTCGATTGAGCCGAACACTCGCAATGCTTAATGACTTTTCAGGCAATGCTTCAAGAAATTGAAGCTTTGCTAAAGCGTGATGACAGCTTGCCGCAAATAGCATCGGCTCTAACAACTCTTCACGCTGCAATTGTGGTGGCGTTACACTTTCTAGCGGCGCAAACTCCCCCCATAAACGGTAACAATGGCCTGCACATACTCGCCCTGCTCGGCCGCGTCGCTGCTCGGCACTGGCACGCGACACCCGCTCTAAACTCAATACCGTTCTGCCGGCGCGTTGCTTGGTGCGCCGCTCTAGGCCAGAATCAATCACACTGGTAATTCTAGGAATGGTTAAACTGGTTTCGGCAACGTTTGTTGCAAGAATAACTCGCCTTATCCGTTGTTCGCTGCTGTTGTCTAATAGGGTTTTACGCTCTTGCGCGCTAATACTTGCGTGCAGTGGCAACACCTCAGCATCAAGCCCATTCAAGCTAGCTTGACAGGCTTGAATCTCTGCTCTGCCCGGCAAGAACACCAATATATCGCCCTCATCCTTTAGCAAAGCCTTCTCAACAGCCTGCTTAACTGATTCGGTAACTCGTCGGCTATCTGGTAGATGATGAGATTCTCGCGCTTCATAACTCACACTAACTGGGAACTCCCTCCCAGTAGTTTTGAGCACCTTCGCAGCCAAATATTCACTCAACTTATTGCCTTGCAAGGTAGCAGAAGTGACCACCACTTTAAGCGGTAAAGACTTAGCTAAAGCTAACAACAAATCAGAATCCCAACGGCGCTCATGAAATTCATCAATAATCAGCACTGCATAATCAGCAAGTTTATTTTCAGCTAACCAACGCAGGGCGATCCCGGGAGTGACAAAAGCAATATCAGTATTTTCATTAACGCTTGAGTGGAAGCGAATTGAATAACCCACCTTATGTGGCGAGCCGCTTAAAGCCAGCTGCTCAGAGACATAAGTGGATAACGCCTCACAAGCTATTCGCCGTGGTTGCACCACCAACACCTTACCCAAGTTAGCCGCCCACACCGGCAAACGGGTGGACTTGCCTGAGCCAGTGGCAGCTTCTACCACCAAATGATCATGAGCAAGTTGCTCAACAAAACGCGTTTGCAGGGAATCAATAGGTAATGATGAGGGTTTGTAGTTGCTCACGTAATATCCGATAGCTCATTTGAAACGTTGGCATATTACCCTTAAGCAAACTTTATCGCGAATACTAGCCATGTGAATCAGCTTATCTACCATCAAGAATTATTTGTACTTGCTTTCACAATTAGCCATCACCTAAGCTAACTGCTTGTGCGCTAACCCGATTAATGGACCTAACATGAATTTTTCTAAACTTGGCAGCAGTAACTTATCAGTTTCGCGAGTGTGCTTAGGCAGTATGACCTGGGGCCTACAAAATAATCAGCAAGACGCTAATCAACAGATTGATTACGCCCTAAGCCAAGGGGTTAATTTTATTGATACAGCAGAAATGTACGCCGTTCCACCTTCTCCAGATACCTACGGCAAAACCGAAGCCATTATTGGCAATTGGCTTGCGGCCAACAAGCAGAAACGTAACGATGTAATTATTGCGACTAAAATTGCCGGTGCTGGCTTGCCTTGGGTTCGTAATGGCGGCCCTATTAATGGTGAAGAAGTGGTAGCAGCAGTAGATGCCTCATTAAAGCGTTTACAAACCGACTATATTGATTTGTACCAACTGCACTGGCCTAATCGCTCCACTCCACACTTTGGTAAACACTGGCCGAACCATATTCAACCAACCGCGATAGATGCAGCCGACCATCAAGCGCAGATGCTAGATATTCTGCAAGGTTTGCAACGCTGTGTAGAAGCCGGAAAAATTCGTCACTGCGGTTTATCTGATGATACCCCATGGGGTATTAATACCTACCTAAAGCTGAGTGAACAACATAACTTGCCGCGAATGGTGTCAATTCAAAACGAGTTTAGCTTGTTACACGCTAAAGATTGGCCCTATTTAATTGAAAATTGTGTGCAAGAGGATATTGCTTATTTGCCTTGGTCTCCGCTAGCAGGGGGGATGCTTAGTGGTAAATATGCCAACGGTGCTCGCCCAGAAGGCAGCCGCTGGACCTTTATGCAACGCAACGGAATTTTCCGTGATACTGAACTTGCACACCAAGCGGTTGCAGCCTATGCCGACTTAGCAGCCCATTATGGCTATACGCCTGCGCAATTGGCCTTAGCTTGGTGTGACCAAGTAGACGGAGTGAGCTCTACCATTATTGGTGCCACCAGCATGCAGCAGTTAGAAGAAGACATTGCCGCATTTGCTATGCCTTTAAGTGAGAAGGCAATGGCCGACATTGGTGAAGTATTTAAACGCTACCCAGCACCTTACTAGGGTTTAAGTCCACCATTTGTCGTGATTAATGGTGGACTACTTTTGTTCTTCAGCTTGCTGATTTTGCTCTGCCAACTTGGCCATGTTTTTAGTCATCCCCCAGAGTAACCAGCTATGCCAAGGCGCAAAAAAGTACCAATATACTAGGCCCCAAAAACCGGCCGGATGCCAATACAAAGCCACTTCCAGTTGGTGTTTATTTTCACTCAAAGGCTCGATACTAATTTGCATACCGCCGCCCCCGGGCGCTTTCATACCAAAGCGCATTACTAAACATTCATCTTCTTCAACACTCAAGATGGTCCAAGAATCGACTCGCTCTCCTACCCGTAGCGTTCGATAATCACTGCGCCCGTGTTCTCTGCCTTTTCCTCCAACAGCAAAATCCATCCATTCGCGCATAGCCCACAGCACATCGAAATAAAAGTAACGATGCTTACCCCCTAGTAGATTTATTACTCGCCAGATATTTGCTGCAGAGGCATTCACCGTGACGGTTTTTTTTGCCGCTTTGGCATAAAAGCCATGCAATGAGGAAAAGTTTCTGAAGGTCGGCACGCCATCTTGCCAGCGCTTAGGGTAAGTATGTACTTGCTCCTCTTCAAATACCTGCGCAATGGCATCATCAATCGGCATTAATTTTTGAGGAATTAAGCCACGTAACACGTCTGGTTTTGCCTCTAGCTGCTCAGCTAATCCAGCAATTAAAGCCTTAGCCAAACTTTGTGGCACAGAGGTAATTAAACCTAAAACGGTGCAAGCAAGCTTAATTGGAAGACCTGGTAGCACCATAATTTTTATCGACTTATTTAAATGCTTAGCTATGCGTAACATAAGCTGTCGATAGCTTAACCATTCTGGGCCTGCAGCATCTAATACCATCCCGGCCGTTTCTGGCATATTGGCGAGTTTAACCAAGTAATGGAGCACGTTTTCCAAGGCTATTGGCGGCGCTTTAGTCTCAATGGCTTTAGGTACAAATGCTAAAGGCATATGCCCCACCAAGTCGCGCATCACCTCAAAAGCTGCTGAACCCGGTGTAATAATAATGCCAGCGCGCAGCTCGGTAACTGCAACGCCACTTGAGGCCAAAGCTTCACCAGTCGCTATACGTGCAAGCATGTGCTCAGACTTGGGTTTAACCGACACTAAGCTGCCCATATAAATAATACGCTGGACCTCGGCCGCAGCTGCTGCATCTGCAAGGTTTTTCGCGGCAATCGCTTCTAGTTCGCTATGGGCCTGACCATCGCTCATGCCATGCATTAGGTAATACACAAGATCAACGTCTTCCAGTGCATCTGGCAGGCTACTAGGCTCCAGCAAATCTAAGGTAAAGCGCGGACAACTTAACTCTGGCCAAGGCGCTGGTTTATTAGGATCGCGCGAACTAACACTCACATGATGACCAGCACCAACCAAAGCCGGCACCAGCTTTCGGCCAATAGTACCCAATGCTCCAATAACCAGTATTCGCATTAAACAACCCTAATCTACTGTTAATACCAATCGTACTAAGTAACTGTTCATTCTATCTGGTTAAAATACTCGATAACTGCGTTAGAATTTTTGATTGTAGAATAACTACTTATCGAAAAATTCTGCCTTGTTCTCGAGCATTTTTCCTGCGATATTTCTGATCCCTTACTTAGTGTGATTGGTATAAATTTGTTAACTACAGCCTAGCTGAATTTTCTCACAATTTAAGAGAAGTTTTTCTAAGCAACTAAAATAACAGTATTTTCTAGCTGGATTATGAAGGTTAACTAACAAGACTTGGAGGCTGCAACTTGCAACAGTTTAATGCTTATTGATGCACACCAAAATTATAGCGGATTAGCTATTCAACCTTACTTAACCAAAAGACAACACAGTTTGAGTAGATTGGCGAAACTGACCCGGTGACATGCCCATTACTTGCTTAAACTTGGCACAAAAATAAGCGCTATCGGAAAACTCACAAGCATAAGCTATTTGGGTAATGCTTTGTTTACTGTCGCTGAGCATAGCAACTGCGGTATTAATTTTTCGTTTAAGTAAATAATCTTTATAGTTTTGGGCAAACAAAGACTTAAATACCCGTGAAAAATGGTATCTCGACATACCACAAATATCAGCGGCTTGTTGCAAGCTTAAGTTAAGAGTTTGGTGGTTCTCTAGATGGTGAAGCAAGGGGATGATTTTTGCCAAGCCTTTGTTTTCTTTTAATACGGTAGCATTTTTTTCGGTACTAAATTGGCAACGAGATTGCTGGCCGGCCAAAAACAAAAATAATGTGCGCAATAAGCTATGCGCCAAATTCCGTCCATCATTGTTGTTATCTACGTTCTCTAACCAAGCAAACTGGCTATGTAAGTACCCTGCTTGCTGGTCATTAAGTTGCAACACTAAAGGCTTCTCTAATTGAGAGGCCACATCCAATAAGGCTAACTCGCTATATAAATATCGCTGAAACTGCAGCAGACTAAACTGTCGCTCCTCACCTTGCATCTCCATTTCGTGCATCGCCAATGAAGGAACAAATACCAGTGAATTATCGTTTAACTCTATTGATTGCCCGTCGATCCCTACCTGCCCTTTGATCTTTTTAAACAACATAACCTCGCACAACATGTGAAAGTGAGTTGGAATCTCTAAACTAGGTTCATCAATAATGTGAAAACGGCGCAAATAGTAGGATTTTCCCTGAGGAAGGTGGATGTTTTCAAAACTGAGAGGATGCGCAGCCATAATAGCAATATTTTTATACTTTAAAGCCTATAACTTACATATAAGCACAATTTAAAGCAATAAATTACCAGTACAAACTTTAGGAGTAACTATGGCTACTATTACTAACCCTATTCTTACTGGTTTTCGTCCCGATCCATCGATTATCCGCGTTGAAGACGATTACTACATTGCTACCTCTACTTTCGAATGGTTTCCGGGCATCATGCTCCACCACTCTAAAGATCTAGTGAACTGGCGAATTATCGGCCATGTACTTAACACCGTTGACCACCTAGATATGCGAGGCATGGATAACTCCGAAGGTGTATACGCGCCAGCATTAAGTTATGCCGATGGCAAGTTTTGGTGCTGTTTCTCTAACGTGCATTCTTGTCGTGGCGGTACTTGGATGTCTACTCCCAGCTATGTGGTAAGCGCCGAAGACATTCGCGGCCCATGGAGTAAACCAGTATCTATAGGTAATTATGGCTTCGACCCATCACTGTTTCATGATGACGATGGCAAAAAATACATGGTAAACATGGTGTGGGATGGCCGCAAAAAAACTGACTTTTTTGGTGGCATTGTTCTACAAGAGTTTGATGCCGAGTTAGGCCAACTAGTTGGCGAAGAAAAAATAGTATTTAGCGGTACCAAGCTGGGCTGTACTGAAGGGCCACAAATTCTTAAAAAAGATGGCTGGTATTATCTTATCACTGCAGAAGGCGGTACATCATACGACCATGCAGTCACTGTTTGTCGCGCCAAAAATGTTTGGGGCCCCTATGAGCTGCATCCAGAAAACCCAATTCTAACGTCTCGCCACCAAGATGACGCCGAGTTACAACGTGCGGGTCATGGCTTTTTAGTAGAAACCCAAAATGGCGAATGGTATTTATCGCACCTATGTGGCCGCCCAATTAGCGACCCAGAAAATCCTAAAGAGACATCAAAATATGCCCAAGGTCGCTGTACCTTAGGTCGAGAGACCGCATTACAAAACGTAGAGTGGCGTGATAACTGGCCATATGTTGTAGGCGGTACAACCCCAAGACTAGAGATCCAAGCGCCAAAACTAGCAGCTCAACCTTGGCCGGTTGAAGCAAGCCGTGATGACTTTGATGGCAACACCTTAGCGGTAAAATACCAATCACTAAAAGACCCATTTGAAGAATCATGGATATCTTTAAGCAAGCGACCGGGTTATCTGCGCCTAGCAGGCCGTGACTACTTGTACTCACGCTACAACCAAAGCATGTTGGCGCAGCGAGTTACCGCATTTAACTGTATCAGCGAAACCGCTGTAGAGTTTGATCCCCGCTCACCACGGCAAATGGCAGGTTTGGTAGCTTACTACTCACGTGGCGGACACTACTTTTTAAAAACCTCAGCTAACGATGCTGGCGAACAAATCATTCAAGTTGTGGGCGACATTGATGATAAGTACCAAGAATACACCGACGAAATCATTATTGGCCGCAGTAAACGGGTTTACATGCGCCTAGAGCAACGTACTCAGTGGTATCAATTTAGCTATTCTTTAGACGAAAAAGTTTGGCAAACCATTGGTGAGCCTTTAAATGCCACTCACTTATCAGATGAAGGCAGCAACGATGTGTTTCGCTTCACAGGCTCATTTGTCGGTTTATTTACTAGTGACCTAACAGGTAAGCAGATTGAAGCCGACTTTGATTACTTCGACTATCAAACATTAAGTTAGTCTGAAAATACCCCAGTTAGATTGCGCTATTTAGAGTACTAGCTAGTGCGATCTAACTCTTAGTTTCAACCATTGAACTAAGTATAAAACGGTTATTTTGATTTAAATCAGTATCTTGCTTTATAGAGCTTGCCACACTCGCTGCATCATTTTTAACCACTAAGCAGCACAGTATGCAATCTTCAATTCGTTGGTTTCTCGCCCCTTGTTGTATTTGTTTTCTGCTTAGTGCTGCCCACTTCTACCATGCTCACCAGCAAATTTACGTTGCGCTATGTATTATGGGACTGTGTAGTGTTTTGATTCGCCACCCAATTTGCTTACGACTAAACCAGTGTGCCATGTTGCTACTCACTGCCGAATGGATTAATACCATCGCAGAAATCTACGTTGTTCGCAGCGCCTATGACCAACCTTGGTTACGCATGGCATTCATCCTTGGTGCTGTTTCTTTATTGCACCTTGCCACAGCCTTATTGTTCCAGCATTACAAAATTCGCCGCTACTTTGGTTACCCCAGGCAGTTCTTGTTTCGCTAACGCAGTTGGCTTGATACTAGATCTAATACGGCAACTAAGGGTTAATCTACTTCTTATCGCCTCTACCGATTGAGTCGACATCAACAACCTAACAATCCGACAACAGTCGCTTAGAAAAGTGAACCAAATATCGATTCACCCATCCCCGCAGAAATTAACCCTGAAGCGTTCTGCTTCTGACCACTATTCGATGTCATTAGGCAAGCAAAGTTATGCGCTTTGTTTGCCTGTTCGTTTTATATCGTAGGTATTTGACTCACTAAGCTCAGGCCGGTATCGCTAACATCGAGTTGAATAACTCCAGACTCACCTACCAGCATTAATCCCTGCTCAGTGGCTATCACGTCCTTACAAGAAAATACATCATTAAGTGCTTGCCTAGTAAGTACGTGGCTAAATTCAGCTGATTCTTCAGGGTTTGCCTCGAGTACTAAAGGAACCAGTCCTTCGGCAGCATCACAAACATAGAGCGTCCCCTCTCGAAGTGCTAAGCCAATGGGCTCGGCTAACTCTCGGTACTCTGCCATTGATGCACTGTTAGGTCTTACACTAGAGGCACCTTCATCAATTTCTTCTTGAGTTGGCGGAACATAAGCTAGGATATCGCTAATATTTTCAACAAATATTCCATCCATAAAGGTGATTTCGTTACTACCATCTCTGGTGGTGTAATAAGCCACTCCGTCGTGAGCGATGACTGGATCATAGGCAACTAAATGACGAAGCTGTGCGATAAACTCAACGGGATTATCTAGGCCACCAGTGGAGCGATAAATGTCTACACCACTTGAATGGCCGACCATCACATGGCTATCGTCATACACGTGTAAGGTTTCAGCTATCCAAGAATAACTATCAACATAATCAGCAGATAAAAACTCTTCGGAGCGAAGTATCGAAACTTTTTGGTTCATATCTATCGCATGAAGATCGCCTTGAAATTCAACTAAAGCTGCAAGAGAGCCAACCTGCCCAGTTCCGCTATATACTACGGTGCCACCACTTGAGCTTGAATCTGAATCACAAGCTGCCATTAGTACTATTGCAATCGGTACACTAAGTCTTTTAATAAGCGTTTTCATAGCAGCTCCTCTAATGGCCAAAAGTAGAAGGATTTACCATTGGCATTTTTATAACCAATCACCAAACCAATTTCGTAATCCAAGTACACAGATTCATACTCTTCAGAACTGTCACTAAACTTTGCAAATATGGTGGCTTGAGGAGACAAGCGATCATAGTTGGGGTAATTTAAGGCGAGCTCTTGAGTAGTAATGCTGTTCAAATTATTAAAATCAATCAGAACTAAATCCGTTAAAGCAGCAACAACCAGCATGCCTTGGTGAATTAGCACATCAGAAGCACCATGCACATGAACAAAGCCTAAATATACTGGCGCTTCACGATTGGTATTATCGAAAATGTAGACACCACGCAGCTCAGAAATAATAAACATGTAGTGCTGATAGAGATAGATTTTTCCGGAATTCTCTAAGCCCGTAAACTCTTCAACCCTTGAGCCAGCATCGATATAAGCTTGTGTTAAGGCATTGCTATTTTCAGCGCTAAAGCTAACTTGCTTCTCGCCTCTAAAGCTTTCCCAGTCCAAGTATATTGGCTCAATGGCGCAAATAGCTTCGCTTTGATCTGGGTAAGTACAAATGTATCTAGCCTTTTGATCAACTGTTGGTGATTGGTAGCTACCTAGCATCATTCCACTGCCAACAACTACCGCAAGAGGGATAGCAAATTGGCTTTTCTTCGACTTAACAATTGCTTTTTGATTATGCTGAAAAAGCCAAATGGTAGAGAAAATAGTCGCCATAATAAGCGCTGCTACGTCCATCCATTCAAAATTGCCATAGCTTAAAACCCCCAATGTTTCAGTAGCTTGGCCAAACTCAAAAGCGAGATCAACAGCTAACCAACATATAGGTATTGCTAACCAACGTTTTCCTTCAGTTCCTAATAAACCTGCGGTGAACAAGCTCATGCCCACTACGTGCAGAAAACTAGGGAACCACTCTGAGGCATAGCGAGGGAGCATAATGGGATTTGCAGAAAACTTTATCCACTGATAGGCCGGAAGCGCATCAAACAGTATTTGAGGCTCCCTAAAATTGGCATAAAACAACATGCCTATTACCCCGGTAAAAATTCCCCACCAAAACAAACTGGGAGATTTAATCATAGTTACTTCCTTGTACAACAAAACTAAACAAAGCAACCTTAACAAAAAGCTCAACAAAGCCAATAAGCCCATGATTAAACGTTGATAATCATACAAGATGAATATTAAAGATGTGAATGAAAGCGCTATCAAAGCTATTCATTTAACAGGAACATTTGGAGGTACCGCTTATTTACCAATGCAAACAACAGGCAACTACCACTAGCTTGTTCGTGTTGAGCTAAGGCTTAGCGTATACTTGCTTCCTTTTACTTACGCCCTATCGCTTGTGAATCGCTTTCTAGAACTCTACGCTCAGCGCAAAGCTGCTGCCACTACCCAATTTAAAGGCCGAGGGGCACGCCGAGTGCGTTGCCAAACCTGTCAAATGCCTCAGCAGCACTGCTTTTGTGAGCAAGCTATTTTACAAGATAGTGATTGTGGTTTTGTGCTACTCATGCACAACATGGAGGTTTTGCGCCCCAGTAATACTGGCCGATTTATTGCGGACCTAATCCCAGACACCTACGCATTCATCTGGCAACGAACCGAACCTTGTGAAGATTTATTAGCACTTTGCCAGCAACAACAATGGCAACCCTATGTGGTATTCCCTGCCGCGTTTAGCCAACCAGAGAGAGTTCATTACAAGGTAGAGCTTAAAGCAGGCCAAAAGCCGCTATTCATTATGCTCGATGGCAGCTGGCGCGAGGCCAGAAAAATGTTTCACCAAAGTCCTTGGTTAGACAAGTTTCCTGTGATTTCAATTAACCCTGAACAAGCTTCCAGCTATGGGCTGCGTTCTCGGCCAATAAAGGGTCAATGGGCCACCGCTGAAGTAGCAGCTCAGTTATTAGCGATGAGCGGTGAAGCAAGCAATGGCAAACAACTTGCGCAGCGTTTTAGTCAATTTACCCAGCAAACCCTCGCAGGTAGAAACTGCTAACTCGAGTCGCTTGATCTTCTAAGCTGATTTATCCAGCAGTTTGTTGGGTATTTAATACAAGCTCGCGGCTTTAATAGGTAGCTAGGCTGTACATTCCTTGCCATGCATTAAACGACTTCACCTCGAACAAAATTCAACCACCAAGGGTGAACGGCCCCTAGTGTTAACCACCAGTTTTTACTCAATTTAACAGCGAATTAAACTACTACTTTCGTGAGATACATCACGCATTGAAAACGTTATCAAGCAAAAGTGCTTTTGCCACGTTTTGTCACTATGCCTAGGCCTTTAGTTGTTGTTATGATGTTGTCGCTTGATAAGACAGCGCATAATTTGAACAAAATTACTAAGCCCTGCAGAGCAAGCAAACTTAAAAATATAGAGTATTATTTCAATTGTTTCAGGAGACATAATGTCTAAGAGCACTGGTACCGTTAAGTGGTTTAACGAAAAGAAAGGTTTTGGTTTCATTTCTCAACAATCTGGCGCAGATGTGTTTGTACACTTCCGTGCAATTTTAGGAGATGGCTTTAAATCACTTGAAGAAGGCCAGAAAGTAGCATTTGACGTTGAAGACGGTCAAAAAGGCCCACAAGCGGCCAACGTTGAGGTTGTATAAACAACTTCTAGAAGCATAACCTTGGGATTAGGTTATGCTTCCTATTTCTTTACTGCCCTACTTTAGCTTCATTGTATAAATATGCTGTGGCCCCGCTGGCCCTCCCCGATACAATACTTCACTGTCTTTAAATCCACACTTTTTATATAAAGCCTGCGCAGCGTGATTGCGGCAATTGACCGTTAAGCATAAAAATTCAAAACCTGAATGTAACCGAGAGACATAATCCTTAAGCAGCAAACCCGCTTGATACCCATAACCTCTTCCTTGGTGACGATGGTCGATGAAAAATGACCTCAACAATACAGCCTTGTTCAGTGGCAAAGTTTGGTGATATGGATAATGCTGATCAATCACAAAAAAACCGACTAATTGTTTTTCAACCATCATCACATGTGCTGATTGTTGCTCACTCAGTTGTTGTAAAATATCTGCGATATTTTTTACGTAATTTTGCTGCTCTGGAGCAACTTGTAGCGCCAAAACCTGCGCTACATATTGTTCTGCAAAAGGCTGCAAATTCATCTCTGGCCTCATGCATTCTCCCCATATTGATTACTTTGCTCAGCCAATAACGCTTCGCGGCCCATCATTAATTGTTTTCTATCTAGCCCCCAGCGATAACCACCCAAAGCACCACTACTGCGAATAACACGGTGACAAGGGATGATAAATGCGATGGGATTTTTTGCGACGGCGCTGGCAACTGCGCGAGTCGCATTGGCCGAGCTCACTTGCTGTGCCAAAAACTGGTAAGAACACAAATTGCCGCTAGGCACTTTTAACAAAGCTTGCCACACTTGCAACTGAAAGTTTGTTCCTTTTAGCCATAACGATAAAGCTTGTTTGGGAGGCGCTTTTTGGCTAAATATCTGAGTTAACAAGGGCCTTATCGCATCATCATCATGAATACACTTGGCTTTAGGCCACGCCTTGATGAGCTCTTCCAATGGTATTTGCTGCTCTGCTTCACAGAAACTTAACTGGCAAATCCCTCTATGCGTAGTCGCAATAAATGCACAACCAAAGGGCGTGATTCCCCAACCATAATGAATAGTTAAACCTTCACCTTGAGCCTTAGCCTCACCAGGTGTTACCGCTTCAATGTTTACAAATAAGTCGTATAAACGGGCACCGCTTGATAAGCCAACATCGTAAGCAAGCTCTAATACCGAGCGTGATTCAAACAACTGCTCGCGCGCTTTTTGCAAGGTGAGATACTGCAAAAAGCGCTTTGGCGATACCCCAGCCCATTGGCTAAATAAACGCTGCAAGTGAGACTCGCTCAACCCTATGTCTTCGGCCAAATCTTTAAGTTCTGGTTGCTGCTGTTGGTGTTCAACTAAATAGGCCATTGCTTGGCTTATTTGCTGATACTCTCGATGCGATTGCAATGGACTTTGCTCCATAACGTTTCCTCACTAGCCTTTAATCGCAACTTTAACCTAATTGAATCATAGGCTCGACCCGATAATTGCAAAATAAGAGATTAGGAAATGTTGAGCAGTAAAATTAGAAAGCACCTTTTGGTTAGTAGCCAGAATTCAGCACCTGTTGTTCAGCTTGTTCGATAACTTGGGCTAACTCGCCAGACCTAAGCATCGCTTGAATCACCTCATCCACTTTCGCGACTAAGTGACGCTCTCGTTCATGAATATAATGATAGAGCGGAAACACCGCCAACGGCGCCGAATAAGCGATATGTTCGTTAAGTTTTAATCGCTTCGAAGCGACTAAACCATCAACTTTATTAGTGAGTGCCACATCTGCTCGCCCTCGGTGAACAAAGCTTAGGAGTTTGTCAGTACTACTTAATTGCTCAACATACTTGTGATTAGCAGTAACATCGGCAGTATGTTTAACCCCTCTCACTACTACCAGTTTATATCGCTCTAAGTCAGACAAGGTAGATATTGCTAGCGCTCGTTCGCTTAAGTAAAACGCGGTGGTGTTCAGTGAATAATAAGGAGTTGGCACACGAACCAATTGCGGGTTCTGCTCTCCATAACTCCATATTCGCATCACTTCACCATCGAGCATGCCATTTGATGCTTCTAACTGGGCTCGTTTAGCCGGTAAAAGGTTCACCTCTATGCTTAAACCCAATTTTTTGTAGACCGAAGTTAATACAACAATCCCAACTTTTTGCTCAAATAGATGCTCAATAGCGGCGTACTTATAAGGGCCTTCGGCAAAGACCGAAGAACAAAATAGAAAACAGAAAACAAGCGCAATTTGACGAATACCTCACTCCTTATGATTAGCGGACTTATCAAGATTAACCAATAAGTTCTCCACTAATATTAGACTAGGCTTGGTTAACCGACCGACAAAAAAAGACGCACCGTTGTGCGCCTTGTGTCATTACTGCAAGCAAGCTTTTGAGTGCTTACATCAACTTAATCGAAGGTGTAGGTAAATACCCTAAAGCCTTCATTGTCTGCCACATTGTCAAACTCTTCAGTCGGCGTAACCCGAGGCAAATAGGTATTTGCAAAACTCTCTGCCGCCTCTAGGTGCGAAGACAGAAACTCAACGGTAACTCCACTTGGACCTATCAGCGTAAAGTTATGCGCATTGGGAAACTCTAATATGTCATTAGGGTCGGCAAGATCATCAGATTTTGCGTTCAAGTAGTTGTTCACTAGGTCACGATTAGAATCCACTTCATCTTCATGAGCAATGCGCGCGTTTGCCACACCAGGCATCCAACTTTGCGATGCGCGGTAGTTATTTGTTACAACATAAAGCTTTTTAGTTAAGTCATTTTCTAACGCTTCACCAGCATACATAATGTTACTAATTCTGCGGCTGTCAGTTTGAATTAAGTTACCATTTGCATCGTAGACTAACTCGCCTATTTCGTTAACTTGGTAGCGAGGAGCTTGGCTAACATCAATGCTATAAGTGAGAAGACTATCGCCATCGGCGTCAAAGCCGCCAAAGAACACATCAAAATTGTAGCTACGGAACTGTTGGTGCAATAAGCGATCACCCTCTTCAGCAACGGTTTGGTATTGCTGAGCAACAATCACTTCCATCCACTCGATAAGATCAGCCACTGTCAACTCAAGTACAGCAGGGGTATTGTTATCAAATACGTAAAGATCTGCCACACTCGCGCGAGTTAACGCATCACCGTCGATGTTGGTATAGTCTTCGCGACCTCCGCGACCACCTTTAAAGGGAGCAGATACCGACAACATAGTAATACTTGAATCTAACACGCCATCATCTTGCCAAGACAAGCCTTGAGAATATTGCGCTTCGTTCACGATTTGCACAGAAATATCTGACTCAACGGCCGAAAAGTAGCTGTTAATTGGCTCATCAATATTGCCTATTTCTTCAGCCATGAAGTCCATGGTTCCTTCATGGTCTGAACTCACTAAATAGTTGACCATTTCATCTTGCAGATAAGGGTCATCTTTTAATGAACGTAAACTCGCGCTGCTCGATTTAACGGCCCAAGTTTCACCTCTGTCAGAGCTTCTTAAGGTTAAATCAATCACCCCAAGGTGATTCCCCCAAAAGCCTGGCATTACGGCGGGTTTACCGAAAATCTTGCCATTAGGCGCATCAACACCTTCCATACCGTCGTAGGTATTGCTTGTTGTTGGGAAGTTGTTGTGGTCATGGCCAAACATCAAGGCATCAATACCGTCAACTTGCGCTAACTGCCAAGAAGCGTTGTCCATAAAGTCTTCATCTCGATCGCCGCCAGACAAACCAGAATGCGGAATAGCAACAATGATATCAGCGCCTTCAGCTTTCATTTTTGGCACATAGTGCTCGGCTGTCATCTTAATATCAGCAAGCATCACCTTACATTCAAGGTAGCGCTTATCCCAATTCAAAATATTAGGCGGAGTGAAACCAATAACCCCAACTTTAACCGTGTAAGTGCCGCCATCTGTAGCAGTAAAATCACGCTCAAGAATTTCATAAGGCGTGAAGTAAGGTTCAAATTGCTCGAAAAATGCAGCGTAGTTACCCGCAAAGTGTTTATCGATATCTACCGCACAAGTCTCTTCATCTACAGCAACATTATTGGTTGGTTGTTTGCCTTCAAACTGATAAACGTTAGCGTTAATGTAAGGAAAATTAGCACCTGAAGTTGCTGCGGCTAGGTAATCTAGCCCATAGTTAAATTCATGATTACCAATGTTACCCACATCGTAGCCTAGGTAATTCATGGCCTTATAAACCGGGTGAACGTTTCGCTCGAGATAAGCGACTCCTAAATTAGCAACGTAATCACCCATCGGGCTACCTTGAATCAAGTCACCGTTGTCAAACAACATGCTGTTTAGCGCTTCCGCTCGCGCTTCCTTAATCAATACCGCTGTACGAGCTAAGCCATAATCTTGAGGGCTCAAGGCATTGTCTTTTGGAGAAGCGAAGTAATTATAAGGCTTCATGTTTGAGTGCAAATCGGTGGTTTCCATCAAACGAAGCTCCATCTCCAATTCATTGTAAGAATTGTTGCTGGAGTTGTCCCAACATGCAGTCAAGCTCACGGTAATGGCTGATGCAAGCAGCAGTTTATTCAGCGGAAAATGATTATCCATTTCAATCTCTAAGTTAAGGTAGTGTAAAAATCGACTACACCATAGGGACCGCAGGTTTCAGTTTTATTAATTGATAAATAAAGTATTTTTAGCATGATTGTTTTACATTTATTGGCTAGATAGCGTTACTAACTAGCTTGCAAGGCACGCCCAGCCCACACTGAGCAGACCACACAAAAGCATCAAATAATTATCACTCTGCAAATCCACCCTAAGACAAATTTCACTTTAGTATTCGCTTTGTTATTTGGAGATAAAGGCTATAATGCCGCCATATTGCAGTACAAGGTTCGGTAGTGTGTTTAAACCTAAAGCAGCCAGTTGGATAAGTTTATATTTTTCAGGATTGTTCTTTGCCTGGGGGATCTTTTTGCCGTTTTGGGCGCTGTGGCTCGAAAGTGAAGGCTTAGATCCTAGCCAAATTGGTATGTTGCTCGGCTTTAGCATGCTGGCACGTTTTCTCGGCAATGTGCTGCTTATGCCGCGAATTAAATCCGCTAAACACCTTTTGCCAGGCGTTCGCTGGGTAAGCTTTGCCAGCATTTTAGTCGTCGCTAGCTTGTGCTGGTTAAACGGCTACTTTTGGCTAACAGTGCTCACGCTTGCCGCTAACTTTTTTATTGCCACCTTAATTCCCCTCGGTGATGCTGTTGCTACTAAGTGGGTAAGCCAGCTGCAACTAGACTACGGCCGCGTTCGGGTATTTGGCTCTATTGCATTTATTGTCTCTTCTACCCTTTTAGGGCTTGGCCTCACTTACTTTTCTCACTCATTAATCTTATATGCAACGCTTGCTTCTTTGGTTGTGATGTGGGGCTTAAGCTTGCTAACGCCCGACAGCCCGTTAGTCGATGATGAAAATGACGGTGAACCAGTAAGCAGCAAGCTATGGCCGGTACTTAAACAAACACACGCACTAAAATTTGTGGCAGTAACCGCGTTAATTCAAGGCTCACACGCTGCATACTATGCCTACAGCACGCTTTATTGGAAAAGCATTGGCTATGCAGAATCAACCATCGGTTACCTATGGTCTATCGGTGTGGCATTAGAAATGAGCATTCTTATCTTTGGCAGTAAATGGTTTAAAAGCTGGAATGCCAACAAAATGTTTTTGCTTGCGGCAGTGGGCGGAGTTATCCGCTGGGGTATTTTTGGTAGCACCGAAGCATTGCCACTGATGATGCTATCGCAAGGCTTGCACGCCTTAACTTTTGCACTTACCCAACTCGCTGCGATTAAATACATCGCATCAGAAGCACCAAGCTCTCAAGCTATCCCGCTGCAGGCATTGTACTCGGCAATCGCGCTAAATATGGGAACCGCCCTACTCACCTTCCTCAGTAGCGCCTTATATGAGCCAATGGGTTCGGGGATTTTTCTAATCATGGGCGGCTTGTCTGCGCTGGCCATTCCGCTATTGTTACTTAACGCTAAGTCAGCTAAAGCCAGCAACTCGTGATTAAGCACCAGCGACAAATTAGCAATGCTGAGTAACAAAAAATCCGAGTGTAATGATTTACACTCGGATTTGTTTTTTAGCTACTGCCTAGCCATAGCTTTGACTAGCGGTACAGTAGTACTACAAAGCAAGCCTTGGTTTAAAAGCTACCTGCAGTTGAAGCACCATTACCGGTGTTCACCGCGTTGTTAGCACCCGATTGCCACTGAATAACATTGCTAGGGTCAGTTTCGTTACGAATAATACATTTCCATTCGATATCCGTCGCTTTAGGAAGCTTGATGGTACCAGTCCAAGTTGGGTAGCTTGTTGGGCTTAACAACACCGCGCTAGCAGCTTGCCAGTTACCCAATGCAGCATTATTACCAACCGCATAAACGCTATCGCCCATATTGGTATTGCCATTGTTACAAGTGAAGCTAACGTCTACTTCATCTGTTGGATCAATTACGCCACCGGTTTCTGCCAGCCACATTCTTGCTGAGCCAGCTGGAACATTCACAGTGTGGTAAGAACTGTTAACCTTAAAGCTTGAACCACTGAATACATCAACATAGTTTTTAGCGCTGTTTAAATTACTCGCGTTAATACTAATGTCTTTCGCATAGCCACATTTGTTAATACCCATTACGCCAGCATCGCCACGGCGCAAAACAATGGCACATTGATCGCTATACAGTACTTCTTCGTCGGCACCTTGAACGCCATTGTGGAATTTAACCATGGCTTTAAGGTTGTCTTGTTTGTAATCATTTACCCAACGGCCATTATCAACACCGGTCGCATCACTAAATACCATTGGCACACCTTCTTGGCGACCCATAATATAAGCGTAAGCAAGGTGTTCATTAGCTTCACTCATAATCTGGTAGCGGAAGCCGTCATTACTTGGGATGTCGTGGGTAATGGTAAAGGTAAGAGCTCGAATACCATCAATCGCTCCGCCCCAAGACTTAGGGTTAGCTAAGGCTTCTAAGCTACCGTTAACATCAAAAGCATCACGTAATGTTTTTAATAGTGGGAAATCATAAGCGCTATGCGAGGTTTCACGTAGGTAAGGTTCTAAGAAGGTATCGTAATCAGCATTACCTGCACCAGCACCAGTGATAATCTCACCAAATAAATACATATCTTGCTTGATGTTAGCGTCGAACACTTGGTTGATATGCCAAGTAGTCATGTGTTTGGCAGCATCAATTCGAAAGCCAGTAACACCCATGTTCTTAATGGCTTGAACATAGCTTTTTTGCTGTGCACGAACCCAGTCATTAGGATCTAAATCTGGTAAACCTGGGTCGCCATTACCACCACAAATACGGCCGTTCATTGATTCCCAAACATCTGTCCAGTTGGTGATACAGAAGCCGGCGTGGAAATCACCAGGAGAAAACAGGTTATTATTTAAATCACCAAACAGTTTTTGTCTATTCCAGTAATCACTGTTACTTGCATAGTTATTGAGGGTATCGCTGCCTGGGAAGTAGGTAGAGTTTCCACGCTCATTGGCCATCTGATTAATTACGATATCAGCATAGGTATTTACTCCGTGCGCTTTCAAGGCATTAATCATGTTTTGGAAATCTTCTTTATTACCGCGGTTGTTATCGATGACTCGATAATCTTGTGGCTGATAGCGTGCCCACCATTGGGTGTTGCTACTATCCGACTTCAGTGGCGGCGCGACTAAGACATTCTTGTAACCAATATCTGCGATTTCAGCTGCCTTTTCGGCTACCTCTGAATATCGCCAATCAAAGGCATGTAAAATAACATCGGCACTGGCCAGCTGTGAAAACACAGCCAATGAAGTACCCAATAGACACGTATTTATTGCATTCGCTTTAGTTTTGTATTTCATTATTAGTAAATCCTTTCCCATGATTACTATATTTAATGAACACAAAGACCAATTTATAGAATTAAATTATATTGTTACGACAACGTTTAAAACAGCAGAAGCATTCAATACATTATTTCTTAGTGCTATTTTTCTTTTACTTTAAGTGAGAGGTACAAAACCGCTCTGTAATCTTGCTTGCAAGCTAAGTCATAATATCTGCATTGTGGAGATCTCCACTATTTTAACGCTGCATCACTGGTCCTTGTGGCTAATTGAGAGTTTATAACTCTTTCGTTTACTGCCTTATCGACGCCGATAACATCAACAAAACATCAACTTCAGGTAATTTACTGACATATCGGTGTGTGTCAACGAAGAGCAAAGGAGATATTCTAAAGTGTGAAGCAAGTGCCTATTACAGCGAGAAATTATTTAATATTACCTAAGAAGAAAGTAATCAAACAATTAAAGCAAAGCTTTTACTGCTAATAAAAGCGAGCTCACCATACAATATTTAAAACATCTATAAATATTGAAATTTTTAATTACATTTATTTTTTCCAATTAAAATTATTATTCCCTTCTTTATTTATCGTTACTATCAAATTACCTCAATGGGATGTAGTGAAAAGCTTGCAAGGAAACAACACTTGCAGCTAGCCAGCCCTTAGATGAACAAAGTTTAATCTTGCCACCAGCCAAACTTTGGTACATTAGGGCCTAGGCGAAAACCAGCTGAGCTTAGCCCCCTAACTTGAATCTTGGGTGATAAGCCCTGATATTAATTAGAGCTTGTTGATCATTCGAGCTGTTATTTTCGGCAGTAAGCAGAGTCGTTTATCCAAGGCAAAGGCTTGACGTACGGTTAGCGTAAATAAGAAGCCAGTAACAGATTAGAAGTGCGCTGAAAATGATGCTGTCTCGAACTCAATTTTGCCACGAACGGTCAATAGACCCTAGTAATCACCCATAAAAGGTTGCAGCTGTATTCATGAATTTTTCTCGACTATCTAGCGTTAAAACGAAAGCCGATGACCTAGCTAAGCTAACTATGGATAAACACATGCGTTTAGCGGTAACGGGCTTAAGTGGCGCAGGCAAAACCGCCTTTATCACCTCCCTAGTCAATCAGTTGCTATTGGGTGCAGAGAACCACCAACTGCCCTTATGGAAGTTAGCCCGTGAACACCGTTTTTTAGGGGCTAAACGCACCCAGCAGCCGCACTTGCATGTAGCCAGTTTTGATTACCAAGGTGGAATGGATGCACTACAAAGCCAGCCGCCACGCTGGCCTTCGCCCACTCACGGGGTGAGTGAAATACGCCTCAAGTTGCGATATACCCCACAATCAATGCTGTGGAGAAAGCTCAACAACACCGCCACACTCAACCTAGATATTGTTGACTACCCTGGCGAGTGGCTACTTGATCTGCCCTTACTTGAGCAAAGTTATGCTCAATGGTGCGAACATATAGAAAGCAGTTTGCAGGACTCGCGCAAAACCGAACTCGCCAGTACTTGGCAAACTATGGTGCAGGACTTAGATATTCATAGCACTGCCGACGAAAATCGCATGGCCGACATTGCCAATACTTACACCGACTACTTGCACCAATGCAAACAACACCTAGGCATGCACCACATTCAGCCGGGTCGATTTGTACTACCCGGTGAGTTGGCGGGTGCGCCAGTGCTGGCATTTTTCCCGCTACCAGCAGCGCTGGCAAATAGTCCTAGCAAAGATAAAAAACAACATAAACAATCATATCTAGGCTTGTTAGAACAACGTTTTGAATACTACAAAGAGCATGTAGTAAAGCAGTTTTACCAGCAGCACTTTATCAAGTTTGACCGACAGATCGTGCTGGTGGATTGCTTAAGCCCTCTCAATAGCGGCCACGATAGTTTTTGCGATATGCAGTTAGCAGTAAACCAAATCTTGCACAGCTTTAACTATGGAAAAACCAGTTTACTGCGCCGCTTGTTTGCTCCCAAAATCGACAAACTTCTGTTTTCCGCCACTAAAGCCGACCATGTAAGCATCGATCAACACAACAACTTGGTGCAACTTCTAAGTGAAGTCGTCGCTGAAGGCAAACGCCATGTGAAATTTGAAGGCATTACCACCGACACTATGGCCTTAGCCTCTATTAAAGCCACACAAAGCGGTAAAGCCCAGCTGAATGGAGAAAGCATTTCTGCCATTAAAGGTATATTGCAAAGTGACGTAGAGAGCCAGCAACAAACCACCTTGTTTCCTGGTGAAGTGCCTAGCCAGTTACCCCAGCAAGATTTTTGGCAGCAACAAGGCTTCGAGTTTAGTCCTTTTCAAGCGCCAATCACTAGCCCTTATCAGGCTCTACCTCATCACCGTATCGACCAAGCGATTGAGTTTTTGCTAGGAGATAAATTTAAATGAATACCCCTATAAAGCAGCGCCAAGTGCTGCATACCGATGAAATCCCAAATGAACAAGCTGAAGAGACACAAGGCAAGCCTGCCCCATTGGCCAGTAAACAAGTGCTCGATGAAGAGCTAAATTGGCAAGAAGACGACACTCTGGAGCAATTAGAACCTCTAGACATTGAACTGCATCCGAAAAAAGCCAGCCCTTGGTTAAAATACGGCTTTAGCGCCGCCTTAGTTATCGCCTTTGGAGAAATGGCGCTAAGCCTTAGTGAACTTTGGCAAAGCTCGCCAACTCGCGGGGCAATATATAGCGCAGTATTAGCCAACATTGTGATGGGTTTAGGAGCAATAAGCTTTAGAGAATTAGCCAAACTACGCCGCCTTAAACACTATCAAAAAGAACACCAACTAGGCGCTGCCTTACTTGACCAAGAGAGCAGTGATGGTTCAAAAGCTAAAGCCTACTGTGAAAAGCTGGCCAAGCTACAAGGCTTAACCGACAGCCAAGAATACTTGAGCTGGAAGAATTGGCTAAGTGACGGTCATACCAACAAAGAGATCGTAAGCTTATACAGCGAAACGGTATTAAGCCCCTTAGATAATCGCGCCAAACAAGTGATTAGCAAATGGTCTAGCGAAGCGGCAGTATTGGTTGCAATAAGCCCCTTAGCACTAGTCGATATGCTAATTATCTTTTGGCGCAATATCAAAATGATTGAAGCCGTTGCCAAAATTTATGGCGTAGAACTGGGTTACTTAAGTCGAATAAAGCTTATCAAACAAGTATTTTCTAACATGATTTACGCAGCTGCGAGCGAAGTTGTAGCCGATGTAGGCAGTGACTTATTAGGCGCAGAACTGACTGCCAAATTATCTGCCAAAGCAGCGCAAGGCATCGGTGCTGGTTTGCTTACTGCCCGCCTTGGTTTCAAAACTATGGAGCAAGTTAGGCCAATACCTTGGACACTCAACAACAAACCCAAGACTCAACAGCTAAAAGGGATTTTACTGGAAAAGATAAAACAGAAAATCGCTAATTAAGCCACCATGGCCGGAAGATTTAGATCATTAGCGCAGATCGCTAGCAACTCACTCTGCTAGGTTTCTGCGCTAGTTGTTTACTCAGCTAAACTCCAAACAATAATGCGTGATGTAAGTGGGTTTAATTATGGCGCTAATTTCACTTTTCAACGGCTTGCGCATACCCACCGAGCTTAGAGGTTTTTAGTCCTAGTTTAATTAGGCTCTCTGCTAAAGATACAGCACAGCTAACCCCGTCTAATACAGGCAAATTATATTTTTTCTGCAGTTTAGTCGCCAAGTCAGTCATGCCCGCACAGCCCAAAACGATAGCTTCAGCATTATCTATAGCAATTGCTTGTTCTATTTCTAAAGAGATCTTGGCCACCGCCTGTGGGTTGTGCTTCTCTAAAGCTAACACTTCAACCTCTGAAGCACGCACATTTATACATTTTTTGCTTAAACCATATAAAGATACATTTTGTTCTAGCAAAGGAACCGAGCGGGCTAAAGTTGTCACCACAGAGAACTTATTCGATATTAACGAGGCCATATGGTAAGCAGCTTCCCCAATACCTATAACGGGTTTGTCTGTTAAACAACGTACCGCGTTAAGGCCTGTATCATCAAAGCAAGCGATGATAATAGCATCGTATGGCGGGCTACTTTTGATTGCAGCTAACATGCCAGGCACACTTAGTGCGCCATCATAATACCCTTCAATTGAAGCAGGCCCCTGCAAAGAATGCCTAGCAATTACTTTTGTGCCCTCACTAGATATTGCATTAGCAGACTGGGCAATTTTGTCAGTCATTTCAGCAGAAGTATTAGGGTTCACCAGCAAAATATTCATACTTCTCCACCTAAATAAGCTGCTTTTATTCGTTCATCATTTATTAAACTGGCAGACTCACCTTCTAGTACAACCTTTCCCGTAGATAAGGCGTAGGTTCGTTTAGAGATAGACATGGCCATTCGGCTATTTTGTTCTACCAAAAGCACGCTAACATCTTGGTCTCGTGAAATGGCAACAATTGAGCGAGCGATGTCTTGCACTAATTTAGGGGCAATCCCCAAGCTTGGCTCATCTAACAACAAAACTTGTGGTTTGGCCATAAGTGCCCTGCCAATCACCATCATTTGCTGCTCGCCGCCTGAAAGTGTGCTTGCTTGCTGGTGATAGCGTTCCCTTAATCGAGGAAAGCGCTCTAATACGCTGTCTAAAGTATTCGCTATGTCGGTTTTATCGCTACGAGTAAACGCCCCCATAAGTAAGTTATCTTTAATAGACATTAGAGGAAAAATCCGCCGACCTTCAGGTACCATCGCGATACCATCTTTAACAATACTTGCAGCGGATGTGCCATCTAAGCGCTGCCCTTGATAGTAAATGGCGCCCGAATGGATACTCGATAAGCCCGTTATAGCCCGCAATATAGAAGACTTACCGGCGCCATTTGCCCCAATCAAAGCAACTGTTTCCCCCTTATTAAGACTTATCGACACACCTTTTAGAGCGTAAACATGATCGTAATAAAGCTCTACATTTTCAAAGCGAAGTATTTCTTCCATTAGTTACATCCCAATTGCGGCGTCTTCAGAGCCTAAATAAGCTTCAATAACTTTTGGATTATTTTGAATTTCTGAAGGTGAACCCTCAGCAATTTTTTGCCCAAAGTTAATAACTACAACGCGGTCTGAAATTTTCATAACGGCTGGCATATCATGTTCAACCAACAGAACAGTCACATTGCGCTCGTCTCTTAAGCGTTTAACTAAATTAACCATTTTCATGGTTTCATCATGATTCATCCCAGCGAAAGGCTCATCAAGCAAAAGCACTAGAGGATCAGTCGCCAAGCCTATTGCCATACCTAATGCTCGCAAATGTCCTTGAGGTAAATTGGAGGCCAGTTCATCTCTAATACTGCCCATGTCCAAAAACTCAATAATGCTATCGGCAGACTTACCAAAACTTTTTTCGTCTTCACGTGCCGCTGCAGTACCCAAGAAAAAACCAAATAGTGATGCCTTAGACCTTAAGTGGTGTGCCGCTACAATGTTTTCTTTTACTGTCATTGAACGAAACACTGTTGTTTCCTGAAATGTTCTAACTACCCCTTTACGCGCCACAATATGGGGAGAAAGGTTATTGATACGCTCGCCATTTAGCAGCACTTCACCACTGCTGGTACTTAAAAAAGAAGATATCAATTGGAATAGTGTTGATTTACCTGCGCCATTTGGCCCAATAACAGACAGTATTTCACCTTGCGCAACGTCAAAGCTAACTTCGTTAACTGCCGTTAAACCACCAAATCGTTTGGTAATAGCTCGTAGTTCTAATAGCTTATTCATGTGCGCCTCTTTTTACGTTCTATAAGGCTTAATACCCCATTTGGTAATACCAACATCAACAAAATGAGTAAGCTGGAGAAAATAAGCATTTGGTATTTCCCGGCTGTAAACAATAAATCCCAACCAAAATACAGCATTAACGTGCCTAACATGGGTCCAAACACATAACCCAAACCACCTAAAAAGCAGTTAAGCATAAAGTTAACACTATCAGCCACTTGGAAGGATGATGGATAAACTGATTGCGAAATTGCCACAAAACTTGCACCAGCAATGCCACCAAAAAATGACGATATTGAATAAGTAACTACCCGTAAATATGCGGTATTAACTCCAATAGAAGCCGACAGTTCTTCGTTTTGCTGCAAGGAGCGACATAAGTGCCCGAGACGCGAATTAACCAATCGCCAGGTCACAGCAAAAACCGCTATCATTAGCGACACCGACATCATATAAAACGCTATCTTCGGGTTATCTAACTCAGCAAAACCAGGGATAATTGTTACACCCATAAGCTGAACTGCTTCAGGTAATGGAATTGAAGTGATGCCTTTAGCGCCTTGGGTAATAGGCAATGCCAGAGCGGTTAATCTCATAACCTCAGTTAATACCAAGGTTACCATCGCAAAATACACCCCGCGCAAGCGCAAAATGGGTAAACCGATAACCACTGAAAGCAATGCGCAAAAAAGTCCAGCTAACGGTAAAGTAAGCCAAAAATTTAGTTGATATTGGGTGATCAGGATTGCTGATACATAACCACCGGCCAACGCAAATGCCCCCTGGCCAATGTTTATCCTGCCAATATAGAAAGTGAGCCATACTCCGGCTGAAGCTATAGACAATAATGCTACAGAGGTAAGGGTATAATAAAAATCGCTACGACCGCTGATTTCAATTGCCAGTGGAACCACAAAATAGACCGACACAAAAAACGCAAGGCAAGCTAAAATATTATGTTTATTCATTTTTAGCCCCATGGTTTACCCATAAGCCCTTGTGGACGTATGGCTAAAAAAATCATTAATGAAACAAAAATGACAAGGTAAGTAATATCTCCATATTGAGACAATACCGATAAACCTACACTTTCGAGCATCCCCAAGATAAATCCACCCGCAATAGCGCCTGAGATAACCCCTGCACCACCAATCATGATCATCATAAAGGCCTTAATTGAAGCCGGCCCTCCCATACCAAGATTGATTCCTGTGATAGTAACCAATAAACCGCCAACTACCCCGGCCAAACTCGCACCTAAAGCAAAGCCAATCATTTGATAGCGATCTACATTCACCCCCATTAGTTGTGCAGCAACCTTATCTTGAGCTAATGCACGCATGGCTCGACCAAGTTTGGAATACTGCATAAACACAATAAAACCGATAATCATAGCAACAGCGATAAGGCCTATCACAATGCGGTCGTAAGGCATGATGATTCGAAAGTCCCAATTAAATACCCCATCGATTATTTTGGGTACTCCACGCTGTTTTTCGCCAAAAACCAGCAAAATAATAGAATCAAGGAAAAAGGCGATACCTGCCGCCAACAACATTGAACTCTCGTCTCTTTTTGACTTTTTGATAACTGGCCTGAACAAGTACTTTTCGATTAAGCCACCCACTACCGCCAAAATTACCGCTGAAAGCCCCAATCCCACTAGAAATGGGAGTTCAAATTGAACCACCACTGTATAGGTAACAAACCCACCTAATACGTACATTTGCCCATGAGCAAAATTAAGCACATTCATCAAAGAAAATATAAGTGTTAAGCCCAGTGCAATTAGCGCATACTGCGCCCCTAAATAGAGCCCATTTACAATAATCTGTTCCATCATGCCTCCTTGCTAATACACGAGCCAATACTTAAAAAATGATAAGCATTGGCTCTAGCTACTGCTGACAACGAAACTAATCAACGGTTGCTACAAACAGAGTTTCAAACTTACCGTCTTTATAAACGTTCACGACCAATGGCACTGCAACTTGGCGCTTCTGACCGAAAGAAGATGTGCCTACGTAACTTAATTTTGCTTCACCAACCATATAAGGGTTTGGCGCTTCAAAACTATCCATCGTTTTCTGAAATTGGGTAACATCTGAAATGGCTGAAGGGTTAGCTTTAAGGGTCTCAATAATGTACTCAAGTGCATAAACCTTGGTATTGGACTCATCGTTATACTCACCAAATTTTTTGGTATATCGCTCAACAAATTCTCGCATCATGTCGGAAGCCAATTCTGGCGTAGAAGCGCCGCCAACCGATACAAATCCATTTGCTAAACTACCGGCGCCTTCTTTTAGTACATTTGCATCTTGCGCGGTTTCAGTAGAAATAAAGCCTGTAAATCCAAGCTCCCTAGCTGAACGAATCAACTGGGGAGCATTAGCTGGAGAAACTCCTGATAACACCAGTAACTCAGGACGAGACTTAATCACAGGCAGCAACACGGGTGTAAAATCCGTCGTATCAACTTGATAAGTTACATTGCTTGAAACCACCTCTAAACCGAGCTTAGTTGCCGCAGCAACTCCACCATCTCTTTGGCTCAATGGATCAGACTCATTGGCAGCGACAAAGGCAACTTTTTTCACCCCCTCCTGCTTCATGAAGTACTCATAGATCGCAGGCCCAGATTGATAATTCGCCACCATTCCCAACACTGCATTGGAAGCAGGTTTGGTGTATAAGCTTTTCGGAAAAGCATAGGGGAAATACATAATGCTTTTTTGCTCAGCGACTGGCCTTACTGCCGCTGCACCATCATCAACGTTAGGCCCCACCACATAGTGAATACCTTCTTGAGCCATTTTCTCCATACCCGCTATGGCACGTTTCGGATCTTTTTGGTCATCAAAAGCTACAATTTCAATATCATAAGTAGTATCACCAATGGTTACCCCACCGATTTCATTTATCCACTCAGCACGCGTTTCCATAGAGCGTTGGTTTGAAATCCCCCAAGCGGCAGCAGGGCCAGAAGTCACCCCTACAAATCCAACTTTTAATACAGGGTTAGCCGCAAACGCAAAAGTGCTGATACTCGCACTCATTACACTTGCCATCAAAGCATGTTTAATAATATTTCGATGTTTCATTGTATGGCCTCCTTTATGGCTCACAATAACGCTTCAATCTAAACAAAAGTTAACTGACTACTATGACTCATCACATTGGTAACAATAAAAAAATAATTGTTAACAATAACATCCGACGATTGTTAACAAGCAAGCTGTATGCCATACTCCAGAAACGTTTACAGTAATTGTTAAACTAGCCACAAAGGCCTTATTCTATGGGGTTTATGCAAGACTCATTTTGGCTAGGTGTTAAGTGTCAATGAGCTAGAAGTTATAAAAATCACTTAAAATTGATTGAATATGGTGCAATGTGACTTAAAATGCGGCACTGCTTGCCAGCAAAGGAAGGTTAAATATCTCGATGGACAGCAAGAAAATGTCAGAAACAGCTGAAGAAACCATGATCGTAGAAAAAATCTACGAAGCCATTATTGATCAACGGCTATCGCCCGGTACCAAATTGTCTGAATCAGACTTATGCAAAGCTTTCGATATTAGCCGTATGAAAGTGCGTAGGGCTCTCTTAACCTTGGCAAATAGGCAGCTTGTTGTTTTACAACCCAACAAAGGAGCCTTTGTCGCTAGCCCTACAGCTAAACAAGCCAAAGACGTTTTTGAGACTCGCTTAGCGTTAGAGCCCACCATCATTCGTTTAGCGATTCAACGCTCAAGTAAACAAAGCATCAACAGTTTAGAGAACTTACTGAAGCAAGAGTTCATCGCTCATCAACAAGGCGATAGGCGTAAAGCGATTCATTTATCTGGCCAGTTTCATATTGGTCTTGCTCAAATGGCAGATAATCAAGTGATGCTAAACTTGGTTAAAGATCTGGTTACCCAATCTTCGCTAATTATTGGAATGTTTGGTTCAGCGGGCATGAATAACTGCCGAGACGATGAGCATCAGCGCATAATTGAAGCAATACAACAAGGCGATGAAGATGCCGCAGCTCAATTAATGCAACAACATATTCACCACATTAAAGCCAATATTAATTTAGACAACAAACTTGAGGCCACGCCAGACCTAGCAAGCTTATTTTTTGAATAACAATAAGATCAACCAAGCGTTTAGATCTGATGCGTACATATCCTCAAATAGCAGCCAGCAAAAAATGGATATTTATTTAACCATCAGCCACCTAGCCTTAAAGTAACTTGAAGTAAGCTTTTGCATTTTAAACCTTGGATATCTCCGTGCCCGTCACCGGAAGAATCATAGTAAGCACAAACTCTTCATAGAATACAGCGCTTTCCCACCATTGCTCGGGAAAATTACTATTTGGAGGGTTAATCTCAATTTGCTCTTTATACGTTTTGGGGTCATTAGCCCTATTTTCCGCAACAGGATCTGGCTCTGGCTAACGAACAGATGTGCAGGCCGCCAAGGTGGCGACGAGCACTATGCTGAGTAGGTTGTATCTCATGGTCTTTCCCTTGCTGTTATCGCTTTAGAAGTTTTGTGAGGCACTCAAACTATAAAAGTAATAGATTTAAACCAGCAGAGCGGAAAGCCTAAACATTAACTATTGTGTTCGGTGTAATTAAGCAAGCGCCTTAATAAACAAAAATTGGGGGTGCTCACTTAAACGTTGGTATTGCTCCGGTGAGATTGTTTTTAGTGCTTCACTAGGTTTACCTTCACTTAACTCGGTAATCACCATTTCATGATCGGTAAGCGCGGCTATCAAAGCAGAGAGCGGCCTGCGGTAAAAGCTCACCTCAACTGGTTTGCCAACCGTATCCCACATTTCTGTTACTCGCTCGGTTGCAAAGTAGTTACCACTGGGGCTCGCTTCAATATCTACCATCGGATGATGAGTAGAAAACACAAAGCTACCACCACCCTTTAGTACGCGCTTCACATCTGCAAATAGCGGATTTAGATCTTGCAGATAATGCAGCATTAAAGGGCAGATCACTAAGTCATAACTGGCATCCGCTTCCTCTAGCAATCCCGAGGCTAAATCTTGCTGATACACCTTTAACTGAGTAGCCAATTTTTGCTTTACCAAGGCCACCATCTCACTTGAACTGTCAATCGCCGTTACTTTAGCGCCTTTAGTTAATAAATACTCTGCATACACGCCTGAGCCACAGCCTAAATCGAGCACTGTTTTACCCGCCATTTCACCTAACATGGCTTGCAAAGAAGGGCGTTCGTAATGCGCGTTGTAAATGTTGTCTTGAATAGCCACATCGTATTCTTTGGCATAAGTAGAATACATAGCAGGTTTTTGAGGCATAGATTTAGCCTTTAAGTTAGCGCTTTGCTGCTGAGAAAGTTGAGGGTGAATTGAATACTCTAAAGTGCTTGAGCCACTAAACCCAAGCAACCAGTTTAGATAGGGATAATACTCTCGTTTTACTTGTTTAAAACCTTTAGCAAGGTAAAGCTTTTTGGCTCTTAGATTACTGTCGATGACATCTAAGCGCACCTTAGAAAATCCCTGCACTTGCGCTTGGTGAATAATGCCATCTAACAACATAGAGCCTAAACCCTTACCCCGGTATTCTTCTGCCACTGCGATGCCGTCCATCACCATAGTGTGCTGACTTGGTTTACGTTCAAACAAGCTAAATACTAAAGCTGCCCAAGCGCCTTTTACGTAGCCCAACAAATCAACCAAACCTTGCCAGCCAACTCCGCTGGTAAACCCTGCTTTAGGGGTTTGAAAACCCGCCACTGCAACTAAACGCCCTTGGTCGATTACCGACAGCGCATATTCAGGCTTAAAAGACTGGGCCAACAGCGCGATACGCTGCTGTTGATTGGGAACCGCCAAGCGAAATTTTTGGCCAAAGGCTTGTTCGTACAAGGCTGCGGCCGTCTTCCTGTGATGTTCTGGCCAGCTTTGTTGAACTGTAAACTGAGCTTTTTCCATAACCCGATTCCTAAAACAATACCCACCTAATAAGCTTTCTAGCTACAACACCAATGCCATTACCCAATCGTCCATAACATAACCTTGGCCAATATCGGTGCATTGCTCAGCTACTTTAACAAAACCCATTTTTTGATATGCAGCTATAGAGTCATGATTATGTCGGTTTACTGTCAGCGTTATTTGCTGCAAGCCAAATTCATTGGCAAGTTGTTTGGCAAAATTCATTGCTTGTTTAGCAAAACCTCGACCTCGAAAACGAGAATGTACGTAAATCTTACTTAAAAATAGCTGCTGTTCCTGTCGCTGAACCCCTAGGTAACCTAGGTTTTCACCTTCACTCTGCAACAGATAGTAATAATACTGCTCGGTCTCAATTTGCTCAGCTACGCGGGTAGCAGAGTGAAAAGTCCTAAGCATGTACTCCACCTGCTCAACACCAATAATCGGCGTATAATGCTCTAGCCATATCTCTCTGGCCAACTCTGTAAGCTGTTGAATATCATGTTGATTACTTACTTGATGAAACACCCTACCTCCTTTTTTCAACGAATATAGCTACGATTAATCTCACTTAATTATCCTAAGCGCACCCTAGCATGAGAACCAAGGCCTACCAAACAGCAGCAAAAACACAAAGCTAAGGGTAGATTGATCTAAATTGCACCAATGTCACAGTTTTAAGGTAGAATCGCCGCTCATTTTAACAACGTTAGCTGTTAGCCTACTTCGGCTTGTTTAGCACTCACTAAAGGTTTGCCCATATATGATTAAACTTATCGCCCTAGATATGGACGGCACACTTCTCAATGACGAGAAAAAAATCACTCCGCGCACTTATCAAGCTATTCAGCAAGCTAAGCAAGCGGGTGTAAAAGTAGTACTTGCATCGGGTCGTCCGCTAGAAGGTTTACGCCCTTATTTAGAGCAACTTGAGCTAACCAGCGAACAAGATTTTGTTATTTCCTATAACGGCTCTTTAGTACAGCGTGTAGGCAGTGGAGAAATCATTCATAAAACCACGCTCAACGGCAGCGATGGTACACAGCTAGCCAAAGTAGCTGAGCAACTAGGTGTTTTTATTCATGCCTTCTCTGCAGAGCATGGCCTTATTACTCAACAGCACAATCCTTGGACTGATATAGAATCTTCTATTAACGGCATGGATGTAAGTGAAGTTAACTTTGCCTCACTGCAAGCAAACGATGCACTTACCAAAATTATGTTTGTAGCTGAAGAAAGCATTCTCGATAAAGCGATTGCCAACTTGCCTGCTGAGTTACGCAAACAATACACAGTAGTGCGCAGTGCGCCGTTTTTCTTAGAGTTTTTGCACCGTGACAGCAACAAAGGTGTAGGTGTAGAGCAGCTAGCCAATATCTTGGGTTTAAATGCATCTCAGGTAATGTGTGCTGGTGACGCCGACAACGACCGCCATATGCTGCAATACGCGGGTTTAGCGGTTGCGATGGCAAACGCAGATCCTGAAATTAAAGCAATGGCTAATTACATAGCCCCAAGCAATAAAGAAGATGGGGTTGCTGTAGCCATTGAAGAAAATGTACTAAGTACGCTTTGCCCAACCAGTTAAGCTAAACGGTAAGTAAACAGTAATAAAGGCGAAGCTAAAACCCTTAGCTTCGCCTTTATCTATTAAGTACCGTTCTCATTCCTAGCAAAAACAAGTCCTAAACCTTCCATTTAAAACCTGCTTGACTAATTTATAAGTTTTATAAAAACAACAGCAAACAAACACCATCACACAAGACAAATAAGTCATAAGCCTTACAAAAGCCAATGAATTTTTTTAGCTATTTTAGTTATACGAACAGCAAACAAGCATCCGATTCTCGGCATATTGTTATTAGTTTTACCGATGCTATATTTCGCGCTCAGATAACTGATTAATAAGGAAATTCTAAAATGAGCACTAAGAAAACCGTAGGTATCGTTGTGGCAGTAATTGGTGTGATTCTAATTGCTATTGGTGGCTTTAGCCTTAATGACATCGCAGTCGCAGAGCAACAAGCACAAGCCTTAGGCGGTTTATTTGGTGGTGCTGGGAATGATTTACTGGGCGGGCTAGGTTTAGATGCGGCATTAGAAGCACAAAAAAACAAAGCTTATGGGTTTATTGTATTTGGTATAGCAGCCATTGTAGGTGGTGTTTACATGCTAAAAACCGCCACTGAAGAAAACACCAAAGCAGCTTAATTTAAATCAACAATGCTCACTTAATTCCGTTTATCTAGAGAGCATGCTATTAAGTAAGCCCAATAATAAATCCGAGTGACTAAGCCCACTCGGATTATTCAATAAACTCAAAAAAGACCTTTCTGTTGGTCCTTATAAACAAGCCCTCGATATTTAGTAGAAGCATTTAGGAACTAACTCGTCATTGTTTAACCCTCAAGCTGCAACTTCCTCTTTGGTTTAACACCACAAAACGGTTTTTTATTGCTCATAAGCAAGTTCTAAGAAAAATCTTCCAGCCTACTTCGCCAACTAAATCCTGAACACTTTGTAACCAAATCGCCACAAATAAGTCACCCAACTGACATGTCTAGATAAGCTAACTGTCACATTACAAGCCTAAGTTATTGTTCAAAACAACGGCAGGATCCTGTAATGAACAATCAAGTAATCACAGTCAAGCAGCTGAACAAACACTTTGAAAACAACCACGCCCTTAAAAGCGTAGATTTAAGTGTTCAGCAAGGTGAAATGGTGGCATTACTTGGGCCGTCAGGCTCAGGAAAATCAACTCTATTACGCCACTTAAATGGCTTGGTTAGCAGTGACAAAAACAGCAAAGGCTACATCGAAGTTCTTGGCATGCCAGTGCAACGTGACGGCAAGTTTTGTAACACCGTACGCAAAAGCCGCAGCCAAACAGGTTATATATTCCAGCAGTTTAATTTGGTTTCACGCCTTAGCGTTTTGCAAAATGTTTTGATTGGCGCACTAAGCGCTACTCCCAGCTGGCGCAGCCTTACTGGCCGTTTTACTTTTGAGCAAAAGCGCCAAGCTTTAGCAGCTTTAAAACGCGTAGGCCTTGAGCAATTTGCTTTACAGCGCGTTTCAACACTATCTGGCGGTCAACAGCAACGCGTAGCGATTGCTCGCGCCTTAATGCAACGCGCCAAGATCATTTTAGCCGATGAGCCGATTGCTTCCTTAGATCCAGAGTCGTCGCGCATCGTGATGGAAATACTCACCGACATCAATAAACAAGAAGGCATCGCAGTAGTGGTGACCTTACACCAAGTTGACTACGCCAAACGTTATTGCCCACGTGTTGTGGCGCTAAAACTTGGCGAAGTATTTTACGACGGACCTAGCGAGCAATTAAACGAAGCCAAACTTGCAGCGTTATACGGCTCGCAAGCTCAACTAACAACCACCGAAAATCAAGACCAAGCAGTACAACAACTTTGGCCACAGATGGCCTAAACCCAATTAATAAGGAGATAGATGGCATGTTAAAGCTAATCAAGCAGACAGCCTTTGCAACCGCAGTTGTTGCGACAGCGTTAAGTTCAACCATGGTTTCAGCTGCTGAAAAAGCGATGGACACCATCAACTTTGGGATTATTTCTACTGAGTCTCAGCAAAACTTAAAAACCACTTGGACACCGTTTTTAAAAGCGATGGAAGAGAAAACTGGTTACAAGGTAAAAGCATTTCTTGCTCCAGATTACGCAGGCATCATTCAAGGCATGCGTTTTGATAAAGTAGACGTAGCTTGGTATGGCAACAAATCAGCTATGGAAGCAGTAGACCGCGCCGGTGGCGAAATCTTCGCACAAACCGTTGATGCTACAGGTAACCCTGGTTACTGGAGCGTATTAGTTACGCATAAAGACAGCCCGCTTAACAGCCTTGAAGATGTTATCGCCAAACGTGGTGACCTTACTTTTGGTAACGGCGATCCAAACTCAACATCTGGCTTCTTAGTACCTTCGTACTACGTGTTTGCGCAAAACAACATTTCAGTGTCTGACTTCAAACGCAGCATGAACTCTGGCCACGAAGCGAACGCTTTAGCCGCTGCAGCGAAACAAGTAGATGTAGCAACTGGCAACACCGAAAACATGGATCGCTTAAAAATTACTGCACCTAAAAAGTTTGAGCAGTTAAAAGTTATTTGGAAGTCACCACTTATTCCTTCAGACCCAATTGTATGGCGTAAAAACCTACCAGAAAGTGTGAAAGGCGAAGTATATGACTTCTTCATGGAGTACGGCACCACTGGTGATGCTCAAGAGCTAGCAGTATTAGAAGCGCTACAGTGGGCCCCGTTCAAAGCCTCTAGCGACCTTCAACTACTACCTATTCGTCAATTGGTATTGTTCAAAAACCGCATTGTTACAGAAAACGACACCAAGTTGTCGAAAGCCGAAAAAGCCGCTGAGCTAGCAGTGATTGACGCCCAACTTGCTGACTTAAATCGCCAGCAAAGCGCCATTACCGCAATGGCCCAATAGCGAACGACAAGCTGGGTGCAAACCCAGCTTTTCTTTAGGCAACTTATCTAGACATGTTGAGAACTTTAAATGACTACCGAAGCCGCAATTCTTAACCAAAACTCCAAACCATCTTGGTTAAGTCTACTTTTTTGGGCCATCGCTATCGCCGGTTTAACTTGGAGCTGGCAAGGCGCCGAAATTGCCCCGATGAAGATCTATAACGATGCCGGCAACATGGCCGAGTTAGCCAGTGACTTCTTTCCACCAGATTTTACCGATATCAATTACTACCTCGAAGAAATGTTAGTGACCCTGCACATCGCCATTTGGGGCACCATTTTCTCAATTTTTTTATCAGTTCCTTTTGGTTTGATGTGTGCCGAAAACATGGTTCCAGCATGGGTGTATCAGCCTATGCGTCGACTAATGGATGCAGCCAGAGCAATTAACGAAATGGTATTTGCCATGCTGTTTGTGGTTACCGTTGGCTTAGGGCCATTTGCTGGCGTAATGGCCTTGTTTATCCATACCACGGGCGTGCTGGCTAAATTGTTTTCCGAAGCAGTAGAAGCCATCGACCCCGGCCAAGTAGAAGGGGTAAGAGCTACTGGCGCAAACAAGCTGGAAGAAATTGTTTATGGGGTCATTCCGCAAGTACTGCCACTGTGGATTTCATTCTCCTTATACCGCTTCGAATCGAACGTTCGCTCAGCCACCGTTGTAGGCATGGTAGGCGCTGGCGGCATTGGGGTAATTCTGTGGGAAAGCATTCGCGGCTTTATGTTTCCCCAAACCTGCGCAGTGATGATCATCATTGTAGTCACCGTAAGTCTGCTCGACTTTATCTCTCAACGCGTTAGAAAACTGTTTATTTAAGCGAGCTTAAGATGCCCCGTTACCAAGAAATCGCGCTAAGCCTAGAAAAAGAAATTAGCCACGCTTACCAAGCAGGCCAATACTTGCCGCCCGAGCAACGCTTGGCAGAACGCTACCAAGTAAATCGCCACACCTTGCGTCGCGCCATCGACGAACTAGTGCTTAAAGGTTGGTTACTGCGCCAGCAAGGTAAAGGGGTAATGGTATTAAGCAAACCGGTTCGCTACCCACTTCATGCCGGGTCCAAGTTCACCGACAACTTGCTAAATGCCGGGGCAAAACCGATTAGCCGAGTACTAAGCTTTGGCCGCGCCAACGCCAATCAGCAGGTGGCTAAAGGATTAAACATTGAATTAGCCAGCCCTATTTTGCAGCTCAAAACATTGCGTTTTATCGACCAAATGCCCATTAGCATTGTTTTTCACCACTTGCGCATGGGCGAGCATGAAAATCATTTAAGCCAATATCAGCAGGGCTCACTGCACGGTTTTTTACAACAGCATTGCCAGCTTGAATTACTCCGACACCACACGGTAGTGGGTGCGCAAATGGCTAATCGAGAAGACTGTGCCTGTTTGCAAATTGATGGCAGCACGCCCTTGTTAACCCTACAAACGGTTAACGTAGACCAGCAGCAACAGCCTTTCGAATTTTCAATCTCCCATATTAGAGCCGAGCTCGTAGAGCTAAGCTTGGAGCACCCCCAATGACTACCCAACAATCTACCCAAGCGGCAGATGTAGCCGCGCGCCAACACTGGATGGCAGTACTCGCCAAGGCTTCTTATCAAGACTTATCTAGTCGCTGGCAACAGCTAAAGCTAGACCCAGAATGTGAAATTATTCGCCAACCAGAGATCGGTTTAGCCAAATTGCAAGGCCGGGTCGGTGGCAATGGCGAACGCTTTAACCTAGGTGATACCACCATCACTCGCGCTGCTGTGCGCTTAAGCGATGGCACTTTAGGTTACGGCTATTTACGCGGACGGGCCAAACAACACGCCCTGCTTTCAGCCTTAATTGATGCCTTAATGCAAAACGGCGAGCATGCGCCCAGCTTACACGAAGCTGTAATTCAGCCTTTGGCTGAGCAACAACAAGCAGAACAAGCAAAAACTGCCGCTCAAGCAGCAGAATCAAAAGTAGATTTCTTCACTGTGGTTCGAGGAGAAGACTAATGCAAACAATTGAAGCGGGCTTTCCTAACAGCGTACACAACGCTCAACAGTGTTTTAGACAAATACTCAAAGCGCTTAGTGAACCAGGCAGCCAAGTAACACTTGAACATCACTTAGGTTTTGCGCCGCTAAATGCCGCAGCTAGCCAAGTTATTATGAGTTTATGTGACCAGCAAACTGCGCTTTACCTAAGCCCAGCTTTAGCAAAAAACGCAGAGCATCCAATCGAACAAGCCTTACACAACTTAGCCTTTCATAACGGCCTTAGCTCGGCGCCCATTAATCAAGCCGATTTTGCTGTAGTTGACGCCCAAGAAGAGCTGGATTTAAGCCAGCTAAAAGCCGGTACAGATTCCAGCCCAGAACAAAGCGCAACCGTGTTAATTCAAACCAACAGTTTGCGCACCGGGCCGGTCTTTCAACTATCTGGACCAGGTATAAAACATAAGCTTGACCTGCAGTTAGGCGACCTAAGCACCAGCATCGTTGATTACCTGCTAAAGCCAAGCCACCGCTTTCCGCTAGGTCTCGATTTCATGTTTTGTCATCAACAATCACTGGTGGCAATTAGTCGCACCACCAAGCTGGAGTTACGCTAATGTATGTAGCAGTAAAAGGTGGCGAAAAAGCCATTGCCGCAGCACATAAACTGCAAGCTAAACGTCGCCGCGGCGACACCAATGTTGCCGAGCTTAGCGTTGAGCAAATTAGCCAACAACTTAGCTTAGCGGTAGAGCGAGTTATGACCGAAGGCGGCATTTTTGATCGTGAATTGGCGGCCCTGGCAATCAAACAAGCCAGCGGTGACCAAATAGAAGCCATTTTCTTACTTCGCGCCTATCGCACTACGTTACCGCTGTTAGCCACTTGTCTCCCTTTAAACACCGGCAACATGCAGGTGCAACGGCGAATTTCGGCCACCTATAAAGATTTACCGGGCGGGCAGCAGTTAGGCCCAACCTACGACTATAGCCACCGCCTATTAGATTTCAGCTTATTGGCCGAGCAACAAGCGGAGCACAGTCAACCAAGCCAACACTCAATCTCGCAACCAACACCAAGCGAAGATGAAGCCTTAACAAGCAACAAGCAGCAAGCGTTTAGCAAAGTGTTTTCGTTGCTAGAACAACAAGGTTTAGCCGAGCCTGAATCAGACAGTGGCGCAGAGCCCGCCGACATTACCCAGCAAGCGATTAGTTACCCTTGCTCACGGGCTGCACGTTTACAACAGCTAAGCCGCGGAGACGAAGGATTTTTACTCTCTATGGCCTACTCCACCCAACGTGGATATGGGCGTAACCACCCCTTTGCTGGCGAGATTCGTAGCGGCGAAGTAGCCATCGCGATCTGCCCAGAAGAGTTAGGGTTTGAGGTTGAGATAGGCAGCATTACCCTCACCGAATGTGAAATGGTCAATGGCTTTGTTAGCCCACAAGATAAAGACGCTCACTTCACCCGAGGTTATGGCTTAGCCTTTGGTTTTAGTGAACGCAAAGCTATGGCGGTTGCCCTACTCGATCGCTCTTTGCAAACCGAGCGCTATAACGAGCCGGTAAGCAGCCCAGCGCAGGATGAAGAGTTTGTGCTAGCCCATGCCGACAACGTAGAAGCCGCCGGCTTTGTTTCTCACCTTAAATTGCCCCATTACGTCGACTTCCAATCGGAACTAGAACTGCTACGAAAAATGCGCCAGCAAGGAGCCAGCCATGACCAGCTTTAGCCAACAGGCTACTGCACTAGATGATAGTAGCCAGCAATACAATTTTGCTTACTTAGACGAGCAAACCAAACGCATGATCCGCCGCGCCATCTTAAAAGGTGTCGCCATTCCTGGTTATCAAGTTCCCTTTGGTGGACGCGAAATGCCAATGCCTTACGGCTGGGGAACCGGCGGCATTATGCTTAGTGCCTCTATTCTTGGTCAGCAAGACGTACTTAAAGTGATTGACCAAGGCGCCGACGACACTACCAATGCGGTATCTATTCGTCACTTTTTCAGCAAAGTTTGCGACATTGCCACTACCGAAAAAACCGAACAAGCCAGTGTTATTCAAACCCGCCACCGCATTCCAGAACAAGCCCTAAGCAATAACCAAATTCTGGTTTTTCAGGTGCCTATTCCCGAGCCGCTGCGCTTTATTGAACCGCGCGAAACCGAGACAAAAAAAATGCACGCTTTGGAGGAATACGGTTCGATGCAAGTAAAACTGTACGAAGACATTGTGAAGTATGGCTACATCGCCACCAGCTACGCTTATCCGGTAACAGTGCATGGGCGCTACCTTATGGACCCATCGCCAATTCCTAAATTCGACAATCCAAAGCTACATCAATCGGAAGCCTTAATGATTTTTGGTGCTGGGCGAGAAAAACGTATTTACTGCATTCCTCCCTACACCGATGTGCACAGCCTCGATTTCGACGACCACCCCTTTAGCATTCAGCAGTGGGATGAGCCTTGCAGCCTATGTGGTAGTCACGACACCTTTCTTGATGAAGTGTTGATCGATGACCAAGGGCAACGCATGTTCATTTGCTCAGACACCGACTACTGCCAAAAGCAACAAGCCGCGCAACTAGGAGCTGAACATGACTCAGTTAGCTAAGCAACTTGAAGAACCTCGCGCAAACGCCGCGAACCAAGCCGAGCCAGCCCTACTCCAAGCCCAAAACTTGAGCATGCTGTACGCGCCAGGCAAAGGCTTTGAAGACGTTAACTTAAGCCTTTATCCCGGTGAAGTGTTGGCCATTGTGGGTGAGTCGGGCTCTGGTAAAACCACTTTGCTCAAAACCTTATCGGGTCGCCTTGCTCCACAAACCGGTAGCATTAGTTTTCAAAGCGATAGCAACACCGCAGAGCTATACAAAATTAGTGAAGCGGAACGTCGCAGCTTAATCAGGCAACACTTTGGTATTGTGCATCAACATCCGCTAGATGGGCTTCGCCCAAGGGTGTCCGCGGGCGGCAACATTGGCGAGCGTTTAATGGAAAACGGTTGGCGCAATTACGCCGAGATCCGCCAGCAAGCACTCACTTGGCTAAAAGCGGTAGAAATAGATCAAAGCCGAATTGACGATATGCCCCTCACCTTCTCCGGTGGCATGCAGCAACGCCTGCAAATCGCGCGCAATTTGGTTACCCATCCGCGTTTGGTATTTATGGACGAACCCACAGGCGGCTTAGATGTATCGGTGCAAGCGCGCTTATTAGATTTAGTTCGTAATCTCGTCACCGAACTGCAACTCGCAGTGGTTATTGTTACTCACGACCTAGCGGTAGCAAGGTTGTTGGCGCACCGAATCATGGTGATGAAGCAAGGCCAAGTGGTAGAAAGCGGCCTTACCGACCGAGTATTGGATGACCCTAGTCACCCCTACACGCAATTGTTGGTTTCATCGGTTCTTCAACAATAAACGCCTAGCTTACAAGGATTCATCATGAAACCCGTCATGATCGCTAAAAACATCAATAAAACCTTTGTATTACACAATCAAGGGGCTGCGCGTTTACCGGTTTTACGCCAGCAAAATCTAGAGATTTTTGCCGGAGAGTGTGTAGTGCTTAACGGCAGCTCAGGTTCTGGTAAATCTAGCCTATTACGTTCCCTTTACGGCAACTATCAAGTTGATGAAGGTGAATTGCTGATTAGCCAAGGTGAGCAGTGGCTAGATTTAGCTACCGCTCAAGCAAGAGAAATTATTGCTTTACGCCGCAATACCATTGGTTGGGTAAGCCAGTTTCTAAGGGTTATTCCACGTTTATCGGCCTTAGATATCGTAATGCAGCCGATGTTAGAAAACGGCATTAGCGATAGCCAAGCTAAAACTAAAGCCGAAACCTTATTAAGCCACCTAAACGTGCCAGAGCGCTTATGGAGCCTAGCACCCGCTACCTTCTCTGGTGGCGAACAACAACGGGTCAACATTGCCCGCGGTTTCGCCCTCGATTACCCAATATTGTTGCTAGACGAACCTACCGCCTCATTAGACAAACACAACGCCCAACAAGTGGTTGAATTAATATTGGCCGCCAAGCAACGCGGCGCAGCCATTGTTGGCATATTTCACGATGTTTGGGTGCGTGATTTAGTCGCAGACCGCTTACACAACATGCAACAAGCAGCACAATTAGCAGGATAGTGTGATGATTATTACCAATGTAAATATGGTTCTGGAACATGAAGTAGTAACAGGGTCACTAGAAGTTCGTGAAGGCCGCATCGTGGCGCTTAGTGATACTCAAAGCCAACACAGTAGTGCCATAAACGGCGACGGCGCTTACCTGCTGCCAGGCCTTATTGAATTACATACCGACAACTTAGAGAAGTTTTTCACCCCACGGCCTAAGGTTAGCTGGCCCAGCGGTTCGGCCATGGCCAGCCACGATGCCTTGATGATTTCCAGCGGTATCACCACCGTGCTTGATGCCATTGCACTGGGCTACATTAACGACCACGGCACTCGCCTTGCCAACCTTGAGCGGATGCTACACACCATTGTGAATAGCCAGCAACGCGGCGTTAATCGCGCAGAGCACATGCTGCACTTGCGCTGTGAACTGCCGAATGCCGATACCGCCAACATATTCGAAACTTTGGTTGAGCAAGGACCAGTAGCCATGGTGTCGTTAATGGATCACACACCAGGCCAACGCCAATTTGTAGACAGCGAAAAGTATCGCACTTACTACATGGGCAAATACGGCTTAAACGATAAAGAAATGGCAGCATTTGAAGCCGAGCAAACTGCCGCGTCCGAGCAGTGGTCAGACGCTAATCGCAAACACATAGCGGCCTCTGCCCGCGAGCGAGGCATTGCCTTAGCCAGCCATGACGACGCCACTCTTGAACACGCCCTAGAGTCTGCATCATTAGGTTGTGCCGTTGCCGAGTTCCCTACCACTGTTGCTGCGGCTAAAGCCTCGCATGAAGCGGGTTTACAAGTAATGATGGGCGGACCAAATATTGTGCGTGGCGGCTCTCACTCAGGCAACGTAGCCGCGGCAGAGCTGGCTCGCGAAGGCGTGCTGGATATTTTGTCGTCTGATTACTACCCTGCCAGTTTACTCGATGCCGCATATATGGTGGCTAACATGGAAGATAACAACTACGATCTTTGTCAGGCCATTCAAATGGTTAGCCTAACTCCAGCACATACCTTAGGCATGGACGACCGAGGCAGTATTTGTGAGGGTAAACGGGCCGACTTGGTATTAGCCAAACCCAATGATGAGCGCTTGCAAGTGTTGCAAGTATGGCGTGAAGGAGAGCGAGTATTTTGATGACTTCGCTAACTGCCAGTGAACTAAACGGCGAAGCCAAGTTGTTTTACTTGGTGGGGCCTTCTGGCTCAGGTAAAGACAGCATAATTAATGGCTTACGTAGCCAGTTGCAAGCGGACAGCAACCTGCTGATTGCTCATCGCTACATCACTCGCGCGGTAGATGATAGCGGTGAAAATCACATTGCCTTAAGCGTGCCAGAGTTCACCCATCGTAAACACAGCGGCTTATTTGCGATGGACTGGCAGGCCAACGGCTGCAATTACGCCGTGGGTAACGAAGTAAATACTTGGTTGAGCATGGGGTTCTCGGTGCTTTTCAACGGCTCTCGCCAACAGCTCCCCTTGGCTGAAGAGTTATTTGGGGAGCGCTTGCGAATAATTGCCTTAGAGGTAGATCCCAGCATATTGGCCGAACGCCTACGCAAGCGCGGTCGTGAATCTGAACACGATATCTCAGCACGGCTGCGCCGCAGCGAACAATATCAGGCTTCTCTACCAGAAGAGTGTTGGCGCTTAGACAACAACCGCAATCTAGACAGCACCGTGAGCAAGCTGCTCAAATACATTGAAACCGAAACGACCGAGTTATATATCCAATGAAACTAACCCTACTTGGCACCGGTAATGTCACAGGCTGCCCAGTGTACGGCTGCGATTGCCTCGCCTGCCAGCGAGCGAGCTTAGACCCCAGCAAAGCAAGATTACTTTGCTCAGCGGTGCTAGAGGTAAACGGCCAACGAATACTTATCGACGCCAACCACCCGCAGTTACAAACCCGCTTTCCAGCGGGGTCTATTGATGCCATGTTACTCACCCACTTTCACATGGATCATGTACAAGCTTTATTTGAATTACGCTGGGGAGTAGCCGAGCCAATACCGGTTTATCACCCAGATGATCCCTTAGGGTGTGATGACCTATTTAAGCACCCTGGTTTACTAGATTATCAGCCCGCTAGACAGGCCATGCATAGCTTTTCGCTAGCCGGTATCAACATAACTCCCCTAACGTTAAATCACTCAAAACCTACTCTAGGCTACTTGTTCACCAACGAAAATGGCCGGATTGCCTACTTAACCGATACCCTAGGGATCCCAGACCAAAGCTGGCAACAATTACTGCGCCAGCCGCCAAAGTATGTAGTGATTGATTGCAGTAACTCTCCCCTGCATCGTTCAGGCAATCACAATAACCTCAGCGACGTGCTTGAGTTAGCACATGCTCTGCCCGACAGCACTTGGGTGCTCACCCACATTGGCCACGATTTAGACGAATACCTCATGCAACACCCCAACTGCTTACCTAGCAATGTGCTGGTTGGGCATGATGAATTATGTCTAAGCCTATAACTTCAAGGGAATAACCATGGCGATAGTAGACCCCGGCGCAATTTTAAACAGCCAGCCCAGCGTAGCTAATAGCAGTAAGGTAACCAGCTCTGAGCTAGGTAGCTGGACTGAAATTGGCGAGCGCTGCCTATTAGACAACGTGCAATTTGGTGATTACAGCTACGCCCAAAACGACGTAGATATTGCTTTATGCGAAGTAGGAAAATTTGTCTCTATTGCTTCAAGCGTAAGGGTAAATCCCAGCAACCACCCGTGGTGGCGGCCAAGCCTGCACCACTTTAGCTACCGCCCGCAAAAGTATGGAATGGCAGCAAAGGTAGACAATCAGGTATTTGATTGGCGTGCAGATAACAAAGTGCAGATTGGTCACGATGTATGGATTGGTCACGGCGCGATTATTATGCCGGGTGTAAACATTGGTAATGGCGCCATTGTTGGCTCTGGCAGTATTGTCACAAAAGATGTACCCGCTTGGCACATCGTGGTGGGTAATCCTGCCAAGGTATTAAGGCCGCGCTTTGATGAACCAAGCACTGGCGAGCGCCTAGAAAAACTCGCCTGGTGGGATTGGTCGCATGAAAAACTTGCCGAGGCCCTGCCATTATTCCAAGAAGACTGCTTAAGCTTTCTAGAGCATTATGAGAAACAACTGTTAAGCGAAAGCGTTTAGTGGCACTAACCCCAACGAAAGTTCGCTTAGCCACTCATGGAATGGCCATTGCCCAAACACTGCTTTGGGCATGCCTTTACTATAGCTTTCCTGCCACGCTGCTCACTTGGCATCAGCAGCTTGCTTGGTCGATTGCCGATGTCTCGTTAGCATTCACGATTTGCTTAGTCGCCTCTGCGCTTTGCTCGCCATTTATTGGCCGTTTAATCGACAAAGGGTTTGGCCCACGGGTTTTAAGTTGCAGCGCTCTGCTGGGTGGAATGGCTTTGCTGGCCGTTAGTCAAGTGCAGAACTTATGGCAGTTTTATGCTGCTTGGTTAGTGCTAGGCTGCGCTAGCGCTGGGTGTTTATACGAACCTTGTTTTGCTTTTCTTACCCGTTATCGCGGGGACAACGCTAAATCGGCGATCACCAAAGTCACCTTATATGCTGGCTTTGCAGGTACCTTAAGCTTTCCACTTTGCCATTACCTTATCGACCTCTTAAGCTGGCGAATAACGTCCGTGAGTTTGGCCTTGATTGTTTTGCTCATCGCTACACCATTGCTGTTTATTAGCGCCAAGTTAATTCAAGCGGCCCAAAGCTCAGAGCTTGGCAAAACGAAAACCATCGCAAACATTAAGCAATCGAGCGCGCCAAATGCTCAGCTTAAAAACGCAGTGTTCTGGTTTATTGCCTTAGCCTTTTCTCTTAGCGCACTTAACCACACGGTATTAGTCAACTTTTTACTACCAAGCATGCACGCTCTCAACTTTAGCGCAGATAATGCCGTGTTAGTCATGGCGATGATTGGCCCAATGCAAGTGCTTGGGCGCATCGCAATGATCAGTGTAGATAAACGGCTATCGAATACCCTTATAACCATGCTGTGTTTTGGCAGTTTGCTCGTTGCCGCCGGTTTATTGTGGCAGCTCGAACAACTTCAGCACCTTATTTGGCTGTTTGTCGTATTACAAGGGAGTGCTTATGGCATGACCAGTATTTTGCGGCCAGTGTTAACCAAACAATTACTCGGTGAACAAGGCTTTGGAGCGATATCGGGAATGTTGGCCGTGCCCTATTTACTCGCCAGCGCAAGTGCCCCGTTTCTTGGTGCTTTTGCTTGGCAGTTAAATCAGCAGCAGGGTATTTTTGGTTTAGTCAGCCTTAGTGCAGGCCTAGGTTTTGTGGCAATGGCAGCCTGTTGTTTGCAACAAACTGCCAAAATAACTCGCTATCAGAAGTTAACAGCTAAACCTAAGTAAGCGCCGCTATTACTGGTGCTGTAGCTACGTGTTGCAATATCTTCGTACTGGTAACCGGCAGAGATATCAATAGTGCTCGCCACTAAATCAAACAGTTCGTAGTTAACACCCGCGCGGAAACGGTTAGCTTTGTAATCTTCATCGGTAAGCGACAGTTTTAAATCACTTTCCAAACCTAAACCAGAACCAGGGAAACGCCAAGCCACACGCCCTACAGCGTATACTTGCTCACCATCATCAGAGCCAGCTAACGCAGTGTTGGCACTGTCCCAACGCTCGTAACCCGCACCCACATCTAGATAAAGGCCAGCAGTATCAAACAAGTTGTAATACAACTCACCTTGGTAGCTAGAACCATCTGCCGCATCACCTTGCTTACGTTTGTTAGCACCTACTGCCACATTTGGAATAAGCGGAATAGGATGCTTAAAACGCAGCTCCAAATCACCTTGCCAAGCCGACGAGGCTTTTGGGTCAGTATTGGTTTGAGCGATATGGCTAGCCAGTGTTAAACCTAGTAGATCGGCTTGAGCAGGAAGAGCAGCGAACATAGCAGCGCCAACAACAGCGAGGCGTAATTTCATGTTGAGTCCTTTAACTAAACAACTTCATATGAGGGTAAGGCGGCATTTTGCCACGCCACTTAGTGAACACCAAGAGAAAAAACTACCTCACCATCCCCTTTCAGTTTATTTTGCTAAGAATTAACATATCGCCTTATTTTAGTGCAATATTTGATATTACATTTAGCTCAAACAAAATTCGATATATTTACCATTGATTGTGCATATTGTTGAGCGCCGAATGCAACAACTCATCATCATGACTATCCACAGCCGTATTATCATCAACAAGTTGGCTATGGCTATGGCTATGGCTATGATTATTGTCTTGGACATCATCAAGTTGATGATGTTGGTCCTCACCTTCAGCCAATGGATTGTCAAACGGATCCGACGATTGTAATGCTAAATCATCTGCATCAGCTAAAGGGTTGTCTACGTTAAACTCCTGTAGTAAGTCTGTTTGGCTGCCAGCTAAAGATTCAGACGGCGCATCATCTCTGCTCATTCCCAACATTTGAAAGTAGTGGTCTACCGGAGCAATAGGATCATTGAGAACTCCGGTGCTTGCCACGTTGGATAAATCCGCATCAACATTTGAACTAAAGGTCAGCGTATCTGTTTCAGTGTCACTTTGTGGAGCATCTGATTGCCCTATTCCGGCCAGTACAGGTGCCGCTAGTACATCAACTCCAATAGTTTGACTAACCGAAGCCTGTTCACTGCCATCATGACTAATTGCTGAAACATTTAAATCAAAATGGCCATGAAAGTCAGCTTCAGGAATAACTTTGAGGTTAGTTAATTCGCTTTGTTGTAGTGTCCATATGCCGTTATTTTCAGTCCCCGCAGATAGCGAAGCCCCTGGTGGAACGCCTGTGATTTCAACTGTGAGCGTTTCATTTGTATCTGGACTGGATACGTTAATATTAAGTGCTAAATCAGAATTTTCATTCCCTGAAATCGCCATAGTATCGAGTGGCGAAGCTAAATCACCGACATGCTTAGTAAATATCATGGTAGGAGTATCGGCATCAGGCGACACATGAATCGCCATAGTGTTATCTATCGCTACATGACCATCGGTCACCGTATAATTTAAGCGTAATTCCCCATTATAATTTACCCCTGGATTAATAACCCAATGGTCACCTTGTTGGGTGATAGTACCACCACCGACTATTGATAAATGGCTTACATCAAGCACATCTTTAGCGTCTGTATCGTGAACGTTAGCAAGTAAATCAGCTTTACTCAGAGTGAGCAGATGATCTTCAACAACCGTATTAGCAAGGGCATGACCAACAACAGGTACATCATTGGTACCGATGATCACTAACTTCATGGCTTGGTCTACGCTGTGACCAAGAGAGTCGGTAGCGGTCACCATTATTGTTTCTTCAAGTCGCTCACCCTGAGCCAAGGCCTGCACACGAGCCGAATCGTTGTGGGCCTGATATTGCCAACTGCCATCGCTACTTAAGGTTAGGTCACCGTATTGCGGACGTGTTCCGGCTTGCAATGCCCAGGTGACACCGCTGGCGACTTTGACATCACCAACTAATAAATCGAGTAAACCGTGCGAGCGTGTGACTTTATCTTCGGTAACCACAGACTCGGACGCGCCGAAAATTTGCGGCCCGGTTTTACCGTCACCAATATGCACGGTCAGATGTTCTTCTCGGCTCTCACCGCTGCCATCGGTAACTTTGAGGGTGACAGTTTCGGTATGAATTTTACCTGCAGCCACCTCCTGATTGAGTTTGTCTCGTTCTGGACCACTGTGGCTAAAGGTAAAATCCCAGCGACCGTCAGCATCAATATTAAAGTGACCAATGCCCTGCACATCAATTTTATTGCGGTTGCCTGGCGTGAAATCCAATTGATGGTGACCACCTTGACTATCTATGTACTCGACGTTGAGGTTGTCAGCGTTATCAATGTCATCAATATTGATATAGCCGTAAGAATGAGTGTTAGTCATTGAGCCCGTGGTAATTGAACGGGATATCTCAAAGGTGCCTGTTAGTAGAGGCGCGTCGTTGGTGCCATGGATACCAATATTGACCACGGCATGCTTGGTGTCGCCATGGTTATTGGTATAACTGATGAAAAAGTTATCTGCATGGGTATCGGTTTGCCCCATTTGCTGAATCGCAGCTGTGTTATTGTCCAATGTGTAGTTATAGCTACCATCGGCGTTCATGTGTAAGGTGCCATAGTTGCCTTGTAGCACTCCGGTAGTGGTCACGGTTTCACTGGCGCCAACAGCAAATAACGTTCCCGTCGCAGTAGTCTTACTGTCTTCCTCGACGGCCTGAGTTTGTACCAGCGTACTGAGATCAGCTGAAACCACCAGTAGCCTCTGTTCATGAGCGCTATCGCCAGTTGCTGTAGCGACAACCTCAGCATGAACTTGATAGGCGTTGTCGCCAATATTGGCAACTTGGTTGGCAGGAATGGTCAATTGCCAATGGTTATTGTTAACGCTGGCGCTATAGTGTGTACCTGCGACAATCACATCAACCGAATTGCCATCAGCCACATGGGTTGTGGCACCTGTAATAGTTAAATCCTGCTGATGGTCATGATGATTTACCCAATCGTCATTGGAGATAGGGTCGATAGACAGCGTTGGTTTAGCAGTATCTATAGTGATTTTATGATGGGCTTGGGCATAGCTGCCATCAGGTTTTACTTCAAATACGGTCAGCGTATAGGTACCATCGGCACGATCTGTTGCGCTGACATCCATTTTCCAATGACCATTTGCATCTACAATTGCTTTAGGACCGCTGAGAATCCCACTGCCCATGATAGTGCTACCGGGCTCGCCAGTTCCGTATAAGATTATGTGGCCGTCGCTAGTAACAAAGTCACTGTCACTGACCCCAGTATCTCGCTCTAATCGGGTAATTGCCAAAGGCGGCGTGACATCAATTATTGCGTTAGCATCAATAGTATTATGACCATCGCTGATTTTGAAACTAATGGCTAAATCGTTACCAACAAAGCCTGGATTTGCAGTAAAGCTATAGCTGCCGTCAGAATTGGTTACTACAGTTCCATGGGGGGAGGATAGTGAGCCTGCTACAATCGATAATCCCGCGGCACTGGTATCGACATCGGTAACATTAGCAAGTAAATCTGATGCTTGGAAGTCGTGGGTGTGGCCAGATTCAACCTTGCCTAAATCGGTGGTGACGGTGGTTGGGGCGGTGTCGCTACCGATTAAATTTACACTGATTTCATGTTGGGTGCCGTCAGCCGTTCTAACTGTGACAATATCCGTGGCACTTTGGCCCTGTGACAGCGCTTGTGCAGCTTTGTTAGGCGTATATTGCCAATGACCACTGGTATCGATACTAAATTCCCCATGGCTGCTAGGCAGCACTTGAGCGATGAAGTGATCTTGGTTGGTATCGGGGTCGGTCACCGTAAGTTGACCCGAAACGGCATGGGTTTCGTCGGTAGTTAGCTTGCTATCGCCTGTGATGCTGGCATTCCCTACTTGAACTGTAAGGTGCGCAGGTAGTGTTTCTTGCCCATCGGTCACGTCGACTTCGATTTTCAATTCACCGCGATAGTTGGATTGAGGGGTAACGGTCCAAGTGCCATCACCATTATCGTGAATCGTGCCGTGATTCCCAGCAATGGATACGTGGGATACCGATAAGGTGTCACCATCAATATCAGTGGCTTGGTTTAAAATATCATCTTGATTGATGGTAAAGCTTTGATTGACGTTAACTGTTGCGTGAAATTGGTCGTGGTCTATTTGATCGTACTTATGTAGCAGATCATTCAAGTTACTTGCTGCAGCAAGTGCTTTAATTTGTGCAGGAGAAATGACCTGATCAAACACCGCAAAATTATCAAAAGCACCATGCAGGTTACCATCTTGTGACCAGTGGCTCTTGCCAATGAAATTTTGACTTCTAGCGGTAGCGGGAAGCTCTGCGCCGCTATCGGTTTCCCCTAATAGCTGGCCATTATTATACAGTGCCATATGACCATCATGACTAATGGTCGCGGTCAGTTTCATCCATTGGCCCGGGGTGACCCCATGAGGCACCATTAGGTCATGCTTTTGACCCGCAGCGTCGATGAATTCGAGCTGTAGTGTATCGGTGGTGCCACTATGGGTGAGCAAAATGTTGTCTTTGGCTTGGCCATTACCAAAATCAAAGACTCTGGAATAACTGTCAGTTATTGAGTCAAATTTTACCGTGGTGGATACCGTAATACCTTGGCCATATTGTAAATCCGGGACTTCGATTTTTGCGCCGCTATCACCATGAAATTGCACTGCTGAATCTGGCGTGCCATCAGCACCTGTGGTGGCGGTGATGGTGCCACTTAGCACAGCATGATTATTTCGGCCTGATAGATCGGTGCCTTGATTACCCGAAAATTCGTAAGCCGCTGAGATGGGCAGTGATGCAAATTGCCCACCTGCTAAGAAAGTTGGCGCATCGTTATCTGCTGAAATGTGGATTGCGCCAGTGTACTCTTTCGAGTCTAGGCTACCATCGCTTACTGAGTACTTAAACGCAGACTCGCCATTAAAATCTGTTACCGGCGTAAAGACCAATTTATCAATGTTATCAGCATCAATTTGCTGGCCTGCAACCACTGCTCGACCATCTAATAACAAACTACCGTGTGTAGGGTTGGGCAGGTGAGTAATGGTAATGTGCTGCAATGTATCGCCCGTATCAACATCAGCAAAACTGAATTCATTTTTACTGAAAGTATGGCTGTGGTCTTCAACATCCCTAACACTTAGATGAACTGAGGTCGGCGCATCATTTCTTGCTGCAATCTCAATTTCAGCCGTTGCCACCGATGAGCTGTCATGGCCATCATTAACTGAGTACTTAAAGTTAACTCTACCGTTAACGTCTTGTTCAGGGGTAAATATCAGGTTAGCAATATCCGTTTGGCTAATGACTTGGTTAACCGTTACGGCAGCACCATTTAGATGCAGCACACCTAAACTGGCAGCGGGTAATTCCGTAATGGTGATACTGCTTAAACTGCCGCCATCGCTGTCAGTAAAACCAAAGTCAACATCAGTAAAGTGATAACTAACATCTTCAATAGCATGGATGACTTGTGTCGCAATCGTTGGTGCTTCATTGCTACCTTGTACGTCAAAGTGCATGGTGTGAGTTGTTTGACCACCTGCATTATCGGTAACGACTACATTAAATGTTTCGGTAACGTGTTGCCCTTCGGTTAAGGCTTGAGTAGCAGCTAAAGCATTATCAAGTTCGTAATGCCAGCCACCATTGGCTGCAATTGTAAAGTGTCCATAGGTGCCCAATACATCGGTTTGTTCAGTAATGCTATGGGTGTCTCCAGTATCTGGATCGCTGATACTTAGCATGCCTGAAGTGCGAACGTGGTCATGTCCGCCGTCTTCAATAACGGTTTTAGGTGCTGCGAGTTCAGTAACGATTGGGTTATCGTCACGACCATCAATGTTGATGGTTATTTGGTGTTGGGTGCCATCAATACTAGAAACGGTATAGGTTTCGTGTACCTGATCATTTTTGGTTAACGCATTAGCGGTGGCATTCGGTGTGAAAGTCCAATGACCATTGCTTGACATATCGAGGTGGCCATAGGTGCCATCTAGAGCAGCAACATTAAAGTGCATTTGCGCGGTATCTGTATCTTGCACACTTAGCACGCCAGAGATGCTGGTATCTTCATCAGTATTGGCAAGATCATCACCACCAATTTGGGCATTGGGAACTGGTTTGGTTGGATCCAGAACTAATGCCTGAAAATGGCTGTCTATCGCTTGAGTATTGTCTGGTCCTTGGGTGGTGACAATGAGTCCTATATTCATATTGTGACTATCGCCACCAGGCAATTGTGCAGTTAAATCGGCTAACGACCAATCTTTAACATCGACTTTATCTGTCATTCCATTAATAGTGTGACTATGCCCATGTCCATCACTGATAACAGTACCTTTTAGTAATCCAGTAATCTCTGTTTTGACAATTTTGTCGTCAGTATCGGTAGGGGGAGTGATGACAGGATTTAAGCGAATGAGCGCATCAGGATTTGGTGGGACCAAGGTGCTGTCGACTTGCACGACTTCTGATATCACTCCAGTAGCTGTTGTTGTGATTTGATGATGGCCAGTAAGATCGCTCGCGACCCCATTTGCCATCCTAATATCAATAACCAAGCCATTATTTTTATCCACAACGCTATTTAACGGGGCTTGTGATAATAAGCTGGCATCAACGGGATGATTAGTGACCATTGCAGCACTGAATATTTGCCCATGGAATGCATCTTTGGGCTGAAAACCATGATTTTGATGGTGGCCATCCTCATGGACTAAGTTGCCATCTTGATCCTGCGCTAGCGACAGCATCCCCTTACCTGGCATCGTATCACCTTGATGGACATTATCTTGGGTGAATTTTACTTTACCATCTTGCAATACTTGTAAGATGCCAGAGTGGGAGTCCCACAATAGTGTGTAACGGTGGGTTAAATTGTCAGCAGTAGTGTTAATACCTGTCGCATACTCAGTGCCACAAATCGATACGGTTAGATTTGATGGTTTCCAAGCGTAAAGTTCGTTGGTGGAATGGCTGTTCCCATAACTAATAAACGTTGCCCCATGTATACCTTGTGTAGCAACCTGATTGCCACCGATGACGTTGAACTCCACGGCAATATTGGAGATCGTGTCGCCTGTTTGTAGTTCGCCATTGTTCATTACCGAACCTTGACCACTACTATCAAACTTCATTACCTGTTGTTCAGTGGTAAAGCTTAGTGTTGCATGAGCGCTATCGGTCACTGAGGTAATATCAATACTTGCATGCGCAGTGCTCTGGCTGGTGCCATCGGTAACTTGGTAAATAATATCGACATTGTCGCCATGAAAGTTGGCAGTAGGGGTAAACGTGTAGCCGTGAATTGCGTCGCCACTAAAGGTTCCGTGGGATGAAGTTGGGGTACCAACAATCTGCAGTGAACCGTCAGGATCCGACAAATGTTCAAGTAGCTGCGCCTGTGTAATATGAATCGAATGGTCTTCATCCGTTGTGCCTAAATTGCGGGCACCACTGTCAGTTAATGGGTCATTCACTGCTGCGATATTGATGGATGCCTGAGCGGGAGCGGAATCGGCATGGCCATCATTCACGGTATAACTGAAATGAACATCACCATTAAAGTCTTTCGCTGGAACAAACTGCAGCTTACTGATATCTCCGGCATCGATAATCTGATTTACAGACACATCACGTCCATCAAGTACAAATTTACCTGCTGCTAAGCTTGGCAAGTTAGTTAAGGTAATAGCCTGTAAGGTGTCGCCAGTATCAATATCAGTAAAGCCAAACTGACTTGCTTGCATCTGGTAACTGACATCTTCAGTACCACTGGTTAGATGCACTTGGTTTACAGTGGGTGCATCATTAGTCCCCGTGACATTAATATGAAGATCGTAGGGTGTACCATCTTTACTATGTACGCGATATATAACAACTTCAGTTTGACCTTCAGCTAGGTATTGTAGCTTTGCGTTATCAACATGATAAGTCCAAGTACCAGCGCTATCGATACGTAACAAGCCATTATAAGGGTCATGAATTTTTGTTTCACCGAATTGGCTAAACTGGAATGAGTTTTCACCAGTGTCAGGGTCAACCACAGTAAGTGAGCCCGTTGCTAACTCCGTTACTGTTCCTCCATTACTGCTTCTATGAGCCCCATCTTCAGTAATGCTCCCAGTGCTGACTTCAGTGATAATTGCGCTATCTTGAACTGCCGTTAATACTGTTGTCGCGCCGGTGTGGGTGGTACCTCCATGAGCATCTAAGACGTCATAGGTGAAATGTACTTGGCCGTTATAGTCTTTTTCCGGTGTGAATGAAAAGCTACCGTCTTGATTGTGTTTAATTGAGCCATGGTCTGCATGCAGATTCTCAATGGTCAGTAGTCCTGCGTCATTATTATCGACATCAATTGTATTGGATAGGAGTTGTGCTGCAGTGATGGTTTGGCGAGTATCTTCTGTGCCAGCATTGAGAGTCACCTCAGATGAACAGTAAGGGCGATCATTACTACCGTGAATGGTGATCACTATATCGTGAGCTGTACCATCTTTTGAATAGATAGTTACTGTGTCGGTGAGTGTTTCTCCTTTACCAAGTTGATCAATTGCTGTGCCTCTATTAGTCGCATGTCCACCTTTAATTCGGATGTTGCCAGCATCTGCATAATATGACCATGTTCCATCTTCTCGCAGCATTAAGTCACCGTATTTACCGGCATAATTAAATCCTAGGCCGCGAGAGTCAAAGGTTGCCTCACCTGCATCAAGATCGGTAATGGTCAGTGCACCACTGACATAAAGCGGACTGCGTCCAAGAAGGCTCATACCTGGTTGAGCTTGATCTGGTGACATATCAAGCCCTGCGGTGCCTTCGGTGACATCACCAATATCAACGCCACCAATAATCGCTTTATCATCACTGCCATTAATTGTAACTGTAATGGATTTTTCTGTGCCATCTACGGCGCGGACGATGATGGTATCTGTGAGCGTATCTTTGCTGGTGAGCGCCTGAATATTAGGGCTATTATTATCAACAACGTATTGCCAATGGCCGTCATTATTTATTGAAAATTGACCGTAAGCAGCGTGATTAACATCCACAATAAATTGGGATTCACCGTGATCGATATCAGTGGCGACTAGCTGGCCTTGTGCGACTAGATTTCCTCGGTGGCTATGAATGTCTTCTTGAAGCACTGCAGAGGTGTCGCCGGTGATCTTAGCGATGTCATTGCTGCCATGTATATTGACTTCAATTTTGTGGCTGGTGCCATCAATTGAGTGGACCACAAATACTTCTTTAAGCGCTTCTGTTTGAGACAGTTGCTGTATCTGAGGTTGATTGTTGTTAGCAATGTACTGCCATTGACCATTATTACTAATAACAAGTTGACCGAATTGCCCTTGTTGTAGTCCTGAAGGGAATAAATCTTGGCCATTATCTATATCGGTAATGGTCAATTGACCTTTGGTTATCAGTAGGCCTGAACTCAGTTTGTCTTCAACGACAACACCCGCATCTACCCCATTTATTTTGGCTAAGTCATTGGTTCCAAGTATTTGTATTTGAATACCATGTGGAGTGCCATCGTGACCTTTAATAAAGAACAAGTCATCAACGGTTTCGCCACTTTTAAGACTTTGAACTGCTACACCTTGATTATTGAGCGCATAATGCCATAGCCCTTTGTCGTCGATGTGTAATTCGCCATATTTGCCTTGTAGCGTTTCAGGCTTGAAATGCTCATCGCCAGTATTAGGGTCGAGAATGTTCAATTGTCCTGTCGCTGTTTGTTTAGTGCCGTCTTCTTTAAATAGCGCAACATCAGTACCTGTGATGATCGCTGGCGTGTTATCACCGACAATGGTGGTTGAGATAGTATGCTCGGTACCGTCTAAGGATTTTACGGTAAAGCTTTCGGTTAGCTGCTGCCCATGGGGTAACTTGATCACATTAGCATTGTAATGATCGACTGCATATTGCCATTCACCATTTGGCTTAATCGTTAAAAAGCTCCCATAAGCACCTGCTATTACTTGTGATTGAAAATGTGCTTCTCCTGTATCAACATCAGTGATGTGAAGTTGACCATTAGCGTACAAAATATTTGGTGCGCCAGAAGCATTTGAAATTACCCCAGTATTTGTGCCTGAAATAACTGCATTATCATTGGTACCATGAATATGAACACAGAGAGTTTGTTCGGTGCCATCAGCAGTTTTGATTATGACCGTATCGGTAATTTCATGCCCTGCATTAAGAGATTGTATTGCCGCTTGTTTGTTGTTTGAGGTGTATGTCCAAGCGCCAGAAGGGTCGATAGTAAAATGGCCATACTGACCAGTGAGAGTACCAGCGATAAATTGGGCTTCACCTAAGTCGGGATCTGAAACATTGAGCTGACCATCTGCTCTCAACTGTCCTTGGAAAAGGTTTTTATCTTCAGTGACATCTAATGTGGATGAACCTGAGATAACTGCTTTATCATCTTGACCTTTGATGATGACTTTTATTTGATGTTCGCTGCCATCGATAGATTTAACAACTATCGTATCAATTAACGACTCACCTGTTTTGAGTTGATTAATTGCAGGTTGATTATTATCAGCGGTATAAGTCCAATGACCATTATTATTTATGGTTAATTCGCCAAATAAACCTTGTGAAGCATTGGCCTGAAACTGGTTATCTCCAATATCAGCATCTTTTACTGCCAACATACCGTCTGCATGTAAAAAGCCAGCGTGTAAGTTTTTATCTTCAACAAGTGAAACGCTTGATACACCACTGATGAGGGCTTTATCTTCGGTTCCATTAATATTTATCTTAAGAACTTTCTCTGTGCCATCAATCGCATGCACATATAATGTTTCAGTTAGCGTGGTCCCAGCTTTTAAGCCTTGAATGGCGGCGCTGTTATTATTAGCAGTATAGACCCAATGGCCAAGCTGATTAATCGATAAGTAGCCGTAATTACCTTGATAGCTATCGGCAACAAATTGGTTTTGGCCGTTATCGATATCAGTAATGGTTAACGCACCATCAACCCTTAATAATCCTGAGTGAACGTCTTTATCTTCAGTGAGTGTTGCAGTTGAAGTGCCTGCAATCACTGCTTTATCTTCACTACCGTTAATGGTGACGGTGACTTTTTGTGATGTACCGTCAATCGAGTGAACCAATACAGTATCCGTAACCGAGTCACCCGTTTTCAGGCCTTGAATGTTGGCTTGTGAGTTATCGGCGATATAGGTCCAATGGCCGAGATTATTGATAGTCAGTGTACCGAATTGGCCTTGCAGGCTCTCGGCATTGAACTGGGCTTGGCCGTTGTCAGCATCGGTGATGTTAAGTGCGCCATCAACACGCAGTTGACCACCATGCACGTCTTTATCTTCGGTGAGCGTAGCTGTACTGGTGCCTGCAATCACTGCTTTGTCATCAGTACCGTTAATCGCGACAGTGATTTTTTGTTCAGTGCCATCGACGCTGTGAACCAATAACGTATCCGTAACCGAATCACCCGTTTTTAGACCTTGAATCGTGGCTTGTGAGTTATCCGCTGTGTAGGTCCAATGGCCGAGATTATTGATAGTCAGCGTACCGAACTGCCCTTGCAAAGCCGTTGCTTGGAACTGGGCTTCGCCATTGTCTGCGTCAGTAATTGTTAACGCGCCATCAACGCGAAGCTGTCCGCTATGAAGGTCTTTGTCTTCGGTTAATGTGGCGGTTGCAGTACCTCCTATCACAGCTTTGTCGTCAGTGCCGTTAATGGTCACCGTGATCTTTTGCTCAGTGCCATCAACTGAATGCACCAACAATGTGTCGGTGAGTGACTCGCCACTGTTAAGGCCTTGAATGGCAGTCTGAGAATTGTCAGCTGTGTATGTCCAATGGCCAAGTTCGTCAATAGAAAAGCTACCAAACTGCCCTTGTAGCACATTGGCTTGGAACTGGTTTTGACCGCTATCCAGATCCGTAACTGTTAATACACCATCTGCGCGCAGTTGCCCTTGATGAACATCTTTATCTTCGCTGAGTAAGCCACTATACCCTCCGCCAATGATCGCCTGTTCATTAGTGCCAAGAACTTGAATAGTTAAGTCTTGCTTAACTACTTCACCAGCACTGTCGGTTACACTAACAACAAAGTGCTCAACCCCCTTTTGCCCTTCGATTAACGCAAGGGTTGCAGGTTGCTTATTATCAAGCTGATATTGCCACTGCCCATTATCAGGGTTAATAGTTAATCGGCCATATTGACCTTGAGAGTGGCTAACTGCCCATTGTAGTTGCTCATTGTGGTCTGGATCTTTAGCGAATAACTGACCATCAACTTCAGAAAGTGCAGCCATCTCAGTAACGTTGGCATGGTACAAACCAGAGATTTGGGGTTTATCATTACTACCCTCCACCTCTATTGAAACCACCATTTTGATTTGATGCTGCAGATTGTCTTTAACTAAAACAACAAATTGCTCACTATGGTGCTCTCCTTCAGCCAAAGCATTGGTCGTAGCTAGTACATTATCCAACTGATAACGCCACTGCCCAGTATGAGAGTCTACAACCAGCTGGCCATAAACCCCACTTCCTGCCTCAACTGACCAGCTTACTTGGTTAGCGTCAACACCAGCAACATGCAACTGACCGCTCACCTCGCTCACTTTATCTTCTTTTACTGATCCGCTTTGTTGCTGAGCCCCTTCAGCATGAATAACAGGTACTTGCTGCTGGTCAGTTTGAGAGTGATTAACTTTAGTAAGCTGTTGTACTGTCACACTGGGCTTATAATGATTACCCTCAACATTTACCAACTGGTTGCTCGTTAAACCCTTAACCCCAACATGATTAAGAAGTGAATGTGCAGCAAACCAATGAGAGTTGGCACTGCTACCCCCTCCTTTACCCACTCTTGCTGTCGCTTTGCTGCCATCAATTAAGGGAGCTTCCACCAAAGCAGCGCCAGCAACGGCTTTTAAAGTGTCATCGGATTCGGAGGATTTAGCATTAGCAGATTCCCCACCTTTACCAGTTTTCGAAATTGTCTCTGACGGATTTGTGGCTTCTGACAATAACCCCTCATCTGGTAAAGCCTGCTGCTCACTTAGCAGTTGCTGATGAGATTTATCAGCAACTAAATCTTGATTACTTAAACCTACGGTTTTTCCATCCCGGAGTTCTTTGGCTTTAAGTCGCGCAACATCTTCATCAATACGCTTGGCTTTTTTTAGCTCCTTACCTTTGTTGTTGCTGTTACTACCTAGAGAGAGTTTGCCTTTGGCATTTGAGGCTGATTTATCTTGCTGCTTAGTCATAACAAACCTCTCTTAACGTTCGCCAAAGGCAGTGGTTATGTTGGTAAATACTGGCTTCCATAAGTATTGAAATACCGTTTTATCCCCCGTCACAATATCCACCTCACCAGTCATCCCAGGAATAAGGCCAAAGCGCTCAGGGTCATCGTTAAAATAGGGTTTATCTATGCTTATTTTAACTTTGTAAAAAACGCCCCCTTTCTCATCGGTATCTGTAGAAGGAGAAATCCTTTGCACAATCCCATCTAATGCCCCATATCGGCTGTAATCAAAGGCGTCTATTTTCACCCTTGCAGGTTGTCCTTCGGTAACAAAACCAATATCACGTGGAGATAGTTTGGCTTCGATTAGCGCTTCCTTGGTAGTGGGAACAATTACTGCGACAGTTCCGCCTGGTGCAATTACGCTGCCTGAGGAGGTAGTCGGAATAGATTGCACAATCCCATCGACCGGCGCCAAAACAGTAGTTTGAGAAACTTGTGAACCGGAAGACTTTAAACGCGCCTCAACCCCTAACAATTCGGCTTGAGCCTCAGCCCGTTTTTCGCCTACTTGATTGAACAAAGCCGCATTTTTCTGATCTAGTTGCTTACTTAGGTTAGTTAGACTTTTACTTAAAACTTGTTCTTTACCCTCTAAAGATTTTAGCTCTCTTATGTAAGAGTCGAGCTTTTGTTGAGCTTCTAGTACCTGTAATTTAGAAACCACCTGAATGCCACCTGGTGATTTCATCATGTTGATAGTTTTACGAGAAGCCGCTATTTGATCACTTAATGCTGGCACTTCATTCTCTACTGCTGCTAATTCTGCCTTAGCTTTAGCTATCTCCGATTCTGTTAATGCTGAGGTTGCAGCTAACTCAGCATTCATCCTTTTAAGCGCTGAAACATGCTGCGCCACCAATTTAGGATACTCTGCTTCAAATGCCGAAAAGTTAGCTTGGCGCTGCTCAACAAAGGCGTTATAACGCTCAATACGTAATTCTAAGTTGGCTTGTTTGCTGGCTAATTCTTCCTCTAAAGACTGGCTATCAATGGCCACAAAATTTGCAAGTACATCGCCCTGCTTAACCACGTCACCTTCCTCTACACTCACAGAGGCTAAAGTTCCACCTAGCTGGCTTTGAATAACTTGTCGGTGACCCAGTGGCACTACCTGCCCTTTGGCTTTAGCAATTTCTTCCACAGTGGTAAAAATTGACCACAACAGCATTCCCAATACTGACAACGCAATAAACCACGCAATACGCCTAATCAGCGTTCTCTCCGCGGGGGCTTCAATGGCATCAGTAAATTCATGTTCTGGCCAAATACGATTAGACAATTGACGCTGTTCCATATTTACTGCTCCGTATCACTGTTGGTTTGAGGCTGCTGTGAAGGAATAGGTCCAACATAAGCGGCTGTACCTTTGTCTAAAATTATTACCTTGTCGGCTAGTTGAATTAGCTCTTGATCATGGCTGGTGAAGATAATTGTGGCTTTGCCTCGCAAGCTTTCTAAGGTGCGAATAAATTGGCGTTTAGCATCTGGGTTTCGGTTTGCTAAAGGCTCGTCTAACAGCAAGTACTGAGCCCCTTTTAGTAGTGCTCTTGCTAAAGAAATGTAGCCACCTTCTACCGCCGATAGCATGGCACTGTCATCACCTGCAATTGGCGCATCTAACTGTTCATTTAACGCGCTAAATAACGCTTGCCCACCAGCAGCCAACAACGCATCAATTAATTGTTCATCACTGGCATCAGGATTTGCTACTCGTAGGTTTTCAGCCAAAGTGCCCGGAAATAAATCTGGCTCTGCCGGGCAATAAGCCGCCCATGAGCGCAATAGCTCCGGATCGTACTGGCGAATGTTTTTGTTGTTTATTGCTACATAACCGGCTTGAGGTTCAATTACCCCTAAAGCTGATAGCAACAATGAGGTTTTACCACAGCCATTAGGGCCAATGACTGCTACTATTTCTCCAGCGTCTATTTCAGCATTAACGGCCGATAATGCCGGCTCCATTTCGGCTCCATAACGCAAGGTTAAATGTTGAAAAGACACACTAGGTGCGCAGCTCATATCGGGTACATCTAAACGCAGTTCGCTATTTTCGGTTTTCACCTGCATAAATCGGTCAAACTGCTCAGCGGCCCCCTTTAGCAAGGTGAACTTTTGGGTGGAGCTAAACGCTAGTTGCGCTGGGCCGGTAATTCGCCAAATCAGCATGACACAGGCAATCAACGCCCCAGCAGATATTGACTGGTTAAGCACCAAGAAAATGCCACAGAAAACAGTGACCAAGGCAGTGGATAGACTTAAAGCATGAGCAACGGCAGCCATTAGCCCATTGCGCGCCGCATAACGAAAGTTCTGCCGGCTATTCTCACGGCATAAACGGGCAAACTTAGTGGTCCAAGCATCGACTTGCCCGGCCGCTTTTAATTGGGTGAGATTTTTAGCCAACTCGTTAAGCGCATTTTGATACTCACCAGATACCGTAGGAGAAGCGCTTTGAATGTAGCTGCGCATTAGTCGCATAAGTAGGTAAAACACCAGTAACATCAGCAGTGGAACCAGCACCAACCAACCACTCAACAAAGTAATGGTCGCTAAGGCGATGAAGGTAAAAGGTAAATCGATTAAGCCACCTGCAGCAGGACCAGATAACACAGTGCGAACTTTTTCTGCATTACGCATACGCGCCACATGATTGGCAATGCCCACTCGCGATAACACCATTAACGGCATGTTCAGCAAACGGTGAAAGGTAAGTTCAGACAAATCTCTCGCCATGCGATTACTCGCTGAGGACATCACTCTTGCTCTAATCAAGCGAGATGCAACTAAAATGCTTAAGGCCAATGCCGCACCTAAAGCAATACTGGGCAATACCTCAGGTGTTTGACCGCCAATTACACGGTCATAAACTGCCATTGTAAATAGCGGCACGGCTAATCCCGTCAAGCTAGACAATAAACTGAGCCAAAATACCGGCCGATACCATTTACTTCGCTTGCTCACTTGCTCGGCAAAAGCTTTCGCAGAAGATCCCTGCTGAGGCAAGCGCTCAATCATAATTAGATGCGCGTCTTCACCGATAGTTGCGGGGTCACAGGCTTGCCACTGCTGCTCAAACTGTTCAAGTTGCTCACCATGGCGACGCAACAACTTAGGAGCATGATGATCAGATATCAGTACAAAAGGATGAGCCGCTTGAGAAACTAAGGAAGGCAAATGACGATGCACCGAATAGGCAATATGGTGTTTTTTAAGCAGCCCCACAAAGCCCATAACATCTAGCGAATCTATGCGCTGGTCTTGTTCTATATTGGTTGCTTGAGAGTACAAACCAAGTTGCTGCAACAAACTAATTAAGGTGGGTTTTAAATCAGGATTTTGCTGCTCCATGTTAAGCCCCCCTCTGTTGTTTTAACAGCTTGACTAAGCCATCTTCTGCAATTTGCAGTTGTATGTCGCAATGGGCTTTTACTTCGTCAAAATGCGAAGCGATCATCACCGTCATGTCATCGCCTTGCTTACTTAGCAAGGCCAGTAAACGCTGCTGAGCATCAGCATCTAGAGACAACATAGGCTCGTCTAGCAGCAATATCGACGGTTGCTGCGCTAACGCGCGCACCAAAGCGATAAGTTTAATCGCTCCTTTGTTAAGCATTTGATTACCGCTGTCTCCCACGCGGGTTTGATAACCGGCTGGTAACAAGGAAATGGCAGCACTCAAACCCAACTCTTCTGCTAACACCATGGCATTAGCTTCTAATTCAGGCCGAAACAAGGTCATGTTTTCCATCAAACTGCCGGCAAACAAGGTAGGCCACGGCGCTAAATACACCACGGATTGGCGATACTCATTTGCGTCATGCAGGCCAAGTTCAACACCAGCAATATTAATGCTGCCTTGTTGCAACTGATGAAAGCCAGCCAGCGTACTTAATACCAAACTGGCATGGCTAAGAGGATTAGATTGCACTACCACCATGCTGCCAGCGGGCAGGCTAAAACTCGCGTTTTCAATACAGCCCACCGAAGTTTTAGCACTTAGATGGCTGTATTCAATGGGCCCTGCTGGTAACTTTTGCTGATAGCAATGTTCGGCGCTAAAGCGTTCTCCCTCTAAACTTGTCAACTGCTTTACTTGTTGCATCGCAGACTTAGCGGTAACCATTCGAGAGCGCAGGCTAATAATGGCGCTTAAAGGAGCAACCGCTCGACCCGCTAATATAGAACAAGCCGCTAAGCCACCAGTGGTTAACTGTCCATCTAACACCATTAAACACCCCAACAATACCAATACTAAGGTAGTTCCCTGAGAGGCGCCTTGAATAAACTCTTGCAGCTTGGCTGATAACCAATCAACCCGCTGTTGTTGTTGCAAACGCTTATAGTTAATTTTTCGGTAATTTGCGGCAATGCCACTTTCTAGAGCTAAGGCTTTAGTGGTGGTTAGCCCAGACAATACGTTAATCAACAATCGTGAACGTTCAGCCTCGCTAAGCGCTAAATCTTTAGTGGCTTGGGCTAACTGCTTGCCAAGCAACAATACAAGTAAGCTACTTAACCCCCATACGGCAATCGGAATAAAAACTAAGGGCCCACCAATGTAAGCCACTAAAGCTAAGAAAATAACAACAAATGGGAAATCAATCAGGGCTAAGGCCGCTTGACCAGAATATAGGTCTCGCATACCTGCTATTGAACTTAAGCCATTAAATACCCCGCCCCTGCCAAGTTTCGCAATAGGTTCGAAACTGCTGGCGAGTAGCGCTTTCACCGCATCAATAGTGGTATGCAACTCAAAGTTAGCGGCTGCAGAAGCCAATAACCAACTACGTATATATCGCAACACTAGCTCTAGTAAAATAGCCACCGCTACACCGAGCATAAGAACCGTAGCCGTGCCGTAGCCTTGGTTGGGTAATATGCGGTCGTAAATCTGCAACATGGCAAAAGGCAAAGCGAGCGAGAGTAAGTTTATAAATGTAGAAGAGAGCAATACATCGATTGCTGACCGGTTTCGAAACAATAGGCTTAACGCATACCTCATTTAGCTGGCTTCCTTTCTCAATAAACACTGCGATGAGTTATTGATAAGCCTAGCAAATAATCGAAGTTTTTCTTTTTTGGTGAGTTTTTAATTTAGCCTGCGAATAAGTCCCAACATATTCATTAACAAAATTGACACAAATACAAAACTAATTCACTATCGATGAGCGTCAATCTAGCTCATGATTTCAGCATTGCTGTATATGTTGTCATTTAAATCTATTTATTACTTTTTAAACAAACAGATATGAATGAATCAGCCAACTTAGCTCAAGTGCTGGCATTACCCAGCCACTCTCACCACCATAGCCATCAGTATTTTCAGGTGGTGATTGGCTTGCAAGGACAAACCGAGTTTGACATTCAAGGTCAAGCTAATTTGGTGGGGCCAGGTCAAGGTTGCTTAGTGCCCGCCTCTGCGGATCATGCCTTTACCGGGGTAGGCAGAAATCAAATCTTGGTTATTAATCTGGCCGATACTCAACATGCTAGTTTGCAGACCAAAATCGAGCAGTTGTTCGAACATCAATCCTACTTCAAGCTAGCCAACCAATCGCAAGTTCTCGTCAATGCACTTTGTCAGGAAATGCTAACTAAGCCGCAAGACACCATGCTAGCCGAGGCCTGTGCCAATACCCTGTTGTGTGTATTGCAAAATCACCTAGCTCAAAGCAAACAACATCAAGCTAAGGTCACCCGCCTGCAAATGGAGCATATCGACCGCTACATTCAACAACACTTGCAGCAAAAAATTACCGTGGCGCAACTTGCTGGTTGTGTGTTTTTAGCCGAAAGCCAATTTCATTTATTGTTTCGCCAACAAACCGGATTAACCCCACATCAATATTTGCTACGCAAACGCTTTAACGCGGCTAAACAGCTTTTAGCTACACCGCAATTAAGCATTGAACAAATATCGCATCGCTGTGGTTTTGCTAGCCAAAGTAGCTTTACCAGTGCCTTTAGCACTTTTTATGGCATCACACCGGCTCGCTACCGTAAACAAGCCAGCTAAAACATCCACGTCGCCTTCGCTCGCCCCGCCTAGGCTGACTACACTATAAATAAGCAACATGAATAACCTGAGCTCGGGATAATAAACCGATTTCTAAGGGCTATTTTTACTTAGTTCTAGGTGAAGCCACTTGCAATAAGATAACTATTGGCGCGCAGCTTCACCTAGAACTAAGTAAAACTATCTCGCCAGAAACATAAAGCTAGATTAAGTAGTGGGTAGTAGAGTTATTGTCATTCCCTTATCGCGAGTTCAGGTTAAATAGATTGTTAAACGCTTGCTTCGCTTTTTGTTCATCAACAGAGAATTTCGAAAAAAACGCGGAGTTTTTCGAAATACGCGACGCCCAAAGCGCTCTACAATCGGCCTCTAAATAACAAAGCCGTAACATCCTCTGTCCCCTCGCAGAGGATGGCAACACGAGGACCCAGCATGCACAACACTATGCAACTCGATGCTAAGGCCATGACCCAAGCTTCGTTTATTGAGCAGCCCTTAACCAAGGTTTGGCAATACATTTCGCCGCTTTACGCTGTAAACGAATCAAGCTGGTTAAGCCAACTTATCCCACTCGCTAAACCTAGCCCAAATGAATTAACCCAAACTACGGTATTGGCCACTCAACTTATCGAGCGAGTTCGCGCCGACAAAAATGCCGTGCAAATGATCGACGCCTTACTGCTTGAATACAGCCTAGATACCCGCGAAGGAATTCTGCTGATGTGCTTGGCAGAAGCGCTAATGCGCATTCCCGATAGTGCCACCGCCGACGCGTTAATTCGTGACAAAATGAGCGTGGCAGACTGGAAGTCTCACCTCAAAAACTCAGACTCACTGTTTGTAAATGCTTCTACCTGGGGCTTAATGCTAACTGGCAAAGTAGTGAGTTTAGATACCCCGCAAGATGGCCAAGCCAGCAAGGTGCTCAACAAGCTAGTAAACAAATTCTCCGAGCCAGTGATCCGCCAAGCCATGCATCAAGCCATGAAAATAATGGGGCATCAGTTTGTACTAGGCCGCAATATTCAAGAAGCCTTAAACAATGGCGAGCCTTTGCAACAACAAGGCTTTGCTTATTCTTTTGATATGCTGGGCGAATCGGCCCTTACCCGCCAAGATGCTCAAAAGTATTTTAACGACTATCACCAAGCTATTAGCGTTGTGGCTAAGCAACGTTCAAGTACTAGTGAAGCTCATCCTGCGGCCTCAGTATCAATCAAGCTCTCGGCTTTACATCCTCGCTACGAAGCAGCCAACCACGAAAAGGTACTACAAGAGTTGTTTGATACGGTTTTAGCACTGCTAAAACATGCCCGAGCACAGGATGTTGCCATTACCATTGATGCCGAAGAAGCCGACCGCCTAGAAATATCCTTAAAGCTATTTGCCAAGCTCTACCAGCACCAAGCTGTTAAAGGCTGGGGCAAATTTGGTTTAGTGGTGCAGGCCTACTCAAAGCGGGCATTAGCAGTAATTACTTGGTTGGCTACACTGGCCAAGCAGCAAGGCGATGTCATTCCCATGCGTTTAGTAAAAGGTGCTTATTGGGATAGCGAGTTAAAGTTGTCTCAACAACATGGCCACCACGGCTACCCAGTATTTACGCGCAAAGAAGCCACCGACGTAAGCTACTTAGCTTGTGCTCGACTGCTACTTAGCGAGCATATTCGTGGGCTTATTTACCCGCAGTTTGCCAGCCATAACGCACAAACTATTGCGGCGGTGTCGGCGATGACGACTCACCAAGACTTTGAGTTTCAGCGCTTACACGGCATGGGCGATGCGCTATATAGCCATGCCAAACAACTGCTAAATAGCGAAGTACGCATTTACGCCCCAGTGGGCGGCCATAAAGATTTGCTGCCTTATTTGGTGCGCCGTTTGTTAGAGAATGGCGCTAATAGCTCGTTTGTTCATCGCTTAGTAGATGCCCGTTGTCCGGTCACTGATTTAACCGTGCATCCGGTAGATTTATTGCAGTCACGCAGCTGCTTACATAACCCGAAAATAGCCCTGCCTCCACAATTGTTTGGTGAGCAAAGGCAAAACTCCCAAGGCATCGCCACCGACATAGAAAGCGAATGGCAGCCCTTTGAGCAACAAGTCAGCCAGTTTTTAGGCAATCACCAATGGCAAGCCAGCTCAATTATTGAAGGGCAAACTCAAAGTGGCGAACACCATCTTATAACAGCGCCTTACCAACGAACTCAGCAGGTTGGAGAAGTAAAGTGGGCCAATGCAGAACAAGCCTTGCAGGCAATTAATGTAGCAGAACAAGGCTGCCAACTATGGCAACAAACACCAGTAAGCCAACGTGCCAACTACTTGCTGCACTTAGCCGATAAGCTAGAACAAAACATGCCAGAGTTAGTGGCCTTGTGCCATCGCGAAGCGGGCAAAACAGTTTTAGATAGCATTGACGAAATTCGCGAAGCAGTAGATTTTTTACGCTACTACCCGCAGCAAGCCATTCAACACTTTAGCTCACCTATGCAGCAACGCTCGTTTCGTGATGAAGCGCAGCATGTCAGTTACCAAGGGCGTGGCATATTTGTGTGTATTAGCCCTTGGAATTTCCCATTAGCCATTTTTATCGGCCAAATATCTGCCGCCTTGGTTGCCGGTAATTGCGTCGTCGCCAAGCCTGCCGAGCAAACCAGCCTTATTGCTGCTCGCTGTATCGAGTTACTACTAGAAACAGGTATTCCTAAGCAAGTTATCCAACTCATACTGGGCAATGGCGCGTTGCTAGGGCAAACCTTATGCAGCGATAAACGTATCGCAGGTGTTGCCTTCACTGGCTCAACGCCAACCGCGCAAGCCATTAACAAACAACTGGCTAAACGCGATGCCTTACCTGTGCCGTTTATTGCCGAAACCGGCGGCCAAAACGCCATGATCGTTGACAGCACCGCCCTGCCCGAGCAAGTAGTAAGAGATGTACTACGCTCAGCTTTTGCCTCGGCAGGCCAGCGATGCTCTGCGCTGCGGGTATTGTTTATTCAAGAGGATATTGCCGAACGCGTCTATTCGCTGATTGCTGGTGCTATGCAAGAACTGGCCATTGGTAATCCAGAAAAACTAAGTACCGATGTAGGCCCGGTGATAGACCCACAAGCTCAAACAAAACTGCAGGCTCATGTTAGCTGGTTAGAAAAGAACGCTCAGCTCATTTACCAAGTAGCGCTTCCAGAAGATTGCAGCAAAGGCAGCTTTGTTGCGCCGTGCGCTTATCAAATCGAAGACATTGCTCAATTAACACAAGAACACTTTGGCCCTATTTTGCATGTGATTAAATATCAATCAAATCAACTTGATAGGGTGATCGATCAAATAAATCAAAGTGGATTTGGTTTAACCTTGGGCGTGCATAGTCGTAATGAAAGTACCTATCGGCATATCGAGCAGCGTGCTCGAGTGGGTAATTGCTACGTAAATCGAGATCAAGTAGGTGCCGTTGTAGGGGTACAGCCTTTTGGTGGTCAGGGTCTTTCTGGCACTGGTCCTAAAGCGGGTGGCCCGCACTATTTGTACCGTTTTGCTAAGGCGAACATAAGCACTACCCTTGCCCAGCAGGAGCACTAATATGACCACGACTAACAAGGTATTAAAACAAAGTCTTGCAGTGCAAGATGCTTGGCAGCAGCAAACAGTGGCTCAACGTAGCGAGTTACTACTCGCTTGGACACAACTGCTTAGCCAACGAGACCAAAGCTACGCAGAATGCGCCGCAATGATCCGTTTTCAATGCCAACAAGCCCTAGCGCTTATTGCTAACGAGCATGAGCTACAAGGGCCTACGGGCGAAAGCAACCAGCTATATACCGCTGGCCGTGGCTGTTTTTTGTTGGTGGCCGATGAAACAGCCAGCAACGAAGCCCTAGTAGGTTTAATGGCCGCAGCGTTGGTGGCTGGTAATACCGTTATTTGTTGTGCTGCAAATAGCCCGATAGACGAAGTACTGAGCGACCTACTACGTGCAGGCTGCCCAGATAGAGTGGCGCAGCCCTTGGCTTATACCTTGGGACCGCAACTTGCACAAAACAGCCTAGTTGCGGGCATTGCATTAGCAGGCACTAAGCAAAACTGCATCCACTACAACCAGTTGGCGGCAGAGCGAGATGGCCAACTTGCGCAGTTCGTATATGAAACCGATATGCGCAACCTTAGCCAACTCAGTGAACCAACACTTTGTTTGCGCTTTATTACCGAGCGCACACGAACCATAAACATTACCGCCGTGGGTGGTAACGCCAGCCTGCTTGAGCTAGGCAGCGGCGAATAAACCTAAAGGCCTGGTTAGCCATTAGCAGCGACAACCCAAATAAACCAACATGCTGAACTCAGCAATAAAAGGAAAAAGGAATGATTGAAAATAGCTTTGCTATCAGTGCTACATTTATAGCCTATCTAATCGTTATGCTATCAATTGGCATTTACGCCTATAAACGCACCGCCAACTCAGAAGATTACTTCTTAGGTGGTCGCTCACTAGGCCCATGGCCCGCAGCCTTATCGGCTGGTGCATCCGATATGAGTGGTTGGTTACTGCTTGGTTTACCTGGCTACGCTTACGCAGCCGGTATCGAGGCCATTTGGTTGGCCGGCGGCTTACTCGTTGGCACCTGGTTAAACTGGCTGATTTGCGCCAAACGCCTACGCACCTACTCCATCGTGATGGATAACGCCTTAACCATTCCTGAGTTTTTTGCGCGCCGTTTTGAAGATAAATCTAAATTACTGCAATCAATCTCAGCCTTCTTTATCTTGCTGTTTTTCTTGTTCTATACCAGCTCTGGCTTAGTGGCTGGCGGCAAACTGTTTGAAACAGTGTTTGGTTTAGACTACACCACAGCAGTTATTGTCGGCACCATTTGTGTGGTGTCTTACACCTTATTTGGTGGCTTTTTAGCAGTATCTTGGACCGATTTAGTGCAAGGTTTATTAATGGCCGCCGCCTTAATGATAGTGCCAATTGCCGCAATGGAAGGCTCTTTTGGAGACTTAAGCCAAGCCCTTACCCTTAAAAACCCAGAACTACTTAACCTATGGACCGACGTAAAAGGCGAGCCTTTATCGGCCATTGCCATTATCTCGCTAGTGGCTTGGGGTTTAGGTTACTTTGGTCAGCCACATATTTTGGCGCGTTTTCAGGCCACTCGAAGCAACAAAGACATCGGCACAGCCCGTCGCATCGCAGTAAGCTGGACAGCCCTTTCTATGGCTGGCGCACTACTCATTGGTGTAGTGGGCATTTTGTATGTAGATTCTCACCTAGGTGGCGATATTAAAGATGGCGAAACCATCTTCATGCTGTTGGTAAATGCCATTTTCCACCCTGTAATTGCCGGCATACTATTAGCGGCTATTTTGGCTGCAATTATGAGTACCGCCGACTCGCAATTATTAGTATCTTCGTCTGCCTTAGCCGAAGACTTCTACAAACAAGTCTTTCGCCCACAAGCCAGCCAACAAGAGATTGTTAAGGTTGGCCGTATCGCTGTAGTCGCATTGTCGATAGTGGCTTTAATTCTGGCCATGAACCCAGAAAGCTCGGTACTAGGTTTGGTGTCTTACGCATGGGCAGGATTTGGCGCAGCCTTTGGCCCTGCCCTACTACTTAGCTTGTTCTGGAAAGACATGAACCGCAACGGCGCACTCGCCGGCGTAGTGTTAGGTGGCGTAACCGTAGTAGTGTGGAAACAATTAAGTGGCGGCTTGTTCGACATTTATGAAATTGTTCCCGGCTTCCTGTTCGCCAGCATTGCCATTATTGCAGTGAGCAAAGCCACAGGTGGCGCAACACCAGCAATTCATAGCATTCACGCTAAATACGAAAAACAGCTGGTTGAATTAGACTAAGCCGTTAACCACAAGGCAGCTAAATACTGCTAAACAAAAAGCCGTTTACCCAAGGGTAAGCGGCTTTTTTATAGCAATGCGATTTGGCTGTTAATACCAATTACAAAACCGGCTACATACCGTAGTTGGCATCAATCAACTCCCCCACTACAACCTTAGAAGTACGAGCTTGGGCACCTAACCATTGCTCAACAGCCTGTCGGTCTTCCTCAGTAGCCGAGCCATAGCGTTGCTGCGAAGCAACAAACGCAGCGAATTCCTTAGCTGAGCCTCCACCGCCAATAATAAGCCCGCGCGCTTCAACCACTTCGACAAGTTCATCTAAAAACACATCAAAACCAGCTTCTGTTTCATCTAACTCGCAAGCGCATTCAAATCCAAATACTGCGAACTCTTCAAGATATAGCTTCTTGCGCAATCTGCGACTTGTTGTTTTAGTCATGATGTTCTTTAGGTGTAATGCCTTACTAATGGGCACATAAATGCTTGGCTAAAATTAGTGAAGAAGGAGCACGAGCCAAGCGTTTTGCGTCCTTTTGAGTTACTTATTAGATGGCTTGTGCTTTCACCTCTGCCACCTTTTGTTTGTTCTTTAATTCTTTAATTAGAAATTTCACCCACTTCATTGAATATAGGTAATGATCAAACCCTTCAATAAAACTTGAGTACTCACCTTTAAATCTTGCATCGACTTCTCTTGGCCTTGCCTCGTAAAACTTCCAGCACTTTGTATGCAAGGTCATGTTAAAGCCTTTAATCTTCTTCTCTACCAACTCAACCACCTTTGAGGGTTTCAATTTAAATGGATTCTCTATGCCTTTTATAAACGCAACACCTTGCTCATAGTTTTCTATTTCTTCATCACTCAAGTTGTTTACGTTCAAAAACTCTACCGCGATATCTGATGATTTTGCATGATTTCCCAATTTAGGTACTAAGAATGCGCGAATCCGATATTTTTGATTCTGAACAATATCGTCGTTCAGATCATTTCTATAAGTTTCCATATATTCACGAACAATCTTATAGTTTTCTTTTTGAAGTTGTTTTAACGAATCAACCTGGGCTTGCTCGCTAATCCTAGTTAACTGCATTGCAATAGCTAAACTAGCAGTTAGAGCGTGCTCGTCACCGAACTCTTCAACAAGCAAGGTTTCAAAATTATTTAGCGCAGACTGACACTCCCCACATACAGCCAAATCAATTGCAGGTAAGCTACGATGTTCAATCTTATTTCTTAAACCAACTAAAAATTTGATATTGGCTTTTTCTGCATTTGTCTCGCCTTGCCAAAACACATCACAACACTCACTTAGCTCCCAAGCTTTCTCTTCACCATCGATAAATATTGGCTCACCATTTTCTTCTAAATGGAAGTAATTAGAACCACGCTTTTCGAAAATCGCATGAAAAAGTGAAGTGTAAGCAATAACGATGTTTACGATAAAACCATAGGTCTTAAATTCTGTATAAGGGTTGTTGTAAGTTGATACGGCAAGTAAGGCGAATTCTTTTGCTTTATGAACTAGGATTCCTTTAGTTGAGAAATCTTCGGTTTTTTGAAGTTTTTGGCTATGTACACTTCGAAATTCTTCTTTACTTAAATATGAAATCCCTGAACTTGAGTACTGAGTTCCATCTTTTGCTACATATTGATGCCATCGTTTAGAGGGGTAAGTACTGCAGGTACCTTTGCTCCACCCTGTAGCTTCTGCTAACTGAGCAATTGTAAAAGTTTCAGTTTCTTTTTCTTTGGCTACCAAAAACTTATAAGCTAAATCAACTTTATCATATCAGCTCATTATGCGATTCCATTTGCCATTCAACAGCTTATCAGAGGAAAACTTCATTGTTTAAACAAAGAAATTGTCTTGCTTTCACCCATTGTGAAAAACTCAGCCTAACAGCATTTATATGACCAATCAGCAATCTAGAACAAAAAATTGATAAAAAAGTCAGCACAAAAGGATGCAAGCCTTTGTAGAAAGGAGGGATTGAATTACTGAGGTCTAAATAGCTTAAGTCTCAAGCGCTTACAACTACCCATCCGCCTTATTCTTTCAACTCAATCCCCATCTATTTTGTACTACTTATAAAGAGAAATATTTGAGTAAGCGTCAACTAAGCATGAACAAAGCTTTCATCTAAAGGCTTAATAACCCGAGCTTAATCACCAAATCTTTATATGTATTATTAAAATATATTAATACGATCACTTTTTATTGATAACTATTGAGTAAAATGTCGCTTATTGCTTTACCCGCTTACCATTAACAAACAGTGAAAAGGAGATCCCATGTACTTTAAGAAGTACCTGCCAGTTGTTCTTGGCTTAATAGTTGTTGGATGTAATAGCAGTAGCGACTCCCCTGCCACCCCGCTAGACCCAACAGAACCCGTGGACCCGCCGGTAATTGTTGATCCACCAGTTGCCCCAGATCCCACCCCAAACGAGCCTAGCTTTGGCCTACCAGAAGGTGTGTTAACTGTTGCTAGCGTAAACTGTACTCAGGTATTTTTTTCCACTTCGGCCTTAGTAGATGCAGCTTCTAAAGAAATGGACGCAGGAACCACGCTTTGTTTAGCTGATGGCGAATACAGTGGTGATTTTCAACTTAGTTTTGGTGGCAAAGGCACCTTGGAGCAGCCTATTAAAGTAGCTGCCGAACATCCTGGTAAGGCCATCTTAAAAGGCAGTGAAGTAGCGATAAATATGGGCGGCAGTTATGCCCAGTTGCAAGGGCTAATTTTTGATGGCGTGGAATACGGAAGCAACTTAATTGCTACCCGTTTTGGCACCAACGATTTATGCCACAATTGCCGAATTAGCGAAATCGCAATTATTGATGCCAAAGCGCAAGACGACTACGGGATTTTAGTACATATATACGGCAAAGATGTATGGTTAGACCATAGCGTAATTAGCGGTAAAACCGTGCAAAACCCGATGATTTCATTCAACCGCTGGGTAGATGATAGCTGGGATGAAGCCACTAAACTGGCCGAACTTGCTCAAGGCATTGTGGTGTATAACAACTACATTGCTAATCGCCCGCCCGCCAACAACAAGATGTATGCGGGAAGTAGCGACAACGATTATGAGGCCATTCGCACCGGCTTAAGCTTTACCCACCATTACCCTGGTAATTCATTTATTGTGCGCAATGTATTTGAGCGGATCCAAGGTGAAGCCGAGGTTATCTCTAACAAAGGTTCTAATAACGTTATTGCTTACAATACCATTCGCAATAGCTATGGCTCGTTAACTAACCGCCATGGCAACAGCAACAAAATTGAACACAACTTTATTTTAAGTGAAGACTACCCACTAGCTGGCGGCATACGTATTGCCGATGACGGCCACTCGGTAGTGAATAACTACATTGAAGGCGCACGCTACCAAAATACTAGCCACCACGGCGGCATAGTATTATTGGGATACGACGGCGCGGGCGATGGTGATAACGGCTACCAACAAGTAGAAAATGTGCACGTAGCTAACAACACCATTGTTGATAGCGTAAACAGCTTAAATATTGACGGCGGCGGCAAACCGCAGCAGCCTAAAACGGTTTATTTGGCCAATAACCTTATCGATAAAGCCATTGGGCCGGTGATTACCCAAGCTGAGCGCGGCATGCTGCCTGATTCAACCGTGGTAGGAAACATCTTCCACGGGCAGGCCTTTTCTGATGACGACGCGGTGCCGTTAGGCACTGCCGGCATTGAGTTTTACTCGGCAAACTTACAAAGAGGAACTGATGAGCTATATCGCCCTTCGGATAGCTCGCCTAACTTAGATGCAGTAAGTGACTACAGTAAAGGTGATTTTGCTGACGTTAATCTAGATATGGATGGGCAAACCCGCACCGAGCCAAGCAGCGTTGGCGCAGATCAACCGCTAACAAGCAGCGTTAGTTTAAAAGCGCTGAGTTTTGCTGATGTAGGGCCAAGCAGTTATCAAATCAGCAAGCCTCAAGCCACCATGTTAGAAGCAGAGATTATTAATCCTGCCTTTGACGATGAGCTAAACGCCTGGACTAACAACGGTGCTCAAATCGCCGAGGCGAGTGAATCGTTCTCGAGAAGTGCTAGCGCCCAACTTAGTGGCAGTAGCAGCTTAAGCCAAACAGTTCAGTTAAAGGCTAATACCCGATACGCTCTGTCGGCATTTGTAAAAGGCAGTTATCAGCTGGCCTTGGGTGACATAGCAAAGCAAGCAGGCGTAGTTACCGGCGATGACTATAAATGGGTAAGCAGCGAGTTTAACTCTGGCGATGCTACCGAAGCGCTACTTACTTTAAGCCTCCCCGACGCAGTAACCACCGATACCGATTTGGTTGATGGAAACTTAGGTGAATTTCGCAGCAATAGTGGTTCTAGTGATGCTTGGGTACAACACGAAGATAGTGGTGCCGGTTTAGGCGATGTTGGTAGCTCTGGCGATAGCGCATTTAGCGACAGCGGCTCTACTAGTAGTGGCTCGGCGCGGATCCGCTTCAAAAACTCGGCCAGTAATCACGATTTTACTGCCACCCCAGGTTTGAGCCAAACCGTTGCTAATATTCCACTAAACAACGATTTAGAGTACTCGCTGTATTACTGTGACAACAAAGGTGATAGCTCTTTAAGTACCTTACATTACGGTGCAAAAGACAGCACTGGTGCAATAATCGCCCAAGCCTTTGCCCACGTGAAAGACTTAAGCAACGCACCACAAGGCAGCGTTAAAAGCTGTTTTAAACAAGTAACCTTAAGCTTTAACTCTTCTGCACATAGTAGCGTAGAGGTATTTGCTTACATGCAAATTGACACTGCAAGCTACAACGACGCTGCAATTTATGCGCATGAGCAATTTACTGACGACGAATTAGAAGTGCGGATAGATGAGTTTAAACTTAGCTATTCAGCAGCGCCAGATGCTGCTAGCGAAGCTTTTTTTGATGACATTCGATTAATGAGTCGCGAAGACTAACTGCAAAATAAAACAAAAAAGCAGCACCTAGGTGCTGCTTTTTTATTTTAGCTAAGCCTATTGGCAAGTATAACCTGATACAACGTTACCGTTTTTGTCGTAGTACTGCGGCGCATTGCCGGTGCCGTTAAACGAGCTTTGGTTGTAACGAATATTGTTGTTAGTACCGCGTGCAGTGCTAGTACTTAAACCACAAGGCACGTTGTAAAAAGACGCCGTTACTTGGTAAGGGTTACGCGTTGTAAACTGCGAGGCATTATTGTCTTCAACCACTAAGTTAGAGAAGCCAAAGGCTAAAATGGTGTTCTCACCCGTTCCTTTAAAGATGTTTCTAACCAAAGTAATGTTACTGCTAGCTTGAGCATGGTTTAACGGCGCGTGGTGATCTTGAAAGGCCAATACGTTAATACCCGTAGCAAAGTTGCCTGAAGCACCCACGGTAATGGTATTGCTATCTACCACAATATCGCGGCTGTTATGTTCAACATTGATGCCTGCTGTGAAGTTATTCTCGATATCGTCAGACGAGTTAATATCGTCTTCTGTTGTACTCACTGTGTTACCCGCAACAGTTACGTTAGCCACAGTAGCCAAAGCAATGCCAAACTCATTAGCCCCCTCTACAGTGTTTGAGTTGACTTGCGAGCCATTGGCAAACACGACCGGTTTATCACTAAAATGAGCACGGGCTGCTGCATCAAAAAACGGAATATTGGTAAAGCTTGGCGGCACGTAAACCCCGTCGTTGCCGGCATCTACAGAGATCCCTAAACGCACTCGATTACCACGAATACGGTTATTTGAAATGTTTAGTGTTCCGCCGTTAAGCACTACGTTGTTGGCACTTACATTCCACACGTTGTATACCCGGCCAACATCTCGTAGCAGTTCGACACTGCGATTCACTTTAATAAAGTCATTGTTGGTAATCGACAAATTACGTGGAATTAAACCAGAAGACGCTACGCCAACAGCGGTGTTTTCAAAGGTATTGTTTTCGATGGTGATGTTAGCAATTTGCTGGTAAGCATCTTCGTAAGGAATGTTTATTAAGCGCGCATTAGAGTGGTCGTTCCCTGCTTCACTGGCCACTTGGGTATTAGTATTTTGGCCCTTCTCGTCAATTAGCAGCAAATTACGAATAGTCACATTCGAGCTTTGAATATTAAACAAAGGTTGAAAACCATCGTCAGAAGTACGAATGATACGGCTTACGCGAAACCCAGCTGCACCTTGAATAGTTACCGGAGTTTGAATATCAATTTGCTGATCGGTAAATATGCTGCCTTGAATGGTAATCACATCTACGCCGGTGCCGTTGTTGGCTGCATCGTGCAAACGCGCACTTAACTGGCTGGCATTGCTGGCCGTATAGTTAGCGGCATTTGCGCCGCTAGCCAAAGCAACGGTTGCTAGAACCGCAATGGCCGAAGGCTTTAACAAAGCCACTAATGATGATGAAACCTTCCTTGAAGCTTGGTGGCGCTTTAACATGAACTGCATCTCCTTGAGTTAAATTCAAGGCAAAGCTAACACCACACATCAACAAATAAAACACAATTGGATTACCAATTTGATCTTTTGTTAACCTGTCTGCATAAATTTTTATTTGTCTATTGCATTAAAAAATCTGAGACAAGGATCACTATAAAAATCTAAAAACAATGCCAAGAAAAGCCTTTCTTTGGCAATTAAAGCTGCATTAAGCCAGCTTTAAACAATAACACTTTACATTTTTAAGAGGTAATACCAGAGGAGCCGCGTTAGAGATCGACAAAATATTCAAACATATCGATTTAAGAAAAGTCGAATATTTAACAATCAAACAAGAAATTGGTTAACCGCGAGGATATTTCTAGCGCTGGCAACTTTTATGACGATACATTAACTGATCAGCTTGCTCTAACGCGCTGTCGATAGAAGGATATTGAGTAAAGTCCACTTCCAACAGACCGTAACTAAAACATAGTGGGTAAGCGAGCTTATGCTGCTTGGCAGCCGCGCTAAGATCGCTGGCGAATCGTTGTAGTATTTCGGTTGCATCCGCTTCGTTGGTATCGGTAAACATTACTACAAACTCGTCTCCACCCATGCGGGCAAACAGATCAGACTCTCGAAATGAAACACGCATTTGCTCGGCAAATAAACGCAAGGCATTGTCACCTTCAGCATGACCATATTGATCATTTATGGGTTTAAACTGGTCTAAATCCATATAGGCAATAGTAAGTGGGATAACTTGCCTGCGGCACATGGCGAAAGAGTAATGTGCTAGCTTCATAAAGCCACGACGATTAGAAATACTGGTTAATTCATCGGTAATCGCCATTTGCAGTGCAGCCAGTTCTTGCTCCACCATTACCGCTAAATCATCCAGTGCAATTAGGTCATCTTTAGTTAGGCTTTTTGGCTTAGTATCGATAATGCATAAGGTGCCTATCTTCTCTCCATCTGGAGTAGTAAGTGGGTGCCCGGCATAAAAACGAATGTGCGGGTAGCCAGTTACCAGTGGGTTATCTGCAAAGCGCGGATCTGCTAGGGCATCTTCAATTTGAAAGGTATCGTCACCTAAAATGGCGTGACCGCAAAAAGAGATGTCACGAGGCGTTTCACTGGCATCTACACCAAAACATGATTTAAACCATTGGCGGTTTTCATCAACCAAACTCACTAAAGCAATTGGCACATCAAATAGCCGTTTGGCCATTCGAGTAATCCGATCAAAACGCTCTTCTGGCATCGTATCCAAAATATCGAGATCTTTTAAAGCTTTAAGGCGACTTGCTTCGCCAATAGGTGTACTTGGTGCTTGCATAGCTAACTTCTAGTAGGGCAAAAAGTAAACTATAAGTTGATAAATCAACGCTCTAGAAACTTTGTTGCCGTTATCAAATGTTCAAATTTAGTATCTATGGCAATGCTATAAATGGCAAGTTTATAAATAACAAATGTATCTTCATTCGATAACAAAAGTATAAGAGAAGGCGCTCTGACAGCGCCTTCTATAACGAAATAAATAAACCAGCTTGGTGGCTATTTAAGCTTGTTGATAGATGCTAAAAATGTAGCAATGTGCTGATTAACTTGCTCGCTATATTCATACTGCAAAGCGTGTCCTGCCCCTTCAACAGTGACTAACTGACAATGCTCGCCTAAGGCTTTTTGAACCCCCTGCGCTTGGCGATATGGCAATACTTTGTCGGCATCTCCCCACACAACCAAGCTAGGTATATTAGTTTTAGCCACAGCAAAATAAGCATCTAGCATTGGCTCTTGCATCAAACCTCTTACGGTTGCCAGCATTGCTTTTCGGTAGCCCTTGTAGCGCATTTGAGGCTCGAACTGTGCCACCCAATCAAGTGCTTTTTCTAGGTTAGATAAATCGTCTAACTGTCGTTTAGGCAAACTAGGTATCACAAAGCTATAGGCCACATATTCACCGATAATCGGTATAGGCAAAGGCGCAATTTTGGGTGTGGTGGTTAAAGGTGCAAGTAAGATAAGCCCTGCGACTCTATCGGGGTACAATTCAGCAAACCTTACGCTAATCGCCCCGCCCATAGATAAACCTGCTAAATACACTGGTTCATCTATTTGCTGGTCCTCGAGCAACTCCTTTATTTGCTCCACAAACAGCTGCCGAGTATAAGCAGTATTTGGTCTAGCCGAATAACCTCGCCCATATAGATCAACGCTAATCACTTGGTAACCCTGCTTAAGCAGACTATTTACGTTGCGCTCCCAAACATAAGAAAATGCAGAGAATCCATGAATTAGCACAACAACAGGCGCAGTGCGTTGCCCCTCTCGATGAAAGTGAACTAAACCATGGCTAAGTTGTAGGTGTTTTCCGGGAAGGTCGTCGGCGTCAATATCGGCAATTTCAAACACTTCTTGATTGCGATAAAAGGGTAAGGCAAGGGCTGCCACTAGCAGTAAAAATAACAAAAACTCTATTAAATATAGCATCGTCATTCCTCCACTTAAGGGGTAGTTCAACTATACAATAAAGCACTGTAAAAAGGAGTTAGTATTGACGAATATTTGACCGACTTAACCTTCAATCAATACCAACTCACTATTATTGTGATGACAGTAAGTTCATCTAAGATTTAGTAGCGCATTACGCCTACCAAGGCACCTCGATGCCCATTTCTTTAATTAATCGATCTACTTCTTTCCAAGCCGCTTTTTTTTGCGTCATGTCTAGCTCTTCGCCGATTAAGAAGTCGCGATCGCCAGGTGCATTACCATGGCCTAACAGCGCAGCAATCGACATCCACACATAGGCTTGCTCTGGATCTTCATCCATGTTTTCGCCTTCGAAGTAATACAAACCTAATAGGTAAGCAGCTTCTTGGTGTTTGTTTAATGCAGCTTGGTTATACCAAAACTCGGCTTTGCCAAAATCTTGCTCGGTGCCTACGCCATTCCAAAAGTTTTCTGCTAACAGAAATTGCGCTTCTGCATCTTGCTGCTTAGCAGCAACCATTAGCCACTCAACCGCCAGCTCAGGCATACTGCCTTGGCTAGTTAAGCCCTCTTGGTATAACACCGCAGCTTGCGTCATGGCAGCTACATTACCTGCTTTGGCAGCTTTTAAATATTCTGCCAAGGCTGCATCGTAGTTTTGCTCTACGCCGTCACCGTGGTGTAGTTGCTGAGCACGAGTAAACTCTTGCTCGCCACACACGCCGCTACATACAACTGCGGCTGGTGTTTCACTAGTACTAGTTTGATTGTTGCTGCTACAGCCAACGATAAACGCGGCGGCAATACAACTTGCTAAACAATAAACTGATTTTTTCATTATTATTCCTTTGTTGACCACTGCCTAATGACCAAAGAAGGCAGCGGCAGCAACGCTACCACACAATCGCTCGAAGAAAATAGTGAATAATTATTTTGTTGCGATTAATCAATTGCAGGGGAAATACAGAAAAAAGTGCTATTGCGATCACAAAGTTGCTGCTAATACGCATTAACAGCAACAGTTCGATGAATATAGTGACTATTTTATGCAGTTATCGAAGAAGGTCACAGTGGCTGGCCAATCAGAAAATACGCCAACTAACTCAAGATCTTTTTTAAGTACATTAAGTACTTCAAATTCGTGCATAGAGGTGTACTTGCGCTCGATGGTCCAAGTAATTAAATCTAAACCCGCTTCTTTTAGCTGCTTGGCATAGTCGGTAGCAACTACTGCTCCATCTTGCTCTTCAACAAGAGCAGTATAAATGGGCGCAACAATATTGATGTTTTTAGCGGCAATTTCTGTTGGGCTAGGCACACCATCAAGCAAGTAAATAAGGTAAACAGCCTGCTCCCCAAACTCTGGGGTGTTGGCAACCCAGTATTCAACATCGTCAATTGAGAAAGATTGAGCGTAAACCTCGCTAGGCTCGATGCCTGCTTCAATGTATTCATCAATCATTTTTTGGGCAAATTCTTGCTGGGTAATCCCTGCTGCTGCTAGGTCTTGCGCAGCGGGTGTTTTAAGCTCTGGGGTCATTTTTACGCCTAGCTCCTTAAACAAGGCGATACTCTCTTCATGCGACATTAATGTGCCAACCTCAGCGTAAAGATCGGTACGGAAACTTGGCGTTGCGTCCATGTATTCTTCAACTGTGGTTGCTTGTTTATTAGCCGCGTCCATTTTACCGGTCAGGCTTTTATATTCAGCCAAGGTAAAGTCTGAGGTACGACACTCAGCAGTGGCCTCTACGCCATTAGCAGTGTCTGCCGGAGTGAAGGGAACTGAACATTTAGCAGCTAACTCTGGCACTGCCAGTACGTTGGTGGTGGTGTGTAAATCGGCATGTGAGTGGCGGCAAACCAGTTCGCCATCTTTAGTAAAGGCTACATCACACTCAAGCACACCTGCTCCCATGCGCGCGGCAGCCATATAGCTTTCTTTGGTATGCTCTGGGAACATGAGTGGCGCGCCACGGTGACCAATAGAGAAGTCACTTACGCTGTAAGTTGTCATGTCATCTACACACGCTTGCAAGCTTGTTTTTAGCTCTCCGTCGGCGAGCTGATCAACCAAGAATGCTGGACGAGGCCCTAATTGCACTTTTGATATAGCCCCAGTGTTGGCCGCTTGAATAGGATTGTCGTCGTCGCTACAGGCACTTAATAGTACAAGTGGGCAGAGAAATAGCCCAAGCTGAGAGAATTTCATTGGTTAACGTCCTTATTGTTGGTGAATAACATCGATTTAAGAGCTAACCAGTAAAGGTTCATCGGGTGACAAAGTGATGAAAAATTGATGTTAGATTTATGTCACAAAGATGAACGGCTTGTAAAAGCAACAAAGCCAGCAATAACTATGCTGGCTTTGTTGATTTTAGTTGATTTTAGTTGATTTTAGTTGATTTTAGTTGATTTTAGTTGATTTTAGCGATAATCGGGAATGCTTCGATTCCAGGTCACTAACTTTTTATCATTAGCTTTGTTGCGCCAATAACTGGCTAAGCGCGGGTTAGGTTCGGTGGCCAAGCCTACTTTATAGTAGTAAGCCAAAGTACTAGCAGCAGGTTTAGAACCTTTATCAGCAGCCAAGCTAAACAGTTCAAAGGCTTTGTTATAATTTTGCTCAACTCCACGACCGTAATGGTACATGCGGGCCAGAGCCCAAATAGCTTGTGGGTTACCCTGTTCGATAGCCTGTTCAAATAAGCGCTGCGCTTTTGCGAAATCTCGCTCACCACTTATTCCATGGTAGTAGAGCAAACCCAATTCACGGCTGGCTGCTGGGTGCATTTCTTGGCTGGCTACTTGGTAATAACCAAGCGCCTTAGTTAAATCGGCTGCTTCAAACATGCCTCTTGCACTAGCTTTACCTATCCAATACGCCGACTCTGGCCTGCCTTGCTCTGCTAACTGCTGGTGTAAGTTATAACAACTCTGCTGTTTTTTAAGCTGGGTGCACCAAGCACTTAAACGCTGATCTTCATAAGTAGCGTTTGGCTTTGCAGAAGCCACAAAGCTATTACTCAAAGCTAGGCTTAGCCCGGCCACACACCAAACAAGTAATTTTTTCATGATTTTCATCCTTGGCTTATTACGACAACTTAGGAGTTAAACCCACTCCTTTGTGATCTATGTCGCATTTTGTATGCCAAATATAAAAACCATATATTTCAAAGTAATGACAGAATCTAAATTCCAAATCACACCATAATGAAGCAATAATCACCAAATTGAGTCACCAAATCAGTAATTATGAAAAACAATAATAAAGAAAACAGATTTGTTAATAGCCTTTCGCCGATTTACGCCATTGCAGTGGCGTTTGCTTGAACCACTTTTTAAAGCTGCGGATAAAAATGGCCGGTTCTTTAAAACCCAGTTGCAAAGAGATATCTGCAATTGATAGCTGACTATCAACTAAAAATTCCACTGCCATGGTTTTTCTGGCGTCTTCTAACAAGCTTGAATAGCTAGTACCTTTGGCTTTTAAGCGCTTTTGCAACACCCGAACATGTACTCCAAATAACTCCGCTACATGCTCAATACTGGTGTTTCCATCGTAGATTAATGGCGGCAAAATCTGATAAATAAGGTCATCCAAGTCTTCAAGCCTCTGTAAGGTTTCGCTACTTTGTTTACGCAATGCTTCTGCAGGGTAAACTTGCGCGCCAGTAACGTGGGCCCAACGCTGTTCAAACACAATGGCATTAATCGCTTTATTGTCTTTTACCGGGCAATTAAGAAGTTGGGATAGCTCTTTAGTGTGACTAAAACTGTGCATTAACCACACTTCTGTCGCTCGCCATGACTCTCCAAACAATGTTTGGAAGGTTTTAAACAAGTTACACAGCATCGCCCTATGCAACGAATCACAACTAAGTTGATCAGCAAAACGTAAACTAAATTCGGCTCGAACTAAGTCCCCTTCCTTCACTAAATCTAAATTAGTTCCGCTCGACTGAGCATTCAAGAATGCTTTCAACATTTGGATCATCGCTTCTAGATTAGGCATGCTTTGAACCGCAATGGCTAGTACCCCTTGCTTACGCAAAGGCATCGACAAGCCACAACGTGCGCTGGCCAAAGGCTGTTGACTAACGCGATCTGCAGCTGTCATTAACTTTGCCACTTTAAGCTGGCTAATTAAGCCGCTGGTTTGACGCAATAAACTCGGCGAGATATCTGCTGCGGCTAACAGTCGGTGCCTGTCTAAACCTTGCTGCTCCAATATGTCTACAACCCACTTTAAGGCTGGTAACTGAAATTGATATTCCTGCATCTCGCCGCCACTTCCCAATGAACCATAATCATCATTTTTGCACTTGTTCGCAAAATGTCAATTTACTGCCATGATTTGATTAAAATAGCAGCAAGTTGAAAGGCCGAGTTGTATTTCAGATTGTTAATTTTTGCTGGCCATACCCAGCACATATTTAGGATCAATAATGACAAAATCACTTAAAGCTATTTTCGCCATCGCACTATTAAACATGACTATTAGCATGCCTGCATTTAGTAAAAGCGCAGCAGAAGAACGTGCAGAATCAGACCAAATGGTTCAAGAAACCTTGGTAGACTTTAAGAAAGAAAATAGCGACATTGCCGGTAAAATCAACGGCGCTGTAGGTTACGCAGTATTTAGCAATGCCGGTATCAACTTGTTTGTTATCTCTGCTGGCGGCGGCCATGGTGTAGCCATCGATAATGCAACTGGCAAGCGCACTTACATGAATATGGGTGAAGCGGGTGTAGGCTTTGGTGCTGGTGTTAAAGATTTTAGAGCCTTAATGGTGTTTAATACTCGCGAGTCTTATGACAAATTTGTTGAGTCTGGCTGGTTATTTGGTGCTCAAGCGGATGCCTCAGCTAAAGCTGGCGATAAAGGTGGCTCTGCAGAAGGCGAAGGTGCTATCGGTGACGTAGATATCTATCAAATGACCGAAGCTGGCTTATCGTTAGAAGCGACCGTAAAAGGCACTAAGTTTTGGAAAGATAAAGACTTGAACCAAAGCTAGACTTAAATAAGTAAGCAAACAAATAACAAAAAAGCTTGGCTCAATTGGCCAAGCTTTTTGCTTTCTGCCTTTTACTTTCTGCAGCTCTAGATACCGGTACTCATGGTGTATTCTGGCAAACCAGTATGTGGGTCTGTTTGCTCTTTCACTAAACTAAAACCCTGAGACAAATAGAACTGATAACTAGCGGTGTTTTGCTTATACACCGACAAAGTTAAAACACTGCGCTGTTGCTTGGCATGAGCAATGAGCTGTTTTCCAATACCCTGCCCTTGTGAATCGGGTGCCACAAAAATAGCCGCTATATGTTTTTCATCAAGCGCATAAAACCCAAGTACTTGGTTGTCTTGCTGATATACATAAGTCTCGGCATTAGGCAGATAGAGACTACGCATATTATCTACTTGCGAATGCCAAAAACTGGCATCTACAAAATCGTGCGCTTTTATCGAAGCGGCCAGCCATATATTCAATACTGTTTCAGTATCACCTGATTGATAAGGTCGGATCATTTTGAATGCGATATTAGTGACAAGATAAACAATGATACCGCAAACAAACAGAGAAAGGGCATGTCAACTAAATGATAGTTTGATGAAGGTTAAGCTAGCTGCGAAAAATCTGATTCGAGCTCTGAAATATCAAGAGACCAATAACAATAAGGCATAAATTTAATGCCCTTCTTGCTCCATTTTCTCTACAAAGTCATCTAGCTCTTTTCCGGGGCTGTGGCTAAACACCCGTTCTTGATGATGTAATTCGGTAATTCGATCAACCCGAAAGCTGCGAAAATCATCGCGCAATTCGCACCACGCAAGCAAGGTCCAGGTGCCTCGCCAAAAATAAATGGCCAGTGGGCGAATTTCTCGTTTGGTGCAGTCAGCCTTGGCATCTTGGTAGCAAATCTCTAGGTATTCACGCTGTTGCGAAGCAATACGCAAAGGATCTAAGTATTTGAATTGGTCGCTGTCGATATAAAAATCGGGGGCAAACATTAAAGATTGATAGGCTTGTAGGCGTTGTGGCAATACCGCTTCTACTTTAATCATTGCTTGCTTGGCAGCCGAAGACAGTTCTTTGCCTGCCCAGGTTTGCACCATTCGCATGCCAATTTGAATGGCCTCTAGTTCCGCTTCATTAAACATTAGCGGTGGTACGCTAACTTCTTGGCGCAACAAATAGCCTACGCCAGCTTCTCCTTCAATGGGAATGCCACTTAAACAAAGATCTTGTACGTCACGGTAGATGGTGCGGGTTGACACTTCTAAACGGTCGGCTAAATCTTGGGCAGTGGTGAGTCGCCGCATACGCAGAATTTGTACTATCTGAAAAAGTCTGTCTGCCCGTCTCATAAATCATCCCTGCCAAAGTGCAGAGCAAACACTAGCCCAGCTTTAAAGGCTGGGCTAGCTAAATTTGCTTGCATAACAACGTCGATATTACTGGAACTTAGACCACAGACCTATTTTATTACCTTCACTATCCACAAATAAGGCGAAGTAACCATGCTCGCCATCTTGAATGGCAGTAACAGGCATTAGGATTTGCACGCCCGATTGAGTAATTTTATCCACCAATGGGCTAAGTTTTTCGCTTAAATGCAGATAAATGGTGCTGCCATCCATGCTTGGCTTCATCATTTCATGCTGACATAAACCAAAACTAGCAGCCTCTGGATCTTCGGTTTCTAAAATGGCCATATCCATATCGCCCATATTCTCGCGGCGAAAGGTTAGATCAAAGTGCTCGGCGTAAAACGCTAACGCGCGGTCCATATTGGCAACGGCGATCTCTGCCCATACTAAAGGTGCAACTGCTAACATAACTATCTCCTTGCTGTTACCGGCTAGCCCCCATGGCCAGCCAGTGAGATAACTATAGTCCCCCCCTACTGACAACTACCTGTCAGTAGGGTTTCAGTAGCAGCGTTTTATTTTGTGACCAGTAATCTGCGCTAGCTCGAATAGTTTGCAATTTGCTCTTGTACCCTAAAGCCAAGCTATTGAATCTGATTAGCTTATTTGCAAAAATTCTGGCGACAAATTTATCACTATAAACACAAGGAAATGTGAGTGGCTAAATATGAGTTAGTGAGTTTAGGCGCTCAAAATGGAAATACTCGCGATAACCATGTGGTACATAGTCTGTGTAAAGCCTTAGATATCACACCCGCTACAGCTCAAAAATACTTGGTTGAAGGACATGTCCTTAAAGAGAGCCTTTCACTAAGTTTGGCAAAAAGCCTTGCCGCAGTATTTAGCGAGCATGGCCTACGAGTAGAGCTAAGGGAAATGGCAGTGCTTGAAACAAACAGCGCTGCACCTACTGCCTCTCATAGCAAAGCTCAACAAAATAGTGCGCCTAAACTAAAAGCTGACTTTATTAAACTGCTTAGTGGAGAGTTCCCTCGCTCTAGCGTAAGCCGAGAGTACAGAATTGGCATGATATGCACGCTACTTATTAGCCTAATTGCTCCGCTTATTTACTTGCTGATGTTAGTAGGTTTAATCAGTTTTTCGGTGTTTTACTTCTCGGTGTTAGTTGAAAATATCGGTGATTTTTCTGGAGGCATTGCTAAGCAATTTCTCCTCGTTGTTCCTTATTTTATTGTTATTGTGCTGTTTCTATTTTTGCTTAAACCTTTATTTGCCACCTACCAGCAACCCAAACTATATCGCCTACAAGCCAAAAGAGCCCCGGCATTATTCAATCTAGTTGATGTAATGTGCGACAAACTAGCGGTTCCTCGCCCAACAGAAATTTGCTTAGACACCCAAGTAAATGCCTCTGCCGGAGGCCTAAACGGCTGGCTTAGCCTGCGTAAAGGAGAGTTACGCCTAACCATTGGCATGCCCTTACTAACCGGCATGAATATGCGCCAGTTAAGTGGCATTTTGGCGCACGAGTTTGGCCATTTTGCTCAAACCCAGGCGATGCAAACCCGCTATATTGTGCAAACCGTTAACCATTGGTTTTATAGCCGAGCCTACCAGCCCGACGAATGGGATTTACGCCTGCAAAACTGGGCTAAGCAAGAACACATGCCCTTTGTTATGAATATCGCAATTATTGCCGCTCAGCTTTCTATAGGCCTTACTCGATTCATTTTTAAAGGCTTGTTTAATCTCAACTTTAAGCTCACTCAATATATGTCTCGCGCAATGGAGTTTGACGCCGACAGCTACGAAAGCCGCTTTGTGGGTAGTGATCAGTTTGAGAACACCGCCATTGAACTGCGTAAGCTGGCCTTAGCCGCGCAAAAAGTAGCAGACATCAATAAACTAGCCTGGAATGACAACAAACTACTGGCGAATATACCGTTGGCGGTTGCTAATTTAGCCAAGCAAACCAGCAAAGCGCAGATGAGCAAAATAGAACAGCAAATGCAGCGCACAGACAGCTCAACCTGGGATAGTCACCCTGCAGATAAAGATCGTATTGCTTTTGTTACATCACGAGGCGACCAAGGTATTTTTAAATCTGAATTACCTGCAGCTTTGCTAATCGGTGATATCGACACCTTAAGCGAGTCGGTAAGTGCTTTTTTCTATACTCAGCAAGGCATAAAACAGCCCAGTAAATTTACGGTGAGCAACGACAGTTTAATTGAGAATGAGCAACAAAAACAACAAACTGCCGAGTACCTAAAGCAGTTTTTTGGAGAGATCTACAGCGGACGCTTTTTCCATCTTTCCAATCTTGTCGACAATAAACCCAGCGGTTTAAGCGACTGTATCGCGCAGATTAATGCCCAACATCTACAAATCAACAATCAGGAACAGCTCTACTTTAAGCAGCTAGACACCTTGCGTGTCGCCTCTTTAGTAAAGCTTTATTATGAAGCTAACTTAAATATAGCGCCGGAAGAGTTTGACCTGCCTGCGAGTAATCGAGTTGATGTTGGTAATTTAATCACCGAATCTACGGCGGCAATAAAACAGTATCAAAATGAATTTAAACCCTTTGATAAACTGTTACATCACCGCATTATGCTGTGCCGTTCGTTGATGTCGAGCCAACAAAGTGCCCGGCTAGATAGCTTATTAAACGCTCTCCAAGGCATGGCTAAGCTGGAGCCTATTATCAATAACTTAGAGCGTTTTCACTTTATCCTCGATACGCTAATCAACCTAGACGATGAATGGCAATCAAAAATTCATTCTCGGCTATTAGCGCAAACAAATTTGTGCGCCTTGGAAACTAAGCGTTTAGCCATTGAAGCGAAAAACATTAGCCTGCCAGATCCTAAATACCCTAACTTGGCTGAGTTTATCGAAGGCTGGAATGGCGGCGTACTGGACTTCTCCCCCACTATTCAACCCTCGCAATACATGTTCATTTGTGAACAGAGTTATAAGGCAGCAAAATACAAACACTATTGGTTATGCGCCGAACTAAGCCAACTATGTATGGAAGTTGAGAGCAGCATCGATACTCAAGCACTAAATGAACCCGCCGATGAGCTCGCTTTGGTTTAGAGCATTATCTCGTCCAGAGCACAGTTTTCCACGACCAGCTGAGTAACTAGGGCCTGTTGATCTTTGCTGAAGGTTTTTACAGCAATTTATTAGCCATATAGGCAAGGCAGTGAGTGTGAAGTTAAGTGGGCTTAATAATCACTCGCTAACGCTGAATAAATGGCTAAGAAATGCTGCCCGAAGGGTTCAGATAAGCGAACATTACTCTTCGTTGAACACTTTTCACTTAGCCCACTAGGTTTCAAAGTGCTCGCCGCGATTAAAGCACGCTTATCTTGAATAAAATTTCAACACCAAAGATCAACATGCCCTAGCACTTACTCAGCAAATTAAGCCCAAAGCGAACAATTTTGTACAAAACCTTCTGATAAATCTGCGCTATGATGACAGCTTATACCAATCACACTAAGTAAGTGATCAGAAATAGCGCAGGAAAAATGCTCGAGAATAAGGCAGGATTTTTCGATAAGTAGTTATTCTACAATCAAAAATTCTAACGCAGTTATCGAGCATTTTAACCAGTTAGAATGATCAGTTACTTGGTACGATTGGTATTATTCCGGCCAGTAAGGAGGCAAGCCAATGACAAAAGAACAAGCACGTTATCAGCTTGCCGACGAGTTAGGCGGTATAGAAATACTGAATGCCCGCTATCAACAGCAAAACTTTTCACGGCATAGTCACGAAGGCTACACCATTGGTGTGATTGAAAGTGGCGCGCAACAGTTTTACCGCACCGGTGGCAACCATATCGCCCCGCAAGACAGTATTATTTTGGTGAACGCCGATGAAGTACATACTGGCTGCTCGGCCTCGAAAGGAGGCTGGTCTTATCAGGCCATGTACCCCACTCCTGAACAATTTGAACAACTCAGCCAAGATCTAGGCATTAAGCAACAAGGCGCTCCCTATTTTAGCCAAGCAGTGGTGCAAGACTCGGTGGTTGCTGGCTCTTTACGCACTACCCTTGCATTGCTGGCTAACTCTAACAATCGTTTACAACGTGAGAGTATGGTGTACGCGAGCCTGAGCTTACTGATGACTCGGCACGCTAAAACTCGCCCAACAAGCACATCTACCTTTAATGAGCGCAATCACCTTAGTTTAGTGAAGCAATTTTTGGATGAGCAGCCTCAAGCCAATGTCTCTCTCAGCGAACTGGCTAAGTTAGTCAATTTGAGCCCTTGTTATTTAGTGAAGCAGTTTGTAAAGCGCTACGGTCTTCCGCCACATGCTTACCAAATTCAAGCGAGATTACGCTTAGCCAAACAACTGTTGCGCCAAGGTAACAAGCAATTGGATGTCGCCTTAGATTGTGGCTTTCATGATCAAAGCCATTTTAGCCGCCACTTTAAACGCGCTTTGGGTGTTTCTCCTGGCCGTTATGCCAAGGAACTTGCAGCTTAGCTGCAGCCTGTCGCTTTACCCTCTCAAGGAAAATTGTGAACAGTACAAACTATATAAACCATCTAACTTGGTCTAATAAACTCACCGCATTTGCCAAAGGCACCTTAGCGGTATTACCGCTCACCATAGCCGTTGTGCCTTGGGGAATATTAGCGGGATCTTATGCAATGGAGGCGGGCCTTAGCCCTTTGCAAAGCCAAGCTATGTCGGCCATTTTATTTGCGGGTTCAGCCCAATTGGTAGCTACCGGCATGTTTAAGCTGGGAGCTGGCCTGTTAAGTATGCTGGTTACCACCATGCTAATTACTTCGCGCCATTTTCTGTACAGCATGGCTATGCGCCCCAAAATTAGTGGCTTACCGCTAAAGTGGCGCCTATTACTGGGTTATTTGCTTACCGATGAATTGTTTGCCATTGCCAATCAAGACAAAGCTGAACGCTTTGACCGCTGGTACGCATTAGGGGGCGGCTTAAGTTTTTATCTTGGTTGGAATATCGCTTCTGCGGTGGGCATTGTGGCTGGCGCAAATATCGAAAACCTAGACAGCTGGGGGCTAGACTTCGCCATTGCCGCTACTTTTATCGCCATTGTTGTGCCAAACATAAAACATGGCTCGGGCTTACTGTGTGGGCTTATCGCTTTAGTGAGTTCGGTAGCGTGTGAACTTTATGCAGTGCCTGGAGGCCTACTCATTTCGGCTCTGCTGGCTATGGGTTTAGCCACAGCTTACGCTAAGTGGCGCGGAGAAGAGCAATGATTTGGTTTACTATTTTAGCCATGGCCGCAATTGTGTTTGCCAGCCGTTACCTGTTCTTAGAGCCAAAAATTCCGCTTAGGTTGAACAAGACAACGTTACAGTTTTTAAGCTACTCAGCCCCTGCAGTGCTAACGGCCATATTTGCTCCGATCGTTTTTATTCAGGATAAACAGCTGGCTCTGTCTTTCGATAATCCCTATCTATTGGCCGCTATACTCGCTGCGCTATTAGCCTACTTCACCCGTAATGCACTAATAACTACCGTGGTGAGCATGGCAATATTTTTATTTATTCATTAACCTTTAGCTAGTGGTAAACACTTTAAGATATCTACAAGGAGGTAGATCAAAGCATAATATAGCAACACTGTGTTAGTGTGCTGGCCTCCAACGCACATGTAAGTTTGGTGTTTTGCTGTGGCTAAATACCAAGGTGCTTTTTTGGCTGTTTACTTGGCATGGTTTGTAACATGCCCAGCTTACACATTTGCAGGCTAACACCTTGCAATAATTAAGCAGTCATCGCGCGTCAGTTGGGCTGAACACGCGAACTAACACAGAGTTTTTATGAATATCACTAGCAAGATAAACCCTCCTGTTTTTTATTCTTCTTTAGTTATAGCCTTATCCATCGCACTATTTTCAGCATTGTTTCCAGATATTTCTGCGAGCAACTTTAACCAAATACAAACTTGGCTTAGCACCAATGTAAGTTGGATTTACGTGCTATCAGTCGCCATATTCCTAATATTTGTAGTGTGTGTGATGGTAAGTCGCTTAGGCGATATTAAACTTGGGCCTGACCATTCAGAACCCGATTACAGCAACTTATCGTGGTTTTCGATGCTGTTTTCTGCCGGTATGGGAATTGGCTTAATGTTCTTTGGCGTAGCCGAACCAGTTATGCACTACATGTCACCGCCTTTAGGTGATGCGATGAGCATAGAAGCCGCCAAAGATGCCATGCGTATTAGCTTTTTCCATTGGGGCTTACACGCGTGGGGAGTATATGCAGTAGTTGCGTTATCGCTCGCTTACTTTAGCTACCGCCACAAATTGCCCTTGCTACCACGCTCTGCCCTTTACCCTTTAATTGGTGACAAGATCCATGGCCCTATTGGTCATGCCACCGATACCTTTGCAGTAGTGGGAACCATATTTGGTGTGGCTACTTCCCTAGGTTTTGGGGTACAGCAACTTAACGCTGGCCTTCATTACTTATTTGGCTTGCCGCAAACCGAGTGGATTCAGCTAGCCCTTGTAGTGATTGTTATTGCACTTGCTACGGTCTCGGTAGTGCTTGGCTTAAACGGCGGCATTAAGCGCCTTTCAAACCTAAATGTAATTTTGGCATTAGTGCTAATGGTAGCCGTATTGCTATTTGGCCCAACTGAGCTATTACTGCAATCCTATGTGCAGAATACCGGCACCTACATGAGCGAGTTGGTAAGCAGTACATTTAACCTTTACGCCTACGATAGAAAAGAAGATTGGATTGGCGGTTGGACCTTACTCTACTGGGGTTGGTGGGTGTCTTGGTCTCCATTTGTGGGCACCTTTATTGCCCGCGTATCGCGGGGGCGTTCGATCCGTGAGTTTATTGTTGGCGTATTGTTTATTCCTGCTGGCTTTACCTTCCTATGGATGACTATTTTTGGCAACACCGCAATACATATGATTGCCGGTGATGCTATGAGCTCACTAGCCGTGGCGGTTAATAACGATGTAGCAACGGCAATTTTTGTATTCTTTGAGCAACTGCCTTTATCGTCGGTACTATCACTGATTGCAGCACTACTAATTACCACATTTTTCATTACTTCTGCCGATTCTGGCGCTTTGGTTATTGATACCATCACTGCTGGCGGCGAGAGCAATACACCCTTGTGGCAACGTATTTTTTGGACCTCAATGATTGGTTTTATCGCCGCTGCATTATTGTTTGCAGGTGGCTTATCGGCACTACAAACCTTAACCATTGCTTCTGCTTTTCCATTTATGTTTGTATTGCTTTGCTTTTGTTATGGTTTGTTTAAAGCGCTTAAACACGACTACATGCTGCAAAACAGCGTACAAACTCACAATACCTCGGTGCAATTTTCTAAAGCCAACATATCTTGGAAAGAGCGCTTAGATGCTTTGCTGGTTCACCCTTTAAAACCAGAAGCAGAAAGCTTTTTAAGCCAAGTAGCTCGCCCAGCACTCACTCAATTAGTCGAACAATTCTCAGCCAATGGCTTAAGCGCCAAACTGATAGAAGACAGCGACAAAATTAGGCTAACGATTTACAAAGAAGAAGCTGAAAACTTCGCTTACGGGATCCGTTTACGTCACTTTGTGATGCCAAGTTATGCTGACGAACAGCACAACAACTATTACCGAGCCGAGGTATTTTTATTGCAAGGCGGCCAGCAATACGATGTGTTTGGCTATACCGAAGACCAAATCATTGCCGACGTAATTAGCCAATACGAGCGCCACTTACATTTCTTGTATTTAGCTAGTTCAGAAATATTGGAAGAAGAGGCTAGCCCTATGCAACAGGCACAGCAGCAAAACACCTAATCGCTTAAGCCTATAAACCTAACAGCCAGAGCCAAGCTCTGGCTGTTAGCCTAGTGTGTTTAGCTTTCTAACCAAACCAACGCGCTTTGCTCGTCTTCAAATACCTGTACTTCACCTGCGATAAACCAATTCCCCACTTTTGAAGCCCACTCTAACCACTGTTGATGGCCTAAAATAGCCACTCTTTCAAAATCCTGACCGTGTTTTAAGCCGAGTTTTAAATCGTCCCACGCTGCCCTTAGCTCCCAACCTTCTAGCTCGCTAGCATCAAAAAAAGCGCGTATTTGAGGATGTTCAACCTCTGCTAAGGCTGATTCGAGGATCGGTGTAATGGTTTGATAGTCTTGATGAGTGAGTGTACCGCAGGCTTTAAACGAGACTAATAAGCGCGTTTCTACACGCTCGATGCCCACGGTAATGCCGTGTCTGCGAATCGTCATATTGAGTTCCTTGTTAGTCCAAACTTGCCTTACCAGTATGGTTGAGATTTGCCCACTCTCAAGCCTAGTTGAGCAGTTTTAGGGCCAATAAGTTGCGCTTCACTTGGCGATTGTATTTAGATAGCTTTGAATGCAAAATTCGCCTATGAAAAACAAAGACTTCGCAATCACCGTCGCTCTGCCTTCGCTGATTCACCGCATTGGTGGTGACAATACCAAACAAGCCAAACAGCTGGCTCTGGAATCGGCTTGCCAGTTAAAACGAATACGCCGCTCTAGAAACTGGCAGCTAACCGGCGAAGCTTCTGCCCTAAGTGCTTTATCAACACGTATTAAAAACCTAGAAAGTGACAATTTTGCTTATTTGCTCACTAAACTTGAGCTGCGTTTAGCTGCCTACCAAGAGCAATTAGAACCTAAAAGCGAACGTCTCGCCCGATTAATAAAAGAAAAGCCTAACATCACCTTGGCGGAGCTACTTGAGCAAACCGATTGTTCATTAGCCGAAGCCCGACTAGCCCGTTTTGATGCAGAGCTATAAATAACAAAGCCACAGCATAACGCCGTGGCTTTTTAAGGTTTAAGCTAACCAGATTATTGCTTGGTTAAGGTGAATTTGTCAGCATTCCACTGCCAAGAACCAGCTTCTCCTACTCCCATAATGCGAATAGTGTGTTGGCCCTCACTCAAGCTTATGTTGTTGCTCACCAAGTTACTCGCAAATACATCCCAAGAACCGGTATTGGTAATGGCAGAGCTGGCTTGTGACTCACCATCTACCCATACCTCTATGCCAGTATTCGCTAAGTTAGTACCCGCTTCGATGCTCATGCTATAAGTGCCAGCTTGCTCAATCGTTACCAGATAATCGGCATAATCTCCGGCCTGATTAAAGTTAATCGCCGAGCCACCGTTAATAGCATATACCTGAAAACCATCGTAGCTGCCGCCAGTATCAGCAAAGCTTTCGGCTTCAACAGAAATAACTACTTCACCGGGTGTAGGGTCTGGGTTAGTAGAACCGTTGTCGGAATTAGGGGTAAATACCAGCTTGTCGGCATTCCATTGCCAAGCATTATCTGCCCCCACACTGATTAAGCGAATGGCTTGCTCACCACCAGTGGCTACCACTAAATTGGCGGCAATCACACGGCTTTGGAAATTATCCCATCCACCGGTTGGGCTAATGCTGCTTACCGCAATAGATTCACCATTTAGTATTAGCTCTACGCCAGCATCATTCATAGGCGTAGCGGCGTACAAACTTACGCTATAGCTACCTGCTGCAAGATTTACTGTGTAATCGGCATAATCACCGGTTTGGTTAAAGTTAATGCCTTGCCCACCGGCAATATCATAAACTTCAAAACCACCATTTGCCCCGCCAGTAGCAACAAAGCTTTGAGCTTGTAGCGTTACAGCTGTTGGGTCGGTGCTGCCATCACCAGGATCGGTACCGCCATCACCAGGATCGGTACCGCCATCGCCTGGATCGGTACCACCGTCGCCAGGGTCTGTGCCGCCGTCACCTGGGTCTGTGCCGCCGTCACCTGGGTCTGTGCCGCCATCACCAGGGTCTGTGCCACCGTCACCTGGATCGGTGCCGCCATCACCTGGGTCTGTGCCACCGTCGCCTGGGTCAGTGCCACCGTCACCTGGGTCTGTACCGCCGTCGCCGGGATCAACATCGCCTTCTAATACTTGAACAAAGTGGGCGCGCGCACCATTCCACTGCCAACCGGAGCTGCCCGAGCTCATAATCCGCACGGTATGCGTACCAGGCTCTACTTCGAAAGACCCAGCTAAATCGGTTCGTTTATTAACGTTCCAATTTCCAGATGAAGCAATATCACCACTTAGCACCTCAACACCATCAATGAATATGGTAGCGCCGATGCCACTGGCGATGTCAGTACCAGCAGAAATACCTGCCATGTAAGTGCCACCACTGCCAAAGTCTACATCAAAGAAGTCGCCATAATCGCCGCGGGTATTAAAGGTAACCACACCATTACCAACACCCCAGCCATAAACGTTATCGTTCTCTACTTCGTCCCCTTCTTTACCAGTAGCGCCATAGTTAACCAGCTCTAGGTCAAAACGCTTACCAATTTGCAGAATATCTGCGGTAACACTAATGGTTTGATTAGGAAGATCTGCATGTGAACCCGTGAAGGTTACACTGCCTGCTGCTTTCGCACTAACCATGCCTGAGCGGTTGATATCAGCAATACTAGGGTCGCTAGACAGCCAATTCATTTGCTTGTCGGTAACGTTGCTTGGGGTAAACTGCGGCACTAATACATAAGGAATATCGCTTTGAATCTCGATATGGCTTTGCTTAGCGGCGATACCTTGCAGCGTTACCACTTCAGGTGAGCCACTAACCGGATTCCCCCACTTCTCGCGATAAGCTTCAGTGCCACCATATTCGGCTGCAACTCGGTTTTCACCGGGTTTACCATTTAGGCCATCACCGGTTTTAATGGTTGGGTCCATAAAGTAACGACCGCGCCAGTTTTGCTCTGTTTCATCGTTAGTCCATACCCTCACGTACTCAATTTGGTGACCAAAATCGAGCTCATTTGCACTAGGCATACCAAACCAATCGGGCATGGTTTCGGTATCTAACAACAAATATAGTGGCGTGTGGTAGTAACGGTTTTTCATTGAACGGATCGGTTTGCCGTCAAAGTACCAAATAATTTCTTCAGGCCCCCAGTAAAAACCGTACACATGGAAATCGTCCGCAAAATCAATGTCGGCTTTCCAGTGACCACCGTTTTGATAAGCGGTGTACTCATTACCTTCTTCATTCACGTAAGACATTTCTTCGCCCTGGTGAATAAATACCCAAGAGTTCATGTTGTAGTAAGGTGCCCACTCTGAGCGACGACCCGATTGCTCGTAAACATCTAGCTCAAGCTTGCTTTTTACATGTCCGGGCTCATTAAACTGCGATAGGTACTCTTTATCTTCCAAGGTTTCGGCATACAACCAAAAACCACTAGAGCCAATGCCCACTTTAGATTTAACTTCAAAGTAGCCATAACGAATAGGGTTTACGTTTTGAACGCTGGCCGAAGTCCAGCCGTAGTACCATTCATTCCAAAACCCATGTGGAGTATAAGACTCATCATTGGCAATACTTAGGTGCAGTTTACCGCCTTCTTGCTTCACATTTTTAGGAGCAAAAACAGCAGGTGCTCGACCGCCCCAAATATGGTTGTTAGGCAACCATTTGCCATTTTCTTTCCCCATCAAGTTGTATTCATTGAACTGCGGGCTATCAAACTCATCGCTGAGTTCTTCAACCATCGTCCAGCCACCTTGGTTAGCTAAATCAGATAATGGGTAGTTTTGATGTTCTGGGCTGGTGCGCTTAATTGCATCAGCTGGATCCCAAGGCGATAGGCCGTTCCCTGGCACTTGTTCGGGTTCTTCATAAGCTTCTTCTACTAGCTGGCCATCAACATCATAGTAGCTATCGGGGTATTGATGGAAAGAGCCTTCCCAAGGTGTATAAATTGCCTGTACCGGTGCACTGCTAAAAGCCAGCGCTAGCGCGCTCGACATAGCCAATGCAATTGGCGACTTAGGCCATTGTGTAGACATGATTTTCGTCCTTAAATATCACCGCTTCTTTTCTGCGGTATAAATGAATAGTGCACACTTACGCAGCACCGATTAGCTCACCCGAAAGTGAGATCAGTTAGCACTAAACCGGTAGCTCAATAGGTAGCCACCGAAGAACGATGTATTTAGGAAGAACTATGCAAGCTTGGTGAATATCCACCCAGATTGAAAAGCTAGTTGACCTATTACTATGTTATTTTTGTTTTACGCCGAGCTTAATAAACACCACTTGAAAGCGATATCAAATCACCAGCAATGACCTTTTTACCAACAATTATTTATTTTATGAACAAAAATATTAATAAGATTTAATGGAATAAAAATTCAAATATATTATTAAATTAGCAGTATATATATGATGAAAATATGAAGAGTCACTACTGAGCATACAAAACCCTACGTGAAGACGCCCATCACATTTTACAAAGGTTTTGTTGCTCGCAACCTGCACGCAAAGCCATTACTAAAAAACGAGCTACTTTTTTAAAAGCTGAGCTAGTTGCAAATTCGGCCTGTTGTTAGCATCCATTTCCAGAAGATCATAAAACAATCCAATAACTTTTGTGGAGCTATATCATGCCAAGTACTTTCTATATTCCAGCAATAAACCTAATGGGTGCAGGCTGCCTTTCTGAAGCTGTTGTTAATATTAAAGCATCTGGTTTTAAGAGTGCGTTAATCGTTACCGATGAAGTTCTTAATAAGATAGGCATTGTAGGCAAAGTAGAAACCATGCTTGCTGATGCTGGCGTTTCTGCAGTGGTTTACGATCAAACCAAGCCAAACCCAACAATTACCAACGTTAATGAAGGTTTAGCGCTACTAAAGCAAGCCAATTGCGACTGCGTTATCTCTCTTGGCGGTGGTTCACCACACGATTGTGCAAAAGGCATTGCACTGCTTGCGGCTAACGGCGGCGAAATCAAAGACTACGAAGGCGTAGACCAATCAGAAAAACCGCAGCTTCCGCTGATTGCGATCAATACTACAGCGGGCACCGCTTCAGAAATGACGCGTTTTTGTATCATTACTGATGAAGCCCGCTACATTAAGATGGCCATCGTTGATAAAAATGTAACCCCATTACTATCGGTAAATGACCCAGAATTAATGTTAGCAAAACCCGCTTCTTTAACAGCTGCAACCGGTATGGATGCCCTAACCCACGCTATTGAAGCCTATGTTTCAACTGCTGCTACTCCAGTAACTGACGCTGTTGCCATTAAAGCCATTGAAATGATTCAAGCTAACCTACGTACTGCAGTTGCAAACGGTAGTGATCTATCGGCACGTGACAACATGGCCTATGCGCAATTTATGGCAGGCATGGCATTTAACAATGCTTCTCTAGGCTATGTACACGCTATTGCTCACCAACTAGGTGGTTTTTACGACCTGCCACATGGTGTATGTAACGCTATTTTATTGCCACACGTTCAGCAATATAACGCGCAAGTAGTACCAGAGCGCCTTGCCGACGTAGCCAAAGCAATGGGCGTAGACATCGCTGAGCTAAGTGCCGAGCAAGCTGCAGAAGCAGGGCTTGAAGCGATTCGTCAACTATCAAAAGACGTAAACATACCAGCAGGACTTGAAGGTTTAGGCGTTAAGGCTGATGACTTTAAAGTACTGGCTGAGAACGCACTCAATGATGCTTGTGGTTTTACTAACCCTAAACAAGCTAGCCATAGTGAAATCGTAGAGATTCTTGCTTCAGCAATGTAACGCAAAATTAGCTTGATGCTTAGGCATCAGCAAAAACAATAAGCGGCGAATTTCTTGGTAACTTCGCCGCTTTTTAGGTTAATCCCCCACCCCATACTGCTACTTTACGCCCGCAATCTGGCTAGGATCAAAAAGCCAATTCAACGATCGGTATATATTTCGTACTCTATTAACCGAGGCAGACGCGAACTATGCACAGAATCAACAATTTTAGTCGGATCGCCGAACACGAATATGCGCTCTCAACAGATAGCCTAAACATGTTGTTTTATGCCTTGCCCAAACACTTTTCTGACCAGTACCGCTCTTACGATGCACCCCGTTTGTGTACAATTTTAGACGGAGAGAAAAAGGTGAGTGTGAACCAATCAGAGAATTTTGTTTACACAAAAGACCAGTTTATCCTCATTCCTCCACACGCTAGCGTACACATGACAATGCCAGAATCGACTAAAGCATTGGTATACGAGTTTGGCGATCAAATCATTGACTATGTGGGCCAAAGAGTCGCTGACAACCTGCAATTAGATCCTCCCCAACAATTTAGTGATTCGACCTTTGCACTTAGCGCTTACTCAGAAAGAACAGCGGTACTGCACCAGCGAATTCAAGAGATTTTGCAGGATCAGGATAAGAACATGCGCTTTCTTATCGACCTAACTTGCCAGGAAATGGTCTACGAGTTGATGAAACTTGAAAGTTGTAATGAAATTATTCAGCACCACAAAAATCATCCAATAAATATCGCCATTCGTATCTTTGGCTCTAATGACAATGCCGGCATATCTGTGTCACAGGTGGCCGAAGAAGTGGGAATGTCTTTATCTAACTTCAGTCAAAAATTTAAGCAAACGACAAACTATACTCCGAAGGAGTATATGACTAAGCTGCGACTAAAAAGATCCAAGCTTCACCTTAAGAACATGTCGGTTACAGATACCGCTTTTGAAACAGGATACGACAACATTTCTCACTTCATCCGCCTGTTTAAAAAGGAATATGGTATGACCCCTAAACAATACCAATTAACAGGGAGAGACCACCATTAAGCACTCTGCTGAATATTAGAGCTTGAATGTAGAGGGTTAGCCAAACGCACCGGCCTAGAAGCTAACTTCCATTGCAATTACCCATTAGTAAAACATATTCCAAGATGGTGAGTGGGCAATACTGGAATGGAAAGATCCCATCGGTTTACGAGGATGCGGCTTCTTTCAATTTGAAAACGGCTTAATCGTGTTACAACGCGGCTACTGGGACAAGCTTAGTTTTCTTAAAGCACATAAGCTTCCTATTCCTAGTGAGTAACGCTAAAACGCCTCGAGCTAAAGCACCATCTTTGCCTTAGCGCTCCGCTGTTAAGCAAGCTTATTAACCAAGCTGCTCCCACAATCTCTCTACTTGCTGCAAGGTATTTGCGTATGGCTGTTTTTCACAGCAGGCAAACCCAGCCAGCTGGCGAAGTTTAAATTTTGTAGACCACGGACTGGTCACCCCAGTTAAAAATCGACAGGCCATTATGGGGCTAAGCAGCGCTTGTTGGCTGGCACTTAAATGTTGTTTAAGCTCTTGTAAGTAATTAAACACTTGAGCATCGTCTAGCTGCTTAAGCGGCGCAGAATAACTCAACTTAGCCACTTGCCCGCGGCATACACTACAATGGCCACATTGTGCAGGCGCGTTGTGGTCATCAAAGTAACGCGCTAACTGGTAACTTAAGCAAGAATCTAGTTCAAAGAAACGAACCAACTGGGCAATCCGTTTAATCTCTTTAGTTTGCGTATCGTTGAAGTACTGGCTTAAACGGCTGGCAAGTTGAGGGTCGGCCAAACCCGCTGCGTTTACTTGATATACCTCGGTAATCTTCTTGGTTTCTAACTCGATTAAGCCCTGCTCTGCCAAATACTCTAGGGCGGCCACTACTCTGGAGCGCTCTGCTTGATACTGCTGATACAGGCCATCAAAGTTAAGGCTTCCCCATATTTTTTTCATTTGGGTATGAGAGAAAATCGCTTCAATAAACTGTAAGCGTTCGCCAGAAAAGCGCGCTAGCACTGCGCTTTTGTCTACTAAGAACTTGTACTTAAAATCAGCATAATAGGCATATAAAGGCTTAATAAGACCTTGAATCTCTAATTGCACCAATAGCGTTTTAAGTGGCAGTTGGCGAATATTAGTAAGGCTAGACAGGCTGTTGATTTGCACTTCCCATTGCTCGCCTTGAGATTCAGCCTGAATGTTTGCCAACAAGGCTTCTATGCCACTTTGCTCGGGCGTATCGCCGTATACAAAGTTCTCCACCGTGGTTAAACCGTCTAAATTCGCCAAGGTTAAACAGTGCGAAAGCTGACCATCGCGCCCTGCTCGGCCAATTTCTTGGCTATAGTTTTCGATAGACTTAGGCAAATCAAAATGCACTACAAAGCGAATGTCACTTTTATCTACTCCCATACCAAAAGCTATGGTGGCTACCACCACCTGCACCTTACCCGCCATAAAATCATCTTGCGTTTGCTGGCGTTGCTCATTGGCAAAACCTGCATGATAGGCAACCGCGTTTATGCCTTGTTGCTGTAAAAAGCTTGCCACCTGTTCAGCGCTGTTTTGCAAAGTAACGTAAACGATGCCAGCACCCGTTTGTTGGCGAATAAATGCTAATAGCTGTTGCTGCTTATCGTTGCTACTGCAGGCTTGCACACTCAGATCTAAGTTGTTTCGATAAAAGCCTGTTTGCACGATGTCATCTTCTGCTATAGCGAAGCGCGCAGCCATATCGAGTTTTACTTTTTTGGTGGCCGTGGCGGTTAATAGCAGCACTAAAGGAATGTTAAGTTCTTGACGATATTGCGGCAGCTTTAAGTAGTCGGGGCGAAAGTTATGGCCCCACTCAGAGATACAGTGCGCCTCGTCTACCACCAACATAGACACAGCTACCGATTCAATAAACTGACGAAAACGCTCGTTTTTAAAACGCTCTACCGAGACCATTAATATTTTAGTTTTGCCGCTGCGCACCTCACTCATTACCTGCTTACTTTGTTCAGCAGTTAAGGTGGAATCTAAACTGGCTGCAGCAATGCCTTTAGCCTGTAAAAAAGCCAGCTGATCTTTAATCAAAGCCAATAACGGAGACACCACCAAAGTAAGATGCGGCAGTTGCAAGGCGGTAAATTGATAACATAGCGATTTACCCGACCCTGTGGGAAAAATCGCTAAACAAGAACGCTGAGCCAATAAGCGCTCCACCACCGGTGCTTGCCCTTGACGAAAACCGTCAAATCCAAAATGTTGTTTTAACTGAGCAGATAAATTTTGAGGCATGTAGGTAAGCTCTTAGTGGTTAAATAAATTAAACTATAGGGCGTGGTATAAGGCATGTGCAGCCAAGCCAATAAACACGCTGGCGGCAACACTAAGCAAAGTACCCAGCATTACATATTCGGTAAGTTTTCGGTCGCTATGATCTTTTAGGTCGCCAAAACGAAAAATCGATTTGGCGGTAACAATAAAGCCAATTGCGGCAAATTGATTGAGCAATACACAAGTGAGCACCAAGCTACGCTCAACCATGCCAATCGCCTGCCCAGCCATCGGTAAATTTTGCTTTGGCTGTTCAGTAAGTGGGCTCCAGCGCTGCAAGATTAAACCAAGCACCTTTGAACATGGCCCCCAAATAAGTAAATAAGCAAAAATAATTACTAATACTTTGGCCTGCATCGCTTGCTCGAAGAGCACACTCACTAGCGGCCAGGCTTGGCTTAACTCCACAACCAATAGCAACAATACTGCAAGCTGGGCTAGTTGCTGGCCAAGGTAATAACGGCTTCTATCGGGCAAGTAAGCACTTACCCCAGCAATTAACACACTGGCGATAAACAATGCCGCTATAGCTGCTAACAAAGGGCCAAGTGCTGATACAAACAACATGCTTATACCTGCAAACAACACCGTGATAAGCAGCGCGCGAAAATACAAACCACCAGCTGCAAACTTGCTTTGCTGAATGGCTTCTAGCCAAGAGTTTGGTAAACAATAAAACTCTAACAACAGATAAGCTAAGCCAATACTAAGAGCGAATTGCGCCAGTGTTTCCATAATAAAACTCTTCCATAAGTTGGATAAAAAACAGTTTATATTCTTCTAGCAATTGGTACTGAGACTGATTGAGCAACTTGGTAGCATTAACCCGTGAACTATTAAGTTGCGCCGCCAGTGCTGCGTGGCTTGGCTCAGTTAGCTGCCAGTATAACGACAAGGCTTGCGCTTGTTTAATGGTAAGTTCTTGCACTTGATGGTCGGCAAATTTGGTGAGCAATTCAATACGTTGCGTAAACTTAGTGTCGTTGCTAAATATTCCCAAATAGTGACGTTTAAGACTATCTAGCCCGCGCCCAGACAATACAAAGGCTTCACCATTTGAGCGTGACACAAATTCTGCCAAAGGATCTATCTCGCCAATACCAATTCCAATACGTGCATCAAAGGCTAAGTGTTTATCGCCAGACGCTTTTAAATCTAAACGAATTGCTAAGGCACATTCTAATGCTTGGCGTGGATCATTGAGCACCAGCTGAAAAGCATCACCGCGAAAAATTTCGTAGCGACATTGGTAGCGTTCGCTGGCTAAAGCCAAACTAGCACTTAATCGCTGCAAAATTTTTGCAAAATCTTGGCTGTTTAACTCACTAGAGCCAACTAAGTCCCCAGTAAGAACGGCTACCTGCTGCATAGTATTATCCTCTTCATTGAGAACAAAGTAACCCAAATTAGTTACTTTGTAAAATGTAACCCATATAAGTTACATAAAGCAAAGTAACTTGCTTATTACCCGCTAAGCACATCGACCAGCATTCAACAAACTTAAAGCCCATATAAATCATACAATTTTAGGTTTTTGTATAGGTGACAAAAGAGCCTTCAGCTCAAACTTAACCAGTAATCCAGCTCAAAAAGGCTAAAAACCCACCAAATAAGGCTAAAAATGGTAAACCTTGCTTTAGCTTAAAAAACAAGCAAAGCAACATTTAATTTCATATTTGTATGACTAGTTCACAAAATAACAACAATTGTATTATAAAAACACATTATTGCAGTTCATCGCTGATTTTTTCATCATCAACAAAGCTAACATCAAATTTCATAAACAAATCATCACGTTTATGAACGCTGTTGGTCATTTACTTTTAAGCAGTTGGTAAGCCGTGGCCTGCAGAAGGCTGGGCAACTAAGGATAAACCCGCTCGTCTTAGTCTGCCTTAATGTAATTTCACAATAAGCAACAAGGTTTTAAAAATAAGGAAATGAGTAATGAAACCTATTGATAAATGCACTGATTCGAACAAGACACTCGTTAATGGTAAAGCACTAAAAAAATCACTTTGCTTTGTTGTTCTAGCGCTATCTTCTTCGTTGGCGACTGCTGCAACTTTCAACATGCAAAAAATGGAAACGGGCTACTCAATTGATGGTAACGGCGGCGCTGTTGAAGGACAGCAGCTTTACCTATGGACAACCAAAACCACCAATGTAAATCAAAACTGGGTACAAATTAGTCATGGAAGTGGTTACTACTCTTACAAGAAAGAGGGTACTAGCCTTTGTTGGGATGGTGGAACGGGTGGCGCTAAGCGTCAAGCCGTTACCTTAGAGGTATGTGATTCCAGCAACTACGACCAACACTGGAAGAAAGTTAAAGTAACCAGTGGCACCGAGATCTACCGTTTTGAAAAACGCAATGCACCAGGCTTTTCTATCGATGGCAATGGCGGCGCCGCACTGCGCCAATCACTCTACCTTTGGACATCAAGCAGCGGCAACATTAACCAGCAATGGGAGCTAACCAGAACCGATGATACATCTGGCGGCGGTTCAGGTGGCGGTAGCGGCGGCGGTGACCACAATCTTGATGCGTCTAAAGCACCTTCTGGCAATTTTGATCTATTGGACTGGTACCTAAGCATTCCTGTAGATGAAGGCGACGGTTACGCCACTTCAATTAAAGAAGTAGAGCTAGCGGCAAGTTACGAAGATAGCTACTTCTACACCGGTAGCGACGGCGGTATGGTGTTTTACACGCCAGTTAAAGGGGTAACAACCTCTAGTGGTACCAAATATGTACGCACCGAATTACGCGAAATGCTACGCCGCGGAGATACCTCGTATTCAACTAGCGGTAAAGACAACAACTGGGCATTTTCAAGCATACCAAGCAGCAGCCAAAGCGCCTTTGGCGGCATCGACGGTGTACTAGACGCCACCCTTGCGGTAAATCACGTCACCACAACAAGCTCAAACAATGAGCAAGTGGGCCGAATTGTAATTGGGCAAATTCATGCAGAAGGGAACGAACCTATCCGCCTTTACTACCACAAACTACCGGGTAACAGTAATGGCGCTATTTACTTTGCCCACGAAACGTCGAAATCAGACGGTGGTAACGAAACCTGGTACAACCTACTAGGCAGCATGGTGAGTTCAAACGGTGATTTAAACAGCACCTCTAACCCATCAAACGGTATCGCCTTGAACGAAGAGTTCTCTTATACCATTACGGTGAATGGTGACTCACTTACTGCCAAGATCAGCCAAAATGGCAGCCAGCTAGCCAGCAAAACTATCAACATGTCTGGCAGTGGTTACGATGATTCCAGCAACTACATGTACTTTAAAGCCGGCATCTACCTGCAAGACAACAGCAGTAACGATAGCGACTACGCAAAAGTCACTTTCTACAAATTGACCAATACTCACGATAACTACAACCCATAAGTTGAGTTGTCAGAGTATCTAACAAGCAGACAAAGGCCGCTAATTAAGCGGCCTTTTTTAGTATTAGTGTCTTTTTTCGTAGGACAATAAAGTTTGAATAACTCAATGTTTTTGTCTCAAAGCTAGTTAAGGTGTTGCTATTTTCCTTTGGCCGTGGTGCCGAATTTCGCCTCTCGGCGACGTCATTTTTCTTTGGCGACCAAAGAAAAACGAAGCAAAAAGAAAGGTCGCCCTGCATTATCTTTATCCTTCGTTGCTCAGTGGCAAGCGCGCCTGCGCAACTCGCTACGCTCAAACAGTGCTCAGCTTAATCGCTTGTCACTTCCGCGACTCGGCGATAATGAAGGAAGGAATAAAGCATGTCGTAATCTTGATCTAACTCTGTTTTTCGTTGAGCTGGCTTACTGTATGGCTTTTTCTACAGGTTTTGATGTTTGCTAGTGCGGATTTACACTGCCCCAAATTTTGCAAAGTAGATTAAGCTTTAAAACCCCAAATAGACAGATAACCCCACCACCAAAATCGAACCATGAAGTTAAACATGCTATGATTATAGCTTTAAAAGAGAATTAACGATGTACGATACAGAGGTTGCAATATTTAACAACAAACCAAAATTCGATGGTGATATGAGCTATTTATCTGAGAACGTAGAACGATATGATGGAAACGAATTGGCAGACATACTAATTACCAATATTGCAGCTTGTTTATCTGAATATGATGATAATCAATTTGAGTATGACAAGGTCTATGAGTTTAGTCATCTCCAAACAGTATCAATTTTAAACCAATTAACTTTTCTTCCAAATAGTTATGTATTGTTTAATAAAATGCTAGAAGTCACATCATATCAATGCGCAAGAGAAGGCTGCAATGCCGACTATTTTGTAAAATACTATTTTGGAGAAAGTGGAACCGTTCGTACACGAGTAGTAAAAGCTCAAAACAGTGAGTACATTTGGTTGCCAGAATTTGACAAGTTCTATACGTTTACTTCGGCAAAAGAATGCTTTCAAATCCTTTCTTACCTAAATGACTTTTATTCAAACTACTTGAGAAAGACCATTTAACGCTTTAAAACGGACTCCCTACACAGCGCGGAATTGATTTACATTTTGGCTTCGGTATTTATGACACAATCGTTTAGATTTAATGATGTGTTACTCACAACTAATTAGAGCATTAAATTCTTATATGCAAGGGACTGCGTCAACTCACTACTGTCCAACAAGACGTTTGGAAGTGGTCAATCTTTATCCCCCCTCCAAGCTTAACTCGCAGTTGCCAAACGCATTACCGGTTTGTCATCAATCGGCAAATGAATTAATGCTGCGATAAAAGCTAGTGCCACAGTTGACCACCATATAGGTTCGTAAGAGCCGTAGTAATCGTAAATACGCCCACCTACCCAAGCACCTAAAAAGCTACCAATTTGATGCGTAAAAAACACTAAGCCATACAAGGTGGATAAGTAGCGAGCGCCAAATATTTGCCTAACCAAACCCGAGGTAAGCGGCACAGTACCTAACCAACAAAAGCCAATAGCGCCACCAAATAATGCCGCTGTGCTCTCGGTCACCGGCAAACTGACAAAACCCGCGATGACCACTGTTCTCATAAGATACAAGGCAGACATAACATGGCGCTTGCTAAATCTGTCGCCCATTACGCCCCAAAAATACGAGCCAAAAATATTGAAGATCCCCACATAGGCTAAAGCCATGGCCCCGGTTGTGGCACTTAAGTTTTTATCAGCGAGGTAACTCGGTAAGTGAGTGGCAATAAACATCACATGAAAACCACAGACAAAAAATCCAGCATGAATAAGCCAATAACCTTTATGAGAAAACGCCTCTTGTAAGGACTCTTTAAGGGTTTGCTTTTCGTCTACTACCGCTTGATCTGCAGTGCTAGGTTTAGCGGTTTTCATAAACATAGCAAACGCCACCATTAAGGCGCATAACAAAGCAAAAGCTTGCAGGGCTTGCTGCCAGCCCATTTGGCTTAGCATAAGTTGCGCGCCGGGAATCATTGCAAACATACCAAACGAGCCTGCCGCAGTAGTTAAGCCAAAAGCCTTTGCAGCATGTTTTGCTGGCACAACTTTAGCCACTGCGCCCAATACAATCACATAGCTCGTGGCACTAAGCCCAAGCCCTACTAATGCACCCAAAGATAGATACAACATGCTAGGCAGCGTGGCGATTGAGCTTAAATATAAACCCAGTGCATAAGCTGCCGCTCCCAGCACTATCACTCGTTTTGCTCCCCACTTATCTGCAGCCATCCCCACAAAAGGTTGGAACATGCCAAACAACAAGTTTTGCAAGGCAATCGCAAAGCTAAAAAACTCTCTACCTAATTGAAAGTGCTCTGATACTGGCATCATGAAAATACCAAAGGACTGGCGAATACCAAGCGAGATAACCAAAATGCCAATGCCTAGCCAAACCAATGCCGGAAAGCGAAAAATACTCATGCAAGCCTCTTACTTAATGATGAGAATGGTGGTGAGAGTGATGCTGCGATGCATCGTCATTAATTTGGTGGCAGCCGCTATTCATAGCCTGTTCAGCCAACAGCTTTAATAAGCCTGGTGAGTGATGCACAACTAGCAGCGTTAAGCTTAATAACAGCAGTATTCTCAGCATTTGAGCCAGAATAGATTGCGAAAACATAGGGTAATTTATTTGCTGGTAACCAAAAGAAGCGCGGAGTGTACGCAGTTCTGTTTCCTCAAACTAATGAATTTAACTCAGGAGATATATGCACAGAACGCATAGCTTAATCAGTAGTTGTATAGAGCAAGAAGCAGCCACAACAAGAAGTTAGAAGCTGCACAAACCAGCGCCTATCTATCAACATTCACTGGGCTACACCGATAAGCGCCAGCCCAGTGAAAAATGCAAAATTACATAGGTTTATCTAAGGTAAAACAAAAACGGGTGCCTTCGCCTAAAGTGGACTCAACACTAATTGATGAACGATGCAATTGAACAATACGCTTGGCAATGGCCAAACCTAAACCACCATGCGAGCTTTTATCTTTAGCTCGATTAGCTGCTCGATAGTGAGCGTCGAAGATGTGTGGTAAATCATCACTGGGGATCCCGGTGCCAGTATCACTTACGGTAATGGCTAATTTGTTGCCCTGCTCTGCTTGGTCGATTGTTACTTTAATCTCGTCACCTTCGCTGCAGTGTCGAATTGAGTTCTCCAACAAGTTGGTAAACACTCGCTCAATACGTTGAATATCGGCGCAGGCGACTAAGGATGGATCTTGCGGCTCTACACTCATTACCACCTGCTTTTTCTGGGCAGCTAACTCGAGCTTTTGAATTACGTCCTGGGCTAATTCAGCAATTGCGACTGACTCTTCATTAATCGTAGCTTGGTCGCTATCAAGGTGGGCCAGCTCAAATAGCTGCTCCACTAAGCTAGAGGTTTTACGAGCACTGCTTAATGCCACTTTAATTAACTGCTCACCTTCTTCTGGTGATAAGTCACGGTGTTTTAACTGCCAGGTTTCTAAGTAACCTTGCAGTGATGCTAGCGGTGTTCTCAGATCGTGAGAAACATAAGAAATAAGCTCTCGACGCAGTTGGTCGGTGTCTTTAACCTTTTGATATTGGCCCTTAATGGTGGTGGCCATATCACTAAAGGCAGCGCCTAGCTTTTGCACCTCATCGTGAGAGTTATTTTGCCAATGCCCTGCAATGTTGGCGGTTTGCTCCAAACCAACATGCTGAAACTGATCAATATCCTTGGCTAGGCGACGCAGTGGTTTGGTAAGCAAACCGAAGATAAGAAAAACCACTAACAAGCTAAAACCTAAAATGAACAAAAGCCCCAGCATGCTTAATTTCATAATGTGGCTGCTTTGCAGCAACTCGGCAACACTATCGTAGATCTCGCCGCCAATGATGATGTACAGATAACCTTTTAAGCTATTGCCTTCGCGAATTTCGGCTACCGAAAAAATCTTACTTCTTGAGGGAGAACGAGGGTCATCGCCAATAATCGGCATGGCTCTAGAACCGTCGATAAAATCTCGAATTGGCTTTAGATCTAATTGCCTGCGTTTGATTTTGCTGGGATCGGCTGAGTAGGTCACCACCTTGCCAGCGGTATCAAGAATGTAAAACTCAAAACTTGGGCCTAAGATCATCATCGAATGAAAAGCCTGCTTAATCGCTTTAGGATCAAGCTCTCCATCTTTAAACAATTGGCTTTCGTAGACTAAATGTTCGGCTAATTGTAAATGCAGTTTTTGTTCAATTTCGTTTTGATACTGCTGCGAGCTTTGATGAGCCAAGCCCAGTAATAAGCCACCCGCTAAAATAAAACACACCACCACGGCTAACATTAACTTGCTGTAAAAAGAACTGATAAATCTAAACATCATTAAACTTGTACCCTACTCCCCACACAGTTAGCACGTATTCAGGATTAGAAGGGTCGCTTTCTAACTTGGTGCGTAGTCGATTGATATGCGAATTTACGGTGTGCTCATAGCCGCTGTGTTTATAGCCCCAAACTTGGTCTAATAACTGAGCTCGGCTGAATACTAAACCCGGTGATTTGGCCAAATGCAGCAGTAAATCAAACTCGGTAGAGGTAAGCTCCACCGCCTGATTGCGCACCGATACTTGGCGACGACCAATGTCGATGGATAAGTCTTTCCACTGCATGGTAGTGGCATCGGTTTGTTGCTGGCTTTGCACTAGCATATCAACGCGGCGCAACATGGCTTTCACTCTTGCTTGCAGCTCTCGCACGCTAAAGGGTTTAGTGAGGTAGTCATCTGCGCCCATTTCTAAACCCACTACCCGATCGGCCTCTGAGTCGCGTGCGGTGAGCATTAAAATTGGCGTGTTGTGTTGTTGGGCGCGAAGTTGCCGACAAATGTCTAAACCGTCCATGCCGGGTAGCATTAAATCAAGCACGATTAAGTCGAAGTTATCGCTGCTGGCTTTGGCGTAACCTTGCGCGCCATTCTCGCAGCTTTCTACTTGATACATCATGTCGTTTAGATTCATGGTGATCAGGTTATTAATATCGTGGTCGTCTTCAATGACCAGGATCCGCGGGGACATATAGGCTCCTTTCCTTGCAATGAACGACCACAATGAGTAAAGCACTCACCCGCACCTGGTACGGGTGTAGTGTTCTCTGCGCTAGTTGGTACGAGTAATCACTACTCTTCCCACTGTGCCAGACAATCGATGATCTGGCAGCAATACTGACGCAGGGTCGTCGGCTTGTGTAACTAGACCGGGATGACGCGAAACTTTATTCATTACATCATCACGGGCCGCGTTAAACCCTTCACCGCCATCAGCTGGGCCAGGAATCGTTCCCACCGCTTCGCTGTTTTGCTCGGTTCCTGCATCATAGGCTGGCAAGCTATAGGTCATGCTATCACCCACCATTAAGCCACCAATATCAATACCATTTAGCCCAGTAAATGCATCGTTAGTATTTACCATCATAGTGGCTAGTGACAACTGCATATCGCTACGCTCAGAAGCACTTATCATTAAGGTTTCATAAGCACCTGGGCCAATAGCGCCAGCACCTGTAACAGCAACATTATCATCGGTAAACATAGCTGCAATGTCAGAGGCGTCACCACCTTCGGCCATGGTTTCTAAGGGCACGCTGGCAGAAGTTCCCAATGTCCATAAACTCATGGTTGCACTATGAATACCCACTACAGCTGGTGATAAGGGCTGCGCCGAGGTGTCGTTGTAAATGGTTACTTCATACTCTAGCGTATCTGGCGGAAGAATAACGATTTGTTCATCATCACTGCCACATGCACTTAGTCCTGCCGCCATTACCGCTACGGCCAAGGCTCTCTTACTAAAACTTGAGATAGCCATAGATCCTCCTTAATTACTTAACGGTAACAACCACTTTTGCAACTGGGTTTAACCAGCGGTGAATACGGCTGTCTAGGTCACTCATGCCGCCCGTTGCATCTTGGTCACCCACATTACCAGGGTGAATATGAATGTTGGTATTGCTTGATGCTGTAGCTACGCCACTGCCGCCAGTTCCACCATTCATGCCAGGGTTTGCAGGAATACCAGGAGTACCAGAAGCTCCGCCGCCGTTTACAATCTCATCGTTGGCTTCGGTGCCAGCGTCGTAACCATTCATGTAGAAGGTATAAGTGCCTGCTTCACTTGGAATTTCCCAACTGTCTTTACCTACAAAACCATCATTGGTTGGCAGTAACATAGCCACAATACTTAAATGGGTGTTGCTGCCAGTATCTAGGTCACTCACCATTACGTAATCGGTTGGTGCCAATAAACCAGCCGCTGGATTGGCTGATGACACTGCGCCAATACCATCAGCAATAGTGACTAAACCAGAGATGTCTCCACCTTCTGCCATCATCTGTAGGGCTGGCGATGCCGCAGAACCTACTTCAAATAGGTGGGCGTCAGAAGTGTGTGCAGTTACTAATAAAGGGGTGTAGTAAATACCTTGCGTTAAGTTAGTAATTTTAACGTCTACTACCGCGGCTTGGCTTAATGTACTTACAGCAATAAACGGCATTGCTAACAGAGATGACTTGAGATCCATGGTTCGCTCCTTTTGCGGTCCTTATTTAACAGTCAAATCCAGTATAAGAAGCACATGTCCCAACCAATTCACGAACTTATCACTTTTCTATCACAGGCATTAAAGCCCATTTAAAACAAACAGTTAAACTTAAAAAATTGTTTGAAAAAACGAGATTTAGACAAATATTTGCGATTTGTTTCAAATAAACTCACAGATACCACTTTAGTAGTAATTTATGCACCAAACAGATCCCGAACAGCACCAAGATGGGTAAATATTAAACACCATTCGCTAGTTCATCTTCACACCCCTATCAAGTTGCAAGCTATAACCTTATGTATTTAAAGGAATTATTAAATACTTACCTAACCGCCGTCTTGATGGCTCGTACGTTGCAGATAAAAAACAAAAGATTCATTCGTTTCACAACAAGTAAACTCGCTAAGGAAGCTTTATGTATACCTTCAAAAAACTATTTGCTAGCGCAGCCATTTTACTTTGCGCTCTAAGCAGCACCGTAAGCCATGCTGACCAACTAGCTACTTTAATGGAGCGCGGCGTATTAAAAGTAGCCGTGCCACAAGATTTCCCTCCGTTTGGCTCGGTGGGGAGTGATTTACAACCCATGGGTTACGACATTGATATGGCCCGCTACCTAGCTGAGCAGCTGGATGTAAAACTAGAATTAGTGCCAGTAACTAGCGCTAACCGCATTCCCTACTTACAAACCCGCAAGGTTGATTTGGTTATTTCTAGCCTAGGTAAAAACGCCGAGCGTGAAAAAGCCATCGACTTTAGTGACGCATATGCACCATTTTTCCTTGGTGTATTTGGCGCCGCAGAGGTAAGCGTTGATTCTGCGGAGCATCTGGCAGGTAAAACCGTTGGTGTTACCCGTGGCGCAGTAGAAGACATAGAGCTAAGCAAATTGGTGGATAGTTCTACCACCATTAAACGTTTTGAAGACAATAACACCACCCTGTCAGCTTACTTATCTGGCCAAGTAGAGCTTATTGCCACTGGTAATTTAGTTGCCACAGAAATTGCCAAACGCGTTCCAAACCGTAAGCCAGAGACTAAGTTCTTACTTAAAAACTCTCCGTGTTATGTAGGTGTACTTAAAGGCGAGCCAGCACTGGTTGCCAAAGTAAACGAGCTAATTGCTAAAGCAAAACAAAGTGGTGAGTTAGAGAAACTCTCGCTTGCATGGTTTAAAACATCGTTACCTAAAGAGTTGTACTAAAGGAGCGCGCCATGAGCTACCAACTAGACTTTAGTGGCTTACTGCCCTACATGCCTGAGCTTGCCAAGGGCTTACTCACCACTGCCGAGCTCACCTTGTATTCAACCTTTGCTGGGATCTTACTCGGTACTGCGGGGGCTGCAGGTAAAATAAGTAATAAAGCTTGGTTGCGCTGGCTCATAAGCGCCTATGTAGAAGTAATTCGCAATACACCGTTTATTGTGCAGTTATTCTTCATCTTTTTTGGCTTGCCAGCCTTGGGGGTAAAACTAAGTGCTTGGCAAGCAGGCTGTTTGGCCATGGTGATTAACCTAGGCGCCTACCTCACCGAAATTATTCGTGCAGGTATAGAAGCCACCCCTAAAGGCCAGTGGGAAGCGGGTAAAACCTTAGGCCTAAGCCACTGGCACATTTTTAGCCGCATCGTATTACCCACTGCGTTTCAACGTATCTATCCGGCCTTAGTTAGCCAATGCATTATCGTGATGCTGGGCTCAGCGGTGGTCTCGCAAATCTCAGTAGAAGAGCTCACTTTCTCAGCCAACTTTATTCAGTCGCGTAACTTTTTAAGCTTTGAATCTTACTTGCTCACCGCACTGATTTATTTGCTGCTAGCCATTGCCATGCGCCAACTATTTGAGCTGGCCGCTCGTCGCCTTTTCAAAAACCCTGCATTGTAGGAGTAGTTTAATATGATGCAATTTACCGATTGGGACATCTTACGCAACCTGCTACTGGCAGCGCGTTGGACGGTTTTGTTATCACTCATTGCCTTTGCCAGCGGTGGCTTAGTTGCCCTACTGCTAACCTTTATGCGCATAAGCAAAAACCCCGTGTTAAGCGCTTTGGTTAAAGGCTATGTAGAGCTGTTTCAAGGCACGCCACTGTTAATGCAGCTGTTTGTTACCTTCTTTGGTTTATCGCTAATTGGCATTGACGTGAGCGCTTGGAGCGCTGCCATCATTGGTTTAACTTTGTTCACCAGTGCCTTTTTATGTGAGATTTGGCGCGGCTGTATCGAGTCTTTACCCAAGGGCCAATGGGAAGCTTCTCGTACCTTGGGTTTGAGCTTCTTTCAAACCATGCGCTACGTTATTTTGCCGCAAGCACTCACCGTAGCCATTGCTCCTACCGTAGGCTTTTCGGTTCAAGTGGTGAAAGGCACTGCACTCACATCCATTATTGGTTTTGTAGAGTTAACTAAAGCCGGCACCATGCTTAACAATGCCACCTTCCAACCCTTTAAAGTGTTTGCCTTAGTGGCAGCGCTGTACTTTTTGTTGTGTTTCCCGCTGTCTTTATACAGCAAGCATTTGGAGAAGAAGCTCAATGTCACTGGTTAGTATTGAACAAATTCATAAGTATTACGGCCAACACCATGTGCTAAAAGGCATAGACTTAAAAATAAAGGCTGGCGAAGTTATCTCTATTATTGGCCGCAGCGGTTCTGGAAAAAGCACTCTATTGCGTTGCATTAATGGCTTAGAACCCTTTCAAAGTGGTGCCATTATTGTAGATAAACAAGCAGTAAGCGAAGACGAAAAACAGCTTAGGCTACTTAGCCGTAGTGTAGGTATGGTGTTTCAAAACTTTAACCTCTTCCCCCATATGACCGCTGGCGAAAACATTATGTTAGCGCCCAAGTTAGTTCTGGGTAAAAGTCAGCAAGAATGTCGCGAGCTAGCAAAAGAAGTGCTGGAAAAAGTGGGTTTAGCCGACAAGTTTGATCAATACCCCACTAGCATGTCGGGCGGCCAGCAACAACGCGTGGCCATTGCCCGCTCTTTGGCTATGTCGCCTAAAGTATTGCTGTGTGACGAAATCACCTCGGCCCTCGACCCTGAGCTGGTAGGTGAAGTACTCAAAGTTTTAGAACAACTAGCCGCCGAAGGCATGACGCTAGTTTTAGTCACCCACGAAATGAACTTTGCTCGCGACGTTGGTGATAGAGTGGTCTTTATGCACCAAGGAAAGGTGTGGGAAACCGGCGACAGCAAACAGGTATTTGCTCAGCCCCAAACCACCGAGTTACAAAGCTTTATTTCTGCAGTGTTATAAGCTGTAAGCAATAATGAAATTAAAAGGACCTTAAGTAATCATGACAAAATCGGCCTGTGCATTTAACCAACGTATTGTTGAACACTATCCGCAGCTTTCGGCCAAAGCACGGGTAGTTGCAGATTACTTGCAGCATCATCCCGATAAAGTATTGATTCAATCAACTGCCGAAATCGCTAGCGCTTGCCAAGTCTCCAAAGCCAGTGTGAGCCGTTTTTTCCGTCAACTAGGTTACCAAGATCATCAACAAGTCTGTGACGAGCTTCGCCAAGAGCGCGAGTGGGGACAACCACTGTTAACCAGTGAAGCGAGCGATACTAGTGAACACAGCGATTTAGCCGCCATTAGCCAGGTATTTAAGCAGCTAGAACAGACTGATTGCGAGGCTTTAGTTAAGCAAATTAGCCAAGCCAAACGGATAACCATTATTGGCTATCGCAACAGCTATCCACTGGCTTTGCACTTTCGCCAGCAATTAATGCAATGTCGCAAACAGGTGTATTTATTACCGGTTCCGGGTCAAAGCATTGGTGAGGAGCTCGCGCAACTTGGCGATAAAGACTTAGTGATAGTGATAGGTATCCGCCGCAGACCCAAATTGTTTACGGCACTTATAGAGCAGTTACAAAACCTTAATTGCCTGCTAATTACCGACCAAAGTGGCCAGTGCTATCGCACTCAAGTGAGCCAATTATTGGTCTGCCCGATGAGCAATCACTCAGCCTTAGACAGCTATGCCGCGCCGATGAGCTTGCTCGCCCATTTAAGCAACAAGGTCTACGATTACTTAGCGCATTCAGCCCAAACCCATAGCAACCAAGTCAGCAATAATTATCAATTACTTGATGAGCTCGAAGCTCACCACTAAACATTTACCTCACTGTTGTTTACAGAACCCAATAAGGGGAAGCACTAAGCAGCAGTGAAACAATTGAACCAAACAAGTAGACGATGAGCCAATTAGCACATTCTCTCAACAAATTTAAGGATAACTATGAGCCAAGCTATAACTGCCCCTGCCGCCACCGATGCGCCAGCCTTTAGCCAGCAATGTGTGAACTTAGCTGACAACCGTTTAGGCAGCCAAATCATCGCAGTGAGTGACGATTTTTTTGCCAAAGCCGAGCGCATGCTCAACCACTTGCCAGCTCTGTTTTACCCAGACAAATATGATGATAACGGCAAATGGATGGACGGGTGGGAAAGCCGCCGCCGTCGTGATGCAGGCCACGACTGGTGCATAGTAAAACTAGGGGTTGCCGGCAAGGTTAAAGGACTACAACTAGATACTAGCTTTTTTACCGGTAATTTTGCCCCAGCGGCCAGTGTTGAAGCTTGCTACTGTGAGCAAGATACACCACCAAGTGATACCCAATGGCACAGTATTCTTTCTGCCAGTGCTTTAAGTGCCGATAACCACCACTTTTTTGCAGTAGACACTGAGCAGCCGATTAGTCATCTTAGAGTTAACATCTTCCCCGATGGTGGCATTGCCCGTTTACGGGTATTTGGCCACCCTATCCCACAACATTCAAGTGAGCAAAGCATTGATCTAGTTGCCCTTAAAAATGGCGGCAGAGTCATTGGATACAATGATGCGCACTACGGCACGCCCAGCAATCTACTTGCGCCAGGCAAAGGCGTTAACATGGGCGATGGTTGGGAAACCCGCCGCCGCCGAGAGCCGGGTAACGATTGGTGCATTATCGCTTTAGGCCAAGCTGGCGAGGTTGATAAAATTGAAGTGGCCACCACTCACTTTAAAGGCAACTTCCCCGACAAACTGTCGATACAGGCAGCCAATGTTCAAGATCCTAACGATTTAAGCTTGATCAGCCAAAGTATGTTTTGGCAGGAGTTATTGCCCGCTAAGTCACTTAGCGCCGACAATGACCATCACTTTAACGAGCTAAACTCGCTTGGCACCATCACGCATATTCGAGTGAATATTTACCCCGATGGCGGCATCAGTCGCCTGCGCTTATGGGGTAAATCAGCTTAAGGAATGGCAATGAAAAAACTCAGCTTACAACCGCTTACTCAAGCGGCCTTTGCGCCCTTTGGTGATGTAGTGGCCTGCGACAGAGTTTCACCTTTTGCAATCAATGGTGGAACCACCAGTCGCTTCCACGACTTGGCCGAGTTGCAAGCCAGCGGCAGCCAAGCCAAGCTGATTGTCTCGATATTTCGCGGCCAAGCCTTTCAGCTGCCATTAGCCATAGATATGCTGGAACACCACCCCTATGGCAGCCAGCTATTTATGCCCTTGTCCCAACGCCCCTACGTGGTAGTGGTGGCAAAACCTGGTGAGCTAGATGAAGATAGCATTTGCGCCTTTTGGGCACAGCCTTACCAAGGCGTTAACTACCACAGCGGGGTATGGCATCATCCCTTGATTAGCTTGCAGCAAACTAGCGACTTTTTGGTGATTGACCGAAGCGGCGAAGAAGCCAATTGTGTAGAACAGCAACTAAGTGAAAGTATAGAATTACAGCTAGCTTAGCTGCTCGGCCAAAAAGTCATACACCATACGCAGTCGTCGGCTGGTATTTAGCTCTCGATGAACCACCAGCCAAGATTGTGTAGGGATTGCAGCTAGAGAAGGAAAGGCGCGCTCGACCAAGGGCTCGCTGTCGCCTACTTGCTCTAACATAAAGCCAATACCAACGCCCTGTTTCACCAGCTCCCACTGCACTAAATGGTTGCTCACTACCGCCGGAAAGTTACTTTGTTTAAGCGAGAAACCTAGCTTAGCCAGCTCATTAATCAATTCATCGTTTTTATCGAAAGCGAGAAATTTTGCATCAGCAAGACTTTGAATAGTGCGAGGCTGTGGCCACTTAGCTAAGTAGCTTTTAGCCGCATATAAATGCACATCAATATCCGCAACGCGGCGGGCGATTAACTCCAATTCGGTAGGTTGATATGCCCGAATGGCAATATCTGCTTCTCGGCGTAATAGGTCACTAGAATCATTGCTGGCAATAATCTCTACCCGCACACCTGGGGCGTGTAACCGTAGCTTCTCAACAATACTCGGCAAAATAAAAGCTGCCACGGCCTCCGAAGCCGAAATGCATACGTCACCTTCAATGGCTTCTGCCCTACCAGAAGCAGATAAAGACAAGTTATTAGCCGCTTGGCCCATGGCTTGAACGTGTGCCAATAACTCTACACCACTGGTGGTGAGGCTTAGCCTGCCCCCCACTCGCTCGAACAAGGAAACCCCTAGCTCTTGCTCTAAGGCCGCCACTTGGCGACTTAATGTAGGCTGAGTCATCGCTAATGCTCGTGCAGCTGCAGATAAAGAGCCCTCTTCAGCGGTGACCAAAAAAGCCCGAGCCCTATTCCAATCAAAATTTATAGAACGTCTATCCATACAAATACGTATACCTAAGATGCATTATTGATTATTGCTACCTGTTTTAAGCATGATTACTATTCACTCAATCAGCGCTAAACGCAACTCATTAGGGAAAATGTTGATGGATACTCGCAATAAGTTTTGGGACAAACATGCTAGCTCTTACGCTAAGCGCGCTATTTCAGATATTCCCAGCTATGAGAAAAAACTGGCACTTAGCCGCGAGTACTTTTCTAAAGATGCTACGGCCATTGAAGTGGGCTGTGGTACCGGCTCAACTGCATTACTACATGCCCCTTATCTAAAGCACATACTCGCCACCGATATCTCAGCAGCAATGTTAGATATTGCAGAGCGAAAACGCCAAGAACAGCAAATAGACAATCTAAGTTTTCAGCAAGCAACGGTCGAAGAATTAGTGGTAGATGAACCGGTAGACATCGTCTTTGCACTTAACCTAATTCACTTATTGGAAGACAAAGAAACCGCTATAGCGACCATAAAAAGTTGGCTAAAACCAGGTGGAGTACTAATTAGTAGCACCCCTTGTTTAGGCGACAGAATGAAATTTTTTAAGCTAATTGCCCCAATTGGTAAAGCACTAGGCCTGATGCCTTTAGTAAGAGTGTTTACCGAGCAAGAACTGCTGGATAGCATTCAACAGCAAGGCTTTAGCATCGACACCAAGTGGCGACCAGAGAAAGCCCTATCAGTATTTTTGGTGGCGCGAACTTAAACCGCCTGTTTAAGTGGCGAGTTGTTCAAACATTCTGCCACCACTTTTTGCAGTAAAAAGGTCTCGCGCTCAACCGACATACCCGCTTTAGGATTACTGGCGATAGTTTCTAGGTTATGGGCGATGGCGCTATGAATGTTCAACCAGACGGGCTTCATTCCATTGCTGATTTCGTGGTCTTCTAAGGCATTTTCGGCAAGTTCATTATCAATTTTGCACAAGTAGCAGTAGGACAGCATATGCATGTAATCAGCATCATCTTTATACCAGGGGCGATATTCTTCATAGCAGCCAAAGGACTGAATATCGCGCACATTTTGTGCACCAGTTTCTTCACTCAGCTCCCGCTTTAAGCCTTCAATCAGGTTTTCGCCTTGGTCAACACCGCCGCCAGGCAAGGTATAATCATGATAACGCTCGGTATACATTAACAAAATCTCTTCCCCCTTCAGCACAATTGCTCTTGCAGCAACTCGCTCCAAAGCCTTCCCATCAAGGGAACTGAGATCAGGGTGAACAGTAGACTTTAATAAACGCATAGCACCAAACGGTAGAAAATTGGCTGGCGAATTTAGCAACAAAGCAGGTTACAAGCAACTGATACCTTACCGAGGCTTATCAAGCATTGTATTTATAAACTTTTATGTCGATAAACTTTACAACTCATACTTTAGAGGTCCAACCAATCGAGCATAACCTTATGAATTACAAAGACTAGTTTGGATAGGCTTGATTTTTGCAGTTAGTCGTTCCGAAAATATTATTATAAAACATTAGCTTAACTAAACATCTTTGTACCACTTTAAAGGAATATACTTGTGCAAAAGACATCTTTGGCGTTATTTACAACAGCCAGCATACTACTAGGCTCCTTTGCAGCTCAAGCCACTATGTTAAGTGGGTTTGGCGGCGATGCCGGCTACGGCGAACTGGCGATGGACAGAAACGATGATGGTTCTTCTAATCAACTAGACCTACCGTTCGAAATCAATTATTTCGGTAACAGCTATGATCAGTTTTTCATAAACAATAACGGCAACATTACTTTTGAAAGTTCGTTATCTGGTTATACCCCAATCCCGTTCCCTATCGCTGAACAGCCAATAATCGCGCCATTTTGGGCAGATGTAGATACTGGTTGTGACAGCTGTGGTGAAGTATACGTTGGTAGTCCTAGTGACGGTGTAGTTGCAGTGACTTGGGATAACGTTGGTTACTACGACGAGAATAGCGACAAATCGAACAGCTTTCAGGCTGTACTGATTGACCGCTCTGACACTGGCGCAGGCAACTTTGACGTAGAGTTTCGTTACGACAAGCTGGAGTGGACAACTGGTGATGCGTCTGACGGTGAAAATGGCTTAGGCGGCACACCTGCTCAAGCTGGCTATGACGCAGGAGACGGCGAAAACTTTTTTGCATTGCCGGGCTCATTCAGTGAAGACATTTTAGACTTAGTATCTAGCTCAAATACTGGCGAAGACGGTGTTTGGCGCTTTGCGATACGCGAAGGCGCATTACCTGGCGCTACGCCAGAGAACCCAATTATGCCAGTAGTTGTAGATGGCGGTTGGTCATTCGATTTCAATGTAAATGCTAATGAACAAGTGTTTATTGATCCAGACGTTGCCGTGGGTTACGACTACATCGTTGATCAAGGTCCAAACATCCGTACAGTGACCTTACCGATTGGTTTTGATGACGATATGTTCTTTATTTGGCTTTGGAATGGTGTTGAATGGGAGCAAGTTGCTAATGTTGCAGCAGGAACCGCCTATGACTTTGGTATTGATGGCGTTGACCGTTTCCGCGTTACTGGTATCGATATTAGTAACGAAGTAGATCCAACAGACACCACTGCTTTTGTTACAGGGCTAACCTTTACCGAAGACGGCAATGTGACAATGCACCAACTGCCAATCGTAGAGTTTGTTCCTGGGCCGGGTGCTTCAGTACCAGAGCCTAGCACTTGGTTATTGGTGTTAGTCGCAGTAGTATTGTTGCTAAGCTCTCGCAAGCGCAGCAAATCTGCACCATCAACTCTATTGCCAGCATAAGATTGATGTTCTAAACAAGGGAGCAAATAGCTCCCTTTTTTGTTATGGAAAACTGATGAAATATCTAATCTTAATTCTGTGCTCTGCTTTAATATCTTTTTCTAGCTATGCTGAAGACTTTGAAGCTTGGACAGTAAAATGCCCAGTAGGAAAGCCTTGTGTTATTACCCAAATGGTGATGAAGCAGCAAGGAGATGCAGCGGATGTAATCGCAGGCATAAGCTATTTTGATCACAGTGAACAACCTATTCTAAAAATTAGAATTAGTGCCAAAGCAGACCCCAAAAAAGGAATTGGTTTAAAAATAGATGAACAAAAACCATTACATCTGCCCATTACAAACTGCGATAAAAAACTGTGTGAGGTAAATGTTGTAGCGGATAAGAAACTAATAGAAGATTTACAAAGTAGCCAAGTAATGTCGGTGGCTTACATTGTTAAAAGCAGCCAACAACAAACTGCATTTCCAGTGATTCTTAATGGTTTTCAACAAGCCTATCGCTCGATTCAATAACACAAAAAAAGGCCTCGCACGCGAGGCCAAACACCACAGGGAATTGTGGACTTGCACAAACATTTCTTGCTTCAGCTTTTTCGCAAAGAAATGAAAACTTAAGAGCTTACACTCATTAGAAAGGGGTAATCGGTATAACCTTTCGCTCCACCACCATATAAAGTGTCTTGGTCCAACTCATTCAACTCCGCACCTTGTTTAAAACGCTCGGGTAAATCAGGGTTGGCAATGAACGGGGAGCCAAACGAGACGAGATCGGCGCTGTCTTCTGCAATGGCTTGTTCTGCACTGTTAGCGCTATAACCACCATTTGCCATGTATGCGCCCGCGAAGCGGCTGCGCAACTGAGTGAAGTCGAAACCTTCGCTGCTTGCTCCAGCAAAATTCTCTACAACGTGAAGATAAGCAAGCTTCATGGGACTAAGTTGCTCAACCAAGTAGTTGAACAAAGCTTGAGGATTACTATCAGACATAGAGTTAAAAGTGCCGGTTGGCGAGATTCTAACTCCCACTCTACCCGCTCCCCATACCTCGGTCACTGCTTGGCTTACTTCCAAGCTTAAGCGCGCTCGATTTTCTATCGAACCACCATAGATGTCGTCACGCTGGTTGGTTCCGTCTTTGAGAAACTGATCCAGTAAATAGCCATTGGCAGCATGAATTTCTACCCCATCAAATCCGGCCTTTTTAGCGTTAATAGCGCCTTGTCTAAACTGCTCAACTATTGACGCTATTTCTTCTGTTTCAAGCGCTCGTGGCGTTTCAAAATCTAAAAATCCCTGTTCGGTAAAGGCTTGTCCTTCTGCGGCTATCGCCGACGGCGCAACCGGCAATTCACCATTTTCTTGAATAACCGAATGAGAAATACGGCCAACATGCCAAAGTTGCAGCACAATTTTTCCGCCCTTGGCGTGCACAGCATCCGTAATTGTTTTCCAACCGGCAATTTGTTGCTCGCTATGAATACCTGGCGTAAAAGCATAGCCCTTGGCCTGAGCGGACACTTGCGTAGCTTCGCTGATAATAAGAGCAGCACTCGCTCGCTGTGAATAGTATTCCACATTAAGCTCATGAGGGTAGTCGCCCGGTTGGGCAGAACGAGAACGGGTAAGCGGCGCCATAACAACACGATGTTTCAGTTCGATATCGCCCAGTTTGATTGGTGTAAACAGTTGGCTTAGAGACATATCTTTATCCTTTAAGATCATTAAAAGTAATAAACAAACGTTTTAGCGAGCTACTTAGTAAGCCAACTCTCGGCATTACCTAAGTAATCGGCAAACAGTGAGTTAAAGTTCTCAACTACCGAGCCCGATACTTCCGGCAAGGCTAGCAAGCGTTGCCCTAGCGCCTTTAGCTTGGGAAAGCTTGCAAGTAAATCGCGCTCAAACAAGCTTTCTATCGCCGCAAAACGGGTAAACAATGGCGCTAATGCGGTGTCGATTAAGGCTAAGTCTTCGCCATTAAAAAAGCCCTTATCACTGGTTAAAGCTTCTAGACGCGAGAGCTTGTCGTTTAGCCCGGCTTCTGCTTGAGCAAAGTCATCCTGATTTTTGGCTAATGAGGTTTGATACTGCGCCATTAATACTTGGCTTGAAAACTCTACCCATGCGCGATCTTTGGCTTTTTGTAGAGGGTCACTTGGCATTAAAGAACCTTCGGTAATTTCATCCAAGAATTCGTTTATCACCGCAGACTCAAACAAGACATCGTCGCCGTACTTAAGCACCGGCACTTTGCCTAAAGGAGACAGCGCTAAAAACCAGTCTGGTTTGTTGGCCAAATCAATGTACTTAATCTCAAACTCGATACCTTTGTGTAATAAAGTAATCACCGAGCGTTGTACAAAGGGGCAAAGCTTGAAACTTATCAGTTCAATAGTTTGGTTCGGCTTATAAATGGCTGACATCGAGTGATTCCTTGTATAAATTAACAAATATGCGCTTGGCCAATCGATATAACTTTTGTATCCAAACGAAACATAGTATCTTTTGGTAACTATAAGAACGCTTTTAGCGAACTACAAGTACGCACTAATTAGATATTTAGTTTCCTCGAGGTGCCTAATGTTGGATTCAGCGGCTTCTAGCCCAGAAAAAAATTGTGAAGTTTCTTTGACAGAGCAAAAGCATGAATGCCCTGTTTCAACTGCCATTGAAGTAATTGGTGGTAAATGGAAGGTGATTATCTTGTATCAACTACGTGGTAAAACGCTACGTTTTGGTGAACTAAAACGAGAGATCCCCAAAATCACTCAAAAAACCTTAACCCAACAACTGCGTGATTTAGAAAAAGATAAGCTGATAGAACGCAAAGTATTTGCCGAAGTGCCACCAAGGGTTGAGTACACCCCAACCGCTTTAGCCGAACAATTAAATCCGGCCTTAGATTTGCTTTGTGACTGGGGAAAAGCCTATCAAAAGGCCCACGAGTAGCTTAAATTCGCCGCAGCAAAACATCACGAATTAAACCCAGCGCCTGTTTTAGATCGGATAGACTTTGTGTGGCCATTAAGCTAATACGCACTGCCGGTCGCTGTTTACCCTCGAAGCTAAAATGCTGCTCACCACTTACATGGATATGATGCCCGAGCATTACCTCTACAAAGGCTTGGCTGGTCCAGCCCTGTGGCAGATATAACCACAGGTGGTAAGCACTATGTTCAGCCAAATGCTGATTAACAAACTCTAGTTCATTGAGCATTGTTTTTGCCAAATTCTGTCGCGCCAAGGCTTGACGCTTCTGCCATTGGGTTATTTTGGCTACAGCTCCACTGCTAATTAACTGACAAGCTAGCTGCATAAGTAAGGGGGAAGGCAACCAAACCGTTGTTCTTACCAAGTTAATATAATCGTCACGACTACTTTTAGGCACCACTAATAACCCCAAACGTAAGCTCGGCGATATACACTTAGACAAACTCGTTAGATAAATGCTTTGCTGCGGGGCAAAATGAAAAAAGGGTTTGATCTCTTCTGCAGCCAAAAAGCCATAAATATCGTCATCAATCACTTGAATAGCGCAGCGCTTAACCACCTTAGCCAGTTGCTCACGCCGCTGATTTGGCATTACCGTTCCAGTTGGGTTTTGACACGAAGCCACCAGCATTAACGCCCGTATAGTTTGTTGCTCATGCTGCCGCTCTAAAGAGTTGGGCACTAAACCCTGCTCATCAAGCGCCACTGGCACAGGTATTCTGCCTGTTTGGCGAAGCACCGAGAGGATCCCCGGATAACACAAGCTTTCTACAGCAACCCTATCCCCTACTTGAGTACAGGCCAATACTGCAACCAATAAAGCATGCTGCGCACCATGGCAGACAATCACTTGGCTCTGTTCACAATCAATGCCTTGAGTTTGCAGCCATTGATGCAGAATGGCCAACTGCTCTGGGTTACCGGCATCTGCCTCATAATCGCAATAGGCACTTAAATCAGCATGGGAAAGCGCACTTAGCTGAACGCTTAAAGGTTTAAGTAAGGGGCCATTTAATGGCGCTACCAAGGAAAGGTTAAGCTCATTTTGAGTACGTCCTTTAATGCCAGCACTAAGGTTTACATTAAATGAAACAAAGGTGCCTTTGCCCACCCCAGAACTTAACAAAGCTTTGTTTTCTAATTCTTGGTAAGCCTGACGCACCGTTACGGCACTACTGCCAATTTCGCTGGCGAGGGTTCGGTGCGATGGCAGTTTTTCTTTATAGGCTAGCTGGCCCTTCAAGATAGCGTTCTCGATGCATCGAGCGATCTCAAGATATAGAGGTCGAGATTTTGGGTTAAAACCTAGCAATATTGTGTCTAGCAACTCTGCGCTCTCTCACTTGTTTACGATTATCTGAATATAGCTATCTGCATGATATTTATAGAACAAGCACTTTTCAAAAAACTCTACCTTAGAGCAGCACTATTTATTGCCACTCAGCAGGCTATTAATAACTACAATTAGCTCTATTACCTCAGAAGGAGGCTTTATGTGCAAAGAAAAGACCCAGCTAGAGTTTCTTACAAACTATTTGCTGCAAGCCCGTGTTGATATTGTGAGTGACAAACTTGCACTCACTCGTATCACTTATATCAAGGTTGCACTTTTTGGTTTACTACTTACCCAAGTATCAGAGCCAGCTGGAATGTTTGCGGTCATTTTCCTTCCTTTTGCTTTATACATTGTTGATAGCATCCACTTAAGCAAACTAAGACAAATATTTGTGCGCTGGCAATACATAGTTGAACAGCTCATTCCACAAATAAGTAAATTACAAACAACTCTAAAGCTAGATTCAGACTTAGTTTACTTAGAGCAGGAGATAGTCGCCAAGCAATCGAAATACTTTATAAACGAAGCCTTTCAAAGGACCCTGTTTCAAGTTCCAGCTCTGTTTAATTCGCTAATTTTTTTGCTCGCGTTTTGCCATCAAAACATTGAAATGTCAGCGTCTCAAGCATACGAGGTCGCCTATTGGTGGTGTTTTCTAGTATTACTGTTTGCGGGTATGTTCTTTTTACACAAACGTTTTACCGGCCAAGATTCCTGTATTTATCGATGGCGCTGGATAGTTCTAGGTAGTGGGTTAACGCTAGTGTTCATATCCTGGGACTCAATGATCACCAATCGTAATCTATTACTTGAACTAAGTAAGTACTTATTGAAGTTCAACGCTTAATGGCGATGGCTAAAGGATTTACGGCCTCTCGCGTTAAAGCAAACAGATTGAACTAGCAAAATAAGTCAATTTTTAGTTAATAGTTCAATCAAGGCACAAATAATTGCCAATGAACTAGTTCAATGCAACTATCGTTAATAAATCAGCACAGGTTGCTGCACTTAGTTTGACTTGTTAAGGACAACCGTTATGACATCACCTTCAATTACCGTTGCGTTTATAGGCTTAGGAACAATGGGCTTTCCTATGGCTGGTCACTTAAGCCAACAAGGCTACCAAGTGGTGGTTTATAACCGCACCGATACCACCGCTAAAAAGTGGCTAGCCAAGAACCAAGGTAAACAAGCATTTACCCCGGCAGAAGCCGCTAGCCAAGCAGATGTTATTTTAAGCTGTGTAGGTAACGATCAAGATCTGCAGCAGATTTATCTTGGTGAACAGGGCATTATTGGCGCTGCAAAACCAGGTAGCATTTTAGTTGACCATACCACTGCCTCGGCAGAAATTGCCAGTGAGCTAGATAGCGCGGCCAAAGCCCATCAACTTGAATTTCTTGATGCGCCGGTATCTGGTGGTGAGGCCGGCGCTGTTAACGGCTGCCTAACAGTAATGGTAGGTGGAGAGCAGTCCACTTTAAGCAAAGTAGCAGCTGTTTTTGATTGCTATGCAAAGGCCGTTAATTTAATAGGGCCGGTAGGCTATGGTCAGCGCTGCAAAATGGTTAATCAACTTTGTATCACTGGAATCTTGCAAGGTTTATCCGAGGCCTTAAAACTAGCGGAAGCCACTAAGCTAGATATAAACAAAGTAGTGGAAGTGCTACAGCATGGCGCAGCAGGAAGCTGGCAACTGAGCAATCGGGCCAGCAGCATGACCGCCAATGAGTTTGACTTTGGCTTTGCCATTGATTGGATGAGAAAAGACTTAGCAATATGTTTTGATGAAGCCGACAAACTGGGCGTTGCCTTACCATTAGCCAAACAAGTTGATAATGAATATGCCAAGTTACAACAGCGTGGCTATTCTCGCGCCGATACTTCGGTACTAATCAAACAGTTCGATGATGAGCAGCGCTAGCTGCCCTTTCGCTGCTTATCATTAAGCAGCAAACTGCAGACAAAAAAAACCTAAGGCCAGTGGCCTTAGGTGGGAGTCACGCGAGAACGTGAATACTTAAAAACAATAGAAGTTCAAAAAAACGAAAAAGAGCGCGACAACTCATACCCGCAACAACACCAAAAAGTATGTTTGGTAGCTACCAGTATGCTTGCATCTGTCTTGCCTAGCGCAGCGGCTCAAACTGACAACTTTTTCGCTAGCACCGTCTAATATTAACCCATCTCAGGCAAAGCAAGCTCAATTGGCAAAACTTGACTGTAAGCTTTGATGTACAGTGATTTATGCTAGTACAAAAATAGCTAGACTCTCAGCTTTAGCTTGCGCCAATGCGGCAGCTAGACTAAGCTCGCGCTCAAACAGCTTGGCATAAAAATATTGCCAGGCTGAATCCAATTACTATTTTCCACTAGGTACTTAAAATGACTGTTATCTCTGTTCCTGATTTAGCCAAACCACAAGTTAAAAGCCACCATAAAGCCCGCCACCTAAAAAAGATGGCGATTGGACCTTTCGCACAAACCTGTGCCGAAATCCGTTTTGTAGCAGACATTGAAAAATTTGATGAAGTAGATGCTGAGCTAGCCAATACCCAACAACAGCAAGGCTGGGAGCTGTTTATCGCCTACTTTAACGAACAGTACCATGTAGCGATTAACTTTTTCACCGAGCAAGCAGAGTTAGATGCGGTGATCGAGCTGGCCAATGCCGCCATTGTTAAAGTACTAGGTGACGTTGAGTTGCAAGTTCTTGCCGGTGACGCAAACTACGGCGATTGGGATAGCTGCTACAGCAACTAAGCCAAACAAAAAAGGCGTAAGTTTTTACTTTACGCCTTTTTGCTCTCGACTCGCCAAATATTAACAGCTCGCTTCCAGCTAATAACTAAATTCAAGCTTTCTAATACTGTTTAGCTGATTTAGCGCTCGTAAGGTCATTTTAAGCGGAACCCAAACGAAATATGCTGAGGCAATAATCACCATTGCCGGATCAGCATAAACAGCAAATGCAGCATAGGCGCTTTTGCTTAGTAGCATAGCCACCACAAAACCGAGCAGCACCGCCCCGCTTATCACACTGTCCATTAACCATTGTTTCGCTTCTGCATCCAGTAGCAAAGAGTGTTTACTGGCTTTTGTTAGTATCAGGTAAGTCGCGACACAACCAACAATATTAAGCAGCCCGAACACCAAAGCTAAACCGGTGTCCACATCGCGGCCCCCATTTACTATAGCCAAAACTGCAGATCCAAATGAAAACAAACACATAGCACTAATAGCCAAGCCTTTGAAGGCCACAACCGCCGGCTCTATCATTAATGCTTTATTGGGCTGCTCTTCAAATACAGGGTGTTTTCTAAGCGCTAGGGAGCCCAGCGAAACTAGCGTTAAGGCTAGGCTCACCAATGAATAGGCACCATCAAATACAATCACTAAAGAACCGGCCCATAAACCAAGGCTGATACCGAGTAAAGCGAACAAAAAGGAGGAAAAACTAGAAAAACTTAACAGCGTTTTTTCTGTTACAGCGGAGCGAAACATTTAACTACTTATGACGCCTTTTGGCACCACAACCTTCTATCAAACAATAAAAGTTCGCTATTGTAGTGGTTAAATAATCCACATTCAAGCCGAACTCTCCACTAGAAAAACAGCAGTAGAGAGCCGAAATACAAGCCTACAAGTGAGCGTTAATTCTCAGACTCAACTAATGCTTTAATTTTATGCGCTTTTTCGAAATGATCGAGCTGATGAGTTTCAATCCACCACCTAGCAGCTTCCATTAGCAGCTCGGGATTATCATTTTTATTGGCAAAAAACGCATAGAAAGACAAACCTACATTACTGCCCTTAGCGTCAATTTTACTTTGGCAAATCTTAATAACATGGCTGCGTAAGCTTGCTCTCATCGTTCTTGTTAATCCTCTGACTGCCAACCTGGCGCAATACTTAAGCCAGATACATTTGCCAATACCTTGCTGTCTTTTAAGGCTAATTGATATTCACCACCACTCAAACTGTGTTGTTTTGAGCAATCAACATTCCATTGGCGTAACAAATACCCCGCCAACGCAGCGCGTACTTCAAGTTTAAGCGCCCCTTCATGCATCGCATAATCAAGTTCAATAGCCTGTGGGTACTGCAAACTTGGATGAGCAACCAGCTCCAACTCCACAATGTGATTCCACTGTTTGTCATAATCACGAGCTTCTAGCGTAGCAATTGACTGATCGAGTACTTCGAGTTGGGTAAAGCGAGTACATACAAAATCTCTAAAGCTCCCACTTACTCTGTCAAAAGCTCTAACATGCCATCGGTGACCATTGTTCACTAAACTGTGAGGCACTATTTCTCGGCTGCTTTCGCCAGACGATATAGACAGGTAGCTGCATTTTAGCGGCACGCGGTGATGAATAGCGCGCATAATCGAGGCAATATAATCGGCCTTTGGGTGCACCAACCTCACCGCATCAAAGCACGTATCGCTGGGCTCTAGAGGAAACGACAAGCCATCACCAAAGCCATGAGACAGCCCCGTTAAGATCGCTTCTGGATTATGAGAAAACAAAGGAGAGAATTTATCTCTGCGTAAATACCTGCGCGCCTTATGGTCTAAAAAAGCATTATTAGGTGCAAGTTGCTTATAGCTGGCTAAATCACGAGTTGCAGCTGCAAGGCCTGTTTTAAATCGACTAATTAAGTCGGCACGACTCACTTCGCCAAAGTACTCTAGGCTAAAATCAATAAAAGCTAGTCGGCTTCTTTGTCCATGGTTCAGTTCGTTCAAATCCATTTTTCACTTCGCTCTGTTCATCTTAAAAAGCAAATATTAACAAGCACTTCAGGCATAGGCAATCATTATGATTAGGTATAAGGATGACTGTGATATAAACCGATTTTTAAGTAAAAAATCCCTTATAAGACGAAGCGAACAATTATTTTTTTTCACAAGCTAAGTAACTATTTTTTAGCAAATAGCTTCCAGCCTCTCAAAAGCAGCAAAGGCCATGAAATAAATCAATCCTTTTTTATCAACAACTTAACAAATTACTATCAACCAATGTCACACATCTAGATCACATTCACTAAGACCAAAGCGCATCCTGAACACTTTTTGATCAGCACAAAATATAAACTATGACTGTTAGCGCTAACAAAAATAATAATGATCAATTGTAAGGATGAACAATGACAGTTTTTTCAACTACGCGCCCCTTGCTCAGCTGTGCATTAATCAGTTCGGCATTAATGTTAGGTTGCGCCAGTTTTTCGGCCAGTGCGGCATTAACTAAACAGAATTTAGCGAACTCTGGATATTGGGGCGGTATTTTACTCCCCAACAACACAGCCATTAACGCATCAGAGCTAAACACCATATATAACCGCTTTGTAGATAACTACATCGTTGAAGCCGGCACCAATATGGCACGAGTAAAATGGGGTTCGGGTGGAGCACTGCGCGATGGTAGCGGCAATGTAAGTAAAGATGCCTACGCAACGGCCTCTGAAGGAATGGGTTACGGTATGCTAGTTACGGCCTACGGTGACGACAAAACTCGTTTCGACAAACTGTTCCGATTTTATCGTAAAGCCTTGGATGATAACAATGCTGATCTAATGCCTTGGTTAGTTTGGGGTAATGCCTCTCCAGTAACCAACCAAATTTGTTATGGCATTGTTGGACAAAACCAAACCTGTTTTGGTGCAGGTGGCGGTGGCCCAGCCACCGATGGTGATATTGATATCGCAATGGCACTGTTTGTTGCCGCTGATAAATGGGACAACCCAGATATTGATTATCGCGCAGAGGCGATTCACATAGTTAATGAGCTGCACGATAACTGGTTACATTGGTGCGCCGATGACGGCGGCACGTGGGTGGTAAAACCTTATCAAAAATCAAATTTCGACCCGTGTAAAGATGAAATCGATGCTTCTTATTCTATACCAGCTTTTTTCCGCTACTTTGCTGAAGTGGCTTCGGTAGACAGCTCGGTAAAAAATGCCAATGACCGTTGGAATTCAGCCGCACGCGATCTTTACAGCAAGTTACTCGACAAACAAAAAGCAGGCCCAAATGGTGATAAAACCTTTGTTCCCGATTGGATGAAGTTAGATGGAAGCGCGGTAACTGGCAGAAGCACTAACTATGGCTCAGATGCCTCTCGCATTCCTTGGCGAGTAACCATGGACTATGCCTGGTATGGAACCAGTGAGTCGCAAAACTGGACTCGCCGTTTAATCAACGACTTGGTAAACAACTCCAATAATGGCGACATTACCGATATTAAAGCAGATATTTCCCAATCGACCGGTGACTCCGCTGGTTATAACGGCCGTTCTTTCTCTGGAGGATTTGCAGTAGCGGCAATGCTCTATAACTGGTATCCAGACAATGCTAACAATTACACCGAGCATTGGGTTGATGAAACCTTAAATGGCAGCCTGCCTTGGAACATTGGGGCTAACGGTTATGAAAATGCCAATAACGATTACTACGGGATGGCACTTTCGGCTCTATACGCGCTAACTCTAACCGGGAACACCTATAAACCAGCGCTAAATTAGGCTTGAGTACTAGGGTTAGTTTAGCGGTATAACCCTAATCCAATAACAAGGTCTCACCCATTTTCATGGTAATAAACGGTGCCGTTGTGGCTTGTTTGGCAGTTAAATCTTCTAACAACTCGGCAGGCTCCATAACCGGCTCCGCTGTAAGCGGATACGTTCCCCAGTGCATGCCAATCGACAGTTTAGCTTTTACATCTTGGTGAACTTTAATCGCTTCAGGCACGTTAACGTGTTGATCTTTCATGAAGCCACGAGGTGAATAAGCACCTATAGGAATAAAGGCCAAATCGATTTCTTCCGCTCGCTCACCTATTTCTTTAAAGTCATAGGGGTTATAACCCGTATCTCCTGCAAACCAATAGCGCTTGCCTTTAAACTCAATTAACCAACTCGCCCAGTGGCTTTTATTGCGATCAAACAAGCCACGTGCCGACCAATGTTGGCTAGGCGTAGCAGTGATTAAGGCCTCGCCCTTTTGCTGCGAGCCCCACCAAGGCAGTTCAGTAATATTGCTTGGTTTAATATCCATTTTTTCAAACCAAATACCCAAGCCTTCTGGCACAAAGTAATGAGTAGAATTACCAAAGTGCTTAATGGCTTTTTTATCCAAGTGATCATAGTGATTATGGGAAATCACTACAAAATCGACACTGGGTAGGTCTTCTGGTTTAAAGGTAAGTGGAACTAAGCGTTTTGGCCCGGCAAAACTCACAGGCGATACCCGTTCACTAAAAACCGGATCTGTAAGAAAGGTCAACTCTGGCAGTTGCACTAAGAAACTAGAATGACCTAACCAAGTCACCTTTGTACCTGCGTGCTCATCTTTAAGTAGCTCTAGATCAACATCTTGGCGTGGTACGCGGTAAGCTTCGGCCGCTTGATCAGACCAACGAGTATCACCAAAAAATCGAACATAAAGAAACTTAAAAGGGTTTTTAGCGATCGGCTCAAGATGGTTATTTTGGTATTCTTTATCTGATGAACTACAGGCGATGACTAAGCCCACAGCGGCCAAAATCAACAGCTTTACAATTAACTTCACGCTTTACATCCCTTAAATCTTTTCCAAGAAAGTCCACTCTAGTGTCTAGTAACAAGCTTTGGCAAGTCGTTATACCAATCGTAGCAAGTAACTGTTCATTCTATCTGGTTAAAATACTCGATAACTGCGTTAAAATTTTTGATTGTAGAATAACTACTTATCGAAAAATCATGCCTTATTCTCGAGTATTTTTCCTGCGTTATTTCTGATCACTTATTTGGTGTGAGTGATATTAGGCAATAAAAAAGCGCTGAGGTTTACCAGCGCTTTCTCGCAATACTGTTTTATTTAGTCCAGCTCAAACTCTTTGCTTAAACTCATAACACTCACCCGCCCTTTGCCCTCTGCTTTCGCGCGATATAGGGCTCGGTCAGCTTGTTTAAGTAACCAATCCTCACTTAAATCATTGTGCTCTACACCACCGCAATCGGTAATACCGATTGAGCAACTAAGATCGGGTAAGTTGTCCACCAACTCTGGTTTTTCTGCCCAAGCACGTAACTGCTCTTTAAAATAATGTTTCTTGTGCAGGTTGGCCAACAAGCGTTCAGCAGTGAGCTTGGCTTGGTCGTGTTTGGCACTTGGGAAAACCACGACAAATTCATCACCGCCCCAACGAGCAACAATATCGCCAGCGCGCATGGTGTCCACTAATAAAGCTGAGAAAGCCGAAAGCACTTTGTCACCAACATCATGGCCTAGCAAATCGTTTACAATTTTAAAGTTATCTAAATCGATATAGGCCAAGGAACAGTGATAAGTGCCAGCTTGTTGCTCAAACATCACCAGCTCTTGCTCTAAACGCGCTAACAATGCTTGTCGATTTAGCAGCCCTGTAAGCGAGTCGGTGGTAGACATCTTAAGCAGGTTTTCTCGGTGTTTAAGCTGCTGTAACTGGCTACCTAACTGGCGACTAATTAAATTAAGTGTGTCTTGGTCTTGGCGGTCAAAATAACGATTACTGTTAAAGTTACAAAGGGTTAAGGCGCCATATAAATGTTCATCTACAAATATTGGTAAGCAGGCAACCGAGTTATAGGTCGCTCGTTTGCCATCTTCACCTTTTGAACTAAAGCTATTGTTTATCCAAGTGCTCTGGTTATCTTTAACATGCGCTAGGTATTGATCAACTTGTTCTTTGCTTAGCAATTTACCTACATGCGCCCATTCTTCCCATGCGTCACTAGCTAAGTGGTGCACCATTCCCACTTGCACAGTGAAGTTACCACAAACCAGCTTTAAGCTTTCAACAGCTAAATCTACGGTACTATCAAATCGCTCAGGCAACGATTGCATGCGGCTAATTAATTGCATTTCACGCAAGCGCTGCTGAACTTGGCGAAGCTGTGTGTCTTGTTTGGCACTACGCACTAAATCATCAAGATTAAGGTGAATCGGCGCAAGCTTATAGCTATCAATATCTTTAGCGTAAAACACTTGGCGCTTATCAATGATGCTTTTAATACTATTAAAGATCTCGGTGAATCGCGGCAAAATAAGCACTTCACACATGGCTAAACTGTGGTTTAGCAAATTGTCACAGGCTTCCCATTTACCGCGGCGGCTATACACTTCTAATAACTCGGTGCTGCACTGCGGCAACAAACGGCTATCCATGTCGACCACTTCACCAAGTAAGGCCGGCGCTGCTTCAAATATCTCTTCAGCTTTATTTAAGCGACCATCTACTACCTCAAGCGCACCTTGCAACAAGGCTTTTAAAAATGCGCCGGTACCAGAGGGCTTAAAAGGCAAACCTTGCATACGCTCTAAACATTGCTGAGCACGAGCACGCTCGCCGAGTTTAGAATGACAAAAACCCTTTAAGCTAAATACGTCGTAGAGGTTTCTAAAGGGGAAGTGAGTCATTTGTCTAATTCGACAAATTCTTACCAATTGCTCCAATACATCACAGGCTTGTTGGTAATCGCGGGTGCAAAAATATAACCAGGCAAAGTTGTACAAGGTCACTACCAGCTCCGAGTAATCACCAGTATGCCGAGCAATATCGTAAGCAGCCAAGTACTGCTCTTGGGCTTCTGGGTATTTCTCTAAGAGAGTATTAAAGTAGCCGGTGCCGTTATACATGCGTACCCGCTCACTGGCTTCCCCTAGCTCTTCTCGAATACGCGAGCTAATACCAAAACAGCGGAAGGTGGCGTGGTAACGGCTGATATAAGAATAAATAATGCCCTTACTATGATAGCTAGCTGCAATACCTTGTCGATGACCAATTCTGCGCGCAAGCTTTACTGCTTTTTGAGTAAAATCTAAAGCAATGCTTGAATCTAAATCTTCGTAAAAACGCAAATAGGTGTAATAGTTACGCAAGGCATAAAGCCGTGAGCAGTCCATGTTGTATTGCTGCAGCTCACTGTCTAAATGGGCAAATTCAGCCAATTTTAGGGGCGTAGATGATTTATCATGAGCATAAAAGTTTACGAACAAGGATTGCGCCACCAAATGACCATTTGTGGCTTGGCCTGCAAGCTCTAAGGCCGCTTCTGAGCATTGCATTGCTTCTTCAAAACTTTGCTGTTGCACCAAGGTAACGCTGAGCAAATTTAACAAGCGCACCTTGTCGTAAGTATTGTTTAAAGACTCTTGGAAAACTTGAAGAAGTTCTAATTCGGTTACCGCCGTATTTAATTCGCCTTGATACAACAGCGCTTCTGCCAAGAATAACTGTAGTCTTACTTTTAAACTGCTTTCTAAATCTGTGGTTTCTAGCATTAAACGGGCGGCAACTTCGGCCTCTGGCCACGCCATAAATGCTATGTTTTCAGCAACTAACAATTCTGCACTTTTTACACAGTCTCGATATTGCCAATGTACTTTTAATGGTGATTGGCTAGTAGGCACGTTATGCAACAATGTCGTGTCATCGAGCCAATCTAAGAAACCTTCCCAGGCTTCATCGTCTTGGCGATTAGCCAGAGCATATTGGGTATCAACAGAAGTAAGCACTAAAACAGGAATACTAAGTTCACTAGACACCAAGGCTTGTAGCATTTTAATCGCCGAAGCAGAGGCAAAGTGCCAACCACTTACTACCACAATAGCGGGCTCTACAAATAACTTATCAACTAAAGCAATAATCGCTTTTTCAATAGACTGTTGCTCGAAATAAAGATCATCAACCAACACCAGCTCACTGCGTTCAAAACGTTCGCCTTTAAGCATTGCGCTTAAATTTTGTTGCAGCGGTACAAAGTCGGTCACGCTGGCCGCAAGCTCTTCTGCACTAAAGTTGGATTGTTCAAAACGGCGAATAAGCAAGGCAAATAGCGAGCTATAAGGGGAGTAAGCACTCAAATTATTGAGGCTTATCATGTATAGAGGAGCGCCCTGTTGTTCTGCAAAATCAGAGGTACAACGGGCCAAATTGTCGGGATCCGAGCTTTGAAAAAAACTAAAGCTGGTTGCTCCCCCTAAGGTGCGCTGCCAATCAATCGACAAACGCTTCGCAAAACTGTCCATTTGGGGCATGGTTGAAATCGCCCTCCTAGGCTAAATTTACCGCTAATATACTAAATTATTTGCCTAGATTTCGATGCCAAGATGGTCACATAAAATGGCTGGAAAATTGTTAATAAACAGGGATAAGGCAAAATCTGATAAGTTGGTCAATATTCTTATACTATAAATACCTACAAAGCGGAATTAGGCAAGATTATCTCGCTTAAAAATCTTAGTGAAAAACTCGATACGTCAACTCGCTTGTCGTACCATGACCATTCATACCAAACAGCGCTATTTTAATGTCTTTATCTGAACGACAACAAGCAAAACTTAAGCAACTAAATCAAGCTGGAAGCATTTCTGAGGTAACAACTATTCAATCCCTCTGGGGAGGCTATGGCGAACTACTTAGAGTGAAATTTAAGCATGGTATTCGCCCAAGTTTGGTAGTGAAAAACATAGCTTTTCCAGAGCAAACGAAACATCCGCGAGGATGGAATACCGATCTCTCACACCAACGTAAAGTTCACTCCTACCAAGTTGAGTTGGCATGGTACCAACAGTTCGCCCAAGATTGTGACCAACACTGTTATATGCCCCAACTTATCGATTCAAGCCAGCATGATGACCAACAAAGCATCGTATTAGAAGACCTACATGCCTTGGGTTACAGCGAAATAAGGCAACAAGTAAACTTCAAGCAAGCTTTAGTTTGTATCCGATGGTTAGCCTATTTTCATGCCCGTTTTATGCAACGCTCAGCCTCTTCACTTTGGCCTCAAGGCGGCTATTGGCACTTAGCGACTCGCCCCGACGAACTCGCTGCTATGGCCGAGTCCCCCCTTAAACAAGCAGCGTCGGCAATAGACCAACATCTGCAATCAAGTGATTACTTTTGCCTTATTCATGGCGATGCCAAGCTTGCTAACTTTTGCTTTAATCAAACACTTAGCCAAGTTGCAGCAGTAGATTTTCAGTACGTTGGCAAAGGTTGTGGTATCCAAGATTTGGCCCTGTTTGTAGGTAGTTGCCTCAGTGAACAACAGTGCTTTGAGCAACAACAAAGCATTCTTGACTACTACTTTGAAATGCTACAACAAGCCCTTGAACACCATGCTGTTCCTGAAGTTAACTTTACAGAGCTGGAACAACAATGGCGAGATTTGTATCCTTTTGCTTGGGCCGACTTTGAACGTTTTCTCGAAGGCTGGAGCCCAGGTCACTGGAAGCTAAATAGTTACAGCCACCAACAAACCCAGCTGGCTCTCCAAATTTTGGCAGAAAATAGCAATGACTAAGTCTAAGATAAATTGCCACTTTAGTTCAGCTCAACTGCAACAGTTTGTAGGCCTTGCAATAACTGCCGCCAAACAAGCTGGCGAATACATTGCCGCTTACCCAAGAGATCAACTAGAGGTAGAACATAAATCCCAAGATTTGAGTTTAAGCGCGCAAGTGGTTACTGAAGTAGACCGACATTGTGAAAGGATAATTTTAAACACGCTTAAGCCAATCACTCAGTTGCATCAACTAGCCACTCTAGCCGAAGAGAACACCGAAGGCTTCGATTTAACACAGCACCCGCGGTTTAACAGTGAAGCTTTTTGGGCAATCGACCCCTTAGATGGCACCCTGCCCTTTATCGAAGGAGGCGATGGTTGCGCAGTATCAATTGCTTTAGTGAATAAAGCCGGTCAAGCACTTCTGGGGGTATGTTACCTACCCTTTAGTAACACGCTCTACCACAGCTACTTTAACCCTGACTCCCAGCAACACCACTGTTTTAAGCAACGGCTTGCGTTTGAGCAAAAAACACCAAGCAATATATGCGACTTAGGCTCCACTTCGCTAACATTCTATTGTGATAGAAGCAGCCTTAAACTGCCTTACTTTGAGCAACTTAAGGTGCAATTAGAACAGCTTGCCAAACACTTAGGCTATTCTGAACTGCTAATTAACAGTAGCGCTGGAGCCGTAGTAAACGCTTGCTCAGTAATTGATGAATCGAACGCCTTTTATTTAAAACTCGCCAAACGAACACAAGGTGGCGGCAGCATTTGGGATTTCGCCGCCAGCTCATGCATCGCCCACGGCTGCAATGCTTGGGTGAGCGACAGCAACGGCCAAGCCATAAAACTAAATAACCCAACCAGCAGCTTTATGAATCAAAAAGGCGTGTTGTATGCCAGCAATGCCACCTTAGCCAAGCAGATTTTAGCCCTTAAACTCAACAAGCAATTTAGTGATGCATAATCAGTTGTTAATGGTAGATCCTTCTTCAACAATCACTTGAAAGAAATGAACTCGATGCACTAGCGTTGGCTCGCATAAACTTTGCCTTTGCTGAGGCATAAATGCATTGTTCGCAATACAGTTTACTAGATAGCGTAAACACCCCTCTTATACTGCTAACTATATCTGCGCTCAGTATAACTTCGTGATTAACTGGAACTGGTTTAGCAAACCGAATATGTAAATCAGCAGTCATTGCTTCCACCCCCTCGGCGAATAAACGATGCGTCATTGCGGCATCGAGCAGAGTAGAAATAATACCGCCATGCAACACCCCGCTATATCCCTGATACAGCCTATTTAAACTAACTGCGGCTTCTACACCACCAGCTTTGCTGCGAACAAAGCGTAAGTTTAAAGCTGTACTAAAAGAGTCATTCGTTCCACAGGCAAAACAGTGCTTATGTGAATAAGGAATAGCAATGTCCATCATTAATTCTCAAGTGTAAAAACCTGTTTATTTATAGCATATGCCAAAAATAAACATCAATGAATTATTGGCATATGCCATTAATTTATCTATAGTGAAAATGAACTTAAGCTTAGGAGATAACATGGCCAGACCCAAAAAATGCCGCCGCATTTGCGGGCGACCAGCACATAACTGCTTTAAACCCAATGGCGTACCTATGAGTCGTTTAAGTCAGCTAGAAATTCTACCGGAAGAGTTTGAAGCCCTACGACTTGCCGACCAACTCAAGATGAGCCAATTAGAAGCAGCCACAGAAATGGGCGTTTCCCGACAAACCTTTGGGAATATAGTTAGCCAAGCACGCTTTAAAATAGCGACATGTTTGGTAGAAGGAAAAGCCCTTGTTTTTGCCGATGAGGAATCTGAACTATGATTTATGCCGTTCCAAATAACCAAGGCCAAGTAGCTAACCATTTTATGAAAGCACCAAGCTTTAGCGTATTTAGCGATACCGAGTTACTCGATGAAATTACTCACCAAGCTAACCATGAGCTGTCATGCAACAGCAAAATAGCCATCTTTGAACAGCTATGCCAGTTAAACGTAGACGCTGTTATTGTTAAAAATATTGGAGAGAAAGCTTTAAATAGATTGCTTGCAATGGGGATTAAAGTGTTTAAAACCAACGCTCGCGTGGCGTCGAATACCGTAAGCCAAAGCCCAATGCTAGAACTTAAATCCCTAGAGCTTGCTCGCCCTTCCCTACAACATTCAAAAAAGCATAGCCATAAAGCGTGCTGTAAAAACTCTATAAAGCAAAAACGTAACAACAATTGCTGTTCAGAAAAACAAAAATTCCAACACAGCTAATACCAATTGCTTACTTACAAAAACACGCTATTTAGGCAGTTACCTTATGCTACATTGATTGTTTTGTTGTTATAAAAATCACGTTAGTGCAATTTGAGCACTGCAAAAATTGCACTAACGATCATGTCGTTGAAGAGAGCCAGCCAACATGCCTAAACCAGATTTAAGCAAAGTTATTACCTTTACAACGCTGCAAGAGCTTGGTCGTTGGCTCGAAATTAATCACGCAATCCAAACTGAACTGTGGATCAAAATATTCAAGAAGAAAACAAACCTAGCAAGCGTAACTTGGGATGAAGTAGTAATTGAAGCTCTTTGCTGGGGTTGGATTGACGGAGTAAAAAAGTCGATTGACGAGCATGCATATTTACAGCGAATTTCTCCCAGAAAACCCCGTAGCACTTGGTCGAAAAGAAACAGAAAACACGTAGAGCGGTTAATAACAGAGGGCCGAATGACCAAACCCGGCCTATTGCAAGTAGAGGCAGCTAAAGCTGACGGAAGGTGGGAGAATGCCTACGCGGTAAGTGAAATGAAAGTCCCCGCAGACTTTTTAACGGCATTAGCGCTAAAACCACAGGCACAACAGTTTTATGAAACACTGACTAAATCAAGTCGCTATGTTATTGCTCACGGCTTACTTAGTGCCAAAAGGCCCGAAACCAGACAAAAGCGCTTTACCAAATACTTAGACATGCTTGCCGATAACATAAAGCCAATTTGAGTATTAAAAGGATGCTTATATAACGCTGAAGCATTAACCGGAGTCTTACTTGAAACTAGATAAAGCCTTATCCAAACTGTTCCTTCCCAAAGACGAGAGTTGGCTAAAACATGCAAACCCTTGGTCTGTATGGACAAGATTTGCCACATTGCCATTTATTGTATTAGGCATTTGGTCACGAGTTTGGATCGGCTGGTACTGCCTTGTCCCTATTTCAATACTTATTTTTTGGCTTTGGATAAACCCAACTTTGTTCTCTAAACCAAAGGATTACAGCAGCTGGGCAGCCAAAGCTGTGTTGGGTGAGCGCATATTAATCAACCGTAAATCTAAGCCCATTCCAGATTCTCACGCAACAGCTATAAACATACTAAACATCCTGCAAGGGATCAGTTGTTTAGTCCTTATCTATGGCTTGTGGAGCCTAAATATAAGCGTTACATTGCAAGGTGTTGTCTATATCTACCTCACTAAAATGTGGTTTTTAGATCGTATGGTGTGGTTATATGAATCCAGCCATTTAAACCAACAAAATGATTCTAAGAGTTAACACTCGGAGAGCAGAAAATGAAAGTAAGTACCTTGCGGATCCCTTGCCGATGCCTCATAGAATCAGAAAAATTCTATACAGAAAAACTCGGGCTAACCAAAGTGTTTGGTGCGGTATCAGAAGGCTACATTGGGTTCCAGCTAGATAATGCTCAACTATTGCTAGAGCTCGAAGAAAAAGGTGAATTTGAAAGTGCTAGATTTTTAGGATTCAGTATTGAAGTATCCAACATTCTTCAACTTTACAACACATTAACCGAACGCGGTGTTGCATTAACCGGCCCCCCAGAAAAGCAAAGTTGGGGAGGATTGATGACTCACATTATTGATTGTAATGAGAATACATTTTCATTTATACAAGGCAGTTCATGAGCAAATGCTACGATATAATTGGTGCGCCTTTTAATCAACTGGGCTACGTCACCACCAAACAAAATACGGTGGACGGGCTTCGATGCTTAAATCAGCAGACTTGGGTTGGATTAAGCGAATGGATAAGCGTTAGAAACACCCGCTGGAATTGTGATATCCAAGATCTTGGTGATGTAGCAGTATCGGCAGAAGTATTGTCTTTAATCGCTGCAGGTAAGAAAGAAGCAGCTTTATCAGCCTATAGTGCTGAGTTGAAAACCAAACTGCTGGCCAGTTATAGCGCTGGACGCACACCTATCACTATAGGCGGCGACCACTCGATCGCAGTAGGTACGCTGCAAGCAACAATGGAGTATTATCAAAAACAGCAAGGCAAGAAGGTGGCTGTGATTTGGGTTGATGCCCATGCCGATTGTAATAATAGCCTTGCCAGTAATTTGCATGGCAAACCATTAGCCATGTTAATGGATAAATATCCGCACAATGGTTGGTCAATTAACCCCGAGATTGCAATAAAGCCAGAAGACGTTTTTTATGTGGCGATACGAGACTTAATGCCAAATGAGCACCAGCTTATCAATGACCATGGGATCACCAATTATGATATGGCGAGTATTGACCGCCTAGGCATCAACACAGTTTTAAAGGAACTAAGCTCACACATCGAAAGCCATTATGATCACCTCTATTTATCTTTTGACTACGATGCCTTAGAGGGAAGTACTTTTAGAGCCTGCGCTACTCCAAATGTAGGGGGGTTAAGCGCTAGAGAAGCCATTCACCTTGTTCATACTCTAGCTTCCAGCAGTAAATTTATTGGCGCTGATTTTGTCGAGTACATGCCTGAACTAGACAATAATGGTGTTTCTAAAGAGCTTATGATTAAGCTTATCGACGCGACTTGGGGCTTTAGAAGCTAATACCGATGTTTACTTTTTAAGTGGACCATCAAATTTCTTCTCGAAGGGTTGAAGGAAACTGCAGCACTATCAATGGCCTAAACTTTTTCTACTAACTGATGTCATTTGCTAAGATAATGGGGCTTAAGCTCCTATAAGTTCAATTGCTGCTTGCCCTAGAATGCTCTTAATTAGATGCTTTCTTAGTTCTGTATAGATGTATTAGCCACGCAGAGATGAAGCACAATGAAGCATTAAACCAGCAAATAATGACCAGGACAGTCTGCCGATAATGACTAGACCCTTTTAAACCAGCCTCATTCAAAAGCACCTTAGCTTTAAGTAGGTCGTACTTCTTTTTATCTCCTTCAAGAGTCTCGACATCGAAAAAAAGCATAGATTCTATCTGATACAAAACCGACTCTGTTGTAACCTTTAATATGGGGTACTTCAGACCAGTGTGCATTGGAATAACTGCACATACCAATCCCCAGAAAACCAGAACAAACTTAATCCACTTCATTGTATTCCTGACACTTTATATGGGCAATGAGGTAAGCCTCAAGAGCGATGCTATGGCTAATCTTTATAACTCATAAAAATCCCCAGAATTAAGCTCATGTTGCTACTACATCAGCAAAATGGCTCAAAGTAATAATATACTCATCTTTCTTATGACTTAAGTCCATCCTTAACTTGTCGAAGTCAACATCTACGTACAAAAAAGCCAGGGCTAGCCTGGCTTCAAATTAACTCAATCAAGCAACTACACAGAAGTGTGTAAACAGCTTACCGAGTGCTCATCACTACCCGTTAACGCAGGCTTAGTTTTAGCACATTGCTCGGTGGCTATGGGGCAGCGCGTGCGAAATACGCAACCCGAAGGTGGACTAATTGGCGAAGGTAAATCGCCCTCTAGCAGTTCAATGGTTTTGCCGCGCTCTAAATCCGGATCGGGAATAGGCACTGCAGACATCAACGCTTTGGTATAAGGGTGTGTGGGTTTATCAAACAGGGCCTTAGCCGTGCCTAATTCAACCGAGTTACCCAAGTACATTACCAATACGCGGTCGGAGATGTGCTTCACTACCGAAAGGTCGTGAGCGATGAAAATAAGGCTTAAGCCCATTTCTGCTTGCAGCTCTTTAAGTAGATTAACCACCTGCGCCTGAATCGATACGTCGAGCGCCGATACAGGTTCATCACAAATGATCATCTTCGGCTCAAGGATTAACGCTCGCGCAATACCAATACGCTGACACTGCCCACCCGAGAATTCATGCGGATAACGGTTGATTACGTTTGGTAACAAGCCCACCCGCATCATCATTTTTTGCACTTTTTGTTTTACTTCAGCTCTGCTGAGGTTTGGGTAAAAAGTACGTAATGGCTCGGCAATAATATCGCCAACCGTCATTCTTGGGTTTAGTGATGCTAGCGGGTCCTGGAAGATCATTTGAATCTCTTTGCGCTTTTCGCGCAGATTCTTCTGATCAAGCTCGGTTAAATCTTGGCCCAACCATACCACTTTACCCGCTTCTGCTGGCACTAGGCCAATCACTGCACGGGCGAAAGTAGATTTACCACAGCCCGATTCGCCAACTACCCCTAACGTTTCACCTTGGTAAAGCTTTAGCGACACGCCGTCTACTGCTTTTAAGGTGGCAGCAGGTGTCCAAGGTAAGGCTTTGGCATTCTTAATTTTGAAATAAACTTTTAAATCCACTACATCTAGCAATAAGGCTTTATCACTCATCTTATTGGCCTCCGCTTAAGTGGAAATCATTGTGACAAGCACGCTGACGCTGGTTAGCAAAAGTGCTTAGTTCAGGGCTTTGCTGGCGACAGTGATCGCTCACTCTATGGCAACGCTCTTGGAACGGACAGCCCTGTGGAAGCTTAAGTAAGTTAGGAGGATTACCCGGAATAGTCGGCAATATTTCGCCTTCGGTATCCAAGCGTGGGATCGCTTTTAACAGACCTTCGGTATACGGATGACTCGGTTGATAAAACACTTCTTTAGCCGTGCCATATTCCATGGTGCGGCCAGCGTACATAACCAATACTTTGTCACAGATCCCGGCAACTACACCTAGATCGTGAGTAATCATAATAATTGCTGTATTAAACTCACTCTTCAGTTCGTTTAACAGTGTCATTATTTGCGCTTGAACCGTTACATCTAAGGCCGTAGTTGGCTCGTCAGCAATTAACAGCTGTGGTTTACACAGCAAAGCCATAGCAATCATGACTCGCTGACGCATACCACCCGAGAACTCATGGGGGTACATAGCCATACGTTTTTCAGCTTCTGGCATTTTAACCGCGTCAAGCATACGAACAGCTTCAACGTGGGCTTCACGATTACTCATACCCTTGTGTAAACGCAATACCTCTTTTAGCTGTTCACCCACTTTCATGTAAGGGTTTAGCGAGGTCATGGGATCTTGGAAAATCATCGAGATTTTCTCGGCGCGTATGGCGTTTAACTGCTGTTCTGGCAAGTTAAGAACTTGCTGGCCGTTAAACAAGGCTTCGCCGCTAATAGTACCGTTTTTTGCCAGTAAGCCCATTAAGGCAAAAGCGGTTTGGCTTTTACCTGAACCAGACTCACCAACAATACCCAAGGTTTGCCCTGCTTCCAGTGAAAAAGTTAAATCGTTCACTGCGGTTACGCTGCCTTCGGGGGTAGAAAACTCTACACGAAGGTCTTTCACATTTAATAAACTCATTACTCTGCCCCTGCCTTAGCGATCTTTTGGATCTAAGGCATCACGTAAACCGTCGCCTACATAGTTAAAACTAAACAGCGTGACCACCATAAATGCAGCTGGATATAATAGCTGCCAAATGGCAATTTCCATGGTTTGCGAACCGTCTTGCAACAAAGCGCCCCACGAGGTCATTGGCTCTTGTACACCCAAACCTAAGAAGCTTAAAAACGATTCGGTAAGAATCATTTGTGGTACTAGCAGCGTGGCATATACCGCAACAATGCCTAATACATTAGGCACAATGTGGCGGGTAATAATTTTCCATTTGGATACCCCACACACTTCGGCAGCTTCAATAAACTCTTTGTTTTTAAGACTTAAGGTTTGGCCACGAACAATACGCGCCATGTCTAACCAAGACACTGCGCCAATGGCAACAAACACCAAGAAAATATTGCGGCCAAAAAAGGTCACCAGCAAAATTACAAAGAACATGAACGGAATGCCGTAGAGGATCTCTAGCAAACGCATCATTACTCGGTCTACTGTGCCGCCTAAAAAGCCAGAAGTAGCGCCATAAAGGGTACCAATAAGTACCGCGACAAAAGCGCCCATCACACCTACCAGCAATGAGATTTGTCCGCCCAATAGGGTACGAACAAACATATCTCGGCCTAACGAGTCGGTGCCAAAGTAATGACCACTTTCAATAGATGGTCCATGGTGCATGGCGCCCCAGTCGGTATCGTCAAAGGCAAACTCACTAAGGTGAGAGCCAAACATCACTAGCAAAGTGATGAATACCAATATGCCTAAACTTACCATCGCAGCGCGGTTACGCATGAAACGCATACGCGCATCTTGCCACAAACTGCGGCCTTCAATTTCTAACTTATCTGCGAATTCACTAATAGCGTCGCTGTTTTGTTTGTTATCTAACATTGCAGCCTCCTAGTAGCGAATTTTCGGATCGATGAAGGCATACAAGATGTCTACAATCGCGTTGAAAACAATGGTAAAGGTACCAATTAAAATGGTGAGACCTAACACTAAGGAGTAGTCTCGGTTAAGCGCTCCATTCACAAACAACTTACCAAAACCAGGCAAGCCAAAAATGGTCTCAATCACTACCGAGCCAGTAATAATGCCAACAAAAGCTGGGCCCATGTAAGACACTACTGGTAACAAAGCAGGGCGCAGCGCGTGGCGCACAATAATGTAACGATATGGCAAACCTTTCGCTTTAGCGGTGCGGATAAAGTTAGAGCTTAATACTTCAATCATGCTGCCGCGCATAATCCGCGCAAACGAAGCCACGTAAAGCAGTGACATGCCTAACATGGGTAGAATAATGTATTGCCACTGCCCACCGTTCCAACCCCCTGCGGGTAACCATTGCAACTTAATTGCAAAGATATAAACCAAGGTGGGCGCTAGCACAAAGGAGGGCATCACCACCCCGGCCATTGCCGTGGACATAATGCTAAAGTCCATCCAAGTGTTTTGTTTTAGTGCTGCCAGCGTGCCTACAGACACCCCCATCAACACTGTAAAGATAAAGGCAATAGAGCCGATTTTTGCTGACACCGGCAGGGCTTGCGCCACAAGTTCATTCACGGTGTAGTCTTTGTATTTAAATGATGGCCCAAGATCGCCTTGTGCCAAGTTGCCTAAGTAGGAGAAGTATTGCTCCAGTACCGGTTTATCCAAACCGTACTTAGCCTCGATATTGGCTAAGACTTCAGGCGGAAGTGAGCGCTCACCAGAGAATGGGCTTCCCGGGGCAAAACGCATCATAAAGAAGGTGATAGTAATCAATACCAACAGCGTAGGTATTGCTTCTAGCATTCGTTTTAAGATGAACTTAATCATTCGATTTTCCAGCTTATGTTTATTGCTGTAATTGAATTAGCGTAGCTAACAACAAAATAAGGCACCTTAAGCATAAGGTGCCTTACAAAAGACCATCAACTATTTGGCAATAATGTATAGATCTTTAGTGTAAATTTTGTCTTCTGCGTTGTTCATTGGGTAGCCACCAACTGTTGGCTTAACCAAACGCGCATTTACGTAGTGGTAGATTGGAGCAAGCGGCATGTCTTGAGCAAGTTGTGCCTCTGCTTGGCGGTAGTTATCGCCACGAACAGCATCATCAACCGCTGACATAGCGGCATTCATAAAGCCATCGTAAGCTGGGCTGTTGTAGAACTGATCGTTGTTACCGTTATTGCTTTGCATTAACGATAGGAAGGTTGACGCTTCGTTGTAGTCACCACACCAGCCGGCACGGGTTACATCGTAGTTACCGTTACGACGGTTATCTAGGAAGGTTTTCCACTCTTGGTTCTCTAGGTTTACTTTAACACCAAGGGTTTTCTTCCACATAGAAGCTACTGCAATAGCGATCTTCTTGTGGTTTTCGCTGGTGTTGTACAACAAGGTAAACTCTAGAGGCTTATCTTTACCGTAACCTACTTCGGCTAGTAGCTCAGCAGCTTTTGCATTACGCTCTTTTTGCGACCAAGTAGCGTAATCTGGCTTATCTACTTGTAGGCCAGCCACTTTTTGGTGTGCAAAGTTGTAAGCAGGTAGCTCACCTTTGCCCACGATAAACTTAGCTACTGCGTCACGGTCAATGGCGTAAGACAAAGCTTTACGTACGCGAACATCATCAAATGGTGCTTTTTTGTTGTTAAAGCCGTAGTAGTAAGAGCATAAGTAAGGCGTTACTTTTAACGAATCTGGCTGCTCTTTTTGCATGCGCTTAAAGTGCTCGTTAGCCATTTCGTAAGTCATGTCAATTTCGCCCGCTAGGAAGCGGTTCATGTCAGTAACTTGGTTTTCAATCGGCAGGTAAGTCACTTTGTTGATAACAGTTTTGTCGTTATCCCAGTAGTTTTCGTTACGCTCCATAACGATTTTTTCATTCACTACCCATTCAGATACTTTGTATGCACCGTTACCCACAAAGTTAGCTGGTAAAGTCCACTTATCACCGAACTTTTCAACAGTAGCCTTGTGCACTGGCTTCAGCGTAGTGTGCGACGTCATCGCAACAAAGTATGGTAGAGCTTGCTCTAGTTTAATTTCTAAGGTGTAGTCATCAAGAGCTTTAACTGCTAATTCAGAGGCGTCTTTCTTACCATTGATAATGTCTGCAGCATTTACCATGGTGGTCATTTCTAGGTACCACGAATAAGGCGCTGCGGTTTTTGGATCAACCGCGCGTTTGAAACTATATTCAAAATCGTGGGCGGTTAATGCATCGCCATTAGACCATTTTGCATCTTTGCGAAGGTGAAATACGAAGGTAAGGTTATCTTCAGTTTCCCAAGATTCTGCTACGCCAGGTACCAGGTTTCCGTCGCCATCTTGATTTACTAAACCTTCAAGTAGCTCACGAATCACATTAGATTCTGGCACACCTTCGGTTTTGTGAGGGTCTAGGGAAGCAGGCTCGGTGCCGTTACCACGTACTAGTTCCTGTACTGGGGCAAGTTTAACGCCAGCAGGAACATCAGCAGCAAAAGAGGCAGTGGTGAAAGAACTTAGGATCGCAGCACTAACGAGGCTGGCAGCTAAAGTTTTAGCAGTTTTCATTTTCATCTCCATATTGACACATTTGGCTATAACTAGGCCGTTTGTGAAATTTCCATTCACTTTACATGAATATTAAATCAGTACAATATTCTAATAAAACGCACATCAACGCCAGATGCTACACCCGAATCAAAGAAACAACAAATAATAAGTTGCCTTTTATTAGTGAAGATTCCTGATTATTCTCAAGAATTATTGGGTTTTTATTGTTAATTCACTAGGTTAAGCTAGCATCTAAAAAATACGTCAAAACTTACTGTTAACGTAGATAAGTTGAGAAGAAACTACAAATTTGATCGGAGTAGCAAAATTGGTAAAAAATTTACACTTTTTGCCTGAATACTGATTGATTCTGTAAAATTAGCCGAAAATATTTCGTGATTTTTTTACATTTGTAACTTAGCAACACATGATCTGGATCAAGTTGTACCACTAAAGGGCTACCTATAATTGCTGGTGAAAGTTAATTACTAAACCACTAGAACGGTGATTTACGGTCTATACTGAGGCGGATTGAACTATCAGTGTTGGTTTACTAATTAGTTTTAGTTTAAATGAGGAGAACAGGATGCCTGTAGGTAATATTGATGAGTTAAACGCAATGGTTGCTCGAGTGAAGGCGGCGCAAGCTGAATTCGCATCTTACAGCCAAGAACAAGTGGACAAGATTTTCCGCGCTGCGTCACTCGCTGCTTCTACAGCACGTATTGAACTAGCTCGTATGGCGGCTGAAGAGTCTGGCATGGGCATAATGGAAGACAAAGTGATCAAAAACCACTTCGCTTCTGAGTTCATCTACAACAAATACAAAGATACTCTAACTTGTGGCGTTATCGAACGTAACGACGAAGGCGGTACTATTACTATCGCTGAGCCAGTAGGTATTGTTTGTGCCATCGTACCAACCACTAACCCAACTTCTACCGCTATCTTTAAAGCGCTAATTAGCCTTAAAACGCGTAACGGTTGTATCTTCTCTCCACACCCACGTGCTAAAAACGCAACTAACTTTGCGGCTAAATTAGTACTTGATGCTGCTATTGCTGCTGGTGCGCCAAAAGACATTATTGGCTGGATCGATACTCCTTCTGTAGAACTATCTAACGCACTAATGAAGCACGAAGACATCGCGCTAATTCTTGCAACTGGTGGTCCAGGTATGGTTAAAGCTGCTTACTCTTCTGGTAAGCCTGCAATTGGTGTTGGTGCTGGTAACACGCCAGTAGTAATTGACGAAACTGCAGACGTTAAACGTGCTGTTTCTTCTATTCTTATGTCTAAGACTTTTGATAACGGTGTTATCTGTGCTTCTGAGCAAGCAGCTATCATTGTTGAATCTAAGTACGACGAAGTCATTGCTCGTTTCGCTAAATACGGCGCAGCAGTACTAAGCAAAGCAGACGCAGATAAAGTACGTAAAGTACTTATGATTAACGGCGCGCTTAACGCTAAAATCGTTGGCCAACCAGCATACAAAATTGCTGAGCTAGCTGGCGTAACTGTACCAAAAGCAACTAAGATCTTAATCGGTGAAGGCCTAGAAGCATCTTACGATGACGAGTTCTCACACGAGAAACTATCTCCAACTCTAGGTGTTTACAAAGCGACAGACTTTGAAGACGCTGTTCGCCAAGCTGGTATCGTATTAGACATCGGTGGTGTTGGTCACACGTCTGTGCTTTACACAGACCAAGACGCAAACGCTGACCGTATCGCTTACTTTGGCGACAAAATGAAGACTGCACGTATTCTTATCAATACGCCTTCTTCTCACGGTGGTATTGGTGACCTTTACAACTTCGAACTAGCACCTTCTCTAACGCTAGGTTGTGGTTCTTGGGGTGGTAACGCGATTTCTGAAAACGTGGGTCCAAAACACCTTATCAATAAGAAAATTGTTGCGAAGCGAGCTGAGAACATGTTGTGGCATAAACTACCTAAGTCAATCTACTTCCGTCGTGGTTCATTACCAATCGCAATGGACGACCTAGACGGCAAGAAACGTGCAATGGTTGTTACTGATAACTTCCTATTCAACAACGGTTACATCGACGACCTACGTGCCATCCTTAAAGAGAAAGGCATGGAAGTTGAAGTATTCCACGATGTAGAAGCAGATCCTACTCTGTCTATTGTGAAGAAAGGCGCTGAAGCTTGTCACAACTACCAGCCAGACGTAATTCTTGCTGTTGGTGGTGGTTCACCAATGGATGCTGCGAAGATCATGTGGGTAATGTACGAGCACCCAGAAACTGACTTCGAAGACCTATCAATGCGCTTTATGGACATCCGTAAACGTATTTACAAGTTCCCTAAAATGGGTTCAAAAGCTGAACTAGTATGTATTACTACTACTTCAGGTACTGGTTCAGAAGTAACACCATTTGCGGTTGTAACAGACGACACTACTGGCCAGAAATACCCACTAGCTGACTACGAACTAACGCCTAACATGGCTGTTGTTGATGCTAACCTAGTAATGGATATGCCTAAGTCACTATGTGCCTTCGGTGGTTACGATGCGGTTACTCACGCTATGGAAGCTTACGTTTCTGTACTAGCTAACGAATACTCAGACGGTCAAGCTCTGCAAGCACTTAAGATGCTTAAAGAATACTTACCAAGCTCTTACCAAAACGGTAAAGCTGACCCAGTAGCTCGTGAGAAAGTACACAATGCTGCTACTATTGCTGGTATCGCGTTTGCTAACTCTTTCTTAGGTGTGTGTCACTCAATGGCTCACAAACTAGGTGCAGAGTTCCACGTACCACACGGTTTGGCTAACGCATTGTTGCTAACTAACACAATTCGTTTCAACGCGACTAATACGCCAACTAAACAAACTGCGTTTTCTCAGTACGACCGTCCTAAGGCACGTGCTCGTTACGCAGAAGTTGCTGAGCACTTAGGCTTCCGTGAAGGTAACACTGAAACTAAGCTTAATGCCCTTCTAACTTGGTTAGACGAGTTGAAAGTTGAATTGAACATTCCTCTATCTATTAAAGATGCAGGCGTGAACGAGGCTGACTTCCTAGCTAAAGTTGACGAACTAGCGGTAGACGCGTTTGATGACCAATGTACTGGTGCAAACCCACGTTACCCACTAATTGCTGAATTGAAACAAGTTCTACTTGATTCTTACTACGGTCGTCCATACACCGAAGCATCAGATAGTGCAGAAGCTGAGTCTCAAAAAGCTAAAAAACCAGCTGCTAAAAAAGCGACTAAAGCAAAAGCTTAATCTAAATAGCACTGAATACTAAGGCTCCTTTACGGAGCCTTTTTTTTATTTTCATTTTCGCGCTAAGCTTTGTCATACTATGGCGGCTATAATTAGTCGAAGATGTTTGGGGTTAATGTTATGTCGTATTCAAAAGCTATAGCACTTTCAGCTTTGTTAGTTGCCACCACCAGTATTGCTGAGGTACTGCCCTTTGAGGCCGAATACCGCGCAGATTTTAAAGGCATCCCCATTGCCAAAGGCTATCGCCAACTGATTGATTTAGGTAACGATACCTTTCAAATTAAAAGTATTGGTACAGCCCTCGCCGGCGGCCTGAAATACGACGATACATCTCGCTTTACCTATCACCAACAAGATGTGAAAACCTTAGGCTTTGTACTTAAACAAAGTAACCTATTTTCCACCACACGAGTTACCGGCCACCCAGACCGTAAAGGCGGTTTAATCGTTGATGTTGATGGTGAAAGACACCATTTTGAAGCACCAGACAACGTGCACCAGTTAATGGATGCAGCAGGCTTCTCGGTGCAATTACAAAACGACTTAAAGAAAGGCTTAAAGGATTTAGATTATCACTACAATGTGATTGATGAAGTGGATAACTACCGCTTCACCGTCGTCGCTGAAGAAACCGTAGAAACCATACTCGGTACTTTTGAAGCGCTAAAAGTGGAGCAGAAAAAACGAGAAGGCCGCAGCACCTGGCTATGGTTAGCGCCTGAATTAGATTATCACTTGGTTAAAGCTGAAATTATCCGCAACGGTAAAAGCTGGGCTACCCTAGAGGCCACCCGCATTGATATTGTTGAACCAGAAAAACCAATGTTAGCTAAGCAAGCCGCTAACAACGAAGCAGAGTTTAGCAACTAACCCACCTTGCGTTTGCAATTATAAAGCCTTGTTAATCACAAGGCTTGTTGCTGCAGATAGAGCTGTATTCAATTTTTTATTAGTGGCGCCTTAACAATTTTGCTTTTACTTCGCTGCGCCTCCCCCTCTAGCCAAAACTGCTGAGCTTGCTGATTAATCCACTCACTAAATTGCTTTATTTTCTCTCGTTTAAAATAAGGCTTTGGCGCTACCAAGTAATAACGATAACGAGGTTTTACCTCTACATTGCCCAACTTAACCAGTAAACCTTGTTGGATATACTTCCACGCCAAGCTGTGCCGCACTAAAGCGATACCTTGAACAGCTAGCGCGCCTTCAATCACTACATGAGCACCTTGATACAATAAGTTAGCCTTGGGCACACTAGAGTTAAAACCAGCTAGCTCTAACCAATACTGCCAATTCATATCAGGCCTCGCATCATCAATCAGCGTGTGTTTACTCAAATCGTTTAAACACACCTCTGGATGCTGTTCTAAATACAATGGATGACAAACAGGATATAGATGATCATCCATTAGCTTAGCGGCCTGTAAACCTGGATAATCTCCCAAGCCATAACGCACACATAAATCGACCCTATCTTGGCGAAAATCTATCAAACTATTTTTTGGCATTAGCATTACCGATAGATTTGGGTGTAGCTGACTAAACTCACCTAAACGAGGCACTAGCCAGTGCTGGGCAAAAGACGGCAACACCGACAAAGACATGCTGTTTGGATCGGGATCAAGGCTTACTTGGCGAACGCCGTCCTGTAGGGTTCTAAATGCTTGTTTAGCGTAATGATGCAAGGTTTCACCCTCAGCGGTTAACACTACTCTACGATGTTGACGCTCAAACAGCTGCACATCAATTCTCTCCTCTAACTGACGGATCTGCTGGCTCATAGCCGCGGCACTTACAAATAACTTTTCTGCAGCTGCTTTAAAGCTGCCCATTTCTGCTGCCAAATAGAAGTAATAAAGCCCTTGCAAGGGAGGCATCCGGTCGCTCACTTAAGTTTTCCTTAACTAAGAGTCAATTTAAGTCGTTTGTCACTGACCTCCAATATAGCGTACTTTTTAACCGTCAGCAGCCAAAAGGAGTTTTGTTATGAACATTATTAGCCAAACAAAAACAAGCCAACAACACCAAGCTTTAACATCACCTAAACTAAACTTACGCAACATGCTTAGTAAATTGGATATGCTATTGGCGCGCCGAAAAAGCCGTCGTGAATTAGCTAAGCTTCCCGACTATTTGCTAAAAGACATTGGGGTGAGTAGAGCAGATGCGTTACGAGAGGCCGAGAAATCATTTTGGCAGTCTTAGCGCCACTTAAATCGATCAATAGGGGGGTATTGCCAAAGCTTGACTAGCCCTAGCTTTAAATTGTTAGCGCGACTTGAAGCAAGCAATAGCCCCTATTCTAAGCTCGCTCTAAGTAATCTTTTTGATGAAGAATAGCTTGCTTAATAACTACGCTAATAACCTTTCTAGCCTCTACTAATACTAAGGTGTTGATGTAGCTAAGCTTTATCAAGGCCTTTCAACTATTGACTTTTAAGCTAATAAAACTTGTTCACTCCAATGAATTTTCAAGATGTTTTTTTGACAATTAATCCGCTAGAATCTGCGCAACTGATCACACATCAAAGTGGTCGAACCTGAATGATCGCACAAACGGATTTGAAGTTTTACCCTTATGGATCAAGTACAGTTTCACAAAGTGCCGCCAAATTGCGGACTAAGCCTTAATATTACCACTCGCTTTAAAAAAGCAGCCGATTACAAAGGCTACTGGATAGGCGTAGACAAAAAGAGCTACATTATTTGCCGCCTTAATGGTGCCGATTCAAGCACTGGCATCAACCTTATTAGTGAAAGCTGTGAAGTAAATGCGCGCTTTCATTGGGACGGTAAACTCATCGCCTTCCGCTCAGAAATTGTGGCGTTGATTAATGAGCCCGCTCGTTGGATGATTTTGCAATATCCACAAAACGTCATGTCTATGCCACTGCGTAAATATGACCGTTATGAGTGTTATCAGCCAGCAACCCTGCACCTTGATTCAAAACACGTGTTACGTGGAGTGCTAAAAGATATCTCTGAACGTGGTTGTAAGTTTGTGCCAAGCGCTGCCAACAAGTTCAATATCAATGTATTAAAAGACAAGAACTTACAGCTACAAACCCGCTTTCCTAAGCGCGACGAGCCAGTAATTCTTACCTGCCAAATAAAAAATACCCCTAACGAGCGAAATGAATTTGCACTGGGCTGTCAATTTGTTCAAGATTACGAACTTGTTAATCAACAAATTGAATACCAACTTGTTGATAAAGCCTACGAAAAGAAAATACAGGGCATTGCTTGAGCAAACCAATCAACAGCATTTTAATCACCGGGTGTAGTAGTGGCATTGGCCTTTATTGCGCCAAAGAATTACAACAGCGCGGCTACAATGTTATCGCCTCTTGCCGTAAAGACGACGATGTGAAAACGCTACAAACAAGTGGTTTGCAATGTGTAACACTTGATCTAGATAGCGAAAGCTCTATTGAGCAAGGCTGGCAACAAGCGCTAGCCTTAGCTAATGGTAAAATAGATGCTTTGTTTAACAATGGTGCCTATGGTCAACCAGGGGCGCTAGAGGATCTGCCCACTCAAGCACTTCGCCAACAGTTCGAAACCAATCTATTTGGCTGGCATCACTTAAGCCGTTTAGCAGTAGCTCATATGTTACAGCAGCAACACGGGCGGATTATTCAAAACAGTTCGGTACTTGGCTTGGTGGCGATGAAGTATCGCGGAGCCTACAACGCCAGTAAGTTCGCCCTAGAAGGCTACACCGATACCCTACGTTTAGAATTAGCCAATACCCCGCTACATGTTTCGCTCATTGAACCAGGCCCTATTACCAGCTTGTTTAGGCAAAATGCTAAAGCCGCCTTTGAACAAAACATTGATGCCAACAATACCCGCCACCAAAACGCTTACCAGAAAACGCTAAAACGCTTAGAGCAAGAAGGCCCAAGCAGTAAATTTACGCTACCCGCTAGCGCAGTGTATAAAGCCCTATTGCACGCACTTGAAAAACCAACACCTAAAGCGCGTTACTACGTAACCTTCCCTACCCACTTGTTTGCTTGGCTTCGTCGAGTATTACCGGTTTCTTTGCTCGATAATATCCTTAAAAAAGGCTAAAGCTGCTCGTCAGCTAAGCGACTCATGCTAAAGTAGTTTTCTGTTCCTAAGGATGGATAAACTATGAAACCTTGGCTTAATCGCTTAAGCACTTTATTGCTGCTGTTCTCTAGCAGCCAAATAGCTGCAGAACCCTCTCTTTGGCTAGCCAGTAAAGACCAGCAACAGCTCTACTTGTTTGGCTCTATTCATCTAGGCAGCGAAGCATTTTATCCCTTACCTAAACCCTTTATTGATGCCTTTGAGCGCAGTGAGCGCCTAGTGATAGAAATGGACGTATCGTCTGTTTCCAGCAGCGATCAACAGCTATTGCAGCACGCTAGCCAATTGCCAGGCGGTGAGAAATTAGCGGACAAAATAAGTGCTGATTATTTAGACCAACTTAAGCAACGCAGCCAACAGCTTGGGATCTCACCTTCTATTTTCGATAACATGCAGCCCTGGTATGTAGCAGTGGTTCTTAGCCAGTTGCAAATGCAAGCCCTCGGCTTTGAGCCAGAATTGGGGCTTGATCTACATTTCATTCAGCGGGCGCAACAAAACCAGCTGTCGATCCATCAACTAGAAAGCTTTGCCGAACAAATAGAAGCTTTAAGCAGCCTAGCCAGTATTCAAGTACCTTTGTTGGAGCAAACCTTGGATGACTTTGAGCAAGTACCTAGCTTGTTCAATCAACTCGTAAGCCACTGGAATAACGGTGAAAACCAAAAGCTACTGGCATTACTTGAGGACGACCCGATGTTCCAACACGATGCAGAATACGTATTGGAAAAATTGCTATTTGAGCGCAACCACAAATGGATGCAACAACTTACCAACTTAAGCAATACCAGTTTTGTGGTAGTTGGTGCTATGCACTTATACGGAGAACAAGGTTTACTCGATGAGCTAAAAAAACTGGGTTACTCAATCCGTGAAGTTGATCCGGCGACAAATTGACCAGCATCAATTTGACCTTTACTTGAGCAATTTATGCTAATTACTCCTACTTAAAAGGAGTATTAGCAATGGAACTTTGGTTAGACTTACTCTTTGGTAATAGCATTGGATTAATGTCGGTGACGGTGATTGCCACCACCATTGCTTTGATGGGATTTTATACATTTTATTTCTTGAAAAAAATCCGCCAAAGCGACCCTCAGCAAAAATAAGCTTACGCAGCGGTTGCACCGCTGTCTGCTCTCATCTATAAAGAAGGAACTTCGTTGTTCAGGAGTTCTTTTATGTCTGATGAATTTGATCTGTTCCAGCAGGAAGTGGCTGGAATAAAACCCTTAAAGCAAGATGCCGTGGTGTCGGCTGGCGACAGCCTTAACGAAGCGGCCAAAAAAGCTAGACAACAGGCCGCTGCAGAGCACCTTGCTACATCTCAAGATTACCTTTCTTTAGAGAATGTTACCTTACTGCACCCCGACGATGTGGTGTCTTTCAAAAAGTCAGGCTTACAACAAGGCGTGTTTAAAAAACTACGCTTAGGCAAATATGAAATTCAAGCCAAATTGGATTTACATAAATTTCGCTTAGAAAAAGCCCGCAGCGAAATAATTAGTTTTATTAAGCAATGCCAAAAGCTCAATATCCGTAGCGCACTAATTATTCCGGGTAAAGGCCATAACAGTGACCCACCAGCACTACTAAAAAGCTATGTGAGCCAGTGGTTACCGCAAATAGACGCGGTGTTGGCCATTCACAGCGCCCAAACAATGCACGGTGGTACTGGCGCCATTTACGTACTACTCAAAAAAAGTGAGTTACAAAAACTCGATAACCGTGAGCGTCATGCTCGCCGTTTAGCCTAAGCTAGGAACAACTATGACTAAGCAAACTGCTTATCAACAGCTCTGTGAGCACTTTAAACACCTGTCAAAACTCTCTCACTTAAATTCGATTTGTGGCTGGGATCAGGCCACCATGATGCCAGATGGCGGTAACCAAGCTCGCGCCGAAGCCTTAGCAGAACTAGCGGTGATTATTCATGAGAAGTCCACCCGCCCAGAAATGGAGCAATGGCTAGAACAAGCACAGCAAGAAAGCCTTAACCCAATGCAACAGGCTTCGCTTCGAGAAATGTCCCGTAGCTGGCGCAATCAAACCGCCCTTCCCGCCGATTTGGTTAAAGCTAAATCGCTCGCCACTGCCCACTGTGAGCATGCTTGGCGTGAGCAGCGCGGTGCTAATGATTGGAAAGCCTTCCAAGTTAACTTGCAAGCAGTAATGCAGCTAGCCATTGAAGAGGCGCAAATCCGGGCAGATAAAACCGGCTTAAACCCTTACGATGCCATGCTCGATTTATACGAACCAGGCATGCAAATGCAGCGCTTAGATAAAGTATTTGGTGAGCTGCAATCTTGGCTACCACACTTAATAACTGAAGTAGTCGACAAACAAGCTAATTGGCCGGAGTTAACGCTAAATGGCCCCTTCCCTAGTGAACAACAAAAGAAACTAGGTTTAGCGGTGATGGAAAAACTGCAATTTGACTTTAAGCATGGCCGACTAGATGTAAGCGCTCACCCGTTTTGTGGCGGAGTGCCCAGTGATGTACGTATAACCACGCGTTACGAAGATGAAGATTTCACCCGTTCATTAATGGGCATTGTGCACGAAACAGGTCATGCAAGGTATGAACAAAACTTACCACTAGATTACCTTGATTTACCGGTGGGACAAGCCCGTTCTATGGGTATACACGAGAGCCAGAGTTTATTCTTTGAAATGCAATTAGGCCGCAGCCAAGCCTTTGTTGAGCAACTATTACCCTTAGTTAATCAGCACTTATGCCAGCAGCAGCCAATGCAACTTGAAGAACTTAAGCAGCACTATTTAAGTGTTAAGCCGGGTTATATTCGAGTAGACGCCGATGAGCTGACTTATCCTGCCCATGTGATGCTGCGGTATGAGCTAGAACGCGACCTAATCAATCAAGATATTAAAGTGGCAGATATCCCCGAGTTGTGGGATCAAAAAATGCAGCAATATTTAGGTTTGTCTACCAAAGGAAATTATCGCGATGGCTGCATGCAAGATGTGCATTGGCCAGCAGGGTTAATTGGATACTTCCCTTCTTACTCGCTAGGCGCAATGTACGCCGCACAATTCCACGCGGCTTTAGTTAAAGCCAAACCCGACACACCGAAAGCGGTGGCAGAGGGCAACTACAATGAAGTTTTTGCTTGGCTGCAACAAAATATTTGGTCACAAGCCAGTATTTACGACACCGATGAGCTGGTAAGTCGTGCTACCGGAGAAACCTTAAACACCCGTTACTTCGAGCAACACTTGCGCCAGCGTTACCTTTAAGCTCTATATGACTGCCTGACGACCGTCAGGCAGTTCTCTCTTTTTCATATCAAACTGCTTGCTGCTAGACGCTTCATCAAATCTTGTAGCCATTCCATAAACAAACTTAATCGCTGCGGCAACTGTCGACGTGACGAATAGAGAATTGAGACCGGCATCGATGGAACCTCAATATCTGGCAAAATACGTTGTATGGCCCCACTTTTAAGCTGTAAGGCCGCTCCCATAGCCGGAACTTGAATAATGCCTAAGCCAGCCTCACATGCTGCCATATAAGCATCGGTGCCATTTACTGCCAGCCTACTGGGCATTTCAAATACTTGGCGCTGTCCTTTATCAAGGTATTCAAACTCGGCAGCGCTATTGCCCATTTTAGGCGCATAATCGATTAAATAATGCTTGGCTAGTTCACTAAGCTGCTTTGGTACTCCATAACGCTGCAAATAACTGGGACTAGCACAGTTGTAGATTTGATAGTTACATAAGGGTTTTGCAATGAGTTGGCTATCTTGCAGCTCTCCCACTCTAATTAAACAATCAACGCCCTCTTTCACTGGGTCGATTTGGTAATCAGCACTGCTTATCTTGATTTTTACTTGTGGGTAACGCTCTAGCCATTCGGCTAAGTGAGGCAGCACAATGGTGCTAGCAAATCGGCTAGGCATATCCACCCGAAGGACACCGCGTATTTCATCCGCTTGACGAAATTGGCTTTCTACAGCGTCTAACTCCCGCAAAATAGACCTACACTGCTGAAGGTAAACTTCACCATCCTGAGTAAGCGTAACGCTGCGCGTGCTGCGATGAAGTAAGCGAGTTGCCAGCTTTTTTTCCAAGAATTGCACCGCATTGGAAATGCTCGACTTAGGCAAATCAAGTAATTCTGCTGCTCGCGTAAAACTGCCACTTTGTGCAACCGCCACAAAACGTTGCATTGCCTCAAATTTATCCATAAGCCGCTACTGTTCGCCAAAAAGAAACAATGATATCTATTTTAGTGTGTTTTTCACTAACAGTATTTTTTCTATCCTGCATGTCGATACAAACAGGAGAGACTTTATGAACAACTTATTATTGGTGACAGGTGGGAGCCGAGGCTTAGGGCGCAGTGCTGCTTTAGCCTTAGCGAAAAGCGGAGTGGATATAGTCTTCACATACCATAGCCAACAAGACAAAGCCGAGCAGCTAGTGAGTGAAATTCGCCAATTTGGAGTAAACGCCGCGGCCATTCAACTTGATCTGGCAGATAGTAGCAGCTTCCCTAGCTTTATCAGTAGATTAAGAGTGACCTTACAGCAACAATTTGAACGAGACTCAATCAACTACCTGGTTAATAACGCAGGAATCGGCATTAATAACAGCTTTGCTGAAACTACCGAGCAACAGTTTGATCAATTAATGAATGTGCATTTAAAAGGCACTTTCTTTCTTACTCAAGCTTTGCTACCAATGATTGAAACAGCAGGACGAATAGTCAATATCTCTACCGGATTGACGCGCTTTAGCATGCCAGGCTTTTGTGCTTATGCCATGATGAAGGGAGGATTAGAGGTAATGACTCGCTACTTGGCAGCAGAACTAGGCTACAAGCAGATTAGGGCAAATACGCTCGCGCCAGGAGCGATAGAAACGGACTTTGGTGGCGGAGTTGTACGTGACAATGCCACACTTAATCAGCAACTAGCCCAACACACAGCGCTAGGCCGAGTAGGTATAGCAGAAGACATTGGCGATGCCCTCTCCATGTTACTCAGCGACCAAGCCTCTTGGGTAAATGGGCAGCGGATAGAAGCTTCGGGAGGAATGTTTTTATAAGCTTAAACCAATAAGGCTTTGCCCAATATGCCTTGGCTAAGCCTTATCTCTATGGCTTTACTGATCGTTTGCGTTCAGCAATAACCAGTCTTGTGGCTTAGGATTTACTGGGGCTTCTACTTCATCGATAGCAGAAAATGTCCAAATAAACATAGATTTGAAAAAGGCTTCTTCATTATCTATTTGGCCATTTACAGCCACCAGTTTTTTAGGTGGAAGGTTACCAATAACATCGCCACCAAAAGCTAAAAGGCTTAGTGAATCCGCGTAGAAATCAACGGTTAATTCAAAAAAACGCGTATTATCAGTAAAACTAGATATTTGAGTATTATCATCACCAGGTGGAGACAATACAGAATTGTGTTGTTGCGCAGTCATAACAGACCCCATTTACGTAATTCAGAGAGTAATTGAGCGTCCCTGTTACATAAATTGACCTACATATTATTAGGTCTAGTCCATCAATATGAACTGATTATGGCACAACTTGACCAATAAAACACCAGCTAAAGCTAAAATGTGAGCTTTAGCCACAAAAAGCCACTGTTTGAGACTAATTCTTGTTCTAGTTTGGTTATTTGCAATGCATAAGGCATAATCCTTGGCAACTTCAATTAGCCAGAGTTTTAAGCACGCTATGTACAATGCTGAAATTACCGGTTGGGGCAAATGTATGCCACCAGCACGACTCACTAACCACGACTTAAGTACTTTTCTCGACACATCGGACGAGTGGATTAGTAGCCGAACAGGCATAAAAGAGCGCTGTGTTTCTCATGTAGATATTGCTGAACTCGCTGCTACCGCTGGCTTACAAGCTTTAGCTGCTGCAGGGCTAAAAGCAGAACAACTCGATGCCATTATTTTGTGTACCTGCACCCCTGGTACATCGGTACCTAGCAGTGCCAGCCGTGTACAACAACTACTTAAAGCAGAACAAGCCGCCGTATTTGATATGAACGCCGCATGCTCAGGTTTTGTTTACGGCATGCAAACAGCCTCTGCCTTAATTCAAACCGGAGCGATGAAACGCATTCTGTTGATTGGCGCCGAGCGATTAACTCAATTACTCGACTGGACCAAACGCGATACTGCAGTATTGTTTGGCGACGGTGCTGGCGCAGTGATTCTAGAAGCAAACGACCAAGCGGAAAAAGTAGGATTTCTAGCCGCAAAACTAGGCTGCGATAGCGAGAAACGTGAGATCCTGTTTATTTCAGATTTTGGCACTAACCGTAAACGTTTTTCAGGCGTAGATACGCTTTACAACTTTCAGTTCGAAGGGCCTGAGATTTTTAAACGTGCGGTAAAAGGCATGGGTGAAGCAGCAAGTAACGTATTAGAGCAGGCTAACATCGCCAACAATGAGCTCAACTTCATCGTGCCCCACCAAGCCAACTTACGCATTATTGATGCCCTAGCCAAACGTATTGATGCTCCCTATGACAATATTATGGTGAACATTGAAAAATACGGGAACACTTCAGCGGCCACTGTTCCAGTAGCCTTATGTGAAGCCTTAGAGCAAGGCCGAATCAAGCCTGGTGACAATGTATTGCTAGCCGCTTTTGGTGCTGGACTAACATGGGGAGCGGCTGCGATTCGCTGGGGTCAGCGTGTTACACCTATCGCCGAATCAGATGCTAGTTTAAGCCCTTGTGAGCAAACCGCTTTGGAAATTTTGGCCCCCGCCATTAAAGGTTGCCAAGAAGCTCGCGCTGCCGAAGCGTAAATGCCCAAAGGCTGTTTATCTTTCGCGACAGTTTACCAACAAACAGCCCGCTAAAAGCGGGCTGTTTGCTATCTAAAACTCAAGGTTACCACTGGTGCAAACGGCTTAACCAATGCTGGGTAAGCTCTATCTCACAACTTAAATACTGGCTAGCCGAACCGCTGCCACCAGCCATCATTAAGCTTTCCCAAGCACACAAAGATTGTCGAAACTCACTAAACTCTATTTTGGCTTTTTCTAAAGCTTGAACTGCGCCTTGAGCCCCTTCACTAATAGACTCTAAGTCCATAGCTTGCTTATGCAGAACTACCAAGCGTTGCCTTACTTGGTGGTCAAGTTGGGCTAGGCTGTTCTCTAAACATGTATTCACCTCTGGCTTGGTAGCACGCTGCCAGCACTTACCAATAATGTTTACTTTAGGTTTATTGGCCAAGGTATTTTCTTCACTGGCTTGAGCTTGCCCCAGAGCAAATGTTAAAGGCACACATAAGATAACAAGTTTAGCGATTAAGGTATTCAATGGCGGCTCCATTAGAGGCAAATGTTATACAAGTTAAGGATCCAAATTTTAGTGCTATTTTGCTGGACTCAGCCACAGGTAAAGCTTGAATATCACCAACAATGGTACGAATAACCCCAGCATGAGTAAACCACACGTGGGTGGTATTTACTTCGCTAGTTTTAGATAACTGAGTTTGCCAAAAGCCTAGTATGCGTTGGCTAAACTCAGCAACGGTTTCGCCAGATTGACCAAGGCGATAGCCCTCTATATTATCAGCCCAAGCGTCCAGTTGATTGCGGGGAATGTCATCCCACTTACAGCCTTCCCATTGACCAAAACTTATTTCCTTCAGCGAATCTTGATACGCAATATCCTCCGGCACAAAAAGGCTTTCGGCCAACTGACTACAACGTAACAAAGGGCTAGCACACACTTCTGCTACCGAGTACTCGGCCAATAATTTTTGTAATCGTACTGTGGCTTGTTGCAGTTGTTCTGGTTTTGCTGGCATATCTAGCTGGCCGTAACAGCGGTTACTAGCAATATCTGGTTGGCTGTGGCGCACCAATAGCACTCGATTCACAGAATCAGGCCTGTATTAATAGCTGCAAGCAAACTGATATAAATGGCCACTTCGCTCAACTGCTGCTGTGCCCCTAAGGTATCCCCTGTATAACCAGCCAACTTAAGCTTTAGGTAGCGAGCCCACAATAGCGTGACTAGCAAGCAACTTAGCACCGCAAAAGCTAACATATTTAGCTCTAATAAAGCTGCTGGCACCGCAACCCAAAACAAGGCTAAAAGAAGCTCTTTGGAACCAATCGACTGAGCAACAGCTTTGGCCTTACTCGGCTCAGACGGCTCACGAACATAATCAAGTTTCCAGATAATAAGCACCGCGCTAAAGCGACTTAAGCTATGCGCTAGCCACAGCACCAATAAGAGTTCGGTGCTAATTAACGCCTGACTAAGGCTCAATAAGGCGCTAAATTTAATCGCCAATATGCTGCACAAACCTAGCACTCCGTAAGTGCCTAGGCGGGAGTCTTTCATAATTCGCAGCATTTGCTCTGGAGTATAGCCACCGCCAAAGCCATCACAGCAATCGGCAAAGCCATCTTCGTGAAATGCACCGGTGAGCCAGCAGCTGGCCGCCATCGAGAGCAATATAGCTAAGGGCGCGCCAAGTATGGGCATAAGCAATACAATGAGCCCAGCGCTAACTAAACCAACAATCCAGCCAACCAAGGGGAAATACGCCACACACTGGCTAAGACTTTGGCCACTGTATCTTACATTTTTCGGAACCGGGATCCGGCTAAAAAAACTGAGTGCATTAAACACTAAGTTCAGCTCATGTTTAGCGCGTTCAATCACGCTCACGACTCACGCCAGCAGAGTCAAACGAGGCCATTTCTTTTAAGAACACCAGCGCAGACTCAACCAGTGGATAAGCCAGCACGGCGCCACTTCCTTCACCCAAGCGCAGTGCTAAATCCAGCAAAGGCTTGGCCTCTAGTGCTTTAAGCAAGCGCTGATGAGCATGCTCTGCACCTTGGTGACAAAAAATCATGTATTGTGTTACCAAGGGGTTTATCTGGCTGGCCACCAAGGCAGCCGCAGAGCAAATAAAACCATCTACCAAAATAACGATGCGCCGATGAGCGGCTTCTAGCATCGCTCCCACCATGGCAGCAATTTCAAATCCGCCTACTTTGGCTAGCCATTGCTGCGCGCTGTATTCACCTTGATGGTATTGCATCGATTGTTGTAACACTGCCGTTTTATGCTGTAAGCCTTGATCATCTAAACCAGTTCCGCGACCAACACAGTCGCTAACATCCAGACCCAAGCAGCCGGCCATTATGGCAGCAGCACTAGCGGTGTTAGCAATGCCCATCTCGCCAAAAGCCAACAAATTCGAACCTTCACGTGCAGCTTGGGCAACCCGCTCAGCGCCAACGTCGATGGCTTGAAGGCATTGCTCTTTGCTCATTGCATCGGCATTCAAAAAACTCTTGGTGCCGTTTGCTACCTTACACAGTTGAACCCCTTGCTCAGACAAAAGCTGACCCACCCCAACATCAACGATCTCGAAGTCCAAACCATGTTGACGGCAAAATACGTTGACGGCGGCTCCACCATTAACAAAATTTTGTACCATTTGAGCAGTAACTTCTTGTGGGAAGGCGCTCACACCCTCAAGCGCAATACCATGGTCCGCAGCAAATACAATCATTTTAGGCTGGCGGATTTCAGGCTCTAAGGTCTGTTGAACTTGCCCTATTTGGCAGGCCAAACTTTCCAGTTGGCCAAGAGAACCTTGTGGCTTAGTTTTTAAATCAATCTTATTGATTAAGGCTTCAGCTAAGCCATGGTCTAGCGCTTCAATGACGAATTTATTATGCAAAATCAATTTCCTAGCAACATAAGTGCAATTGCTTAAGCTTAGCGTGTTTAATATCCAGTTTTAAGAAAAATATCCTAAGAATCGCTAGTAATTTCCTATACTGATGATAGAGGCCTTATTAACGAGTGAGGACAGTAGCAATGGATGATAGTGCTGAACTATTCCTGTTTGATGAAGAAGACGATACCGCTACCGAAACCCTAGAGCCAGCTCCCTGGAAGGTGCTAATTGTTGATGACGACAGCGAAATGCATACCGTCACGAAATTAGTATTAAACAACTTTTCTTATCAAGATCGAAAACTCAGCTTTATTGACGCCTATAACGCTGCCGAGGCTTATCAATTACTCAGTGAACACGGCGATGTTGCGATTGCATTAGTAGATGTTGTCATGGAAAGTGACGATGCGGGCTTATTGCTTATCGATGATATTCGCCAACGCCTTAACAACCACAAAATAAGACTAATTTTGCGCACCGGGCAACCCGGCTTAGCGCCCATTAGAGAGGTGATTCGCCGCTACGATGTGAGTGACTACAAAAACAAAACCGAGTTAAGCGATGTAAATTTAGACACTTTAATGTGCGCCTCCCTTCGTGCTTACCAAGAAATTACCGAACTGCATTCACAACGTAATAACCTGCGTGCGGTCATCAATTCCTCCAGCCATATTGAAAACTGCAAAAACGAGCAAAACTTGGCTATAGGCGTGTTTCATGAGCTAATTGACTTATTAACACAGCAAGATGCCAAACTTACCCTCAGTGGCTTAGCCTTAAGTGTTTACCGCTCCAAGCTTAAAGTACTGCATAGCGAAGGGAAGCTGGCTTATTTAGAAGAAGTTCGCAGCTTACATGAGCTACCAAGCCGAGTTCAGTCATTGCTTAACCAAGCGCAGCAAAATCAACAGCACAGTTTTGGCGAGAACAATGCGGTGTTTTATTTGCAAAATACTGATAGCGAACCTTTGATGTTCTACCTAGAAGGATGGAGCGACACCCAGCAGTTGCAGCTAGAACCACTTAACTATTTGATTCAAACTACGGCTGTGCGTCTAGAAAACCAGCACTTGCAAAAACAACTGGCTCACGGTCAACTTCGTCTGGTGGAGTTAATTCATCAGGCCATTCAAACCAAACAGTATAATACCGAGCAGCTTAGCAATATAGAACGCTATTGCGCTAAACTTGCTGCGGCTTATTCGCTCAGCGACCAACAATGTGAAGCATTAAACCAAGCCGCTAGCTTTTATGACCTAGCTAACCACGGCTTACCCGACGTGCTGCTTAGCTGTAACATGTTAAGCCAAGGGAGTTGGCAGCGCATTGCCGAACATTGCGAGCTACCAGATGCACTTAAAGATCCCGCAGTGCAACAGCAAATCGATGCAGCCCTTATCGTAGCTAATCAAAGCCAAGAACATTGGGATGGCAGTGGCCGACCACTAGGCCTAAGTGGTGAAGCCATTCATGTCTACGCCCGTATTGTCGCTTTAGCGGTATTTTTAAGTGAACAAACAGACCAGCAAGCAAGTTTGGCTCAGCTTGATTTAGCCAACAACCCACACTTTGATCCTCAATTAACCACATTTACGGTTAAGCACATGTTAAATCCTGATTAATAAGGCCAATTTGGCCAAACTATCACCAAGTTTCAGCTGCCTTATCGGCAGCTTCTTGCTACACTTCGCCCTTAGTCAAATTTGAGGTTTCCCTGTGTTAGTTTGCCCCTGCGGTAGCGGCAACGATTTTCTTCAGTGCTGTCAGCCCATCATCACCGGTGATTGCTTACCAACAAGTTGTGAGCAGTTAATGCGTTCTCGCTACACCGCGTTTACGCTGGGCGATGCTAGTTATTTATGGCAAACGCACCACTCGGACTATCGACAAGGCGATGCCCCACAACCTTCAACTAAAGAAGATTTAGGGCAATGGGAAAAGCTACAAATAATTTTTAGCTGTGACTTTAAAGATGGCCAAACAGGCATAGTGGAGTTTAAAGCTCATTATCGCGAACAGGGTCAACGACAAATTTTGCACGAGCGCTCTAACTTTAAGAAAGTTAATGAGCGTTGGTTTTATACTGATGGAGAGTTCGCCCCAAAAGCCTTGGCGCGTAATTCAGCTTGCCCCTGCGGAAGCGGCAAAAAGTTTAAACAGTGCTGTAATAAATCTTAACTTTAAAACTGAATAAATCGAAAACACAATGGAAAGAAAAATTCTATTAACCGAATGCCCAGACGCAAAAGGTTTAATCTCAAGCATTACCAATATATGTGCTAAGCACCAGCTTAACATTATTAAAAACAACGAGTTTGTTGATAACGATGCCAATCGCTTTTTTATGCGTACAGTATTAGAAGGCTACTTTAACGACCAAACTTTACTTGCCGATTTAGATGGCGCACTTCCAGCTGGAAGCACCCGTCGGCTAGAAAGTGCTGGGCGCAAACGTATTGTTATCATGGTAACCAAAGAAGCACATTGTTTGGGCGATCTACTCATGAAAGCCGTTTACGGTGATATGGATGTAGAAATTGCTGCAGTTGTTGGTAACTACGATAGCCTACGTACCTTGACGGAAAAATTTGATATTCCTTTCCATCATATTAGCCATGTAGATTTAAGCCGCGAAGAGCATGAGCAACAAGTTATTAAGGTAGTGCAGCAGTACCAACCAGACTACGTAGTACTTGCCAAGTACATGCGTATTCTTACGCCAGCTTTTGTTGAAGCCTTTAGCAACAAAATCTTAAACATTCATCACTCGTTTTTGCCAGCATTTATTGGTGCTAAGCCTTATAAACAAGCTTACGACCGAGGCGTAAAAATTATTGGTGCCACCGCCCACTTTGTAAACAACGATTTAGACGAAGGGCCAATAGTAGAGCAACATGTAATCCATGTTGATCATACTTACAGCGCCGAAGAAATGGCCAAAGCTGGCCGTGATGTAGAAAAAGCAGTATTAAGTAAAGCACTGCAGCAAGTGCTTGATGAAAAAGTATTTGTATACGGAAACCGTACCGTGGTGTTTCGTTAATTAAAGTACTTAACGCTAAGTGGCTTTGAGTAATCGAAGTCACTTAGTAGCTTGTACATGTCAGTACCCTTCACTTCCTTATCTATTTCTTGTTGCTGATCTGGCTTAGCCACTTGGTGTTTTACCCGGCTTAACAAATCCACGTTGTTCATTACCTCGTGAGGTAAACCGTCGACACTGTCTTCTGCACACGCCGCATAGCCGCCTAGAGCCTGTTCTAAACGAATTCGCGACGGCTCACCAGCATGTAGGTGCTTACTCCAATTAGCTTGCACTGGAAACTCATCATCTAGCGCTTTAAGAGCGCGAGCTTGAGCCAGTTGAAACTTATCACGTAAATCTTGCTGAACTTGTTCATGCTGTTGCTTTTGCATTGAAAACTGAGCTTGATCGCACACGTTTTGGCTAAGCATGCTAAGCAATAAATGAAAATGAGCCTGATCACCCTGCAAGGCACTTTGGTTAAGCGTATCGCCCAACTGCAGTTCATCACACAAGCTACTTTGTCTAATTTGCTCAACTAACATATTGCTCCTCCATTACCTTTATAGCTATCGGAAAAGCAGGCCAAAACTTTAGCAAATTTCGGCCAAATGCACAGATAATAAGCAAACAGTTATCTACCAATAAAAATGTCGCTGTTTTTGCTTTACAGCCCACCAAGTTCTGGTAATATGCCGCTCCACAAGCAGGAGGGGTTCCCGAGTGGCCAAAGGGAACAGATTGTAAATCTGTCGCGAAAGCTTCGGTGGTTCGAATCCACCTCCCTCCACCATATTGATAAAAAAAGACATCTTAGGATGTCTTTTTTTATACCCGAGATTTGCCTTAAGTATGCAATTAGCGCACAACAAAAATATTAAGTTGAGGCAATAACCAATAGATTTAAAAGTCTTAGGAGCAACAGCATTTAGAAACAAATGCTTAACAAGATAAGGCTGCAGAAACAAATACGCCAAGCTAATTTTAGCTTGGCGTTCCAACCAAATACGGAAAGTAATAAACGGTAAATAGACTAACTTACTAAGTAGAAAGATGTACATTGTGCAAATCTAACCACTCAACTAAGGCGGTCCAGCCATCTTAAGGTTGCCCTAAAGACCTGTAACTTTCCGACCTTGGATCACTCCAAGTTTGGCTTTGACTCAGCGCTGATGAGACCAAAAGACTCATCAACACCTCAATATTAAATCAAGCTTAGCTGTTTTTGCAAGGTTTAATAGCAGATACTACTACTGCGCTAACTGTCTATACTTACACTACTTTATCGCTTGGTAACTTATGCTAGGATAAGCCAAAAGGATTAGAACACTCAGTAATGGCAACGCAATACAATTACAGCGACAAGCAAATACTCATCGTTGATGACCAGCGAGCCTTTCAGGTTATGCTTAAGGCCATGTTGCAAAACTTTGGCGCAACCGACGTTTATTTCGCAAACACTGGCGAAGCCGCTGTAAGGGCGTGCAAAAAACGAAAATTCGACATCCTTCTAGTAGATTATAACCTTGGCACTGGCAAGAATGGTGGCCAGCTTTTAGAAGAGCTTCGTGTTAGCGAGTTGTTAGAAGTTGATGCTCTGTTTTTTATTATTAGTGGTGACAATAATAAAAGTATGGTGCTTAGTGCTCTAGAAATGGAGCCAGACGAGTTCATAACCAAACCATTTTCTCAGTTTCAGTTACACAACCGCCTAGCAAGAGCCCATGTAAAGCGTCAAAGTTTACGCGAGGTTTATCACGCATTATCAAAAAAACAGTATCAGCAAGTTATTGAACTGTGTGACAAACAGATTGAAGCCGAAAGCCGTTACAGCAACTATTGCCGTAACTTACGCGTTGAAGCGCAAATAGCCTTAGGAGAATACGCGGCAGCTAAAGAAGCACTAGAAGCCATACTAGAAGAGCGCAAACAAACCTGGGCGAAAGCCACCTTAGGTCGTGTTCACCTGTTACTAAAAGACAATAAAAGCGCGATTGAAACACTTAATCGTTCTATTGCAGAAAGCCCATTACTGCTCACCGGCTATGACTGGTTAGCTCGCGCTTACCGAGCAGACGGCGAGTTAGACAAAGCCTTAGAAACTGTACTTAAAGCCTCTAAGTTGGCGGTAAATAGTATTGAGCGCCAACAGTTGTTAGCCGAGCTTGCTATGGAAGCTGGCGATTTAACCCTAGCCAAAGAAACCTTTTCTACCATTTTGCAGCTTGCTAGGCGTTCTATACATCGTGGCCCTCATCATCTATGTAACTATGTACGCAGCCTAATAGATGAAGCGCAAAGTGAAGATGATTTGTATCGAAAAAATCGCTTACTGCAAGAAGTTAACTCTGTGCTATTTCATGCTAGGCGTGAAGAAGGCAAAGACGATGACTTTAACTTTGATGCCTTTGAAGGCATAAGCCAGGCTCGCGTGCACGCCACTAAAGGTGAGCTAAACAAAGCCAAGCGATTGCTATTTGATAGCCACGACGGTTTGTTAGATGCACCCAGCAAAGTAAGTGGTGAACTATTGCCCGACACCTTCTTAACCCTAAACTCTGTAGGCGAGTTTGAATACGCAATGCCCTTTGCCGAAGAACTAGAAAAACGCGATGACATCGATCCCATGTCCTTGTCCTCTGCGCACAAAGTATTAAAAGCTGAAGATTTTGAACTCAAACTTGGCCAGTTTCGTGAATACAATAAAATGGGCATCGAAGCATACGAAGAAAATCGCTTTCACGAGGCGACGAGCTATTTCGATAAGGCGTTACAAGTGGCCCCTGGCAACACCGGCGCAATCTTGAATAAAATCCAAGCCATACTAAAACAGCTTAATCAATCGGAAAAAGGGCTTAGCGGACAGCTTTTAAGTGACTGCAAAATTACCATTAAGTTACTCGATGGTCTTAAGTTAAACGACAACCACGCCGAGCGTTACTCAACATTAAAAAGTGAGTTCCAGCAACTCGGTAGCGGCAACAAAAAGTAGCAAGCAAGACTTGTTAGCCCCACATTTTAAGGCTGCTCGCAAAATCCTCCAATTGAAATACACTTAGCTTAAAGCCAGTGAATAAAACTGGCTAATAATCAAATTGTTGATTAATAGCTGGAGCGTTAGCCAAATATGGAGAAGTGCGGTCAATGTCTGTATCAAGATAGTTCTGGAGCCAACTGCAAGGAACCTGCTTTAGAAAGCGGGTTGTGTTTTTGGCATGATCCAGACGAGGACAAATGCGGCGAAGAAATCAAAGAGAAGCTAGAAAACCATGCTAAAAACGGCGGCATGCTTCAAGGTATCAGCCTAAAAAAAGCCAAACTAGCTGGTATTGATTTAGTTCGCTACAACAGCAAGCAAGGTTACGACCTTTCTGGCGCTGATCTCTATCGAAGTGACCTGAGAGGGGCACACCTTTTTAATATCAACCTGCAAAGCGGTAGCTTAATGAAAGCCGATTTGCGAGGAGCGAATTTAAATCATGCCGACCTAACAAAAACCAATTTGCTTGGTGCCAAAATGGACCAATGTAAATGCGATAGTCTGTGCGTTGGTGAAAGAGTACTTCAAGAGCAATTAGGCAGTGCCGCTGAGCAACAGCAAGATAATGAAGCCATGGCCGACTACTACCAACAAGCCGAGGAAGTGTATCGCGGCCTCCGTAAAACAGCCGAATCGGAAGGCTTGTTTACTACTGCTGGTGTGTTTTTGCGTAAAGAGCTCACCATGCGACGCTATCAAATGCCCAAATTCTCTTACCGGCGCGGAATATCCAAGCTGGTTGATTTGGTATGCGGCTACGGAGAACTGCCGATCCGCGTGGTATACACCTCTCTATTAATCATTTTGAGTTGCGCTATTATTTATTCGTTTACCGGGATTCATTTCAACGGAAATATCGTTTCACTCAGTGTTAATCAAAGCCTTGGGCAAAACGTTGTAGCGTTTTTTGAATGCTTGTATTACAGCGTGGTCACTTTTACCACCCTTGGTTATGGCGACTTTACCCCGGTTGGACTTTCCCGCATGTTCGCAGCCATTGAGGCCTTTAGTGGCAGCTTTATTATTGCCTTGTTTGTTGTGGTATTTGTAAAAAAAATGACCCGCTAGTGCTGTTAAGGCGAGTTTTCTTAGATAAGCAGTGCTTTTTAACTAGCACTTTCGTAAAGTTAGATTAACATTTATCTTTTACTCAACACCCTAGTAAGGAATCGACTTTGAAATTTGTGGTTCTCGCTCTACTCGCTATTTTTGTGATTGTATTTATTCTCCGCGCCAATAATAACGCAAAAGCGGTTAAACAAAACCGTCAGTTAGGCCACGACTTTCTTGCTGAAAACGCTAAAAAAGACGGTGTAATAACCACAGAATCTGGATTGCAGTACCTAATCCTTGAAGATGTTGTAGAAGGCGCTGAGAAACCTTCTGCAAACAGCACAGTAACCGTTCATTACCATGGAACTTTGTTAAGCGGCTTAGTGTTTGATAGTTCAGTAGAACGTCAACGCCCTGCTCAGTTCCCGCTAGGGCAAGTTATCGCGGGCTGGACCGAAGGCTTACAATATATGAGTGTGGGCGAGAAATTCCGTTTCTTTATTCCAAGCCAATTGGCTTACGGCGACCGCAGCGTGTCATCAATTCCAGCCGGCTCTACCTTAATTTTTGAAGTGGAGTTGCTATCAATAGATAGTAAGTAAACTTATCGGATACTTCAGGTAAATGTAAAAAGCCTTGGCGTGACCAAGGCTTTTTTGTATCAGCTTTCTTTACTAAGAACTGGCTAACGCTTGCTCAAAGTCCTTGAGTAAGTCTTCAGTATCTTCAATACCAATTGAGCAGCGGATCATTGTTTCACTGATTCCCGATGCTTGACGTGCCTCTAAGCCCATTTCAAAGTAAATGGTTTGGGCAACAGGCAAGGCCAAAGTTCGGTTATCCCCTAAATGGGTCGCGTTAATTACGATATTGGTTTTATCCAAAAACTCTGTGCTGTTGATACCATCAACTAAATCAAAGCTCACCAATGCGCCATAGTGCTTAAACAAGTCACTTGCTCGTTGATGCTGAGGGTGAGAAGCCAAGCCTGGGTAATACACCTTAGCCACTTTAGGGTGTTCATCTAACATCTTGGCTAAGGCCAAGGCATTAGCACATTGGCGTTCCATACGCAGGGCCATGGTCTCTGCCCCTACCGACAATAAATGCGCAGCTTGCGAGCTCAAAGCGCCTCCAAAGTCTCGCAGGCCTTTTTTCTTAATTTGGTTAATGCCCCACATCTTAGGGTCGCCACTGCGATAACCTTCAAAAATATTGGGGTAAGCACTCCAATCAAATAAACCTGTATCACTTACCGAGCCACCCAATGCATTACCATGGCCGCCAACATACTTTGATAACGAGGTAATGATTAAGCTGGCGCCTACAGACTTAGGCTGAAAAAGGTAAGAAGAGGTTAAGGTATTATCCACTACGTAAACCAAACCTCGTTGCTCACATAGCTTTCCAATCCCTGCTAAATCAACTATCTGGGTGGCAGGGTTAGCAATGGTTTCGACAAACACCATTTTGGTGTTGGCTTGGCAAGCCTGCTCTACTGCGTCACTGCTTGTGGCATCCACTAAGGTCACTTCAATGCCATAACCTTTTAGCGTGCCAAATATGCTGCTGGTGTTACCAAATAAAAAACGACTCGCTACGATGTGATCGCCAGCCTTTAGCAAGGTTAAAAACACCGTACCAATGGCCGCCATACCGGTACCAAATACTAAGCTGGCAACACTCTCATCAAGCATGGCTATTTTGCGTTGTAAGTAATCGAGAGTAGGAGTTGATTGGCGCGCATAAGCATGGCCAACTTGCTTGCCTTGAAATACATCCACCAAGTCTTGAGTGGCAGCGTATCCATAAGGTACCGAGTTATGAATTGGCGCGTGAACAGCGCCTTCCTCTACGCCAGCTAAACGGTCGCAGTGAACCAGCTGTGTTGTGAATCCTTTAAAGCTCATAGGGCTACTTCTAGTAAAAACCAAGTGCCGCTATTATGCCTTAGCCAAGGTCTAAAAACGAGCAGCCCTCAGCCAGTGGCTCTAGCAAATTCTACTCAGCCCAAATACTTTGGCCTTTGGCAAACACTTGCTTGATCGCTAAAGATTGCTGGTCAAGAACTACTAAATCGGCGTCAAAGCCTACTGCTAATTGACCTTTATTTCTTAAGCCCAAAATCTTAGCAGGGTTACGACTAATCACCGACAGCGCAATATCTAAAGGCACTTGATAAGACTGAACAGCTTCTTTAGCAGCCAGGTATAAACTCTCTAGTTTTCCCGCTTGCATCCCCACTAACTCACCAGCATCATCAAACAGCGGTAAACTCGCATTAGCATCTGAGCTAAAGCTCACTCGTTGCCAATCTAAGCCCTTATCAACAATGGTTTTAAGCGCTTGAGGGCAGCTTACCTCGCCTTCTTCGATAAACTGCGGAATAGTGCTAGTAGTGAAATCGATAGCACCGCCCTCACTCAAAAACGCTAGGGCGTCGTTAAACAAGGCCTGATTACGATTACAATGGGTAGGATAGAGCTGGGTGATTGATAAATCAGATTGCTTAACAATCTCTCGCAGTAGATTTAATTTTCCTTTTCCATCACCAACGTGGAAAAAGCTAATACCCTTTTTACCCGACAATAGTCCGGCTACGCGCGCCTCGGCGGCCACTGCGGTAAAAGCTTGTACCGAGGCCTGACTGGCTCGATGATCAGCAATGGCTAGCTCACCTACACCTATCATCTCAGGAATTAATACAATGTCTTGCTCGATGCTTCCGGTGATGGTTTTAACCGGCAGATGATAGGAGCCGGTGTAGCAATAGCAGCTTAAGCCCATTGCACTTAATTCTCGTGCTTTACCTAATACTTGCGCTGGAGTGCGGGTAACACTATCGGTACCTAATGCGCCTACTAAAGTAGTAACACCAGTGGGTGCGGCATTTTCAAAACTAAGCTCTGCAGTGCGATAAGCAAAGCCCCCTTCACCACCGCCGCCGGTAAAGTGGACTAAGGCATCAACAAAACCAGGGGCTAGGATGCTACCTGATAAATCAATACTGTCTACTAAGCCATGACTGGCCTTAAGCTCAATATTCGGTGCAAGCTGCAAAATGCTACCATTAGCCAACAAAACATCCATTAAGCCTAGAGCTTCAGGTGCGTACACCTGTGCATTTTTAAGTAAAGTGAGCATAGCTATCTTCTTAATCCCAAACAAAAAAGGGGCCTAGGCCCCTTTGTAAAACTTAACTTAGCGGCCGTAAATGGCGATGCCAGCGTTTTTCCCAATGCTTAAAGCCATATACCAGCAAAAAGGTCACCGATAAGTAGATAAGCGCTGCAAAGGTAAAGGCTTCAAAGGGTGCGTAGTATTTAGCATATACATCACGAGCAGCACCAGTAAGGTCAATAATAGTTACCACACTGGCAATCGAACTAGCGTGCAGCATAAAAATTACTTCGTTGCTGTAAGCGGGCAATGCTCGGCGAAGCGCACTTGGCAAAATGATCCTGCGCATCGCCTTACCATTAGACATACCGTAAGCTTTGGCAGCTTCGATCTCACCACGTGGCGTTGCAACAATCGCACCTCGGAAAATCTCGGTGGTATATGCCGCAGTGTTCAATACAAAGGCCAATAAACAAGGATAAAACGCTTCTCGCACTATCGGCCAAAACATTGAATCTTGAATACCCTCAATATAGGTCACGCCATAGTAGATGATGTATAGCTGAATCAGTAAGGGAGTACCACGAAATATATAGGTAAATACCCAGACACTGCGGCTAATTAAAAAGTTGTCGGAGGCACGCATAATGGCAAGGGGAATTGCCAGAATTAGGCCTAATATTAGCGACAAAAATACCAATTGAACGGTCATCACTAAACCGTCCCAGTACCCTAACACGGTGGTTAAAGTAAAAATGTCATTATTGGCGAGTATGTTCTCGATAGTTTCATACATAATTAAGCGCTTACCTCACCGTACCAGCACTAAAACGAATTTCTAATCGTTTTAGGAAAATTTCAGAAACACTAGTAAGTGCAAGGTATACAAAGGCCACTGGAATAAAGAACAAAAATGGTTCGTGTACCGCGCCTGCAGCTTCTTTGGCTAGGCGAACCATATCAGCTAGACCAATTACCGAAACCAATGCTGTCGTTTTCACCAATACCAACCAATTATTACCAATGCCCGGAATAGCGTGACGCATCATTTGCGGCACGGTAATACGACGAAATACCTGCAAGCTACTCATACCATAAGCTTTACCGGCTTCAATCTGGCCGTTATCTACAGCGAGAAAAGCACCGCGAAAGGTTTCCGCCATGTAGGCACCAAAAATAAATCCAATGGTGGTTACACCCGCCACAAACTCATTGATATTGATGTAATAATCGATGTCAAAGTTGTCGTATAACCAATCAGAAAACACATTCATCATGATTTGCGCGCCAAAGAAAATAAGCAGCATTAACACTAAGTCGGGCACACCGCGAATAACGGTGGTGTAAACCACGGCAACGCCATTAGCAATACGGTTTTTTGATAAACGCGCCACCGCTGCCAACATGCCTAAAATTAGCGCTACAGCCAATGATAAGAAGGCAACTTCGATAGTGACAATCGCCCCCATAAATATTGAAGGGCCGTAACCATGAAGATCTAACATAATGAGTCTCTTAGAAAGTTAACCCGAGCTGGGCTCGGGTTAATGGTAGTGCAAGGCTTACTTCTTGATACTGTAATCGAAGTATTTTTCGTTGATTTTGTCGTATACACCGTTAGTTTTAACGGTAGCTAAGGCCTTGTTGAACATTTCAATTAGTTCGCCATCACGCTTACGTGCAGCAACACCTACACCTTCACCTAGCTGTACGTTGTCGCCTAACACTTTAAAGTCTGCGCCTTTCTCAACTTCAATAATCGTGCTAATGCCTACAGGGAAATCGATAACTACAACGTCTAAACGGCCACCGTGAAGGTCAACCACTAGATCATCACCGGTAGTGTAACGTTTAATATCAGCTACTTTTGAGTAGTTGTCTGTTGCGTAAGTATCTTGAATAGTACCGCGCTGAACACCCACACGTAGGCCTTTAAGAGTTTCTGGTTTAGCTGGGTCAACTTCGCTTGCTTTAGGGCCAAAGAAACCGGTAGGTGTGTTGTAGTAAGGTTCTGAGAACAATACCTTTTTCGCACGGTCTTCGTTAATAGACATAGAAGAGAAAATTGCATCGTACTTACGTGCTAGTAGGCCAGGAATGATTCCATCCCATGCTTGAATTACCCACTCACACTTAACTTTCATTTCTTCACAAACCGCGTTACCTAGGTCAATTTCAAAACCAGTTAGTGAGCCATCAGGAGCTTTGTACTCAAACGGTTCGTAAGGCACATCTACTGCTAAACGAACTACTTCCCAGTCTTTTGCTTCAACTGCTGTAGTACTTAGTGCAATTGCACCAATCATCGCGACTAATGTTTTTTTCATTTTTTACTCCGTGTTGTTTGCTTTAAGCGAGTTAACGCTTGTCTTCCATAGTTATAATTTTAGTATTTTGGGGCTAGAAATTGTTTCATGCGCTCAGAATCTGGATTTTCGAATACTTTTTGTGGGGAACCACGCTCTTCCACTATGCCTTGATGGAGAAATAACACCTGATTGGATACGTCACGCGCAAAGGCCATTTCGTGAGTCACAACCAACATCGTGCGTCCCTCTTCAGCCAAACTACGCATTACTTTAAGCACTTCACCCACCAATTCAGGGTCAAGTGCGGAAGTTGGCTCATCAAATAACATAACTTCAGGGTTCATTGCCAAAGCTCGAGCTATTGCAGCCCGTTGCTGCTGTCCACCCGACATATGGGCTGGGTAGTAATCTTTTCGGTCGTGCAAACCTACGCGCTCCAACAGGCCTTCAGCTTGCTCGATAGCTTCTTTCTTGGGGATGCCCAATACATGAACCGGCGCTTCAATTATGTTTTCTAATACGGTCATGTGTGACCAGAGGTTAAAGCCTTGAAACACCATCGAGAGTTTAGAGCGAATTCGTTCAACTTGCTTATTGTCAGAGGGTAAACGCTCACCATTGCGTAGGTGCTTAAAGCCAATTTTTTCACTGTGAAGTGCGATATCCCCTTGGGTTGGGATCTCAAGTAGATTCATGCAGCGTAAAAAAGTGCTTTTGCCAGAACCAGAAGAACCGATGATAGAAATCACATCGCCTTTGTTTGCGGTAAGGTCAATACCTTTAAGTACTTCGTTATCGCCAAACACCTTGTGGATATTTGATGCTTCTAGTGCAGCCACATCACTCATATTTTATGTTTACCTTGTTAATGACTGCCTAAGCAACCAGCCTTGTTTCCTAAGGCGCGTAGTTATTGTTAAATAATTTGTTACACGTTCAACCCAACGAAAAGTATCATCGCGAAAGACAAAACTCAACATTTTATGGGGCAATTGGCGCTCTTATGATTACAAAACACCCTATTAAGCTAATTTATTAGCATCTTTATATTCAACCAGTCTGCATAGATACGCTATATAACGCCCGCGCAACGAATTTAATTTCAGTTTTAGAATTTTAGCTCGATATACATCAATAATAGGCCTTTTAGTTCAGTTTGCGGTTAGCGCCGCAATTGCTGTTGCGTAATTGTAAAATAGCACTCTAAGATTAAGCGTAAATAAGTGAGCCAGCTCTCATTACTAAGCCCACTATTTTAGTAAGTAAATTACAGAATAAAGCCCATAACTTCGACTATGTTTCGCTTTACCCTGCAAATAAGTAGTAAAATTACACAAATTATGGGCTTTTTTGACACAGATCAAATTCCGAATCTTGCTTACTTTGATACAATTTTGCTATCAAAAGTAGCAGGTAGAAGTTGTGGTTAAGAACTACAAAACAAGCGGCCTAAGTATTACTAACAACAATATTCAAAATTGCCGAATTTTGTGTTTCTTTCATATTTCTTTAATACAGTTAATCACAGCACTTTCTAACTTTAGCTGCATACTGTTAATTCACGTTTTATACTCACTATCCTTATATGTTGTTCGTCCCATTGAGACGATTATCGCGAGTGAGAAGGATCTCAGGCTTAGTAACACCTAATAAGCACCTGCGATTTACCGGTTTTTATATTTGTTTTTTGAGGAAACTATGTCTAGTAACAACCACCAGTCTCAAGACGAAGAACTGAGCTATTCAGAAGCACACCGCCCTGCTTCTGAGTTTGAAACTCGTTCCGACTACTTAGACCACGAACTAAAAATCATGAAGCCTCGCCGCTGGGGCTTAAATTTGCCAGGTCGTGACTTCCGCTTCGAATGGGAAGATTTGGTGCCAGCCATTGCCGGTACTATTGGCATTATTGCAATGTACTCTGCAGTAATGATGGCATGGGCAGATGGCCTAACCGAACGTTGGGACCACATTAATCTAGGTACCGAGTTTGCTATTGAAGTAGCTCGAGTAGAAATGCTTATCCCTGCGTTACTTTTCTGTGTATTAGCTTCGGGGATATTTAACCCGCGCGCTAACCTTGCAGGTAACCATGGTCCAATGATTCCATTGATTGGCGCCATCGCTTTAGCAGGTGCTCACCCACTTGCATTAGCAATCTTACTTGGTGTGTTTGGTTTACTTCTTAGCTTCTTTAAAGGTGGCTCTAAACTGGTGAACTTAACCAGTGAAGGTGTTGCTGGCGGCTTGCTGGTATTCCTTGGCTTTGGCGGCACCATGTCAATGATTGGTGACATTCAATCTTGGTCTAAAGGTCTTGAATCTGTTGATGCAGGTATTGCTGCAGGCGAGATGGGCTATGTAGGCTTAGTTGTTTTAGCCGCTACCATTGTATTGTATGCATTCTTGGCAAAAATCGGTAAACGCTGGTTAGCGATTCCAGCCTGTGCGGTTATGGGCCTAGCAATTGCCTTAGCATTTGGCGCAGGTTTTGACCTTACCTTTAAAACAGAGATGGGCCTACCTAACCTAAACCCAGTTTACTGGTGGGGCTCTACTGAGCAAGGTTGGCAGTTAGGTTTACCTAACATGGAACACTTTATCGCTTCACTACCGTTTGCAATTTTAGCTGTAGCGATGTGGTCACCAGACTTCCTAGGTCACCGTATTTTCCAAGAACTAAACTACCCACGCGGTACAGACAAAGTATTAATGGATGTTGATGACACCATGACTACTTGTTCAGTTCGCCAGATTGTAGGTACAGCTGTAGGTGGTGGTAACATTACATCTAGCTGGGGTACTTACATGATTCCAGCCGCTATTGCTAAACGCCCAATTCCTGGCGGTGCAATTTTGCTTGGTTCACTATGTATCATCATTGCAATTTTAGGCTTCCCAATGGACGTTGCGGTTTGGCCTCCAGTAATGAAGATTGCTCTACTAGTAGGTGTGTTCTTGCCGTTACTAGAAGCAGGCATGCAAATGATTAAAGACACTAAAGATTCACAATCTGCTGGTATCTGTATCTTTGCTGCAGCGGTAACTAACCCTGTGTTAGCTTGGGCACTAACTATGTTGTTAGATAACAATGGCTTAATTGGTGATAAAGAACGTCCGAAGAAGCTGTCTTTTGCAGACCGCATTATTATCCCTGCTACCGTATTATTGATTTGTTTTGTAGCCATGATGGCTGTAGGTATGCTGGAAGGTAAATACGGAATTCCAGCACTGTTGTAATTTAAATTTTTACCCCTTGGAACTAGCACTATACTTGTTCCAAGGGCTTAAGATAGTGGCTCTTTAGCTATCTGATAAACCATAGAATATTTATTTGTATACCAACTTATAGGTGGGACAAGAAATGGCAGAGAAGAACGATGTTTTTGCTAGTGCCTGGTCAGGTTTTAAAACCGGCGAATGGCAAAATGAAGTTAACGTTCGTGACTTTATTCAAACTAACTACACTCCATATGAAGGCGATGAGAGCTTTCTAGCTGGAGCAACCGAAGCTACGGATAAGCTTTGGGACAAAGTTATGGAAGGCATTAAAGAAGAAAACCGCACTCACGCGCCGGTAGACTTCGATACTTCAGTAATCTCAACCATTACTGCTCACGACGCTGGTTACATCAACCAAGATCTAGAGCAAATTGTTGGCCTACAAACTGAAGCGCCACTAAAACGTGCGATTATCCCTAACGGCGGTATTCGTATGATTGAAGGTTCTTGTAAAGCTTACGATCGCGAATTAGATCCAATGGTAAGCAAGATTTACACTGACTACCGTAAAACCCATAACCAAGGTGTATTTGACGTTTACACTGGCGCTATCATGAAGTGTCGTAAGTCAGGTGTACTAACTGGTTTGCCAGATGCTTATGGCCGTGGCCGTATTATTGGTGACTACCGTCGCGTAGCACTTTACGGTATCGACTTCTTAATGGCTGACAAAGTTAAGCAACACCGTTCTTTGGAAGGTGACTTTGTAAACGGTTCTGACCTAGCTTCTACTATGCAGCTTCGCGAAGAAATCAGCGAACAGCACCGTGCACTAGGCCAAATTAAAGAAATGGCAGCTAAATACGGCTGTGACATTTCTCGCCCAGCAGAAAACGCAAAAGAAGCAGTACAGTGGACTTACTTCGGCTACCTAGCTGCTGTTAAATCACAAAACGGCGCTGCAATGTCGTTTGGTCGTACGACTACTTTCTTAGACGTGTACATTGAGCGTGATATCGCTGCTGGCACACTAACAGAAAGCGAAGCGCAAGAATTAGTAGACCACTTAGTAATGAAGCTACGTATGGTTCGTTTCCTACGTACGCCTGAATACGATGATTTGTTCTCTGGTGACCCAATCTGGGCAACTGAGTCTATCGGTGGTATGGGTACTGACGGTCGTACGCTAGTAAGCCGTACAGCTTTCCGTTTCTTGAACACGCTATACACAATGGGTCCTTCTCCAGAGCCGAACATTACTGTTCTATGGTCTGAGCAACTACCTATTAACTTCAAGAAATACTGTGCCAAGGTATCTATCGATACTTCATCTATCCAGTATGAAAACGATGACCTAATGCGTACCGACTTCGACAACGATGACTACGCAATTGCTTGTTGTGTATCACCAATGGTTGTTGGTAAGCACATGCAGTTCTTCGGTGCTCGCGCTAACTTAGCTAAAACACTGCTTTACGCAATTAACGGTGGTATGGATGAGAAGCTTAAGATCCAAGTAGGTCCTGTTTCTGACAAGATCACTGACGAAGTTCTAAGCTTTGACGACGTAATGGGTCGCCTAGACACCTTTATGGATTGGCTAGCAGAGCAATACGTGACTGCACTTAACTGTATTCACTACATGCACGACAAGTACAGCTACGAAGCTTCATTAATGGCACTTCACGATCGTGACGTTCGCCGTACAATGGCTTGTGGTATTGCTGGTCTATCAGTTGCAGCTGACTCATTGTCTGCTATCAAATTTGCTAAAGTTAAGCCAATTCGTGACGAAGACGGTATTGCTACCGACTTTGAAATTGAAGGTGATTACCCTAAATTTGGTAACAACGACGACAGCGTAGATGATATTGCCGTTGACCTAGTAAACCGCTTTATGACTAAGATCCGTAAGCTTAAAACTTACCGTAACGCGATCCCTACTCAGTCAGTTCTTACTATTACTTCTAACGTTGTATACGGTAAGAAAACAGGTACTACTCCAGATGGTCGTAAAGCAGGTGCTCCTTTTGCTCCTGGTGCTAACCCAATGCACGGCCGTGACGAAAAAGGTGCGGTAGCGTCTTTAACATCAGTAGCTAAACTACCATTTGCTAACGCACAAGACGGTATCTCTTACACTTTCTCTATCGTGCCAAACGCACTAGGTAAAGATGACGATACTCAGAAGTCTAACTTAGCTGGCTTAATGGACGGTTACTTCTACCACAACGCTGACGTAGAAGGTGGTCAACACTTGAACGTTAACGTTATGAACCGTGAAATGTTAGTTGATGCGATGGAAAATCCTGAGAAATACCCTCAGCTTACCATCCGTGTATCTGGTTACGCAGTGCGCTTTAACTCGCTAACGCCAGAGCAACAACAAGACGTAATCACTCGTACTTTCACACAAAGTATGTAATTGAACGTTAAGTAGTTCTGCTTAGCAGAGACTACGGTTATAATTAACCTTGCCCAAGTTTTTGGGCAAGGTTTTTTTTTGGAGAAACAAATGTCAAAGATTGGGCTAATTCACTCTACTGAGTCTTGCGGAACCGTTGATGGACCAGGGATCCGGTTTATTGTATTTATGCAAGGTTGCTTAATGCGTTGCCAATACTGCCACAACCGCGATACTTGGGATTTACACGACGGTAAAGAAGTTAGCGTTAGCGAGCTAATGAGTGACCTTACCCCTTATAGACGTTTTATGAATGCCAGTGGCGGCGGTGTAACAGCCAGTGGTGGAGAAGCGATACTTCAAGCTGAGTTTGTGCGAGACCTATTTCGAGAATGTCAGGCTCAAGGTATTCACACCTGCTTAGATACCAACGGTTATGTGCGCAAGCATACCGAGGTCATTGACGAGCTACTGGAAGTGTCAGACTTAGTGATGCTCGACATTAAACAAATACATGATGATGTGCACCAAGATTTGGTAGGTGTAAGTAATAAACGTACTTTAGATTTTGCTCGCTACTTGCACAAGGTAGGTCAAAAAACCTGGATACGTTATGTTGTAGTGCCTGGCTTTACCGACGACGAACAATCAGCACATGACTTAGGTGAATTTTTAGCGCCTTTTGATAATGTAGAAAAAATTGAATTATTACCCTATCACGAGTTAGGCAAGCACAAATGGACGGCCATGGGCGAAGATTACCCACTTGCTGGCGTTAAACCACCTAGCAAAGACACCATGGAAACCATTAGCGGCATCTTAAAGCAGTATCACGATAAAGTGATTTACTAATAGCCTCTCGAGAATAAGCTATACATGATTATTTGCCCTATATGTCAAAGCGCGTTGAGCCTTCAAAATAAACAATGGTCCTGTGATAAGGGCCATTGTTTTGATCAAGCTAAAGAAGGTTATACCAATTTACTGGCGGTTCAGCATAAACACTCTAAACAGCCAGGAGATAGTAAAGCCATGCTGCAGGCTAGGCAGCACTTTCTTAATCAAGGGCACTTTGCGTTTTTGGCAACAGCCATCAATAAGATGCTTAGCCAGTATTCTGCCCAAAACATTGTGGATTTAGGCTGCGGAGAAGGCTATTACACGCAAACTATTAGCAAACAACAAAGTAATGCCAACAGTGTTATCGGTATTGATATAGCAAAAGATGGTATTCGCATGGCAGCCAAACGCTGCAAGCAAGCACAGTTTTTTGTGGCGAGTAACCATCGCCTTCCTATTGCTGATAACAGCATCGACTTTACCGTAAGAGTGTTTGCCCCCAGCGACAATCAAGAGCTATTGCGTATCAGTAAGCCCAAGGCTTACCTACTAAAAGTAGTCCCAGGCGCGATGCACTTGTCTAAGCTACGCACGCTGTTATACAAAGACCTACAAGCTCACTCTGAACAAGCAGAAGACATGCCCGGATGGCAATTGTTAGAACAACAAAAAATTGCGCAGCTAGCTACCTTAAACCGTCCAGATATGAACGCCCTGTGCATGATGACTCCCTTCGCGTGGAAGAAAAATAAAGAGTTAGAACAGCACCTTAATTCGCAGGATGATTTCGAAATTAATTTTGAATTTGTGCTGCAAGTTTATCAACGGCAATAACATCAGTATAAACTAAAGCACCCACCCGAGTTACAAGCCAGATGGGTGCAATAACCTACACTACAAACACTGGCTTGTGCCACACATGCATATGCTTGTTGCCGACTGGCTGTTTAAACAATCGGTTGCCTGACTGCCAAATTCGTTTCGACACTGTTGAGTGTTATTACACTGATCAACACTCACGTTGCTTACCGGCACAAACTCAATCCAATTTAGGTTAAGTGCCCCCGTTTCCATATGTACCCGTAGCTGCTGATTTGGCTCTCCTGAAATAAATACATTCTTCAAGGTTTGCGTCTGCCAATTCTGCCAACCGTTGGTAGCTTTAAAGTTCACACTACCTAAAGCGTTGCCGTCTATGTTTAGGCTAACCGATTTATCGCTTGTACCAGCCGCGGCAAGCCTAAGGTTTACATCGTAATGGCCTTGAGTAACATTACTAATGGTGTATTGCAGCCACTCTCCAGCTTCTACCCAACCAACAAATTGCCCTCCTCCAATATCTGCAGCATTGCCAATATCAACACCGTCATTACGGTATTGGCCACCCAAATTACTGGTATTGCTATCAGAGTACCCTACTCCTTCGCCGCCATTATCATAATCTTCGGCTTGAATTAGACCGGGTATAGCATGCGTTTTGTAGGCTGTTCCGGTATTGCTCTCGAGTAACTCTGCGCTTAGCCAATTTAGATTAAATAGGTAGCCGCTTCCTCCAGTGAAATCTAAAGACAGCGTTTGCACTCCCTTGGCCAAGGTCACTTCCTGCTCAATGGTTTGCCAGTTTTGCCAAGCCCCAGTGCCCATCACTACCAGTGAAGCCGATGTGGAATTATTGGTTTTAATCACTAAGTTTCCACCATTGGTCGCCGAGGCAACTCGAAAACTAAGCTTATACTTCCCAGCTTGGGCAACATTAACTTTATATTCGGCAACGTCACCATTTTCGATATATCCAATATTGTCACCACCGCCACTGTCTGAGGTGGGTTCGACTTGAATTCCACTTTGGTTAGAAAAATGTTCAGCCTCTATTTTCCCAGGAATCGAATGCTCGGCAGTAACTGGCGGCTCTGGCTCCCCAGGCACCAACTTCCATGTTTTAACCCAATCAACTTTCATCGCATTACGAGAATCATCTTTAAGCGATTCAATTGTTGGGTAGCCCACCCATTGAGATGCTAGCGTTTCAGTATCAAAAATCATGTGTAGCTTTTCTTTAAAAGCCACCGATGGCTGGATCTCAAACACTTTTACCCCGTTATGGTAGAACCAAAGATTATTGGCATCTTTCCACCATAAGCCATAGCGATGGAACTCATCTCTACCTCGAGTCGCCATTTTGTAAGACTCTGGAATAGAAGCGCCAGATTGCTCACCATAAACGTGGGTATTAGCTTCATATAAAAAGGATTTAGTCGCATCAACATTTCCTTTGGTTGCGCGACCAATATGTTCAATCACATCAATTTCTGAGTATTTACCTATACGAAACCAAAATGATGAACTCATTGCTGTGTCAGAAGCTTTCATAGAGGTTTCATAGTACCAACCAGGCTCGGCCAATTTCTCTTTTGATACCACCGCTGCCGCATCAACCCAAACCCTAGATTCAGGATCGGCTAATGGGGTATCTATTTGACTAGTGCTGCGTAAAAACAACACGCCGTCTTGCACAAAGGCATTCCCCTTTTTAAACCTTGAAGGATATCGGCCAGACCAAACTGGATGATAGTCATACCACTTATTAGAATCTAAGGTGTTTCCATTAAAGTTATCTGTTAATGCCTCTACCATTTCCCACTTGTATCCAGCAGGTGGTTCGACAGAAGGACTAGCTGGTGCTGGTTCCGCAATCACGTTACTAGACACTAATAGTGCACCAATAAGTGTGATTGATTGAGAAAAAGCACCGACGAATTTGGCTTTCATTGTTATAGCGCTCCGCTATTGTAGTTTTAGTTACCCTCTGCTTATTGGCCAGCCTCATCAGTATTTATTGATATGTCATACAATGTTAAAAACATTAACAAGTAATAAAGTGAATGTTGATTAGCCTAAGCAGCACCCAGATTCACCTAAAGCAAAAATGACAAAAACATCAATATAATTTGTTAACTTAACGCAAGAGATGAGAGCTAGATTAAATAATTCGACAGCCGAATAAATATTTACAAATAGCGACTAATGATATGTCCAAAAGGCAGTTTCTTGGTATTTAGCGATACACGTAAGCTGTTGATATTATTGTATAGCTAGCTAACGGAATTTAGGGAGAAAATGAACTAGAGGAATGAATATAAAAACACAATCAAGGAAGAAAAAACATACAAAGGAAATAGGCTCTGAAATTAGCGACAAAAAACCAACTGAACAAGAACAAAATACACTAGCGATCTTGCTCAATAAGCTCGAACAATTGTATTACAAATGAAGGCTAGGAATTATCGTTAAAGTCGTCTGCTAACACAAAGCTTTTATCAAAGCGTTTAAAGGCTTTTCGCAGTAAATCTGCTAATTCTGCATAACGGGGCTGAGTAACAGCCGGTGCAATAGTTTCACCCGCTTCGGCCAACTTGTGATGGAGGTCACGATACCAGGTCGCCAGGCTCGGTGGCAATTGTGAGTTAGCACGTTTACCTAGCCAATATAATCCGTGCAAAGGCATTAAAAATATCACCATCGCCATCATTACTGATTGTGGTAATATTTCAGTCAAATTAGCCATGTACGGCATCATTACCGTAACAACGGCAATCGCAGGCATAGTTTTCATCGCCAGTGAAGTAGCAAAAATAACGCGATTCTCAGGAAAGATAGGGGCCAGTACACGCTGATTAGGCCAGCGTTTCATGTATTCACGACCATCATTTAACATTTCAGAGAATTTGCCCATGGGCACCTCAACACTCAAAATTGACTTAAACCAATAAACTAGTAATTTTTTTACATTTTTGGCTAGTTATTAGTATGACATATATGAATAAAATTTGCTTTCGGTTATCATTGGTCCGGCAAACGGTTTCATATAAATCAGCTTATTTGTTAAGTGTAGCTTGATTGAGACCAAGGCACTAGGTCAAATCTAATTTGCCTTAGTCAGAGACTGAAAATCTGAAACAAAAAACGTGTCTCGCAATGCCCGACGTTTTTTCTTTCACTGTCTATAATTGAACAAATTCAACAACAGGTGTCTATAAATGAGCAACAAGCTGGTACTCGTTCTTAACTGTGGTAGCTCTTCACTTAAATTTGCAGTTCTTAATGCGTTAAGTGGCGAAGAGATTATTTCTGGTTTAGCGGAATGTTTTAATTTAGAGGATGCGCGCCTTAAATGGAAAGCGCAAGGTGAGAAAAACGAATCAAGCCTAGGTGCTTACGCAGCTCACCGCGAAGCCATCGAGTTCATCGTAAAAAATATTCTAGAAGCTAACCCTGAAATACTAAACGACATTGTTGCTATTGGTCACCGCGTTGTTCATGGTGGAGAAAAATTCACCAAATCAGCTATCATCGATGAAGCGGTTGTAGAAGGTATCGAAGAATGCTCTGGACTTGCGCCATTGCATAACCCTGCGGCTCTAATTGGTATTCGCGCAGCACAAGCTTGTTTCCCTAAACGCCCACACGTTGCAGTATTTGATACAGCTTTCCACCAAACTATGCCAGAAAGCTCATACTTGTACGCTCTACCTTACAAGTTGTACCGCGAAAAAGGTATCCGCCGTTATGGCATGCACGGTACTAGCCACCTATTCGTATCGCGTGAAGCTGCTGCAATGTTAGAACAGCCGATCGAACAAACTAACGTTATTACCGCTCACCTAGGTAATGGCGCATCAATTTGTGCAGTTAAAAACGGTAAGAGCTTTGATACCAGCATGGGCTTAACTCCGTTAGAAGGCTTGGTAATGGGTACTCGCAGCGGCGACATTGACCCAGCCATTATCTTCCACCTTGTTGATCGTGAAGGTTACACCCTAAAAGAAGTTAACAACATGCTGCACAAGCAGTCTGGATTAATGGGCCTAACTGAAGCAAGCAGTGATTGTCGCTACACCGAAGAAGGGTATGGCGAAGGTAAAGAACCAGCCATTCGCGCGATGAATGTGTTCACTTACCGCTTAGCGAAAAGCATTATGTCTTACGCTGCGTCAATGGACGGTAAGCTAGACGCCTTAGTATTTACTGGCGGAATTGGTGAGAACTCAGCGCTAGTTCGTAAACTAACCATCGAGAAACTAGCCCTGCTAGGCTTTAGCCTAGACGAGCAAGCAAACTTGGATGCACGTTTTGGTAATTCAGGTAATATTGGCACTAGCTCAAGTCGCCCAATCTTAGTTATTCCAACTAACGAAGAAATGGTAATCGCACAAGATGCAGTGGCATTAACTCAAGCTTAATGCAGATTCTTATCAAGGCTGAGTAATACTCAGCCTTGTTCTATCACTTAACTTAAGAGGTACAGCCGTGGCTCGTACAATTATGTTAATCCCAGTTGGCGTTGGTGTTGGTGTAACATCCGTCAGCCTTGGTATGGTTCGCGCTATGGAACGTAATGGCGTAAACGTAAACTTTTTCAAACCTATCGCACAGCCTAAAACCCGTGAGAAAGGTGCAGAACGTTCTACCGCTATTATCCGTCAAGCTTCAAACATTATTCCTCCAGAGCCCTTCACTCAGGCTTACGCAGAAAACCTCATCAGTGCCAACCAAATCGACGATTTACTCGAAGGCATTGTAGCGCGTTTTAACTCTGCAACTTCTGGTGCCGAAATTGTCGTAGTGGAAGGTTTAGTGCCTACCTCAGAGTCGCCTTACGCAACCAACGTAAACTACGGTATTGCTAAAGCGCTAGACGCAGACATGGTGTTTGTTACTAACCCTGGTAGCGATACTTCTCAGCAGCTAAAAGAGCGTATGGAAATTGCCTGTAATAACTTTGGCGGTTTGAAGAACAAACGCATTATCGGCTGCATTATTAACAAAGTTGGCGCGCCAATCGACGAGCACGAAATCACTCGTCCAGATCTGACTGAAATGTTCGATAACAAATCAGATCACTCTACCAACCTTGAAGTGCTGCAAATGTTTGGCAAGAGTCCATTGCGTATCTTAGGTTGCGTGCCTTGGAATGCACCACTTGTTGCGCCACGTGCTCGCGACTTAGCTAACCACTTAAATGCCACCATTATTAATGAAGGTGACATGGATACCCGCCTAGGTCGTGTGACCTTCTGTGCGCGTAGTATTCCAAACATGGTTGAACACTTTAACGCAGGCAGCTTGTTGGTAACATCTGGCGATCGCTCAGACGTAATTGTATCGGCCTGTTTAGCTGCCATGAACGGCGTTAAGATTGGTGCCCTGCTGCTTACTGGCGGTTACCAACCTGAGCCACAAGTACTTAAGTTATGTGAAGGTGCATTCGCGACAGGTTTACCTGTTATGCTTATCAATTCAAATACTTGGCAAACTTCATTAGCGCTACAGAGCTTTAATGCAGAAATCCCAGTAGATGATTCTCAACGCATCGAGTTAGTACAAGACTACGTTGCTGGTCACATCGATAAACATTGGATTGAGTCACTTACCGCTATCTCTGCGCGTGCTCGTCGGTTATCGCCACCAGCCTTCCGTTACCAGTTAACCGAAATGGCGCGCAATGCTAACAAGCGTATCGTATTGCCAGAAGGCGAAGAGCCTCGCACTATCGCTGCTGCAGCTATTTGTGCCGAACGTGGCATTGCTCGCCCAGTATTGCTAGGTAACCCAGAAGTGATTCAGCGCATTGCTAGCCAACAAGGCGTAGTGCTTGGCGAAAGTGTTGAGATTTTCAACCCGGTTGAAATTCAAGGCAAATACGTTGCACCAATGGTTGAGTTACGTAAAGGTAAAGGCCTTACCGAAGTAGTAGCCAAAGAGCAATTAGAAGACAACGTAGTACTAGGTACTATGATGCTAGCTAACGACGAAGTAGACGGTTTGGTATCTGGTGCGGTTAACACCACAGCCAACACCATTCGCCCGCCGCTACAGTTAATTAAAACTGCGCCAGGTTACAACTTGGTGAGCTCTATCTTCTTCATGCTGCTACCAGATCAAGTATTGGTATATGGTGACTGTGCAATTAACCCAGACCCAAGTGCAGAACAATTGGCAGATATCGCCATTCAATCTGCAGAGTCTGCTGTTGCCTTTGGCATCGAGCCACGTGTTGCAATGATTTCTTACTCTACCGGTAGCTCTGGCTCTGGCTCAGACGTAGAAAAAGTACGTGAAGCGACCAAAATTGCTAAAGAGCGCCGCCCTGAGCTAATCATTGATGGCCCGCTTCAGTACGATGCCGCAATTATGGAAAACGTAGCTAAGAGCAAAGCGCCTAACAGCCCTGTAGCTGGTAAGGCTACTGTGTTTATCTTCCCAGATTTGAACACCGGTAATACTACCTACAAAGCCGTTCAACGTAGTGCTGACCTAATCAGTATTGGTCCTATGCTGCAAGGCATGGCTAAACCTGTAAACGATTTGTCTCGTGGAGCATTAGTAGACGACATTGTTTACACCATTGCACTAACTGCAATTCAAGCAGGCCAAAGCAAGTAAGTTATTGCTTAGCAATAAAAAAGCCGATCGTAAGATCGGCTTTTTTGTATCTGTTTGTTAGCAGGCTAGATAGCTAACCCGATAAGTAAGCCCTTTTCTTGCCAAACTTTTACCTTAACACCATCCACTTCTAATTCTTTTTGCTTAGTAATGTTTAGCCACTCTTCAGGCAACTTAGCTTGATAGAAGGTGTGTACTTGCAGGCTTTGACGGTTTCTTACTTTTAACTGAGCGGCAATGCGGCCATCAATACTGCAGTAGCGTCCCCCCATTAGCTCCCATTTATCTTTATCTAATAATTGAGATTGAATGAGCTTAAAATCCAAACGGTTAAGATGCTTTTGAATATCATTAATTGACGAAGACATAACTTCCATTTGCATTTGGCTGTTATGGTTATAGGCAATCTCTTTAGAAATAGCGGAATAGTTGATGCCGGCAAAGAAGGCCAAATAGATAGTTACGGCCAGCACACAAGAGACCGCACTGGCCCAAGCCCATTGGCTAGCATCCATTTGCTTGCTTTTGGCTAAGCCCTGTAATTTGTTCACTTGCTTCTTAGAAAGCTGCAGCTCTTGAAAGTAATCTCGAGTAAGTTGCTTAAAGCTGCCATCTTGCGCGCTAAAACTCATCTTAAGACACCTCCTCAATTAAGTGACCAAACTCATCACTTAAACGCTTTTTCAAGCGGGAAACGCGTGATAACAAGGTGCCTCGAGCAACTCCGCTAGTGGTGGCAATTTCTTGAATACTAAAACCTTCTACCGCCCATAAGTATAAGAGTTCGCGTTCATCTTCAGACAAACGCTCCATCACTAAACCAACATGTTGCTGATCTATCAGCAGCAACTCCATGTCTTGTAGACTCTCTTCAACAATACTGGCATCAATGTATTGGTCCTCATCCACCACCAACTCCAGCTTTTTACGACGAAAGTTGTCAATGAACTCGTTGCGAATAACTCGCATCATAAAGGGTTTAAGAGGTTCTGGCGGAGGATCTTTCTGCAGCACTTTTTCGCAGCAACTTTGCAATAGGTCATAAGCCTGCTCACTATTGTGACATAGTGAAAAACTATAGCGATATAACTGGTTAAGCAGCGCGTCCGAAAATACCGGTCGGGCTTTACGTTTAAACAATTTCAGCATGCTATCTTACTGCTAACTATCCAGCAGACATTCCTTTGTTATTCAAGTAACACGGCGCTTTCACGCCGAACAAGCTATCACTTACTCACTGCGCGGTTAAACAAGTAGTAAGATTTCACTCTTAGCAACATGTCTTGCAAACTAAAGCGGTTTCCTCCACCTAGTTTTACCAACACTATGGCTGCCGCTGCTAAAGCGAACTCTCGTTTAACTCCATTTAAGTTCTTAATCAGTGACTTATCGATAGAGAACTTCTGAAGCATAAACCAAATCATCACTAATACGCAGGCTACAGCTCCCATTTTTAGAGTTTTACCATGAGCAAAAATAAAAATTAGACCCAAAACCATTAAAACTAGCTGATGAGTAGCAAAACTAGGGATTTTTGCATAGCCCGAGAAAAAGCCTGCGACGATAAAGGTCATACCTAAAGAAAAGCGTAACAACAGACCTAGCGTTTGCCAGTCTTGGGAATTTTTGCTCGCTACCCCACGTTTACTGCGCAGCCGTTCATCAATGCTCAGCGCACCAGCGCCTAGGTTAAACAACACAAACATCATACCCGACAGGGTAATGTCTCTAATCTGCACAAATATCGCCGGTGAAGTATAAGTACTCACACCTACCGATGCCCCTGGTACAGTATCAACAGGCAGTGATACCACAAAAGTCCATAGCAAAAATCCGTAAAATAAGCTTAAAGGCCGAACCAAAAAACCTGCAGCCAAAGCCACTCCCGACAATAACTCAAAAGCCGATAAAGTAGTTAAAAATGCCCAAGGGCTAAGTAATCCTGCAGAAAACAGGTAGTCTTGAAATAACTCATTAATATAACCGGTAGTCCCCATGTAGTTGGCAACCATTGCCGCTTCGGTGCTGGAGTCTAATAACAAGCCTAGTTTCGATGTACCACCAATAATAAACACCAACCCAAGGCCTATACGCAACCATAATGCTGCGCTGTCTAATTGCTTTTGTTCCATCTTATTCTCTATTCCATTAATGACTTTACTTAGCAGTAACGAATCAACGCCACATTTGATTGCAGCTTTTAGATTATTTTTTTATTTATCATTAAGAATAGATGTAGCTTCAAACTTTATAGACAGTGCGGAATAGCCACTATCACATTACAACTCGGTAATTCGTCTACAGTTTTCTAAAAAATGCAACCACTAAAATGGCATCACAAAGCATCGCTTCTTTTTTAGACAACATTAAAAAGTCATATAAAACAATAAGATATTTACAAACAGTGGTTTCATACACACTTTAATCCACAGAATGTGTGGATAAAAAAATAAAAAGACAATAGTTATACACAGAGGAAGGTGATTTTTGAGCTCTGCATAACTATTTATTCACATTAATCCTGCTTACTCTTCATCTGTAGGTACTTTGTGAATTAAGGCCTGAATTTGATGAGCAACCCCAACGGCTTCTTCTACGTCTAGCAATACAGCAATTCCCCGCCCTTCTTCTTGGTCAAACTCAGCCACTGCACTAATGGTATTTAAGATCGGTTTGGCAAGGTGGCTTTCCACAACAAACAGCAACACGTCTCGTTGTGCTTCTAAATTCAATCCAAAGAAGGTTTTTTTGCGATGCACGCCTTCACCTCGCGCATTGTTTATTACCGTTGCACCGGTAGCACCGGCAGCACGTGCGGAATCGAGCACCAAGGTGGTTTTTTGGTCATCAACAAAGGCAAGAATCAATTTAAATTTCATCGTCATCTCCTGACAAACTAGAACTTGCTAAGAAACTAGTAACTTGCGCATAGGCAAGCACCGAAATGATGGGGAATAAGCTGGCAAACGCAATTAAGCCAAAGCCATCAAGCAAGGGGCTTCGCCCAGGTACCGACTCAGCTAAACCTAAACCCAGTGCGGTCACTAAAGGCACAGTAACCGTAGATGTGGTCACGCCTCCACTGTCGTATGCCAAGGGCACAATCGCTTTAGGAGCAAACAGGGTTTGTATCACCACCAAAATATAGCCTGCAATAATGTAGTAATGCAGCGGGTCGCCTACCACTATTCGATAACTGCCTAAGGCCAAGCCTAAAGCTACACCTATGGCTACAGAGATCCGCAAACCACCTATTGATACTGCCCCGCCCGACACGCCATTAGCTTTGATGGCTACCGCTAACAGAGAAGGTTCGGCAATCGTAGTGCTAAAGCCAATAGCTGCAGAAAACAGGTAAATCCAAGCGTAAGCCGCCCAGTGTTCCGACACGACATAAACCGCAGACTCATCTAAGCCCAAAAATTCTGCGCTGGTGAGTTGTTTTGCCATAGACTCACCCAGTGGAAATAGTGCCTGCTCTAAGCCCAACAAAAATAACACCATGCCCAGCACAACAAATAGCGTGCCCAGTAGCAGCTGCTTTGGCTGACTAATCGGCCGCTTAATCACCAAATACTGAAAGACCAATATGGTCACAACAATGGGGAAAATATCCCCTAACGTGCCAAACAGCGTCTCTAAGAAATTTAGGCTTGCGCTAATCAATAGACTATCCCGTAGAGCATCACAAACATCATGGGGGTTAACGAAGCTAAAGCAATTAAACCAAAGCCATCAAGCAAGGGGTTACGGCCTTTAATGGCCGAAGCTAAACCAACTCCAAGGGCGGTGACTAAAGGTACGGTGATAGTAGAGGTTGTCACTCCACCAGAGTCGTAGGCAATACCAATGATTTCTTGAGGGGCAAACATGGTAAGCAACACAATCAACAAATAACCGCCAATGATAATTAGATACAGCGGCCAACCTTTTATGATGCGAATAACGCCAATCACAATTGCTAAGCCAACGGCAAAGGCTACACTTAAACGCAGCCCAGCGGCATACTCCTGCATACTGGTTTCGGTGTTTTCAATATGCTTGGCTTGTGCGGCTACCTCTGCGGCCTCTTTAGCAACAGCCACTAAGGCAGGTTCGGCGATGGTAGTGCCAAAGCCCAAACAAAAAGCAAAGCTAAGCAGGGCTAGCAAACTACCTTTATTGGCAAAGGCATGGGCAAGGTTTTCGCCTATGGGAAACAGTCCTAGCTCTAAGCCCATCACAAAAAAGCTTAAACCCACCACCACCATCACAGCACCACTTAAGATGCTCAAAACATTAGGTAAGCTGCTGTCTAGCACTCCCCATTGGAAAAACAACACAACCACAACTATCGGCGAGATATCGCGAAGACTTTTAAGCAGAGAGGAAAATAGGTGAGAAAAACGAAACCCCATATACGCTCCTTGTATTAAACCTTTGAATTAAAGGCTTAATACAAGCTTAGCAGAGCGTTGGGAAACGCTTAGTAGCGAAGCCCAGTAAAGCGCTAAATTGTGATATTTGTAGCTAAGGCTGATTTTGGAAGATAAGCACTTTTAAGCCATCATCTGGGCTTTTTTCCATTACCGCATCAGGCCTTTCCAGCGTTTCAATAAGCTTTAATTGTGGAGCTTCTGTAGCAATGGCATCGAGCAAAAAGGTACGCCCTAACCACGGCGCATTTAAACACAACATGGCTATGCCATTCTCAGTGAGCAAACTAGGCAGTTGGCGAATAATCCGCGGGTAATCTTTTTCAACCAAGAAACTGCCCTTTTGCATTGATGGCGGATCAGCAATCACCAATTCATAAGGGCCGTGCTTGCGCAGCTTACCCCAAGATTTAAACAAATCGTGGCCAAAGAAACGGGCTTTTTTGTCATCCAGCTGGTTTAGCCGCAAGTTGTCGCGGCCAACACTTAACGCTGCTTTACTCATATCAATATTAACAACCGACTTAGCACCACCAGCAATCGCCGCTACGGCAAAGCCACAAGTATAAGAGAACAAGTTAAGCACTTGTTTTCCTTCGGCTTGCTGCTTTACCCATTCTCGTCCTTTGGCCATATCTAAAAAGATCCCAAAGTTTTGATGAGTGCCAACTTCAACCTTATAGCGTAAACCAAGCTCACTCACTTCACTCGGCGTTTGCTCACAACCCCATAAGTGGCTCACTGGAGCCATGGCTTGGTCACGCTGTTGCAAAAACACGCCCTCAACCAAAAGCTCTGCACTCAATTGCTCCACTAACTGGCTCACCACCTCTTCACTGAGAGGCGCATAAGCCACAATCAGCATGATTGGTGGCAGCCATTCAATATTGAAGGATTCAGCACCTTCTACGCAGTGGCCGCGACCATGTACAACACGTAATGCATTATCACTTAGCTGCGGAAGTTTAAGCTTCATCTACAGGTTCACTCTCTTTCTTTAAATCATCAGGGTGGCTAAGAATACGCGAGAACCAGTGGCCACTGTTACTAGATTCCAAGCCAATTTTGATAATCATGGTCAAGGGTACCGATAACAACATGCCAACACTGCCAAACAACCAGCCCCAGAATATTAACGACAGCACCACCACCAGCGAAGACAAACCTAAACCTTTGCCCATAATACGTGGTTCAACTATGTTGCCCATCACCAAGTTTACGCCCACATATAACCCCGCCACAGCCAAAGCTTGGCTAGGCCCCAATTGCAATAAGGCTAATAATACTGGTGGAATGGCAGCAATAAGCGAACCCACATTAGGAATATAGTTAAGTAAGAAGGCCAAAATTCCCCACAAAATCGCATAGTCTAGATCCAGCAAGGTCAGCACAATGGTGATAGGAATCGCGGTAAACAAGCTGATTAACGTTTTAACTGCAATGTAGCTGTTAACCGCTTTTAGAAACTTATTCACCTGAGACATACGCACGCCAGGATTATGAATCGCATCGTGCATTCGCTGTGGCATGGTATCGGCTTCTAGCAACATAAAAATCGTCACTAGCAAAATAATGAAGATGTTAGCCGCTGCTCCGCTTAAGCCAGTTAAGGTATTAGCAAATAGCCCCAGTATAATGCCAGGGTCGAAGTAATCGGTCACAATGCTCATCGACAAGTCGATATCAAAACGCGCTGCAAATGCGCTTAAACCCGCCAATTGCACCAGCAGCTGCTCTCGATATATCGGAATTGAGGCCCTAAAGTCGCTAATCGAGCTACCTACAACGCCTGCTAACAGCATGATTAAAAATACAATTAGCAACAGCACCATCATTACCGACAATACCCGTGGAATTCTTAGTCGGGTTAAAAAATTAACAATGGGACTGGCAATAATGGCGATAAACATCGACATCAAAAATGGAATTAATACAGGTGTTGCAGCTTTAAGCCCTGCCAGTAAAACCACTAAGGCAGCGGCTGTGACTAAGCCATGGCGCATCGAGGTGGGTTGATTCACCACTCACTCCTAGAAATAACTGATTATGCTCAGCAGTTTAGCTTGCATAAGCGCTGGCGAAAAGGCTAAATAAAATCCAATAGCAAACGGGAGTAACCAGATGTTTTACTTATGCAGCCTTGGGAGCAACATTCGGCCACTCGAGCACCTTCCTGCTGCGCTATGCCAACTTAGTGAACGCTTGCATACACTTACCATTAGTTCGTTTATCGAAACCACACCTTTTGATATTAAAACTGAACATAAATTTGTGAATGCCCTAGGCTGGTTTGAATCGAAGCAAAGCCCCAGCCAACTTAAACAGTTTTTTAATCAACTTGAAGCTAGGCACGGTCGCAATCGCAACGATCCACTATCTAGCGCTAAAGACCGAAGCTTAGACATAGATTTAATTGGGCCGGTAGAGCAGCAAGCTGCCCTTGCCTATTTAGCGATCGACCCTTTTTTGCTCGCGCTCCAACTGCAACTATTTACCACCGCAGCAAAAACGCTTCCTCAAGCGCTAGATATAAACCTGCAACTAAGCCCACAACAATGCCTACCACTGGGTAAGCGACCTACCACCATCCACTTTAATCGAGCATCCAGTTAGGAACTCATTGTTAATCAGCAACTCAATGGTTTGCCAAACCGGCGCTATGCCGCCTTCTTTAGCTAAGGGGGTTTGCACCAGTACCCGCTCACGATGTTGTTGATCATGCTCATCCAAAAATAACATCGGCCCTGGCTCTACGCCATTTACTCTCACCTCTGGTGCCCAATGGCTAGCATAAGCTTTTAGCATATTAGCTAAGCCCGCTTTAGAAGCGCAGTAAGAGCGAAATTTAGAATGTGGTTGTTGAGCATAAATGTCGGTCATCATTACTACGCAACCTTTGGCCCTACATAATGCACTATGCATAGTCTCGTTAATTAGCTTGGGGGCTAACATGTGCACTGCATACATTGCATCAAAGAACTCAGCTTGCTCGGCAGGGCTGTGATTTGGCTCATCGCAAACAAATAACGAAGCGTTATGTATGAGTACGTCCAAGCTGTCGCAAAGCTGTGGTAGCTGCTCCACAAAGCCTAATAGCTGAGTGCGTTGGCTAAAATCGGCTTGTACTAATGTAACCCCTAAGTCTCTTAGCTCAGCTAGTTCGGCGCGCTCACTTCGATATTGACCAATAACCCGATAACCTAAGCCAACAAACTGATGCACAAGAAAAAAACCTAAACGCCGACCAACCCCGGTAATCAAAACCGTCTTCATCTTGCTTTCCATCCTATAAATCTCTGCTATTGTTAACTAAATCAAAGAGTAACATGGCTAGCCCTGACAAGGACTGCTCAACATTATGAAAATACTACTTACCGGTGGAACTGGCTTCATCGGCAGCCGCTTAGTAAAACATTTACAATTTAGTCATGAACTGACGATATTGTCACGCAACCCTATTCGCGCCTATCAAAAGCTAGGGCATAACTTACTGGCCATTCCTTCTCTTAAAGATCTCAATAACCTTAACGAATACGATGCCGTTATTAACCTAGCAGGCGAACCCATCGCCAACAAACGTTGGACCGAACAACAAAAGAAGCGTATTTGCGATAGCCGCTGGGCACTCACCGAGCGCCTAGTAGAGCTATTTAAACAAAGTGAGCAAGCACCAGAAACCTTTATCAGTGGCAGTGCCATTGGTTATTACGGCGAGCAAGGCCAACAAGCCTTAGACGAAACCAGCATCATAGAAGACGACTCCTTCCCCCATCAAGTATGCAAAACCTGGGAGCAAATCGCATTAAAAGCGGCTAACGAGCATACCCGCGTATGTGTTTTGCGCACTGGCGTGGTAATTGGCATAGAAGGTGGGGCATTGGCAAAAATGTTGCCAGCCTTTCGTTTAGGTTTAGGCGGCCCAGTGGCCGATGGCCAACAGCAAATGTCGTGGATCCACATTAGTGACATGGTAGACGCCATTATATTTCTGCTCAACAATCAGCAATGCCATGGCGCTTACAACTTAACCTCTCCTAACCCAGTCACTAACCAACAATTTAGCCAAGCGCTAAGTAAGCAACTTAAACGCCCATGCTTATTTCGGGCACCAGCTTGGGTGTTAAATACCGCAATGGGCGAAATGGCCAGCTTAATTACTGGCGGGCAAAAGGTGCTGCCGAAACGGCTAAGCGGAGAAGGCTTTAACTTTCGCTACAAAGAGCTAGACCATGCCTTTAAGGAAATACTGCTGCGCCGCTAAGAACGTCTAGGGCTCAATCACTACCGAGCGCAACGGCCTTTTCTGCTCTTCATCAAACATTTGTTGGCGCTTTGCATCGAGGAACTGCTGTAACTCGGCTTCAGGCTCACAACGTAAAGTGCCGCCAAATAAACCCGCGGCGATAGTCGCAGCACGCTTAGCCGAGTTGCTGCAATCCACCTTAACTTCTAGGCTATGCTTAAACTGCTGCTCTGCGCTCAAGCTGGATTTGTGCTTTTTGGGATTAGCTGTAGCCGGAGCGTTTTTTTGTTGCTCAAAGCGCTTAGCCCGCTGCGTGGCAAGTTTGTCCAGTTGCCGCTGTTGGTAACGTTCTAGATATGACGCTGCTGAGCGCGGCTGTTGCGGGGGAGCAGTTCGTGGAACTGGCGCTTGAACAACACTTTTACTTTTAAAGGCTTGGGTGACTATATCGTCCCGTTCAGTTGGTTTTAAGTTTGCTGTGGGGCTTTCTGCTGGCTCTGCACTGCTAGGCTTGTTAGCAGGTAGCTGACTGCCAGAGTCGCTTTGCCGATTACTTGGTTTATCGGTAACTTTACTCGAGTGCCGTTTAGGTTCTACCAACAAGTTGCCATCTTTAGGGGCTTCAAGTGTTTGGATTTGCTTAGCTTCTTGCTGCGTAGTCAACGCCAGCCTTGGTGTTTTGTATAAACTGGCTTGAATAATCGGGCGAGAGGCCTTGGCTGGCTTACTCTCGCGAGTATGATACAAGTGATTCAACAATACATATATCAGCCCCACATGCGCCAAGGTAGAAACTACCAGCGCCGAATTCCAAAAGCTGTTGCTACGCTTTGCCATCCCTGAAAGCCTATTACCCACAAAAACCAATAGACTGATGGCAAAGCGCTTAGTTCAGCAGAGTTTGTGTTGATTCTGTCAGCAGCAAATTGCCCTAGGCTCTATAAGTTGTTTTCACCGATAGAATAGGCCACGGTTTGGCTAATAGCTGCTAAAGGTAAACTGCTTTGTAACTGCCAACTATTAAACACCTCTTGCACTGCTTTTAGCCCTTTAATACTGGTAGGCGCTTTATTAATCACCCCTCGGTTAACCAAGTAAGCCACCACATCATTCGACAACATAAAGGTATCTTTACCCATGCGACGCAAGGTATAAGAGGCAGAGTTACCACCAAGGCGCGCTCCTTGCTTCTTAAGAAGTAACCATAAACCTACAATGTCATCACAAGGCCACTGCGCAACAAACTTGGCAAAGCTGCCATGCTCGCTGGCAAGGTCTAAAATCATCTGGGCGTTATGTGGCACGGTGATGATTTTTTGGCGATTACGAATAATGCTGGCATCGTTACATAAACGTTCAATATGGCTGTCGTCCAGCATCAGCATTTTTTCTGGGTCAAAGTCGAAAAAGGCCCGCTCAAAATCTGGCCACTTATTTTCTACCACTCGCCACACAAAGCCAGACTGAAATATGGTTTTAGTCATGGCCGACAACCAGCGGTCATCACTAATGCCAGCTAAATGTTCACTACTTAAAGGGGTAGTGAGTAAATGTTGTAACGCAGCATCGCCACCTTTACGCTCCGCGGCTCGTTGCCAAATAGAAGAAAAGTCTTCAACCACAATCAATCCTTATTTGTTAAATCAGAGATGCCTAAGTGAGAATCATTCTATACCGCTTAGCCGTATTGACTAAAGCCTGTTGTTTAGCATTTTTTAATAGCGACTGATTCGACCACACTGACAAAAATATTTAACATTAGAAACCTGTAACATAAAAGCGTTATAGTTTTCATAAACCTAAACGAAGATAGCGAAATATGCCCAGCAAACTTAAACATGATTTTGAGTTTGAGCCAGACTACGGATACACCTTAAGCCAACTTAAAGCGCTGCATCCCGATGATCGACCCAGAGGTTTTAAAAGCTTTTGGCAAAACAAATATCAGCATGCCCTGCAAATTAGGCCCGACGTCGCTATTCAAGATTGCCACCAAAACACTCCCAACTGGCGCATTTTTAAGTGCTATTACAACTCCACTAAGCAAATGCGTTGCGGCGGCTGGCTGCTACTTCCCCACTCGGGTGTAGTAAAACAAGCAATCATTAGTGCCCATGGTTATGGTGGTATCGAACAAGTAGACTGCCCAGTATCGCTTTATAACACAGCAGTGTTAATGCCCTGCTCACGGGGCATTGGCTTAAGTGCCAAAGCACCTATTTCAGACAACCCCATGTGGCACGTACTGCACAACATTCAAGATAAAGAGCGCTACATTATTGGCGGTTGTGTTCAAGATTTATGGTGTGGAGTTAGCGCCCTGTTACGCCTATTTCCACAAGTTACTAATAAAATAGGCCTAATGGGCAGCAGCTTTGGTGGCGGACTGGGCATATTTGCTAGCGCCTTTGACCCACGCATTCAGCGAGCTCATTTTCATGTGCCCACTTTTGGTAATGTAGCGCTGCGTTTAAAGCTGGCTACCCACGGCAGTGGCAAAGCATTACAAGACTTTTACCAACAGCAACCCAAACTCGCATTAAGTACATTACGCTATTTTGACTCAGCCACCGCAGCCACGTACTTAAGCTGCCCTAGCCATTGGGCCTTGGCTTTATTTGACCCTTTTGTCGCGCCACCTGGGCAGTTTTCGGCCTACAATAACGCTCCTAAGCCTAAACAACTTACAGTGCTAAAAGCAGGCCATTTCGACTACCCAGAGCAACAACAGCAGCATCAACAGGTTAATCAACAATTGGCTACATTTTTTGGTGAGCTCACTAAGCATGAATAGAGAATATCATCGTTGGTGGAGCCCCAATTTACATCGCGATATGGAGCTGTTGGTATTTGGTCACGCAGGGGCTAAAGTGCTGGTATTTCCTACTCGCGGCGGGCGTTTTTATGAATACGAGAACCTAGGGCTAGTTAACTCAATCGCTCACAAAATAAATGCCGGACAGCTGCAATTATATTGTGTAGATAGCATCGATATAGAAAGCATGTATTGTTTTTGGGCCCACCCTGCTGGGCGTATTCAGCGCCACCAGCAATACGAAGACTACATTCTGCGCGAAGTACTGCCCTTAATGGCGCAGAAAAATGACCACCCTTGCACCATCTCTCACGGATGCTCCTTAGGTGCTTATCACGCCGCCAACATTGTATTTCGCCACCCTCACTTGTTTAACAAGCTGGCAGCTTTTTCGGGCCGTTTCGACCTTACTTGGCAGGTTGAATCTTTCAGTGATTTGTTCGAAGGCTTTTATAACGACAACGTCTATTTTCACACACCTACCCACTACCTAGTAAACCTAAACTGCCCTCAACGTTTAGCCGAGCTAGCCAATACCGATTTACTGTTCATTATTGGTAATCAAGATCCCTTCCTGCAAAATAACCACACCCTAAGCCATATCCTTAATCACAAAGGCTTAAATCATCGAATGATTGAATGGCAAGGCCGCGCCCACCGCGGACGTTACTGGCGACAAATGGTGCCGTTGCATTTGTAGAGAAGGTACAGCAGTTAAACATAATTCTGTAAAACTTCACAAATAGGCTTCACTTTCCAAGTAAATGGCTTTTGAGTATAAGCTCCAATCAACGAATTGGCATTTGCTTTAAACTCAATTTATTCATGATGCTTTATTCATTCTTAACGCTTCACGAAAAGTAAAAACTACTGAGTAGTTATATTTCAAAGCATGAATAAAAAGGGGTTTTAATTAAAAATAATGCCTTTTTTTAGCCGGCCTACCGAAGACTCTCTATTCTTATACAGCCAATATATATATCCTGCCCACAAAGCGAAATTTGATATAATCACCCACAAACGAGAAGTAGCCTGATTATAGCTTCTATTAGCATATTTATAGTAATGTTTTCCAGAAACCACTACATCCCAAACTTCTACATCATAAAAAACTCCCCACATTTCTGTGGAGTGGGTTCTTATCTCAGCACTTTTTCCAACCAAGGAAAGTACCTCTTTATAACCTTTAAAGCACGGTAAACTAAGGTAGTTTGACGTGTCTGAGTCTAGCTTCACCCCAAAACTACAACTGCTCTTCTTTCCAATTGAATTTGATTTACGAGTAGATAAAACCTTACCTTGATGAAGCTCGAGTTGATTAAAGCTAGGAATTGGAAGGTTGCTCCTTTGATAGTGATATAAACTAAATAAAAAAAGCAAAAAACCTGGTAGCAGTTGACTCATCAACTTCATTACACATCCTTGTATATGGCCAGCGAAAGGCCATAAATAATAGATATATATTTAAAACTATCAAGCAATTAATTTTTTTATCACTTAAGGATGCAAGGATGTAACATTTACTTTCAAACAACTAAACTAGGAATGTAAGAATAGTATCCTAGCATAGCTAAACTTCGCCCCCCCTTACCTACTCTAACAAACACTCAAGCAACCTTGCTTCTAAACCATCATCTAGCTGATCTGCGATCACTTCTATGCGGCTTTCTAGGCAGTCATCTAGCTCAGCTTCGCTTAGACCATCGCTGGTGTAGTTGTAGCCAAATACGCCGCTGCTAGTGATAAATACGGCTTTAATGCGCTCTACTTTTAAGCTTAATAGCAGCAAACACAGCTTCTCGCGGTCGAATACTTTATTAGGTGAAAAACGCCATCCTATACTGTTAAACCCTTCGCCTTGGTTGCTGGCTTTTAAGTAACCACTCTCTGGAATAACTTGCTCGGAAGCTAGAGGTTTATCGTGCCCATGATGATGATGTTCATCAGGTGCATAGCTACCCGCCGTAACGCCTTGCAGGCAGCTAATGTCCATCTGGCCGTTTTTGCTAAACAGAACTTGCGCACCTTTGCGCCCGTGTTGAGCAACATATTCACGTAGCTGTTGCTGCTCATCTGTTTGATAAAGGTCTAACTTATTGCCTATCACTGTATCGGCTATTGCGATTTGTTGGTTGAAAGTTTCGTGGTTAGTGTAACGGGCATCACTAAGGTTTCTGGCATCCACTAAGGTTATGGTTTTGTTTAGTGCTAACACTTGTTGGTAATACTTGGATGAGAGCACTTGTAACACTTCTTTGGGATGACCTAATCCGGTAGGTTCGATGAGTAGCCTGTCTGGGGTTGATTCACTTAACAATTGATTTAATGCGATTTGCATTGGCAAGCCCGCAGCGCAGCACATGCAGCCTCCTGGTACTTCACGAATATACACTTGTTGCTGCTGATGTTGGCCTTGTAGTAAGGCGCCATCTATACCAATTTCGCCAAACTCATTTACGAGTACCGCCCAGCGTTCGTTTTCTGGTTTATTGCGCATTAGCTGCAAAATAGCTGAAGTTTTACCTACACCTAAAAAGCCAGTGATGATATTAGTTGGTACGGCGCTAATGGGCTGGCGCTTACTGCTCATGGTTTGTGTTCCAATTAATTAATAAGGTAAGCATTGCTGCAAAAACTAAGTATTGGTTATAGCATTACTTAACTGAGGAAAGAACGTTGATTACTAGACTAACTCAACCAAGCCTTTAAGTTTAAGACTTGGTTTAATGATGGGGCTAAACAAGTAATACAGGTTAAAAAAGCTGAAAGACTTAATGCTCTGGGCAATCGCAATTGTTGTGATCATGCTGGTGACACAAACGATAGTTCATCCAGTGGCCAACAGCTACTAACGTTGCGCCTAACAAGGTAAGCGATTTTTCGCCAATTTCCCCAATACGGTCTTCACCAAGGGCGACTGCCAAAATCAATAGAGCCAAACCTGCAATACCCCATAGCAGCACTTTGGTTCGTTTGTGTTGTTTACACCCCATGGTGAGTGCATAAGCACTAATGGGTATAACCGCTACGACCATCCAAAGGTGAAAAGCCTCGTTGTGTAAAGGTAGCGCAACCATGCTGGGAACTAAGACAAACAACAGAGGTAACACCAAACAATGAATGGCGCACGCAAATGATAAACCGATGGCGAACTTATCGCCGATTGCTTGAGTGACTTTCATTAACTTTCCTTGTTTTAAATGTTGATTAAATTAAGCCGCTTGCTGAATACAGTCTTCGCATAGGCAGTTCATTTCCAGTTGCTGGCTAACTAAGGTAAAACCAGCCTGCTCAGCATTTTGTTTTAGCTCATTAATGGTTGAAGCTGCGATGCTGATTTCTTTTACTTTGCTGCACTTACCGCATATCAAAAATTGCGGTACCCCATGGCTATGGCTGCAGCAAATATGCGCACAAGCGACATATTTATTGGCCAAGCTAAGTTTGTGCACAAGGTGCTCGGTTTCTAGAAAATCAAGGATGCGATACACCGACATGGCAGGAATGCTTTGGTCGAATAGTTGCTTACAATAATCGGTGAGTTCATAAGCAGAGAGCGCTTTGTTTGACTGCACCAAGCCAGATAACACCTGTTTGCGTTTGGTGGTTAAGCGAACACCTCGTTGCTTGCAGTGTTGCTCGGCATGTTGAATAACGCTATCAATTTGCATCATAAATTTGCTCACATTTTGTTTTACTTGGTTAAAAATAACCCGCCGACAAATGTTACGTTATATCATAACTGTAATTCAAGGCTTATTTTGATTTTATGTTCAAGGTAAATTGCAATGGCCTTGTTAATAGTAAAACCAGTTTGACCAACCAACCTTTAGGCGCTTTATAAGTAGGAGTAAGAAAGAGGCTATATGTTGTATCACTTATAGCCTTTTTAGAAATATATTCAGAGCAATAACAAAAGACATTAACGCCGAATAATGATTGAAGCTTCTAACTGGAAGCTACGCCCAAGCTCTTGTTCAATGCGCGCTTTAAGCCCATCTAATTGTTGGTCGTTTAGTGAATGTTCACTAACCAACTGCAAATGTAAAGTGAGCGGCACGGTGCTTTGGGCGCGCACTGTTCGCAGTAATACCTGGTTAAAGGTTTTACCTTGTAGACGCTGCACTATTTGTGCTTCTTCTGATAGGCGGTTAAAGCTAAATACCAAAGGAATACTCACAAGGGTCACTGCGACTAAAGCGATGCCAAGCCCCTTTTTGGCGCGGGTAAACGGGGCAAAACCTAAGGCCAAAAACGTTAAAGCGGCCGAAAATACAATCCCGGCTAAGTTAGTTAAAAACAACAAAAAGGCGCCAGATGCCACACCAATATTAAGCCAGCCTAAGCCTATGCCAGTTACCGCTAAAGGCGGCACCAACGCCACCGCAATAGCAACGCCTGCCAAGCTTTTGGCCGCATCAATTCGCGCATGGGCATAAGCACCGGCAATGCCGGAGATAATTGCCACTCCTAAATCAAGTAAATTGGGGCTTAGGCGCGCCGAGATTTCGGGCGTAATCACTTCCATTGGAATAATAAAGCTGGCGCTTGCAGCAAAGCCCAAGGCCACACACAAGCCAGTAAACAAAGTACCTAAACTGGCGGTCATTAAACTGGGATCTTGGCGAGTAAGCGCCATAGAAAGCGAAATAATCGGCGCCATTAACGGCGCTAAGATCATCGCACCAATTATCACCGGTGCCGAGCTGGCATATAGGCCAATGGTAGCTAACAACGTAGATAATACCATTAAGGTTAAAAAGGCCGGCGAGGTAGTGGCGTTGTCACGTAACAGCTGGTAAAGGTCTTTGAATTCTTCTTTGGCAGCATGGGCAATCCAAGGCAATGGCTTAGCTGCTAAGGCATTTATCGCCTCGCCCTCCGGCAAGTTGGCAATTTTGCGGCTCTCTTTTACTGCAGCGGCGCTGTCTTGGCAGAGCATGTCTGCAGAGGGCAATATACTCAAGGCGCGGTGTTCGCAGTCAATGGTTAAGCTATTGGCTTTTGAGAGGATGCCATCGTGCCAGTACTCCAGTTCACTCTCACCGCTAACCTGTATCGATTTAGACTTAATTAAACTAAGAAAGCGCGGCTTTTTAACCACTCGGCCAAACATAGCAAGTACTAAAAAGCGGAACATTTCCATTATGCTGCGAGGTGCTAGCAGCATGCTTTCTAACATGCCGTCGTTACAGTGAGTATCGGTGAGTATTCGTTTAGATAACATTGAGCCTTGGGCATGTTCAATAATGACTAGCCCCACTAACGAGGTTTCTAAACAGGTGTCACTGCCAGTGGTTAAGCTGAGTTTTTGCGGTTTAATATCGCCAATTTTTCGAATATTTTGCCAAGTCTGGGCAATGCGCTGTCGCCACGAGGCATTGTGCCCGCCAGGTCGCAGGTTAAAGCTATGCCCTACCACTAAGTGATTTAACACTACTTGTTGGTTACAACGCAGCACATCTACTTTTGTGGCTTCGGCTTGCTGAAACTCCGCCAATGCTTTCTCTGGAGAGTTAGCCAAACTAAAAGCCCGGCGGGCATGGTTTGCTTTAGGGTGAGGCAATACCGCAACCACCCATTGTTGCTCCACAGCAAGCCCAATGACAGTAGTTAAGCTTTCATCACTGAGATAACAATAAACCAAGCTTTCGGCTTTAAACTCGGGCGGTTGGTTCGCATCCCACATTTTTGGCAATATTACATCATCGAACAGCGGAACGAGCTTTTGACTCACCATGTCGCTGGCGTCGGGCTCAAATAATAAAAAACTATCAGCCATTCCTGTTTCCATACAAGAGTTTAGATCTTACCTCAGCATGGGGGCTGTCGCTTAAAACTGCAAGTAACAGCCCTACCAGTTAGTACCTATTTTTTAGCGTTCTGCTCATTTAGCACTGCCTAAATATTCTACATTTAGCCTTGATAACCATAGATTTTCTTTGTGGCTTAAAATTTTTTTATCGTTAATAACAAATAAAACAGTTAAACAAGCAGCACGACTAAAGCCTTAATTTGCGGGCATTTAGACGTCCATGCGGCTAACTAAACTTGAAAGCATCGTTTATTTTGTAAACAAGATGCAAAAAACCGCCGCTATTTTTTTCTAGTGTATTCTGCTATAACTTCCCTGAAACACTAAGGGTTCACGCTGTTTTGCAAGGATAGTGCAGAATATGAACTCAATAAAAATAACGAATTAAAAACACAACAAGGACCATTATGAAACGTGTCATTCAATCTGCGATTGCCGCAGTAACACTGTTATCAAGTGCTGCTTTTGCTCAGCAAACATTGCTACAAGAAATCACCGAATCTGGCGAGCTACGCGCTTGTTTTGATGCGGGCTACATGCCATTTGAAATGAAGGCCAAAAACGGCCAGTTCATTGGTTTTGATATTGATTTAGGTAAGCAAATGGCGCGTGCAATGGGCGTTAAATACGTACCAGTAAACACCGCTTGGGACGGCATTATTCCTACCCTACTTACTGGTAAGTGTCACCTAATTATGGGCGGCATGACCATTACGCCACAACGTAACATGCAAGTTAACTTTGCAGACCCATACGTAGTCATTGGCCAATCAATCCTACTTAGCCCTAAATTAGAAGGCAAAGTAACCAGCTACCGTGACCTAAACAGCGACCAATACACTGTGGTAACTAAATTAGGTACTACTGGTGAAGGTGCAATTAAGCGCTACATTCCTAAAGCTAAAGTAAACCTATTTGAAACCCAATCTGAAGCGGTACTAGAAGTGACTAACGGCAAAGCCGATGCCTTCATTTACGACTTACCGTTTAACGCGATTTACGCGGCAGAAAACCAAGGTCAACTAACTCACCTAGATCAACCGTTCACTTTTGAACCACTAGGTTGGGCTGTTCGCCAAGGCGATCCTGATTTCTTAAACTTCTTGAACGGTTACTTGCGTCAAATTAAAGGTGACGGCACCTACGACCGCATTTACGACAAGTGGTTTAAAGACGACGCTTGGTTAAAACAAGTTCAATAGTAAGACTTAAGTGGCTGCCCTTAGCAGCCACTTTTCTTTACTAAGCGCGCCTTAAGCGTGCTTAGTAAAGTAAAACCAAATTTTAATAAAAGAGCTTCAGATGCAAACTCAAGCAAGCAAAATTCTGTGGAATGGTGTTTTTGTTGCCATTTTACTTAGCCTATGCGGACTCATTTATCTGTCGGGCGAAAAAATTGACTATAACTGGAACTGGCAACGTGTTGTTCCTTACATCGTAAATAACGAAGCAGCCAGCATTACTGCGCCGCAAGACGGCAGTATTGAAAGTAATGCAGCAGGCCAGCTGCAACTAGTGTCTGATGGTGGCGAGGTATTAGTAAATCTCGCTGAGTTTGAAAACATCTCAGTATACGAAGGTGACCTAGTATTTGAAGGCGACCAACTAGCCTCCTCTGAAGAGTGGCGAATTGGCCCGCTCACCGAAGGCTTAATTGTTACGATTAAAATTTCATTATGGTCATTGGTATTTGCCATTTTGCTTGGCTTAGTGATTGGCTTAATGCGTATCGCCGACAACCCAGCGCTACGTAAGCTGTCTATCACCTATATTGAAATTATTCGCGGCACACCACTGCTGGTACAAATTTTCATTGTGTACTTCTTCATTGGCACCGTATTCGACTTAGAACGTTTTACTGCAGGTGTAATTGCTTTATCGGTGTTTACTGCTGCCTACGTAGCCGAAATCATCCGCTCAGGTATTCAATCTATTCCTAAAGGCCAAATGGAAGCCGCCCGCTCTTTGGGTATGAACTACCCACAAGCCATGGTGAACGTGATTTTACCGCAGGCCTTTAAGCGAACCTTGCCACCAATGGCGGGCCAGTTTATTAACCTGATTAAAGATTCTTCATTGGTATCAGTGATATCCATTACTGACTTAACCAAAGCCGGTCGTGAAGTAGTTAGCGGTAGCTTTGCACCTTTTGAAGTATGGTTTACTGTAGCCCTACTTTACTTGGTACTTACCAGCAGCCTGTCTTGGGCTATTCAACGCTTAGAAAAGAGGTTAGCTGCCAGTGACTAAAGATTACCAAGGCAACGACATGATTGTTGCAAAGAACATAAACAAAATTTACCCCAATGGCTGCCACGCATTAAAAGACGTATCGGCAACGGTAAACCGTGGCGAAGTAGTGGTGATTGTGGGGCCTTCTGGCTCGGGTAAGTCAACGTTTTTGCGTACCTTAAACCAGCTAGAAACCGTAAGCAGCGGCACCATTCATATTGATGGTACCGATATGTACGCTAAAGGCACCAACATTAATAGCCTGCGTGAAGAAGTAGGCATGGTGTTCCAAAACTTCAACTTGTTCCCACACAAAACAGCCTTAGGCAATGTAATGTTAGCGCCACTTAAAGTGGCCAAACGCCCCAAACAACAAGCCGAAGACGAAGCCAAAGCCTTGCTACTTAAAGTAGGTTTAGCAGATAGAATGGGCAACTACCCTTCTCACCTATCTGGCGGCCAGCAGCAGCGCGTGGCGATTGCACGAGCTCTGGCGATGCAACCTAACATTATGTTGTTTGACGAGCCCACCTCGGCGCTTGACCCAGAAATGGTAGGCGAAGTATTAGATGTAATGAAAGGCCTCGCTGCCGACGGCATGACAATGGTGGTAGTTACCCACGAAATGGGTTTTGCCCGTGAAGTGGCAGACCGAGTATTGTTTATGGAAGATGGCGAGCTCTTAGTAGAAGCTACGCCAGAAGCCTTTTTCGATAAGCCTAGCCACCCAAGGCTGCAGCAGTTTTTGTCGATGGTTCTTTAACGAGAACTTGAATTAAGCGACTAAAAAGGGAGCTTAAGCTCCCTTTTTGTTTGCCTGTCTTACACCAACATCTTCAACTAAATTGCTGCCAAAACGCCCGCACAATCTCTTTATCTGCGCGCTCACGCAACTTGATTAAATAAATGGGCACTTGGCTACTATAAGCAAATTGCTCTACTTTCAAGCTTACCAATAAGCCCTGCTCTAGCTCTTGCTGCACAATATGCTCGGGCATTCTTGCCCAACCTAAGCCCGCTAACAGCAACTCCTTTTTCAGATGATAATCATTAACATACCAGCGTTGGCCGCCAGCAATCACATTAATATTGTCTGAGCGAGCCTCGGAGCCAGAATCAGCCAATAAAATATGTGGTTTGTTACGCAACATGCTTTGTTTAAGCACTTGCTCGCGCTGCTCAAACAAATGTGGTGCCGCTGCCGTTATCATGTCAACTTTGCCTACTTCTACAAAATCAAAGCGGCCATCTAAGCCTATGTTGGGTGCCAAGGCTAGATCGGATTGTTGTTTTAACAAGGCCTCTAAAATGCCCGATAAATGGCCAGAGTCTAAGTTAAGTTGCAACTTACTGTAGTGTTTTGAAAAAGCTTCTATTTTGCTTACCAGCGGTGGCAAATAGCACATTGGGCTTAGGGTGAGAGCAAGCTCCGGATCGGCGCCTTGCGCAAGCTCATGGCCTAACAGCTCTAACTCATTAGCTTGTTTAAGCAAACTTTTGGCTTTAACTAAAAATCGCTCTCCTTCTGCGGTAAGTGTGGGGCGATAACTAGAGCGATTAAACAGTGTAATAGAAAAATGCTGCTCTAAGCTTTTAACCGAAGCGCTCAAGGTAGGTTGAGTTTTATTTAAATGCTGCGCTGCTGCCCGAAAACTTCCCAGTTGGGCAACACTCACAAAGGCGCGTAGCTGCTCATGATTCATACTCACTCTCGATATAGATACCCTTACAAACAGCTTAATCTATATAGATAAATACAATCAAGATTATCCAAATAAGTGATTATTTATCTTTCATGGCATTTGCTATTCTGCGCAGCACATTCACAAGCTCAATGGCTTACATTGAAAGAGGTAAAGTGGATAGCACAATCATCATCTTGCACCTAGTTGCTTTATTAACCGGAATTTCTAAATTCTCTATTGGAGGAATGGGCGCACTTATCTTGCCCTTGTTACTCATCGCCTATCCCGATGGGCAAGCACTGGCGATACTCATCCCAATGTTTTTACTCACCGACATTCTCACCATGGCGGTATATCGCCACAAAATAGCATGGCGAATTCTACTGCGTTTGTTGGTATTTATGGTGTTGGGCTGTGGGCTTGGTGCACTGCTGCTCTCTTATTTGGACCCTGGCGAATTTACCCTAGCTATTGGCTCTATCATTCTTGGTATGCTGGTTTTAAGTATCTACTTGGAACGCAGTAACTCACAATGCATGAAAACACCCGCGGTAGCTGCTGGCAGCGGCGTATTTGCCGGCTTTATTAGCATGACCGCCAATTCTGCTGGTCCAATAATAAGTTTATATATGATGCAGCAACAACTAGGTAAAACCAGTTATGTAAGCACTCGCGCCTGGGTAGCAGGCTTAGTTAACGTAGCCAAGGTTCCTATGCTAATCAGTATTGGCTTGCTCAACATAGAAACAGCAAAAACCAGTTTAAGTGCACTGCCTAGTCTGCTAGTTGGTTGCGCCTTGGGTTTTCTTATACTCAAAAAGATAAACTTAAAACAAATGACCTGGGCAATTAGAGTGCTTATTTTGTTTGCCGCGATAAAGCTGCTATTCAACTAAGCTAAACACGGCTAGATTCGCCCCCAATAACTCTACAACGCGGCTTGTCTTCCGCTTCAAATTAGATAACAAAAAATTATCAAATTAATAATTTTTAATAATTTCATAAAATTTGCCGAGCTGCATATACTTTCTCCATCGAAGCAAAACAACGCAACAGTTTACAAATTAAGGTTTGGAGAAGAATTATGAAAATGAATCACGTAGGTATCATGGTTGGCGATATGGACAAAGCGGTAGAGTTCTACACTAAAGCGCTAGGCCTTCGCATTGTAATGAATAACACTAAAGTAATTGAAGAGCGCGAATCTGCAATCGGTCGCATGTGTATCGCAGTATTTGGTGAAGGCTTCAAAGGTTTTAATATTGCCCACCTTGTGACTTCTGACGGTATTGGAGTGGAACTGTTTGAAATGAAAGAGCGCGATGAGCGTCACGAAGTAGACTTCTCTCGCCTTGGCATCTTCCATTTCTGTTTACAGCTACCCAAAGAGCAGTTTGATTCAGCAATCAAACGTGTTGAAGAATTTGGCGGTAAAGTGCGCATGGACATTCACCGTTATCACCCAGAAGATGATTCTAAGCAAGCACAAATGGTTTACCTAGAAGACCCGTTTGGTAACCTATTTGAGTTCTACTCGCACTCTTACGAAGACACCTATGCCTCTGATTACGAGTAAGTTATATAGGTACCAAAAGGCTTAGCAGCGATGCTAAGCCTTTTGCTTGTTTAACTACTACGCAGAGGTAATGCTTAAAGTAGATGAATACCCAAACCTAGCAAGGTAGTGCCAGATTTTCTTTATGTCTTGTTCGTCGTAAGCCTGTTGAGTTATCGCTAGCCCTAGCAACCTTGGGTTAATAATCCCGTTCTGCGCAATCTCTTTAGCTAGCTCAATAAAACGCTGTCCTCGATAATCTGGATAAAGACTCATACTCTCAAGACTCAGTTCAAAGCCTTTATGCCATTTAACGGGAACACCTAGCTTTAAGGCATGCTCTTCAACAACGCTAGAGTGATAACAGGGATCAAGTACCAAACATTCAATATCATCTTTTATCGATAGAACTCCGTGAATGTGCGCTTCGATATAATCATCAAGCAAGTCGTCATTTGAGGCATTCGCTTTGTCGATAAGACTATCTAACTGGCTACACACAGCAAAGTCTTCGGGAGTAAAGTAGCTGTCGGGATAACAAAAGGTAGTGCGTTCTAGTACCTGTGGCTTTAACTCAAAATAGGCAGAGCCAAATCGGCAAGAAGCACCTGTTTGATACTCTCGAAAGTTAAGTGCGCCATATTTAGGCCTAAGACTATTATCGGCGTTATTATAAGCGCCATCAAATGCCTTTTGCTCCCATAGCCAGCGCTCGCCGCCCTTATAAGCACTAAGCCCGCCGTTGCTAGTTGCCGTTTCAAACTGAGATTTCAAACAGCCATCTTGAGCGATTGCAAGCAGTAAAGGGATACCTGTGGTGGTATAACGATCGGGATGAAAGTTTATGGTTACTCGGTAGTTACCTGGTGTGGAGTGCCCTTTAGACTTCTTTCTGACATTATCGATTGCTTGCTCTACAACTTTATCGCTCATTCATTCTCCAATTATCATTTTACAGCCTTCACTCTATCGCTAAGCAAGCGGCAATAAAAAGGGATTAAAATCAATCAAACAATTATGGCATACCCCAAACTAGCTCGATTAGCCTTTTGTTATTAGCGTTCAAGTTTCTTATGTGCACTCGAACGAAACAAAATATTTACTAGCAGTTCACTAACACTAAAAAGCCACCCAATAGGTGGCTTTAATATAATTTTTGCGGAACCTGCCGTTTACTGCGATTGCTCTACCGCCACACTCACCGCAACACTAGCCCCCACCATAGGGTTGTTGCCCATGCCGACTAAGCCCATCATCTCTACATGCGCCGGTACTGAAGAAGAGCCCGCAAATTGAGCATCACAGTGCATTCTACCCATGGTATCGGTTAACCCATAGGAAGCTGGCCCTGCACCAACATTATCCGGGTGCATGGTTCGCCCAGTACCACCGCCAGAAGCTACAGAGAAGTATTCTTTGCCCAGTAACAAGCGCTCTTTTTTGTAGGTGCCCGCAACCGGATGCTGAAAACGCGCTGCGTTGGTAGAGTTACCAGTAATTGATATATCCACGCCTTCGTGATGCATGACTGCCACACCTTCAACCACGTCGTCGGTGCCATAACAGCGGATAGTGGCTCGATGGCCTTTACCAAACACTTTTTCACGAGTGATATTGAGCTCGCCGGTTTGATAATCAAACTGCGTTTGCACGTAAGTAAAACCGTTCATACGCGCAATCATATAGGCGGCGTCTTTACCAAGGCCGTTAAGAATCAGGCGCAGCGGTTTGCTTCTTACTTGGTTTGCATATTCAGAGATTTTAATCGCCCCTTCTGCAGCGGCATAAGACTCGTGGCCAGCCAAGAAGCAAAAGCAATCTGACTGAGTAGAAAGCAAGCGAGAAGCAAGTTGGCCATGCCCTAAGCCCACCTTACGTTGGTCGGCTACCGAGCCTGGCACACAAAAACTTTGCAAGGCCTCACCTATAGAGAGAGCAGCTTGCTCAGCGGTTTTATCTTGCTTTTTAATTGCAATGGCTCCGCCCAATACATAAGCCCAAGCGGCATTTTCGAAAGCAATTGGTTGAGTGGTTAAGGTAATGTCATGTGGGTCAAACCCGCGAGACTGACACAGCTCTCGAGCCGCTTCCAACGATTCAATTTGATACTGGGCTAAGGTTTGCTCAATCCGCTCAATTCGGCGCTCTTTTCCTTCAAATTCTGCCATGATACTGCTCCCTATACCTTTCGCGGATCAACATATTGAACGCCATCTTCGAAGCGCCCATAATGAGATTTGCTGTCATTTAAGGCTTGATTCGCGTCTACACCATCGGCAATTGCACTCATCATTTTGCCCATTTGCACTATCTCGTAGCCGATGATTTCGTTGTCTTCGTCTAAGGCCATACGTGTAACATAACCTTCTGCTAGTTCTAAATAACGAGCCCCCTTCGCTTTGGTGCCATAGGCTGTGCCTACTTGCGAACGCAAGCCCTTACCTAAATCATCTAAGCCGGCTCCAACAGGCAGGCCCCCTTCAGAAAACGCGGTTTGACTGCGTCCATAAGCGAGATTTTCAAAAATAGAACGCATAGCGACATTAATTGCATCACAGACCAAATCGGTATTCAGGGCCTCCAACAAGGTTTTCCCGGTCAAGATCTCTGATGCCATTGCCGCTGAATGGGTCATACCAGAGCAGCCTACAGTTTCAATTAAGCATTCTTCAATGATGCCGTTTTTAACATTTATGGAAACCTTGGTTGCCCCCTGATGAGGCGCGCATGTACCCACCCCATTTGATAAACCTGAAATATCGGTAACTTCAATGGCGTTCACCCACTTTCCTTCCATTGGGATCGGTGAGTTTCGATGGTCGGGCCCGCGAGCAATTGGACACATTGACTCGATGGTATTGGTAAAAGACATACTTAACACTCCTCAATTCACACGTCTTATCAAGAGGATAGACGATAAGTAAACAAGTAAGCGGTCAATTCCTTAGCTAAGAAGAATTAACCGTTTTAGCGATGGTATTGTTTGGTTTTTTTTGTGAGATGTTAATAGGGCAAACGTGAGCAGTCGTTGTCACTTTGAATGGCTTGATACAGTGAGTCTCCATTGCTAGCGTTTATCACCAGTTTAACTCTTACCCCACGATACAAAGACTGCTGGTCGACTTTGCAGATATCGGCCCTTATTTGTTGGGCAAGCAGTTCGATGTCTTTAGCACTAGAGCCTTGTTCGGCTAAAGTAAAGTGGTAGTGAACCAAGTCTCCTTGAGCGCTGGCAGTAGCATTAACCGACTCAATCATGAACTGGCGTTGCTGCTGGTTATAACTTGCTGCTAAAGCTTGTGCAGCTTGGTCTCGAGTGGGTAGAGGTTCGGCTAAAGAGGCTGTCGTAAAGGCCGCTAAACCAGCGACCAATAAGCATGGTAAACCAAGATTGCGGATAAACATAAGCGGTACTCAAGGTAATACATCAGACTTTGAGTGTAGTAAGTAGCGGCTTAAAGCAACAATAGATAGCAACAGAAAATTACAACTACTGTTAGTTGTTCGATACAGAATAAGAAGGAAAATTGGTGGAGCTACGCGGGATCGAACCGCGGACCTCTTGCATGCCATGCAAGCGCTCTCCCAGCTGAGCTATAGCCCCGATATACGGTAGGGTGTGAATTGGTGGAGCTACGCGGGATCGAACCGCGGACCTCTTGCATGCCATGCAAGCGCTCTCCCAGCTGAGCTATAGCCCCAAAATCACACTGCTTTCAACACAATATCTGCCGAAAGCGAGCAGAATTCTAAGCAGCGGGAACTAGAGTGTCAACCGTTTTTACTAAGAAACGAGCCACTTGCTCATTTAGCCAACAATTCAAGACCATTTATAGAATTTTGTTTAATGTTGGCAGCGGTAAACCGCAGTAACGCAGTTGCCTTGCGGATTAAACGTCATGCTTTCGCAAAGAGACTCAACCAAACGCAAGCCTCTGCCCGAGTATTGCTGTTCAGCACTTTTTTCAGCAACTTGTGAGGCTTCAAACCCATTGCCACTGTCAGCAACTTGAATAGTGAATTGTCGAGTCTGCTTTCCATCAAATTCAATCGCAATGTTTACCGAGCCTTCGGTAAGTTGTTTGGCTCTGCGTTTACGCTGGCGATAATACTCTTCAAAACCACTAGCAGAAGTTTTTATCGCCGAATCTAGCCCTAATACGCCATGTTCAAAGGCGTTATTAAACAATTCACTGACTACGGTAAATAAAATATTGCGGTCGGTTTGGTGTACCGACAGCTCTTGCAAGGTGGTCATCAATAGGGGGATAGGCGTAAATTTTTTAAGACTGATAGCGTCTAACTCTAGTTGCCAACTCCATTGCCCTGCAGCCAGTGGACCAGCGTTATAAGTATCGGCTGCGTGTTGGTTTGGCCTATTTAATAAGTCGGGCACTTCTACCATGCTGATATCATCGAGTTGCTCAGCACCTTCACAAAATCCTTCTAGTGCATGCTGAATACTGGCAATAAAAGAGGGATGGCTCGCCTTATCAGTAATTGCATTTATTAAACGCTGTTCGCCAAACATCTCGCCACTAACACTAAGCGCTTCGGTCACCCCGTCACTTAATAACACCACATGGTCATAGGGTAACCAAGGTAGCGTTTTAAGGTTGAGTTCTACTTCGTTTTGAATACCTAGAGGAATTGATTCAGATCTTAGGCGCTCACGAATACTCTGTTGTTGAGTATTGTAAACAAGTAGCTCTGGCATGCCGCCATTCCAAACCGTTAAAGATTTTTGCTGAAGCGAGAGCTCTACAAATATACCGGCCATAAACATACCAGTGGGTAATAAGCGATGCAGGCGACGGTTAATTTGCCGAAGAATGGCTTCTCCAGTGTAACCTTTGCGGGTCATGCCTCTAAAAATATCGGCAACTGGCATTGCACCTATTGCTGCTCGCAAACCATGCCCGGTAAAGTCACCCAGCAAAACATGAATGTCGCCATTTGGGCGATACTCTGCAAAAACAACATCTCCGGAAAAGGTAGACGCGCTATCTAGCGATACAAGCAGTTCTTGGTCGGCACAATGTGAGTTAGCCACCGCGCTACTAAATACTCGCTCGGCTAGCTCTTCTTCCTCTTGAAGCTGGTTATGCAGTCGGCTTATTTCATTGTAAATAGCTCTAGTACGCTCAAAGCCAAGGGCTTTTGCTTTGAGTACCGCTTGATGAACAGGCTTAAATAGAATGTCGTCTCCGCCACAGGCAATGCACTTAACCAATGCATCCACTTCATTTTGCGCGGTAACAAATAAAACTGGGGTAAATTTTTGAGTACTTAAACGTTTAATTTCGGCGGTTGCTTGATAACCATCCATTACTGGCATCAATACATCCATGAACACAATATCGATATTTTGCTGCTGAAACAGCTCTACCGCTTCTCGGCCATGTTCAGCAAATACCACCTGATAGCCAATATCACTAAGTATTTTCCCCAACAACAAACGATTTATGCGGGTATCGTCAACCACTAGGGCTGTGCCTTTAACCGCCTTGTTAAGAAAACTTAGCGTATCAACTTCAAACACTAATTTTCGATTTTAAGTAGTTTATCGAAGTTGGCTATTTCTAAAATTTTTAAAATTGCCGGTGAGGGTTTACGAATAGTAAGGGCTTCAGCTTGGCTTTTTTCAGCATGTTCTTTGAGCAATAACATCATACCTAATGCAGAACTATCCATATAATCAGCACTGCTTAAGTCAAGAATGAGCTGAATTCCCTCTACCGATACATGCTCGTAGCAAGCTCTAAAGTCACGGTGCAAAGAATAATCAAACCTACCGGCCACACTAATAATAAGCTGACCTGAATCTTGATCTAACTGACTACTAATAGACATCGAATCTCCTTGTAACGATCACTATTGGTTTATGCTAAAAACCAAATTTAGTTGATTTCACTTAACCAAGTGCTAAAGCGTTCCTTGCTTCAAACTTATTCATGTTCACTCAGTCATAACTTATTGCTTAATATCCACAATCAAGCTTAGTGCAACCACAACAATAGCAAAAAAAAAGCCAAATACTAGATGCTCAAGACTTTATTTATAAATAAGTCATTTGTGAATAAGCATCTTACAAATAGGCTTAGCAACTTTGGCTCTAAACTAGGCTTTCAGCATGTTATACCATTGTGTCAATTTGGTTACAAAATTGGCATTGAAACGCAATGTAAATGAGATCTAAAGAAGGTTTTTAATGTATAAGCACTGGTCAAAAAACAAACTGTGAAGCAATTCAAGGTAATCGCTACAGTGCTTGATGCAAGATGAGTTATCTACTGATGCATAATATAGGAACACGATGAGTATTAGACTTCAATTGCAGTTCTTGCTGGCACTAGGTTTACTGCTTGCGGCTTGTGGCAGCATGTTATTGGTATAAACAAACTATTTACGCTAAGAAATAAAAAAGCCAACGCTTAGCGTTGGCTTTTTAAGTATTAACGGCGGTTTACCAGCTAGCTTTGTATGCGCGATATGCTTTATCTAACGACTTAGCTTGCTTCTTACTGACGCCAATATGGCTTAGTGCAAAGCGTAAACGTGCTCGGCTCATGTCTGAACCAAGAATAGCCATAGCATCAACTACCGAGGTAGAACTGGTTTTGCCAGTAACTGCCACAAAAATAGGCTCTAAGAAATCACGAATTTTAACGTCTAGATGAGTAGATAATTGCTTAGCTACCGCAAATACCGTGTCTTTGTCCCATTGACGCTGCTCTTCTAATTGCCAAATAAACATCTGCAACAAACTACGAACTTGCTCTTCTTCAAGTTTACCTGCGGTAAGCAGCTCAGGTGCATATTCTGGAATGCCCGATACAAAGTGCCCAGCAAGCGGTGCTAAGTCACTTAATACATCTAAACGCGCTTTTGCTTGCGGAATAATGCTCATCAAGGTTTCTTGGTTGTAAGCCCACTCAACTAAACGTTGAGCTAACTGCTCATCGCTTAGCTCTTCACGGATCCACAAACCGTTTAACCATTTCAGTTTTTCTACATCAAATACTGGACCGCCAAGCGATACACGCTTCATATCGAAATGCTCAATCATTTCTGCCAAGGTGAATTTTTCACGCTCATCAGGCATAGACCAACCCATGCGGCCTAAATAGTTAAGCATTGCTTCTGGCAAGAAGCCCATCTTGCGATAGTAATTTACGCTGGTTGGGTTTTTACGCTTACTTAGCTTGCTCTTATCCGGGTTACGCAACAACGGCATGTGACCAAGCACTGGCGCTTCCCAACCCAAGTCTTGATATAACTTCAGCAGTTTTGGCGCAGAGTTTAACCATTCTTCACCGCGGAATACGTGGGTAATGCCCATTAAGTGATCGTCTACAACGTTAGCCAAGAAGTAAGTTGGTAAACCATCGGCTTTAAGTAGCACTTGCATATCTACCTGTTCCCAAGGGATCTCAACTTCACCACGTAAATAGTCGGTAAAGCTAAAGCTACCCGACTCAGGTATTTTCATACGCACTACGTAAGGTTTGCCTTCTGCTAGGTTAGCAGCAATTTCTTCAGCGCTAAGTTTTAAGCCTCGGCCATCGTATTTAGGCTGTAAGCCTTCTGCCATTTGCTGCTTACGCATTTCATCAAGCTCTTCTGACGTAGCAAAACAGTAAAACGCTTTACCTTCATCAATAAGCTGTTGAGCGTATTTCTTGTATATGTCACTACGCTCGCTCTGGCGGTATGGGCCAGCGGCTCCGCCACAATCTGGGCCTTCATCCCAGTTCAAACCTATCCAGCTTAGGCTGTCGTAGATGGCTTGTTCAGATTCGCGTGAACTACGCGCTTGGTCGGTATCTTCAATACGTAGAATAAATTCGCCACCATGTTGCTTGGCAAAACAGTAGTTAAATAATGCGATATAGGCGGTACCTACATGTGGGTCACCCGTTGGTGAAGGTGCTACGCGAGTACGAACTGTCATGTTTATTCTCTAGTTAAATAGTTGACCGAGTTGAATGGCGCGGATTTTACCACACCCAACAAAATTCGCTAGCTAAGAGCCACACTCAAAATACGCTTAATTTGCTAACATTCTGGCCAATACAGCGGCCTAAATAGGCATTTTGACGAGAATTTGTGCAAGCAGTCAGTTTCCTTAAAATTTGCGTTGACACACACGCAGACCACCCTATAATACGCCACCACAAGACGGTCGCTTAGCTCAGTTGGGAGAGCATCGCCCTTACAAGGCGAGGGTCACTGGTTCAAGCCCAGTAGCGACCACCATATTTAAAGTAAATGGTTCTTTGAACGGTTTGCTAGTAACACAAAATTCGGTCGCTTAGCTCAGTTGGGAGAGCATCGCCC